>NZ_JBITIP010000001.1:0-429780 GCF_044459125.1 Nonomuraea sp. NPDC050383
TGATGGGCCCGCACGATGGTCGAGTCGACGCACACCGCTGACCAGTCCACCGCGCCTGCCGCATCGTCATGAGCCTGGACATGCTCCAACAGCCGTTGCCACGTCCCGTCCGCTGACCAGCGACGGAACCGCTGATAGATCGTCTGCCAGGGACCGTACCGTTCAGGGATGTCCCGCCAGTCGGCACCGGTGCGGATCTTCCACACGATGCCGTTGAGGACCTGGCGGTGGTCCCGCCAGCGACCACCCCGCCCCGGATTGGCCGGTAGCAGCGGTGCGACACGTTCCCACGCAGCATCCGTTAACTCATGGCGACGAACCATGTACCCATCGAGCCACGCCCGAGCTCACCGTGCTGCCCGAATCGGCGAATCAGGCGGCTAAACACTCCTTCTGATCCACAAAACACTGCCTAGAGCCAGATTTCGTCAGTTGATCTGTTTCCCGTCTCGGTGGCGGCGAGCGGCGTTGTAGGCAGAGGAAGGGACCGACGGAGGCCCGGATCTCCGTCAGGCCGTTGGCGACATCGGCTGGGGCGATGCCTCCAGGACCGGGGAGACTATGCGGGTGCGGTGGCCGGGGTGGCTTGTGATTCTGCCGCAACTGATCAAGCACCCCCTAGAGTCGTTCCATGAAGGAGATCCTGAGCGCCGCTGGCCTCGAGTCGTATCCCGCCGAGGAGGTTCTGGTTCTTGGCGGGCCTGTCTTGGTCGTTCACATCACCGGCGACGGGCAACAGCTGTGGCGGCAGGTCCGGACTGCGCTGCCGGATCACTATCCTGTCCTTACGCTGGACCGGATATACGCCTCGGAACTGGAGCTTTTCTTTCCCACTGACCCACGCAACGCGCCAGCCGATGTGCTGGCCAGATCCGCAGCGGTCGACGTCGACGCTCGCATCGCCGAGATTAGCGCTCGGAGGGCTTCTGGGGATCTCGGCACTGGGGAGGAGGGATACAACCTTGATGGGTATGACGTTGCCCATTTTGGGCAGCCGCAGGACCTAGTTGTCCTGCCGCGGCCCGAACCATGGGCCGCGTTCGCCTACCTGGACTCTTATTATTCGTCCGGACATGAGCCTGAGTTGCTGGTCGCGGCAGCTCACCGCTGGTATGACCAGCACGGGGCCGAACCCACCGTGATCGGTCTTGCCACCGGCTTCGTTGTGTCCCGTCCGCCGACCAACCTCGCGGACGCTGAGCGTCTCGCGGCTGAGCACGTATTCTTCGCCGGACTGACCGCTCAGACAAGCGAGCGCGCCTACGCGCGGGCGCTCATGCACCTTGATCGGTGGGCTCTCTACGATCGTCCCTGAACCATCGGCATGGGATGGGCGATCTTGAGTGCGGACCTCATCTGGTTAGCCGACCGCCTTGAGACGGAGATGCGCCTCACCTGTAGTCACAGACCGAAACAGCGGGACAGCGGTCTTCGTCGGCCGCTGACGAGACCGCCGTCCCGCTGTTTCGTTAGCGGCCGACGAAGACTGAGACGAACCTGACCAAGAGCCGCAGGACCGTCAAGTCGAATCCGCCGCGCAACAAGATCAGCGCCAGAGCCCGAAGTTCGCAGTACCCAGCCGAAGATCAAGTGTCATGAGCGTGCATGGTTCTGGTTTTGCTGCGCGCGGGTCATTCCGGCGAGGACGCGACTCGCGGCGGACCTGTCGCCAACGAAGCTGTCATCACGTCTCATCGCGGGTGGATGCGATCGAGCCGCCGACACTGATCGTCGCTCAGCCGCAGGTTCGCCGCGCCGACGTTCTCTTCCAGGTGCCCAATCGTGCCGGTGCCAGGAATGGGCAGCATGACCGGCGAACGGTGCAACAGCCACGCGAGCGAGACCTGCGCTGCGGTGGCGCCGAGTTCGGCCGCCACGGCGGCGATTTCCGCCGTCGCCTTCGATACCGCGGGATGGATGGGCCGCCAAGGCAGGAAGGCGATCCCCGCCGCGGCACAGGCGTCGAGCACGGCCTCGTGTTCGCGATCGAGTACGTTGTAGCGGTTCTGCACGCTCGCGACGTCAATGATCTGCCGCGCCTCCTCGAGCTCGGCGACGGTGACCTCGGACAGGCCGATGTGGCCGATCTTGCCCGCGACCTGGAGCTCGCGCAGCGCCTCCAGCTGGTCGGCGAGCGGCACCGTCGGATCGATGCGATGCAGTTGGAGCAGCTCGAGCCGTTCGACCCGGAGCCGACGCAGGCCCTGCTCGACCTGATCGCGCAGGAAGTCGGGCCGTCCGCAGATCGCCGCGTCTTGCGGGGGGTTCGGCGGCGCGACCCCGACCTTCGTCGCGATGAGCAGGTCGTCCGGATAGGGATGCAGTGCCTCGGCGAGGAGTTCCTCGTTGGCGCCCCAGCCGTACAGGTGCGCGGTGTCGATCAGCGTGACGCCCAACTCGACGGCGCGCCGGGCCACAGCGATGGCGGCCTCCCGAGCGGGTCGGGGTTCGGTCGGCAGTTGCATGGCCCCGAAGCCGACCCGCTGCACGCTGAGCTCACCTCCAATGCGGAACGTGCTCAATCTCATGTGGTTGTCGCCTGTCACTAGAAGTTGATCACGAAAACAGCGTGGGTGATCGTCACCTTGCGGTTCGCGTTCCTGGTCACCGGCCACCCGCCGATGCGTCAGCGCCTCTGCCGTGCCCCTGACTCTCACCGACCCGGCCATCGGAGCAGCCCACCGGGAACAGGCCGCCCAACGAACGGCGGAACCCTCGGCAGGCGAACATCCGCGGTCAGCCGTTGACGACGCGGAGTGTGCCGGGGTGACGGCCGGCCAGGCGATCGAGCGTGGCCGACGACGTCTCGTCCGCCGGAAAGTAGGCGATCAGGCGCTGGTCGTCGGAGAGTTCGAGCGCCTCGTACGCGAGGCGCAGTTCCCCGGCCTTCGGATGCGTCCAGAGCTGGACACCGGCCCGCTCGGGGAGGCCCGGCGTCGTGAGCCGCTCAGCGAAGAGTTGCCCGGCCGTGACGGTGAGCTCGTCAACGAGGTTCGCCACGTGCGGGTCGGCGAGACCGGCCGCGTGCTTGAGGATGGCGACCTGCTGGGTCGCGACGGCGTTCCAGTTGGGGTAGACGTCGCGGGCGCGCGGGTCGGTGAACAGGAACCGTACGAAGCTGGGCTCGGCCGCGTCCAGGAGCCCGGTAGGCCGGGCCAGCCGCTCGAAGCCCGTGGTGTACGCGAGCACCTGCGTGATCCGGTTGATCAGCACGGCCGGGGCGGGTTCCAGCTTGTCCAGCAAGGCCCGCACCGTCGGCCGGATGGACACGACCGGTGGCTGAGCCGAAGGGCAGACGAACGCGCTGCCGCCTTCGGTCGCCTTCGCCAAGAGCCGCAGGTGGAAACGCTCGTCGGTGGACATCCGCAGGGCGTCGGCGAGCGCGCCGAGCACCTGTGGTGACGGACGCCGGTCGCGGCCCTGCTCCAGCCGTGCGAGGTACTCGACGCTGACCCCCGCCAGTGTGGCAAGTTCGGCGCGGCGCAGCCCCGGGGTCCGCCGCCGGAATCCTGTGGGAAGCCCTACGTCGGCGGGAGTGATGGCCTCTCGGCGGCTCCGCAGGAACGCGCCCAGCTCGTTGACGCTCACATCCGCAACCTACCGGCCCGCGGCGCGCTCATCGTCGCCCTGTCAGGGCCAGCCTCAGCCCGGCCTCCCTGCACGCCGACGCCCGGGCCAGGTTGGGGGCATGACTTTCAAGACCACCACGACGACCACGACTGCCCTGCCGCTCCGTGCCGGGCACTGGACCCTTGACCCGTTCCACTCAGCGGTCGGTTTCACGATCCGCCATCTCGGCATCTCGAAGGTGCGCGGCCAGTTCGGGCGCTTCGAGGCGGACCTCATCGTCGGCGAGACCCTCGACGGCAGCGCGGTCACCGCCACCGTCGCGCTTGCCTCGATCGACACCGGCAACGCCGACCGCGACGCCCACGTCAGCGGCCCCGACATGCTCGACGTCGCCAACCACCCGGCCATGGCGTTCCGCTCCACCAGGATCGACGGCGACGGCGACGACTGGACCATGGAGGGCGACCTCACCATCGGCGAGGTGACCCGCTCCGTCACCTTCGACGTCGAGTTCGGCGGTGTCGAGCACTCCACCGTGGACGGACGCCGGCACGCCGGCTTCGAGGCGAAGGGCGACATCCGTCGTAGCGACTTCGGTCTCGGCTTCGCCCTCGCTGTCCTCGGTGACTCCATCAAGATCCAGCTCGACATGCAGTTCGTCGAGCCCGAATAGCGCATCCAGACAGGCCGGACACCGGCGCCTCATGTTCGAGCTCGCGGTGCCATGCAGGGCCACCAGCCGGTCGTAGGTGACGTCTACCGGCCGACTGATGGCCCACCGCCGCCCGGTCCCAAGCCACGATCCACACCACCATGATCGACCTCATGACCCGCCGCCTCACCGGCGCATTTTGCGATCTGATCCCAGCCAGCTCGTCGGATACTGCGCGTAAGAACGGCCCGGTGACGATTACCGTTCACTGTCTCGACACCGGCGTCGTTGTCCATGCACGCGTCGATGAGCCCCACTGACGGAGGGACATCGGATCGACGGCAGGTCGGCCGCTCGCGAGCTCGGGGACGTATTTGTGGATCGCGGAGCGGCTGACGCCGGGCAACGATCGACCGCGCGGCCGCCGGTGACGCCGGCGCCGGCCGCCGGGGCCAGATCGCCACCATCTCCCGGGCCGAACCTCCTGCGACACACGTGCCCACTGACATCTCCGATGGTCTACTGCCGGATGCACTGACATCCCTGGTGCCGTACTGACATCTGCAAGGCCGTCAGACAACAACTGATGTCTGGAAGCAGCGAAGATGACAGTGAGACCCGCCCCTGACCTGGGCACTGTCACTTTGACTCACGTCGAAATATCGGTGGTCGCGTCATCGAAGTTGACAGTAGCCATCCGAAGATCGACTGCCGGGAGAACATCTCAGCTTGAAGGAGGCTCGCGAGGGCCTGACGCCCCGGCGGATCAGTGGCCGATGAGGCGGACGGGTGTCACCTGCCGGTGGTGGGCGACGATGTCCATCCAGTCGGCGAGTGAACCGCCGGTTAGGTGGTGGGCGGCGTCGTTGCCGGGGTCGTAGACGGGGCCGATCAGCCGGGTTCTGGCCGGGGTGTTGAGCCAGGCGCGAACCGGGGCCGGGCTCTGCGCGCGCAGGTCCAGGAAGAAGGAGTCCAGGCCGGCATCGCCCAGAGGTGTCTCGGCGAAGTCGGGCGGCGGGGCGGGGACATGGAAGGGCAGCGACCCGTGGTGGAAGGTCAGTCCGATGCACAGGTAACCGCTGCCGAAGCGTTCGCGTAGGTAGCTGCCCGCGTTGCGGTGCGTGAGCGATGGGGAGAGCGTCCGGGTGGCGCCGTTGACCATGTGTGCGAGACCGCCCCAGTAGACGATCTTGTCTCCGGTGTGGTCGTGCCACCAGATTGTGTCCTCGGCCAGGCGTTGTTCGATGGCGTCGCCGACCATCTCCGGCAGATTGCCGGGTTTCAGGGGGGCTCGGTCGGGAGCGCCGGCGAAGCGGACCGGGTCGTCCGGGTGTCGTTCGTTGTAGGCGCGCATCCATCGGATGACCCCCACGATCTCCTCGGTCTGCCAGAAGGACCGGGCGTCGGCCAGGAGCGTATGCGGGTCGCCCCGGCCGGTGCGGACGTACTCGTCGAGGTTCAGGCGTGCGGCGCTGTCGCCTTCCAGAGCGATCGAGCGGAACCCCATCTCCTCGACCAGGAATCTCAGCATGCGATGGGCGATTGCCGACAGTTCGTGGGCCTGGCGGGCCGATGAGGCGAGGGCGACGACCGTGGTATCACGCGTCAGGTCGCGCAGGGCCGCCAGATCGGCCAGCGGGTCGTGGGGGGCAAGGGTGGTGAGGGCATGGGCATGCTGCCTGATCCACTGACGTATTGTCTCGGTCATTGCTGTCTCCGTGGATTTTGCTCGGGGCGGGCAGGTCGCGTTCTGTGCGTGCGGGTCAGGCGGCGTAAGGGCGGGTGGTCCTGCCGTCGCGCAATGTCCTGGCCCACCAGGTGAGCCGGTCAAGCATGAGGTTGGCGGCGCTCATGCAGCCCTCCGGGTCGGCCGGGTCGCCCTTGTCATCGAACTGGCCGGCGCCGTGAAAGCTGACGGTGTCCCGGATCCCCACCGCGTGTAGTTCGGCGAAGACCAGACGCAGGTGCTCCACCGCCCGCAGCCCGCCGGACAGACCTCCGTAGGAGACGAAGCCGACCGGTTTGGCCTGCCACTGCCGGTGATGCCAATCGATGACGTTCTTCAGGGACGCGGGGAAGCTGTGGTTGTACTCCGGCGTCACGACGACGAACACGTCGGCGGCGTCCAACCGCGGGGTCAGGTTCTCAAGAGCCTGTGCCGCCCCAGGGGGCGGCGCCGACCCGAAATCCGGCATCGTCATGGGGAGCGGGACCTGCGCCAGGTCGACGACATCGACCTCGAACTCTCCGTGCCGGCGGGCCTGGCGAGCGAACCAGTTCGCGACGGTCGGGCCGGACCGGCCCGACCGGACGCTGCCGACGATGACAACGAGCCTGATCGGCTGCTCGGACATGACAGGGCTCCTCGGGGTTGCTGGAGAGTGCGGCGCTCGTCGCGCCGTGTGAACAGCCTCGTGCTTAAACAAAGGTTTAAGTCAAGCTAGGCTGAGCGATATGTCGGATTTGGACGTTGTTCAGGAGTTGACCATCGGGGAGCTGTCCGGTCGCAGCGGCGTCCCTGCCTCTGCGCTGCGCTTCTACGAGCGTCAGAGACTCATAACCAGCCGTCGCACCGACGGCAACCAGCGCCGCTACCACCGCAGCACTCTGCGCCGGGTGGCGTTCATCCGCGCCTCACAGAGCGTTGGCATGCCGCTGTCGGTGATCGGAGAGGTGCTGGGCTTCCTGCCGGAGGGCGAGCCCGCCACCCGGGAGTTCTGGATGAACGCGTCGGTGTGCTGGAGCAGGGAGATCAACGCCCGCATCGAGAAGATGGAGCGGATGCGCGACCGGTTCACCGACTGCATCGGCTGCGGGTGTCTGTCCTTCGAGCAGTGCGCGCTGGTCAACCCCGCGGACACGCTCGCGGACCACGGTCCGGGCCCTCACCGCCTGCTGGAACCCTGAGTGGTGGTTGACTTCCCGGCGTCACTGACCGGCCGACCTGGGCACTGTCAGTCCGATCGATTTCGAAGTGCCGGCGTTTGTGTCATCGAAGTTGACAATACGGAGCCGAAGATCAACTGCTAGCCCGTACTCGCTGCGGGGATGCCCGGACACCTGCAGTGGTCTGCCAGGGGCGTCGTCCTTCGCCGGCCAGGAGCAGTGCCGCCTCGGGCAGGTGCAGATTCTCGACGGTTTCGGCTGGGTGCAGGTGATGGGGCGCGCCAGGTTCCCAGAGCGCGAGCGGTTTGAGCAGCGCCGGATCGACGTATCTGATCTTGAGGTAGTTGAGGACCCGGTTGGTGACGGTGGAGTCCTCTCGCTCAGCGATCGTGTGCTGAACGACGATCGCATCCAACACTCGCTTATCGGCGCGAGCCAGTGGATCGTGCATCTCGGCGCCGCGCCCGTCGATCAACCCCTTGCGCTTCTCCTCGCGGTAACGCTGCAGCTTTCGCCAGAGGGTCCGCTCTCCCATGCCGAGCTCGATGGCTTTGGCCGCCAGCCGATCACTCAGTCTCGGCACCAGGGCTGGATCATAGGACGGGCGTGGTTCCCCCGGCTCTGCCTGATCCGGCTGACCGCTGCGATAGCCCTTCCACATCTCGTTCAGGTGCCCTTCAAGGTCACGCAGTATTGCCGCTTTGCCCTCAGCGAGACCGTCCAGTAACGCCCCGGGATCGACGTTGGAGACGGGCAACTCAACGGGGCTTTCGCTCAGCAGCCGAAACTCTGAAGCAGCCATCAGATGCGAGATGTAGATGGCCGTCCACTGCCCGGCGGCGGAGTGCAGGTGGACTTCGCTGCCGCTGTGGCCAACCACTTGGTGGTGTTCGTCGTTGAACCACACCCACATGCCCATGGCCAGCCGACGACCTGCGATCTCATCCGGCCCGCTCACTGACGTGCTCCGGCGGCGCTGTTAGCCCAAGCCGCGCAGACCGCGGTGGTGTCCTCCAGCGGGCGTGACAAATCCGCCGTCAGCTCGCCGGTCCAGCACAGGTGCAGCACGACCGCGCGGGCCACCAATGGTTCGGCGGCGAAGCTTACCAACTGCCCCAGCGACACCGCTTGTCGGCCAAGGCCAGCAGTTGCGTACGGTAATTGCTCACGCCCACCATCTCGCGGCGATATCCCGCCAACGTCAGCACGTTGATCGTGCGTTGCCGTCCGGGCGGTTCGCCGACCAGTTCATAGCCCCAGCCCGCGACGGCGCAGCAGGCCCTGACTCGTTCCGCGGTCGCCTTCACTCTCGCATCGGCCAGCCGGCTGGGATTCTTGACCTCCATCACCGTTGCCGAACCGTCCAACCGGCGCACGAACAAGTCAGGAGTGGCCTTCCAAGTGCCGCGGTCGTCCACGCCGAGCAGTTGCATGGGCTGGCTGGAGAAGCCGCTCACCTCGGGGTCGAAGTCCAGCAGCGTCATCCAGACACTTTCTAGATACGACTCGCAGTCGATCATCCGGTTCGTCGTGGAGGACCAGTGCGTGCTGGGCGTGTGCGACTGGTCGGCTCGATGTGGGAACCGCCGGATGGCGCCGCAGTTCTCGAAGGCCACCTCAGCGGCAGCCTCCAGCGGACAGCGCCCTTCTTGCCCATCGGGGTGTAGGTAGCGAACCTGGACGCTGCGCAGCTGTAGGTCGCTCGCTGGCCTCATCGCGCCTCCCGAGATCGTCAGAGCGACTGCCTAACCTCGTCGAGATCCTCCGCTAAGCGGATGGTAACGATTAATGAACCGACGGTAACTCTTCCGCCATGACTCCGTCCCGATTTCGCGTCAATCATCCATAGCCGCCCGGCCGTGTGACGAGCTCGGCCTGATTCACCAGGCGATGCTCAAGGCCGCAGCGAACACTGACGGCAGACTCAATTCCGCCAGCGGATCCGAACGCAACCCTGTCCATCTCCTCCGCGCGACCGCGCTCAGCGGCGCCAGACGGGCCACCAGCTCCGACTTCCCATCCGCGCCCACCAAGTCCAGGGCCACCGTCAGCAGCTCGGCAGCCGCGCCCGCCGTTTGTGGAACCGTGCCGAAGCGGCCTTGCGGACCGGCTCGGTTGCCCTGGTGCCGTACGACCTCTCTGATCAAGGCCTGGCCACCGTCGGATGACCCTGCCTTCAGCAGGGGCAAAACCTCCGGAACGCCCAGGCGGACCAACACCGCGACCGCCTTCAAAGCCGCAAACCACTGCCCAGCACTCACCACCTGGCCCCCGACCAGTGGCGCTCGACGACGCTCAGTCACTTCGAGAACCATCTGCTGTTTGCCTGCCAGGTCCCCGCTCACCGTGCTCGTCCTGATCCGCGGAATCAGCTGGTCACACACCATCCCGCTCACGACCGCACCGCACCGCAACGGATCCGGCGCCCGCCTGCGCGACAGGCCGAGCGGCCGACCAGCCGAACCTCGGCGCAGCCGAACACCACACCTTGGGCACTGATCCACGAGCAGCACGTGATGGACCGGACAGACCGCGCCCCAGCCCAGCTTCCACCAGACCTGCCGCACCCCGCTCGAAGCCGTCAGACACTGCGGGCACGCCCGGCTGCCGAAGAATCGAGCCCACTCACGAACCTCCGCCCGGCAAACAGACTCCTTGTCGCCCACACGGACGCCCGTCAGGTCCACGGCGGAGCCGCTAAAAACCCCCAGGTGCATATCCCGCACGACCTCGGTGTCTACCCCCGTGGCAGCACTGATCGCCTCACACATCTCCGCGGTTGCGACGACACCATACGCCAACGAACGCACATCGCCGGACACCGAACGCAGATCCAATCCCAGCGACTCGGCCATCATCCATGGCGGGCATCCGTTGCGCACCGCCAATCGATCAACCCACGAGGCGAACGACTCGCCAGGGGCAGGAGAGACCACCAATGCCAGCCGCCGAGGCCAGACTCCCATGCCCTCCTCCACCCGCCCGCGACACCCGCCTTACTGACCTCACTGCCATCTAGTGGTACTCACTGCCATATCCACTGTCAGTTCCTGTTCCCTACTGCCAACTCGAACGTCGCCAGACAACTGACGAGATCTCACTGCTGTTCTTGACGTGTCAAATGAACGATCTTTTAATTCGTTCATGGGGCGCATCGCCGGTGTCACCGCCGCCGAGACGCGGGAGCGGCTGCTGCGTGCCGCCGCCGACGTGTTCGGGCAGCGCGGGTACGACGGCACGCGCGTGGCCGACATCGCCGCCGCCGCGGGCGTCAGCAACGGCGCCCTCTACGCGCACTTCGGGTCGAAGGCCGAGCTGCTCGTCGCGGCGCTGCGCGCGCACGGGCGGCGGCTGCTGGCCGACCTGTTCGCGGCCGACCCCGACCGGTCCGCCACGGACCTGCTGCTGGTCATCGGCCGCTGGCTGCCCCGCCGCCGCGACCCGAGCGGGCACCTCATCGTGCAGGCGCTGGTCGCGGCCCGCCGGGACGAGGAGGTCGCCCGGCCCATGCGCGACTACGTCGGCGAGCGCGCCGACTGGGTCGCCACGCTCGTCCGCGCCGCCCAGCACGGCGGCGAGCTGGACCCCGCGCTGTCGCCGAACGCGCTGGCCCACTTCTGCCTTCTCCTGGCGATGGGCAGCTCGCTCGTCACTCCGGACCTGCACACGGTCGGCGACGAGGAGTGGGCCACGCTGCTCGCCCGCGTCGTGACCGCCCTCGCCCCGTCCGAAGCCCCGTCCGAAGCGCCGTCCGAAGCGCCGTCCGGAGCGCCGTCCGGAGCGCCGTCCGGCACCAACGAATGAACGAACAGAGGAGAGCGACGCGGTGAAAGTGCAGATCGACTCCGAGCGCTGCCAGGGGCACGGCCGCTGCTACACGCTCGCCCCCGGCATCTTCAAGGAGGACGACGAGGGCTACGGGCACGTCGCCGGCGACGGGGCCGTGCCGCCCGGCGAGGACCGCGCGGCCCGCCTGGCGGTGTCCAACTGTCCCGAACGCGCGATCGACCTGTTACAGGAGGCGTGAGATGACCGTCGACGACCGCTTCACCGAGGACTTCCGGGAGCCGCGCGGCGACGAGCCGCCCCCGGGCATCCGTACCGACCCGGTCATCGGCCCGGTTTCGGACTGGGCGACCGACTTCTCCCACATGGAGCCGGAGTGGGCGGCGGACCCGTACCCGATCCAGGACGATCTGAGGCAGCGCTGCCCGATCGCGCACACCGAGCGGTTCGGCGGCGGCTGGCTGCCGACGCGCTACGAGGACGTCGCCGCGATCGCCTACGACACCGAGCACTTCTCCTCGCGGGCGGTCGTCATGAGCAACTTCCGGCCGCCCCCCGAGATCGCTCCGGTGGGCGGCGTGCCGCCGATCTCCTCCGACCCGCCGTTCCACCACGACGCCCGCAAGCTGCTGCTCCCCGCGTTCACCAAGACCGCGGTCTCGAAGCGGGAGGCGGCGACGCGGGCGTTATGCCACGAGCTCATCGACGCGCTGGAGGGGCGCGACGTCGTGGACGCCGCCCGCGACTACGCCCAGCACATCCCGGTACGGGTCATCGCCGACATGCTCGGTTTCCCGCCCGAGGACGGGCCGCGCTTCCGCGAGTTCATCGAGAACTCCCTCGAAGGCGTCAACCGGCCGCCCGACGAGCGCATCGAGCGGATGGACGAGCTGTTCGACTACCTGCTCCAGCAGATCCGCGAGCACGTCGCCCGTCCGCGCGACGACCTGACGACGTACCTCATCGAGGCGGAGCTGTACGGCCGCAAGCTCGAGCCGTCCCACGTGGCCGGGACGATGGCGCTGCTGCTCATCGCCGGCATCGACACCACCTGGAGCGCGATCGGCGCGTCGCTGTGGCACCTGGCCAGGACGCCGGCCGACCGGGAGCGGCTGGTCGCCGAGCCGGGTCTGCTGCCGACGGCGATGGAGGAGCTGCTGCGGGTCTACGCGCCGGTCACGATGGCGCGGCTGGTCAAGGACGACATGCGGTGGAACGGCGTCTACATGAAGGCCGACGACTGGGTGCTGCTGTCGTTCCCGGCGGCCAACCGTGACCCGGCGCAGTTCGACCGGGCCGGCGAGGTGGTCATCGACCGCGAGGTCAACCGGCACGTGGCGTTCGGCCTCGGCATCCACCGGTGCGTGGGCTCGCACCTGGCGCGCATGGAGCTGCGGCTGGCGCTGGAGGTGTGGCTGGAGCGCGTCCCGGTGTTCGAGCTGGCGGACCCGGCGGCGGTGAGCTGGGCGGCGGGCCAGGTCCGCGGACCGCGGACGCTGCCGCTGCGCATCGGCTGACAGGCCGCGCACGACCCTGGACCGCCCGCACCGGTGGGCGGTCCGGAGCCCTCAGTGGACGGACATGCCGCCGTCCACGAAGATCGACTGCCCGGTGACGTACGCGGAGCCGCGGCCGGCCAGGAACACCGCCGCGCCCGCGAAGTCCTCGGCCAGCCCGTTGCGGCCGACCATGGTGCGGGCCGCCAGCTCGGCCACCTTCTCGGGATCGGACGACAGCCGTGCGTTGAGCGGCGTCATCACGAACCCGGGCACGAGCGTGTTGCAGGTGACGCCGTGAGCCGACCACGCCTCGGCCTGCGAGCGCGCCAGCGACTCCAGCCCGCCCTTGGAGACGCCGTACACGCCGCTCTGCACGAACGCGCGGTGCGCCTGCTGCGAGCTGACGTGGATGATCCGCCCGAAGCCGCGCTCCGCCATGCCGGGGCCGAACCGCCGGCCGAGGAGGTAGGGCGCTTCCAGGTTGACCGTCATCGTGATGTCCCAGACGTCGTCGGTCATCTCGTTCATCGGCGGGCGCAGGTTGATCCCGGCGCTGTTGACCAGGATGTCGGGCTCGCCGAACACCCCGGCCGCCTGCTCGGCCGCCGCCCGCACGCCGTCGCGGGTGCCGAGGTCCGCGCTGACCCAGGCGGCGCGGCAGCCGCCGGCGGTCAGCTCGTCCACCGTGGCGGCCAGCTCGGCCTGCCTGCGCGCCACGACCACGACGCGCGCGCCGGCGCGGGCCAGGGCCCCGGCGATCGCCCGGCCTATGCCGGAGCTCCCGCCGGTCACGATGGCGACCCTGTCGTCCAGGGAGAACAGCTCGGAGAGGTACGTCTGCGACATCACGCCCGCACTCTAGAGGACGGCCCGGAAGCGGTGAGAGACGGATCAGGCGGTGCGGGCCTGGACGGCCACCGGGGCGGCGTACCCGTCGAGGTCGTCGTCGCGCACGGGACAGGTACGCCTCCTGTCGATCTGCCATGGATTGGGGCCCGGTTGGCTCACCGTTGCACCGTGACGGCCCGGCCCGTCGTTACGCTCGGTGACCAGGGAGGGTGGCATGGGCGAGGGGGACGCGGTCGCGGCGGGGATGACGCACGAGCGGGTGGCGATGTTCGTGGACGCCGTGTTCGCGATCGCGATGACGCTGCTGGCCGTGGAGATCCCCCGCCCGCCCGCGAACGTGGCCGAGGGCGAAGGGTCGCGGATGGCCCGCGCGGCCCGGCTGTGGGACTTCCTGGGCGACAACTGGAGCACCTGGCTGGCCTTCGTCATCGCCTTCCTCATCCTGTGGGGCGTCTGGCGGGAGCATCACCGCACCCTCGACATGGTCGTCCGGGTCTCGCCCCGCATCATGGCCAGGCACGTCCCGCTGCTCATCGTGGTCGTGCTGCTGCCGTACGCCACGGGGCTGATCGGCGAGTCGGCGGACAACCCGCTGACCGTCTGCCTGTTCGCCGGCGCGGTGGCGGCGCTGCTGTTCGCGCAGGCGGCGCTGCTGCGGGCGATCCTGCGTGACCAGGTGCTGCGGCCGGGGGCGGACGCGGCGGCGATGCGGGTGCAGGCCGCCACGCTCATGGTGGTGGGGGCGTTCTGGCTGCTCACCGCGGGGCTGACCTGGCTGGTGGACGGCGTGCCACTGCTGTGGGTGCTCAGCCCGGTGGTGGGGGGCGTGTCGGGACGGCGCTTCGCGGCACGCGCGTGAGTGTCCGCGTCAGGCGCGCTCAGTGAGGTTCTCCCCCGTCTCGGGATGGAACAGGTGAACGGCCTGCGTGTCGTACCAGAGCCGCAGCGGCTCCCCCCGGCGGGCCCGTGACTTCGGGTCGAGCTGCGCCACGAGCTGGGTGCCCTCCGCCGCCTCCTCGCCGCCCGTGTCCGCCAGGTGCTCCGAGCGGACCGCGGCGGCACCGAGCGTGAAGTAGGCGAGCTTCTCCGGCCCCATCGACTCCAGCAGGTCCACGGTCCCGGTGAACGTGCCGCCCCCGTCCGCGTCGTGGACCAGGGCCGCGTCCTCGAACGACTCCGGCCGGATGCCGGCGATGACCTCGCGCGGCACGTCCCGGCCCCGCGCGGCCTGGCCCAGCCGGCCGCGCAGCGGGATGTCCCCGATGGCCGTGCGCAGCGCGCCCTCCTCCAGCCGCGCCGGCAGGACGTTCATCGACGGCGAGCCGATGAACCCGGCCACGAACAGGTTGCGCGGGTGGTCGTAGAGCTCCTGCGGCGGCCCGATCTGCTGGATGAGCCCGGCGCGCATGATGACGATCCGGTCGCCGAGGGTCATGGCCTCCGTCTGGTCGTGGGTGACGTACACGGTGGTCGTGCCGAGGCTCTTCTGCAGCCGCGAGATGGACGTGCGCATCTGCACCCGCAGCTTGGCGTCCAGGTTGGAGAGCGGCTCGTCCATGAGGAACGCCTTGGGGTCGCGCACGATGGCCCGGCCCATCGCCACGCGCTGCCGCTGCCCGCCGGACAGGGCCGCGGGCTTGCGCTCCAGGTACGGGGCGAGGTCGAGCAGCCCGGCGGCCCGCTCCACCCGCTCCTGGATCGCCGCCCTGTCCATCTTGGCGAGCTTGAGCGGGAAGGCGATGTTCTCGCGGACCGTCATGTGCGGGTAGAGCGCGTACGACTGGAAGACCATCGCGATGTCCCGGTCGCGCGGCGCCTTCTCGTTCATGCGGCGCCCGTCGATGCGCAGCTCGCCGTCGGTGATGTCCTCCAGGCCCGCGATCATGTTCAGGGTGGTGGACTTGCCGCAGCCCGACGGCCCGACGAGGATCACGAACTCGTGGTCGGCGATGCGGAGGTCGAAGTCGTCGACGGCCACGGTGCCGTCGGCGTACCTCTTGGTGATGTGGTCGAGCACGATCTCAGCCATGGCGTCGCGTCATCCCTTCACCGCCCCGGAGGTCAGCCCGGCCACGATCCGCCGCTGGAAGAACAGCACGAAGATCACGATAGGGATGGTGATGACCACGGCCGCCGCCGAGATGGAGCCCGTCGGGTCCTCGAACTGGCTGCTGCCGGTGAAGAACGAGATCGTCGCCGGCGCGGTCCTGGCGGCGTCGGAGGAGGTCAGGGAGATGGCGAACAGGAAGTCGTTCCAGCAGAAGATGAACGCGAGGATCGCGGTCGTCACCATGCCGGGCGCCGCGAGCGGCACGATCACCTGCCAGAACGCCTGGAACGGCGTGGCGCCGTCCATCTTGGCCGCCTTCTCCAGCTCCCACGGGATCTCGCGGAAGAACGCCGACAGCGTGTAGATCGTCAGCGGCAGCGCGAACGTGATGTACGGGATGATGAGCCCCGGCCAGGTGTTGAACAGCCCGAGGGCCCGCTCGATCTGGAACAGCGGGCTGACCAGGGAGATCTGCGGGAACATCGCGATCAGCAGCGACACGCCGATGAGCAGCCGCTTGCCGGGGAAGGCGAGCCGGGCGACGGCGTAGGCGGCCATGGTGCCGAACACGATGGCGACGAGCGTGGAGATCAGCCCGATCCCGATGGAGTTGATCAGGCCGCGCACGAAGTCGGTGTTGGCGAAGATGCCGGTGTAGTTGTCGATCGTCCACCTGCGCGGGATGAACGAGCCGTCGGTGAACGTGCTGGGATCCTTGAACGACAGCGACGCGATCCACAGCACCGGGATCATCGCGTACAGGACGACCACGACGTTGGCGACGGTCCAGCCGGAGACGCTCCGGCGGCCGGCCTCCATCACCGCTCGCTTCCGGGCGCGGCCGTGCCGAACCCCAGGATGAAGATCACCGCGATGATCGCGACGGTGACGAGGATGAGCACGGACATGGTGGAGCCGATGCCGAGGTTCAGGCCGCCGATGAGGTTGTGGTAGGCGCTGACCGAGACGGAGGAGGTGTTCTGGGAGCCGTTGGTCAGCACGTAGATGTTGTCGAAGATGCGGAACGCGTCGAGCGTGCGGAACAGCAGCGCGACCAGGATCGCCGGCTTCATCAGCGGCAGCGTCACCCGCGTGAACCGCTGCCAGCGGCCGGCTCCGTCCATCGACGCGGCGCGCAGCAGCTCCTCGGGTACCACGGCCATGCCGGCCATGAGCAGCAGCGCCATGAACGGCGTGGTCTTCCACACCTCCGCCAGGATGATGATCGCGATGGCCGGGCCGCGCTCGGTCAGCGGGGCCGTGCCCTCGGGCAGCAGACCGGCCAGCCAGCCGGTGGCGGGCGTCCAGGCGTACTTCCAGCCGTAGGCGGCGGCGACCGTGACGATCCCGTACGGGATGAGCACGACCGTGCGGACCAGGCCGCGCCCGACCAGCGCCCGGTACATCGCGAACGCCAGCAGCATGCCGAGCGCCAGCTCGATCGCGACGCTGACGACGGTGATCACCAGGGTCACCCAGAAGGCGTTCCACCACACGGAGCTGGTCAGCACGGTGGCGTAGTTGGACAGGCCGACCCAGGCCCTGGCGGCGGGGAAGCGCAGGTCGTAGCGCTGGAGCGAGAGCAGCACCGAGTAGACGATCGGCCAGCCGGTGACCACCACCATGACGAACGCGGCGGGCGCGCACAGCAACAGCCCGAGCCGCCGCTCGGCCCGCTGTCCCTCGGTGAGCGGCTGGCGCCCGTCCTTGGCGGTCGCGCTCACGGGAGCACCCCCTGGCTGCGCAGCGCGAGGGAGATCTGCTCGCGCAGCCCGGCGAGCGTGACGGGCGGGTCGACGGAGGCGGGCGGCGACAGCGCCGCGGAGATCGTCGTGGAGACGTTCTGGTACGTGGGCGTCTTGGGCCGGGGCGCGGCCGTCCTCAGCGCGTCGAGGATGGCCTGGCGCATCGGGTACGGCCCGGCCATGGCGGGGTCCCGGTACACCGCCTCGATGGTGGGCGGCAGCCCGTCCTTGACCGCGGCGATGCGCTGGCTGACCGGGTCGCGCAGGCACAGCGCCGCCTGGAACGCCTGCTCGGGGTGCCGCGAGTACGAGCTGACCGCGAAGTTGCCGCCGCCCAGCGGCGAGGCGCCCGCGCCGCGGATGCCCGGGTAGGGCGCCCACTTGAAGTGCGGCAGCAGCTCCGGCTTGTTGGCGGCCATCGAGGCGTACACGAACGGCCAGTTCACCTCGAACGCGGCCCGGCCGCCCTCCATGGCCAGCCGCGCGGAGTCCTCCTGCGTGTTGGACAGCGACGGGTCGGCGGCCCGGGAGCGGGCGTAGTCGCGCATCGCCGTGAGCGCCTCCAGGGCGGGCGGCCCGAGCGCCACGCGGGTGCCGCCGGGGTCGAGGATGCGCCCGCCGGCGGAGGCGACGAGGCTGTTGAACCAGACGACCAGGCCCTCGTACTGGGCGCCGGTCACCTCGCCGTAGTGCGGCTTGCCGCGCGCCGCCAGGCCGGCGGCGGCGCTCGCCATCTCGCCCCACGTGCGGGGCGCGCGCGGCACCAGGTCGGAGCGGTACCACAGGAGCTGCACGTTGGTGTTGTACGGCGCCGCGTACAGCCTGCCCCGCCAGGTGGCGGTGTCGAGGGGCTTGGCCAGCGTGCCCGCGCGGGCCAGCCGGGCGTGCTCGCCGGTCCACTCGCGGATCCAGCGGGCCTCGGCCAGCTCGGCCGTCCAGGTGACGTCGAGGCCGAGCACGTCCAGGCCGGGGTCGGCGGCGGCGAGCCGGCGCACGAGCTGCTCGCGCTGGCCGTCGGCGTCGCGGGGCAGGGTGTTGAGCAGGATGCGGTAGCGGCCGCGGGCCTGGACGTTGCAGCGGGCGACGATGGCGGCGAGGTTCTCCTGCGGCGCGTTGTAGAGGTTGACCAGCGGGACGCTCCGGCCGCCGGCGCCGGAGCAGGCGGCCGGCAGGAACACGGCCCCGGCCAGCAGCACGGCCGCGGCCCCCCGTCTCCCGGTCCTCCTCGTCACGGTCAGGGCCTACCCGCCTGCCTGCGCATATCACCATGAGTAGTCAATCGCCTGCCAAAAGTACGATCGATTCGCCCACAAGGCGAAGACCACGAAGCTGGGCGACCGGACGGTGCTGGTCCGGCTGGCGGCCGGCCTGACGTCATCGCCGGCCCGGTGGCCTGGTGCGGGAGCCCTTCGCGAGCGGTGATTCCCTGGCATCACCGGTTGACGTACCAGGCGGCGATCTGTGCACGAGAGGTGAATCCGAGCTTGTCCAGGATGTGCTTCACATGGCCCTCGGCCGTCCGCTGTGAGATGCCCAGGCCGGCCGCGATGTCCCTGTTGCGCATGCCTTCTGCGACGAGACGGGCCACCTCGGCCTCCCGCCGGGTCAGCACCGGCTGCGACAGCGCCGGCGCCGGTGCGGCGGAGGGCGCGGAGTCGGCCCGCGGCTCGGGTGGCTCCTGCAAGGCATAGCCGATGGCCGCGTCGAAGTCGAAGCTGGCGCCCTCATCGACAGCCTTGCGGTAATCCTTCGCGCCGAGACGGGCGCGCAGCGACGACTCTGTGGCACGGTGGGCGTCGTCGTAAGGGCGCAAGCCTTCCAGCGACACCTCAAGCCGGCGTCGCATCATGCCGGCGGCGCCGATCAGGCGCGCGGCGGGCACGTCGTGCCCCTGCGCGGCGGCGACCCAGGCAAGTGATTCCACGAACCACGCCGGGCTGTAGCGGTAGCCGGCCGATCCTTCGAGGCGCAGGCTGGACCGGAACAAGGAGGCGGCCTGGGTCAGGTCGCCCGCGGACCAGCGTTGGATGCCCGCAGCCCACATCGCCAGCGCGATCTCGCCACGCGAGTCTGCCGCCTCGGCGATCTGGCGGGAGCGCGCCACCCAGGACCCGGCGCGTGGATCGCCGGCGAAGATCGCGGCCAGGGCCAGGTAGAACGCCGGTAGGAACGCGTCATGCAGGACCCCGTCCTCAGCGGTCTCGCCCGTGTTGCGCTCGTACCAGTCCAGGGCCGGTTCGAGCAGGCCGATCGCGCCCTGGTACTCACCCTCCATCAGAGTCAGCCGTCCTGACAGGAACCTCGTTATCGCCTTCGGCCCCTGGCTCTCGCAGCCGTCGGCCAGCAGCCGGCACTCCTCGAGCAGCGGCCGCGCAGTGTCGATCCTGCCCTGCATGAGGGCGAAGAAGGTCCCCACGGTCAGCACGCTGAAGCGTTCCCGCCCGGTTATCTGCCGGCACTCCAGGAGCCGGTCGATCCAATGGCGGGCTTCGGATGGACCGCCGAAGAAGCTCCAGTACCCCTCCAGCGCCGTGAAGATCCGTATCGCCTCCTCGGTACGGAGGTCTTCACCCAGGCAGTGGTCCAGCGCGGCCCGCAGGTTCGGCATCTCGGGGACGACCGTGGTGAAGCACTCCACCTGGTTGGAGCCGAACCAGCCGGCCCTGTTGCGTTCGGCCAGGCCCAGGTAGTACGCGGCGTGCCGGCGTCGTGTCGCCGGTGCCGCCTCGCTCTTGGCCAGCCGGTCCTGACCGTACTCTCGCAGGGTCTCCAGGATCCGGTAGCGGGGGCGGGTGCCGTAGGTCTCCCTGGTCACGATGGACTTCTCGGTCAGCGTGGCCAGCAGGGGCAGGACGTCCTCGCGCGTGAGCGGCGCGGCCGAGCAGACCTCCTCCGCCGCTGCCAGGTCGAAGCCGCCGGCGAACACCGACAGGCGTTCCCACATGATCTGTTCCTGGACGGAGCACAGCTCGAAGCTCCACTCGACCGCCGCGCCCAGCGTCTGGTGGCGCGGCAGGGCGGTGCGATAACCCCGTCTCAGGAAGTGCGTGCGGTGGCCGAGCCTGTCGATGATCTGATCCAGCGACAGGACCCGCAGCCACACCGCTGCGAGCTCGATCGCCAGCGGAATGCCGTCGAGCAGGCGGCACAACCGCGCCGCCGCCACAGGCCGCGAGGCGATATCGACCTCCGGCGCGATGTCCTTGGCCCGCTCCGCCAGCAGCGCCAGGGCATCGTAACGCGGGACGTCGCTCCCGGTGACCTGGTCGTCGGGGCCTGGGAAGGACATCGGGGGCACGATGAAGGGCGTCTCGCCCGGCACTCCCAGCGCCTCGCGACTGGTGGCCAGCAGCCGCACCCCGGGTGCCGCGCCGAGCAGGGTGCCGGCCAGCGAAGCGCAGGCCTGCACCAGATGTTCGCAGTTGTCGAGCACCAGGAGCATCCGCTTGTCCCGCAGATGGTCGATCATGCTCTCGGTCGACGGCCGGGGTATCTCCTCCTGCAATCCCAGGGCCTCTGCGACGGCCACCGCGAGCAGCTGCTCGTCCTGCAGAGAGGCCAGCTCGACCAGCCACGCCCCGTCGGGGAAGGCCCGCTGCACGTGGGCCGCCACATGGGTCGCCAGGCGCGTCTTGCCCACGCCGGCCGTGCCCGTCAGAGTCAGCAACCGCGTGGTGGACAGGAGGCTCCTGATCGCGCCGATCTCGCGCTTACGACCGATGATCTCGCCAACCTCGGCCGGGAGGTGAGGAGTGAGCTGCTCGGCTACCGATCGATCCATAAGCGCGACCTGTGCCCTTGACCTGCCCGGCGGTAACCGGCACGCGGTCGAGGTTCGGCAAAGGTGTCATCCAGGGACGGTCGGGCCTGTCCGAACGCCGTCGTGGTGGATCGTGAAGTGCCGCATCGCGGTTTTCGTGGTCGTGCCACCATGCTGAGAGACCGATGGTGGGTCAGTGTCGAGCGGCGCGGCGACACGACGTCCGCACAGACCACCTCGGCGTCCGCGAGCCGGTCGGCGCCCTTGACGGCCGGGGCGGCCGGTCCATAGGGTCACCTGAAGGTTGGAAAGCGCTTACCAAGGCCGGAGGAGCACTGTGGGATCCCGCGAACACTGGGTGTCGGTGGCGGATCGGCTGCTGGAGGCCGTGGTCCCCTACGCCACCCCGGGCTTCGCCCAGTACCGGCTGCCGGGCCGCACGAGCGCCTCCGGCCCCGCCTCCGACGGGCTGGAGGGTTTCGCGCGCACGTTCCTGCTCGCCGCGTTCCGTGCCGCCGGCGACCCCGAGGCCGCTCCCGGCGGGCTGCTGGAGCGGTACGCCGAGGGCCTGGCCCACGGCACCGACCCCGGCCACGAGCACGCCTGGCAGCCCATCGCCGACCACCACCAGACGATCGTGGAGGCCGCCTCGATCGCGCTGGCCCTGCATGAGACGCGGGAGCTGCTGTTCGACCGGCTCGACCCGGCCGTGCAGGAGCGCGTGGTCGCCTGGCTGGGCGGCATCGTCGGCAAGTACGCCCCGCCGTGCAACTGGGTGCTGTTCAAGGTGATCGTGGAGCAGTTCCTCGCCAACGTGGGCGGCCCCCACGACCCCGCCGAGATCCAGCGGCACCTGGCCGACATCGAGCCGTGGTACGTCGGCGACGGCTGGTACACCGACGGCGCGGGCCAGAACTACGACTACTACTGCGGCTGGGCCATGCACCTGTACACGCTGTGGTGGACCCGGATGTCCGGGGCCGACCCGGGCGTGTACCGCGAGCGGCTGCGCACGTTCCTGGAGACGTACCAGCACCTGTTCGCCCCGGACGGCGCGCCGATGCACCAGGGCCGGTCGCTGACGTACCGGATGGCGACCGTGGCGCCGTTCTGGGTCGGCGCGATCTTCGACGCCACGCCGCTGTCCCCCGGCCGGACCCGGCTGCTGGCCGACCGGACCCTCGGCCACTTCGAGCGCCACGGGACCCCGGGCGCCGACGGGCTGCTCAGCCTCGGCTGGCACCGGCCCTTCCTGCCCGTGACGCAGCCCTACTCGGGCCCGGCCTCACCGTACTGGGCCAGCAAGGGCTTCGCCGGCCTGCTCCTCGGCCCCGATCACCCCGTCTGGACCGAGCCCGCCGGGGAGGCCGGCGACTCCGGCGAGCAGGAGGACCTGACGCTGGCGATGCCCGCGCCCGGCTGGCTGCTGCACCGCTCCGGCGGCGTCGTCCGCCTGATCAACCACGGCAGCGACCACAACAACCGCGACAGCTCCGTCGACGACCCGCACTACGCCAAGTTCGCCTACTCCACGCACACCGCTCCCGAGACCGGCGAGGAGGGCCGGGCCGCGAACATCGACGGCCACCTCACCGTCACCCGCCCCGACGGGAGCGCCACGCGACGGCGGCGCATCGACCGGCTCGTGGTGACCGACCGGCTCGCCGCCTCCCGGTACTTCGACGGCGAGGTCGCGGTGGAGACCGCGTCGGTGGTCGACGGGCCGTGGGAGGTGCGCGTCCACCGCGTCGCCGCGCCCGAGGGCAGCGCCGTCCGCGACGGCGGCCACGCCCTGGCGGGCGACGAGCCGTGCGCCACCCGGCTCGACGGCCTGGAGTCCCGCGTCTCCTCGGGCGCGCTGGTCAGCTCCATCACCGGCCTGCACGGCTGGTACGGGGCCCGGGTCGCGGCCCGTACCGGCCAGAACGCCGTCGGCGAGCACTCGGCGACGCCGTACCTGGTGGGCGATCACCCGGGCGGGCAGGCCCTGTACGCCGCGGCGGTGTGGCTGGGTCCGGGCGAGCCGTCGACGCCGCCGCCCGTCGTGGAGCCGGTGCGCGACGGCTTCACGTGGAAGGACGCGGAGGGCGGCCGGATCGAGGTCCGGCTGGGCCGCAGCCCGGGCTACGTCCGCGAGCACCCCTCGGGAGAGCGCGTCACCTGGACGGCCTCATAACCACCCATTGCGGACGGGCCCTGGCCGCTTTGCGTGCCATCCTCGGGCCATGGCCAGTACGCCGTCCCGCATGATGCGCCTGTTGTCCCTGCTGCAGACCTGCCGTGGCTGGCCGGGGCCCGAGCTCGCCGCCCGGCTGGGGGTCAGCCCGCGCACACTGCGCCGTGACATCGACCGGCTGCGCGAGCTGGGCTACCCGGTGCGGGCCGCACCGGGTACGGGCGGCGGCTACCGGCTGGAGTCGGGCCGGGCGATGCCGCCGCTGGTGCTCGACGACGAGGAGGCGGTCGCCATCGCGATCAGCCTGCGCACAGCCGCGGGCGGCACGGTGGCCGGCATCGAGGAGACGTCGGTGCGCGCCCTGGCCAAGCTGGAGCAGGTGCTGCCCGGCCGCCTGCGCCGGCGGGTCAACGCGTTGCAGAGCTACACGGTGCCGCTGGTCTCCCAGGGGCCGGCCGCCGACCCGGACGTGCTGACGGTCATCGCCCAGGCGTGCCGCGACCACGAACGGCTCGGGTTCGCCTACCGCAAGCGCGACGGCGACGGCGGGACGCGGCTGGTGGAGCCGTACCGGCTGGTCCATCTGGCGCGCAAGTGGTACCTCGTGGCCTGGGACGCGGGCCGCCAGGACTGGCGGACGTTCCGGGCCGACCGGATGTCGTCGCCGCAGCCGGCCGGACAGCGCTTCCAGCCCAGGGAGCTGCCCTCGCCGGACATCGCCCGGTACGTCGCCGAGTCCGTCACGTCCTCGCTGGCGCGGCACCGGGCGGTGGTCACGCTGCACGCGCCGTTCGCCGCGGTGGCGGAGCGGCTGCGCCCCCAGGACGGGGTCCTCACGGTGGTGGACGAGCACACCTGCCGCCTGCACACGGCGGCCGACTCGCTGCAGTGGCTGGCGCTCACGCTCGGCATGTTCGACGTGGACTTCGAGGTCCACGAGCCGCCGGAGCTGATCGCGTACATCCGCGCCCTGACCACCCGCCTGTCCCGCGCCACCCCCGCCTGACACGCCGCCCCTGTCCCGCTCGGCCGGTTGTTCGCTCGCGGCCGCGGCGGCGGGCCTGCCAGGGTGAGGGCATGACGCGAGGAACCTGCCGTCGGGTTCCGTCGCGGTGGACCGGTAGGTCCGGCTGTTCGAGAACCAGCAGTTCGTACGGTCGCTGCTGAACGCCGTGACGTCGTGGCGGCGGGCATCCCCCTGCACGATGACGCGCGGGAAGACGATTCCGGCCTGCGGCGAAGGAGAGGTGATGGTGACCGCTGACCGGAAGGCCGACTTCATGCCGGAGACAAGAACGTGAGCGCCGAAGTGAGCGCGCAGGTGACCGACGCCGAGCTCGTCGCGCGGTACCGGCGCGACCCCGCCCTGTTCACCGCCGTCCACGACCGCTACTACCGCGACATCTACCTGTACGTCGCCGGCCGCCTGGACACGCAGATCGCCGAGGATCTCGCCGCCGAGACGTTCCTGCTGGCCTTCGACCGGCGCGACCGGTACGACCCGGAACGCGGGGACCTGCGGCCCTGGCTGTTCGGGATCGCCACCAATCTGATCGCCAGGCACCGCCGTAAGGAGACCCGCCACTACAAGGCGCTGGCCAGGCTGGGGCCCGAGCCGGTCGTGGAAGGCCACGAGGACCGGGTCATCACCTCCGTCGCCGCCGAGCGCATGCAGCCGCACCTGGCCAAGGCGCTCGCCGCCCTGTCCGGCGGCGAGCGCGACGTGCTGCTGCTCGTGGCCCTGGGCCAGCTCAGCTACGACGAGGTGGCTCAGGCGCTCGGCATCGCCGTCGGCACCGTGGGCTCCCGGCTCAGCCGGGCCCGCAGCAGGATCCTCGCCCTCATTGACAAGGAGAACGCTCATGGATGACCTGAACGCCGTTGCGACCCTGCTGGCCAAGCCCGAGCCGTCCACCGAGGCGATCACCCGCAGCAGGGGACGTCTCCAGGAGAGGGTGACGCGGGGTCGCGCCCGCCGGCGCCGTGGCTGGCTCCTGCCGGTGCTGGGCACGGCGGTCGCCGCCGCAGCGGCCGTCGCCGTGATCCTCACCAGCGTGGCCCCGCCCGCCGCCGCGCCGGTCTCGGGCAGGGACGTCCTGCTCATGGCCGCGGCCAGCGCCGAGCGCGTCCCCCAGGGCACGGGTACCTATTGGCACGTCACGCGTACGTGGCAGACCCCGGACGGGCCCCACGTGCAGGAGAGCTGGACCACCCGCGACGGCCACCGCTGGTCCAGGAACGAGTCGAACGCCCCTCCCGGCGCCGTCGTCGAGGACCCGGCCCCGTTCCGGCTCATGGGCGCCGAAATCGGTTGGGAGGAGCTCGAAGGGCTTCCGTCGGATCCGGAGGAGCTGAAGGAGCGCATCGCCGGGCTTCCGCAGAATGACAGCGCCATGATGCCTGCCGATCGGCAAGGCGAGCTCGTCTCCCCGCTGATCACCCTGATCACGGAGCTGCCGACGCCCGCGCGGGTCCGTTCGGCGGCCTTCGCGGCCCTCGCCTCGACGCCGGCGGTCAAGAACGCGGGGCCGGTCGAGGGGGGACAGGAACTGCTGATCCCGCTCTCCGGGAGCCTGGAGATCAGGATGGTCGTCGATCCCGAGGCCGCCCGGGTGGCGCGCGCCAACATGCTGCTGACGGCCGAAGGTGGCTCGGCCATGAGCAACTCCTACATCTCGGTGACCACCGAGTGGACGGACGAGCTCCCTCGGTGAGAACCCGCTGAACGGGCCGGCGCCCCCGCTGGTACGCGGACGTCATGCGCTCACGCGAGCTGTCATGAGCCGTGCAGGTGGGCGCGCTGCCCGTCGTGGTCGAAGATGGTGAGGATCTCCACGGGGCCGTCGTGAGCGCCGATGGCGTGCGGCACCATGGTCGAGAACTCGGCCGCGTCGCCCGCCGAGACCAGGATGACGCGCTCGCCCAGGTGCAGCCGGGCCGTGCCGGACAGGACCGTGAACCACTCGCGACACCCCCGGCTCGCTCCTGCGCCGCCGGGACCTGGTCGTCCGCGGCACCCGCACCGCCTGGGCCGCCCGCCGCCCCTCGGGCCACTGAGGCACGGCCGCACCTGACCCGCCGACGACCGCCCGCCCCCCGTCCGGCGAGTCGCGAGGCCGTGTACCGTACAGCCATGAACTCAGGCGGCGCGCGGCCGGTGACGGAGCTGGACCTGAAGCTGGACGACGGCACCACCCTGCACGTCTACGACACCGGCGGGGACGACTCCCCCGGCCTCCTCCCCGTCCTGTGGCACCACGGCACGCCGAACATCGGCGCGCCTCCCCGGCCGCTCCTTCCCGCCTCGGAGCGGCTCGGCATCCGCTGGGTGTCCTACGACCGGCCCGGATACGGCGGCTCGACGCCGGCCCCGGGCCGGGACGTGGCCTCGGCGGCCGCCTACACCTCGGCCGTGGCCGACGCGCTGGGAATCGGCCGGTTCGCGGTCATGGGCCATTCCGGCGGCGGCCCGCATGCCCTGGCCTGCGCCGCCCTCCTGCCGGAGCGCGTTCTCGCCGTGGTCAGCGTGGGGGGCCTGGCCCCGTTCGGCGCCGACGGGCTCGACTGGTTCGCCGGCATGCACGCATCCGGCATGGCGTCGCTGCGGGCGGCCGCCGAGGGACGCGCCGCCAAGGAGGCGTACGAGGCCACCTCCGAGTACGACTCGGACATGTTCACGGCGGCGGACCACGCCGCGCTCTCCGGCTCGTGGTCCTGGTTCAACGAGGTCGTCGGCCCGGCGGTCGAGAACGGCCCGGCTGCGCTCATAGACGACGATCTCGCCTATGTCGCCCCTTGGGGCTTCGACGCGGCGCACATCACCGCGCCGGTCCTGCTGGCGCACGGCGGCCAGGACCGGGTCGTGCCCAGCTCGCACGGCCGGTGGCTGGCCGGCCGCTGCCCCCGGGCGGAGCTGCGGCTGTCCCCCGAGGACGGGCACCTCTCCATCCTCACATCCGCCCCGGCGGCCCTGGAGTGGCTCCGGGCCCACTGATCAGCACATATCCCAGTTTGTCACCGCGATCCTCTAGTGTCCCGGGCAGTTGATCAAGCCCGACCCTGGAGAGCACGGACATGACGTACCTGGAGCTGTCGGAAGACGACGGCGGATCGCACAAGTTCTACGAGGTGATCGTGTCCGGCGCCCAGGTGACGATCACCTACGGGCGCATCGGCGAGGCCGGCCAGACCAAGGTCACCGGCTTCCCCACCGAGGCCAAGGCCCAGGCGGCGGCCGCCAAGAAGATCGGCGACAAGATCCGCAAGGGGTACGCGCCGGCCGTGCGCGGGGTGCGCCAGCGCCGGACGATCACCCGCCGGGCGGTCACCAGCAGCCGCTCCACGGCCCGGCAGGCTCCGGTCCTGTGGCGCTTCGCCAGCGGCGCCGCCGCGTTCGGCATCTTCGTGGACGCCGAGCGCTGCTGGGTCGGCAACCAGCGCGGCGACGCCTACACCGTCACCCACTCCGGCACCGTCACCAACCAGTACCGCCTGCCCGACGGCGTCAAGTGCATCGTCGCCGACGACTTCTGGATCTACGCCGGCTGCGACGACGGCCGCGTGTACGACCTCAGCGGCAAGGTGCCGCGGGCCGCGTACGAGATCGCCGCGGACGTGGACATCTACTGGCTCGACATCCGCGACGGCATCCTCGGCGTCTCCGACCGCGCCGGGCGCATCACCACGATCGACTACGAGGACGAGTTCCAGTGGGCGCGCACCGGCCGCGGTGACTCCGCCTGGATGGTCAGGTGCGACCAGGACTCCGTCTACCACGGCCACTCGAACGGCGTCGCCCGCTACGACGCCTCCGACGGCACCCTCGTGTGGGAGAACGCGTCGGCCGGCGGCGTGCTGTTCGGCTGGCAGGAGCAGCGGTCGGTCTACGCCGGCACCGCCCGCCACACCGTCCACCGGCTGGCCAAGGACGACGGCCGCACCGAGGCCGTCTACCAGTGCGACGGCTACGTCTACTCCTGCGCCACCTCGCCCGGCGGCCGGCACGTCTTCGCCGGCGACGCCTACTCCTCCGTGTACTGCTTCGACGCCTCCGGCAAGCGGTTGTGGAAGCTCGCCACCGGCTGCGGCTCGGCCCTGTCCATGCAGTTCCTCGACGACCGCCTCTACATCGTCACCACCGACGGGACGCTGGCCTGCATCGACGCCAGCGAGGCGGCGATCGCCGCGGCCCGCGAGGGCACGGTCCCGCAGCCCGTGGACGTCAAGGCCGCGGCCACGCTCATCCCGGTCGAGCCGTCGGTCGTGGTGGAGACCACCACGCACGCCGGCGAGGGAGTCGTCGTGGAGTGCACGCGCGAGGGCGACCGGCTGCGGGTGCGGGTGGCCAGCCCCGGCTACGAGCGGTGGAACGTCCAGTTCCCCAAGGAGATCCGTGAGGAGGGCGCCCGCTACCTGGTGGACGGCGTACGCCCGTCGGGCCGCGGCGGCTTCTACCGCGCCTACGGCGACATCCGCCGCCTCCTGTGACGGCCCCGCCGAACCGGTGCGCGAACTGATCGACTTCCGGCAGGTTGCCGGGGCGGAGCCCGTAGCGCAGCGGGCGCCCGGCGGGCCGCCACCCCGACCGGGTACGTGCTCGGGGGCGGCATCGCCTCGCGGGTGAAGCAGGAACTCAACGCCATGGCCGCGGCACCGGGCGATCCGCTCCCGCATCCGGCCGTCGCCGCGATCCGCAGCGTCCACCGGCCCGGCCCGGCCCGCTCCCGTGAGCCGCCCACCCTCCGACCGGGACAGGCGCGTACCGTCCCACGCCGCCGAGCCGCGTCAGGCTCCTTGTCGTCGGTACTTGCCAGGGGCGGTGCCGTACTGCCGCTTGAAGGCGTTGGCGAAGGCGAACTCCGAGGTGTAGCCGATCTGCTGGGCCACGACGCTCAGCGGGGCGTCGGAGTCACGCAGGAGCCGGGCCGCCGTGGTCATGCGCCACCAGGTCAGGTAGGTGAGCGGCGGCTGACCGACCAGCGCGGTGAAGCGGCGGGCGAAGGCCGCCCGGGACAGCCCGGCCCGCGATCCCAGCTCCTGCTGAACGGAGAGAACAACCATGATCAAGGTAGCGATCGTCATCGGCAGCACCCGCCCAGGACGTAACGGGGAGAGCGTGGCTCGCTGGGTCCACGACCTGGCGGTCAAGCGCGGCGACGCCGAGTACGAAGTGGTGGACATCAAGGACTACGAGCTGCCGCATCTGGACGAGGTGATGCCGGCGGCGATGGGCCAGTACGCCCTCCCGCACACCCGCGAGTGGGCCGCGACGATCGCGTCCTTCGACGCCTACGTGTTCGTGACACCGGAGTACAACCACTCGACGTCGGGCGCGTTGAAGAACGCCATCGACTTCCTGTACGCCGAATGGAACAACAAAGCCGCCGGGTTCGTCGGCTACGGCAGCGCCGGCGGCACCCGCGCGGTGGAGCACCTGCGGCTGGTGATGGGCGAGCTCCAGGTCGCCGACGTGCGCGCCCAGGTCGCGCTGTCGCTGTTCACCGACTTCGAGCACTTCAGCGTCCTCAAACCGGCCGCCCAGCAGGAGGACGCGCTCACCGCCATGCTGGACCAGGTCGTCGCTTGGGGCGAGGCGTTGCGGCCCCTTCGCCGATCCTCGTCAGGTACTGCCGGGTGAGGTGATCAGCGGCCCCGGCGTGGACGGGTGAGGAACGCGGCAGGCGCGTGGGTCAAGGCCGGGGCCCCCGCCAGGAGCGCGGCGAGGCCGAGCACGGCGACCACGGCCAGCAGCGCGGCTGCGGGGAGCCTCGCGCCGCCGGCCGCCATGACGACGGCGAGCAACCCCAGGACCCCGGGTCTTTCGGCGGTCCGTACCCGTCGACGGCGGGGCTCGTGGTGATCTGCGAGGCCAGATCGCGCGCGAGCGTGTCCATGACCCACACCAGCTCGATGGGCGTAGCAGAATTCGCGCCATCACGCCGGACATGAATGATCGGCTGCTGCTGGCAACGTTCGTCGAAGGCGGATACCTTGATCTCAGATCATGCACAAGGCCCTCGGCGTTCGCTCTGGAGGAACCTTCATGCACATCAGACGAGGCGTTTTAGCGGCGGTGCTGGCCGCCGGCGCGCTCACTGCCGGCTCGACCCCGGCTCACGCCATTCCTCCTCCCCCGCCAGGGGGCGACAACCTCCTCGTCATCAGCTACTACAGCGGGGAACAGCTCATCGGACAGCGCTGGTCCGGGTGCGGTCAGCCTCCGGGCGCATGGGGGACGCTGGAAGGCACGCAGAAAGTCTTCTTCACGCCCTGCTGAGCGCGAAGGGTGCCCCTCTGACCTGCGAAGTTCTCACCGGACGGGCAGGCCGGTGATCGCGCGGCCGATGATCAGGCGCTGGATCTCGCTGGTGCCCTCGAAGATGGTGTAGATCTTGGCGTCGCGGTGGAAGCGCTCCACCGGGTGCTCCCGCGTGTACCCCGCCCCGCCCAGGATCTGGATGGCCTGTTCCGTCACCCAGACCGCCGTCTCCCCCGCCACGAGCTTCGACATCGAGCCCTCCGCCTGGCCGAAGCGCTTGCCGGTGCGGGCCATCCAGGCGGCGCGCCAGGTGAGCAGGCGGGCCACGTCGACCCGCGTCGCCATCTCCGCCAGCAGGAACGCGATGGCCTGGTTCTCGCCGATCTTGCGGCCGAACTGCTCCCGCTCGCGGGCGTAGTCGCGGGCGTACTCGAAGGCGGCGCGGGCGATGCCGACCGCCATCGCGGCGACCGACGGGCGGGTGGTCTCGAAGGTGCGCATCGCGGCCTGCTCCCCGGCGCGTTCGCCGCCGCGGACCCGGGCCAGCCGGGCGTCGAGCTTCTCCTTGCCGCCGAGCAGGCACGAGCCGGGCACGCGGACGCCGTCCAGGACCACCTCGGCCGTGTGGGAGGCGCGGATGCCGTGCTTCCTGAACTTCTGCCCCATGGACAGGCCCGGCGTGCCCGGCGGGATGACGAAGCTGGCCTGGCCGCGGGTGCCGAGATCCGGGTCCACGGAGGCGACGACCACGTGGACGTCGGCGATGCCGCCGTTGGTGGCCCACGTCTTGACGCCGTCGAGCACCCAGTCGCCGTTGTCGTACACGGCGCGGGTGCGGATGGCGCCGACGTCGGAGCCCGCGTCGGGCTCGGAGGCGCAGAAGGCGCCGAGCTTGACGTCGTTCGCGGTGCCGAACATCTGCGGCAGCCACTCACCCATCTGCTCCGGCGTGCCGTTGGCGGACAGCGCGGCGGCGGCCAGGCCGGTGCCCACGATGGACAGGCCGATGCCGGCGTCGCCCCAGAAGATCTCCTCGAACGCCACGGGCAGCGCCAGGCCGCTCTCCTCGAACGACTGTGTGGCGAAGAAGTCGAGCGAGTACAGCCCGATCTTGGCGGCCTCCTGGAGGATCGGCCAGGGCGTCTCCTCGCGCTCGTCCCACTCGGCGCCCGCCGGGCGGATCACGTCACGGGCGAACGCGTGCACCCAGTCGCGCACCTCGATGACGTCGTCGCCGAGCTCCAGATCGAACCCGCCCATGCACGCTCCCTGAGAAGGACCCGAGGCCGCACCGGCCGGGGAACGGGCGCGCACCGGGGCGCCCCGGACTCCCCGCCGGGTCTACCGCGGCCATACCTTACCGGCCAGTAGCCCTTCCGGGCCAGGCCGCGCGCACGGTGCTCATCGGCGGGCGCTCGGCGATGGACACGTCGGTGGCGAACGCCTCATGGCCGGCCTCGCCCCGCCTGAACTGCGTCAGCCGCACCCCGGGCCGCTGGAACGCCTGGATCTTGCCCTGGCGCTCCAGCCGGGACCAGGCGGCCAGCATGATCTGCGCGGCCATCGCCCCGAGCGCCTCGGTGGACTGGTGCGAGTGCTCCCGCACCCCCAGGTCGACCTGGGCCAGCGCGTCCAGCCCGGCCAGCTCCGCCAGGTCCACGAGCAGCCCGAGCTCCACCCCGTAGCCGGTGATGAACGGCACCCGCTCCAGCACGGAGCGCCGGCCCGCGTACTCGCCCGCCAGCGGCTGGACGAACCCGGCCAGCTCCGGCCAGTGCAGGTTGATGAGCGGGCGGGCGACCAGCTCGGTGACGCGCCCGCCGCCCGTCGGCGCTCCGCTGAGCGGCCGGTCGTAGCAGCCCTTGACGTAGACGACGCCGGGGTCGTACAGCAGCGGGCCGAGCAGGCCGGTCACCAGCTCCGGCCGGAAGTTGCGGATGTCGGCGTCCACGAACGCGAGGATGTCACCCTCCGTGACCGCCAGCGACTTCCACAGCGCCTCGCCCTTGCCGCCGAGCGGTTCGAGGTGGGGCAGGATGTCGTCCTGCGCGTGGACGCGGGCTCCGGCGCGGGCGGCGACGGCCGCCGTGTCGTCGGTGGAGCGCGAGTCGATGACCACGACCTCGTCCACCAGGCCGGCCAGCTCGCCGCGGATCACCCGGACGATGTCGCCGACGGTCTCGCGCTCGTCGCGCGCCGGGAGCACCACGCTGATCGTGGTGCCGCCCTTGGCCTCGGCCAGCATGCGCGCCGGCCAGTCCGCCGTCCGTGAGGTGCGACGGCGCGACCATGCGCGCACTTCAGGCGGCACACACTCCTCCCCCGTCCACCCCATGGCCCCAAGCTTAGGGTGTCCCCCCGCACGCCCCGTGACCACCCGGTCAGGTTGTGGCCGCGTGCCGTTCGAGGAAGGTGTAGACGTCGGCCTCGTCCACGCCGGGGAACGAGCCGGGCGGCAGCGCCGCCAGCACGTGGGAGTTGGCGCGCGCCGACGGCCAGGCGTACCCCTCCCAGCGCTCGGCCAGGTCGGCGGGCGGACGGCGGCAGCAGTCGCCGGTGGGGCAGTGGCTGCGGGTGCGGTTGGTGGTCTCCCGGCCGCGGAACCACCGCGACTCCCGGAACGGCACGCCCAGCGTGATCGCGAAGTCCCGCTCGCGCGACGGGTCGACGTGGGCGACGCAGAAGTACGTGCCGGTCGGCGAGTCGGAGTACTGGTAGAAGACGGAGAAGCGGTCCGGCGAGGTGAACACCTGGCGTCCCGACCACTGCAGGCACATCCGCTGGCCCTCGATCGCGCCCTGCTCGTCGGCGGGGAAGACGATGCCGTCGTTCTCGTACGCCTTGTAGATGGTGCCGCCGGCGTCGTTGCGGACGAAGTGGCAGACCAGGTCGAGGTGATGGGTGGCGAGGTTGGTGAAGCGGTGGGCGGCCATCTCGTACGACACGGCGAACACGTCGCGCAGGTCCTCCACCGACAGCGCCCGGTCGGCCTTGGCCTCCTGGAGGTAGACCGCGGCGGCCTTCTCGGGGACGAGCACGGCGGCGGCGAAGTAGTTGGCCTCGGTGCGCTGGCGCAGGAAGTCGGCGAAGTCGCGGGGCTTGCCGTGGCCGAGGGCGAGGTGGCCGAGCGTCTGTAGCAGGATCGTGCGCGGGGTGTGCATGCCGAGCTGCTCGTGCTTGACGTAGATGCGGCGGTTGCGCAGGTCGGTGATGGAGCGCACCGACCGGGGCAGGTCCTGCGCGGTGTGCACGGTGTAGCCGAAGTGCGTGACCAGGCTCTGGATCATGCTCTGGGACAGGGCGCCCGTACGGTAGCCGACGGCGGCCAGGGCCTCGGCGGCGGCGTTCTCGATCTCGGGGAAGTAGTTGCCCAGCTCGCGCTGGCGGCGTCGCAGCTCGGCGTTGGCGGCCCTGGCCTCCTCGGGCGTGGCGGTGCCGCGCGCCTGCCGTGCGCGCAGCTCGCCGTACAGGCCGAGGATGTGCTCCAGCACGTCGTTGGGGACGCGCGCGGAGACCTTGAGCCGGGGCAGGCCGAGCGCCGCGTAGATGGGGTCGCGCTGGGCCTCCTCCAGGGCTATCTCCAGCTGGGCGCGCCGGTTGGGCGGCTGGCGGCGCAGCAGCTCCTCGATGGGTACGCCGAGCGCGGCGGCGAGCGCCTTGAGCAGGGACAGCTTGGGCTCCCGCTTGCCGTTCTCCAGCAGGGAGAGCTGGCTCGGCGCCCGGCTGACGCGCGCACCGAGGTCGGACAGGGTGAGCCCGCGCTGTTTGCGCAGGTGGCGTAGGCGCTGGCCGAACGCGATGAGATCCAGCTTCTGCGTCAAAAGCAGCGGTTCTTCCCCTACCAAGGAGGCCATGTCGGCATCTTAGACAGAATTTCGGCCCATTTTCTAGCTCCTTCGCGATCTTGCCGGAAGCGTCGGCGCACCAGGTCCGACGCCCGCGATTGGTCTAGTCCAACGGGAAAACTCGCGATTTCTTCTCCGTCGAATACCCATCGGTATTAACCATAGGCAGAATATTCGACGTTCTTCTGAGCGATTCGGCCTGTCGATCGGGCGTTTCCCGGGCACACACTCGTGACAGGCCCCAGGGGACGACAAAGGAGTGAAAACATGAACGATCGCCTCAAGGGAGCTGCGGAGCAGCTGCGTGAAGAGTGGGAGAACGACCCTCGGTGGGAGGGCGTCGAGCGCACCTACAGCGCCGAGGACGTGATCAGGTTGCGCGGCAGCGTCCAGGAGGAGCACACGCTGGCCCGGCTCGGCGCCGAGCGGCTGTGGCGGCTGCTGCACACCACGGACTACGTGCACGCGCTCGGCGCGCTGACCGGCAACCAGGCCGTCCAGCAGGTGCGGGCGGGACTGCAGGCCATCTACCTCTCCGGCTGGCAGGTCGCCGCCGACGCCAACCTGGGCGGCCAGACGTACCCGGACCAGAGCCTCTACCCGGCCAACTCGGTGCCGGCCGTCGTGCGGCGCATCAACAACGCCCTGCTGCGCGCCGACCAGATCAGCTGGTCCGAGGGCGAGCAGCGGGACTGGCTGGCGCCCATCGTGGCCGACGCCGAGGCCGGCTTCGGCGGCGTGCTGAACGCCTTCGAGCTGATGAAGGGCATGATCGCCGCCGGCGCGGCAGGCGTGCACTGGGAGGACCAGCTCGCCTCCGAGAAGAAGTGCGGCCACCTCGGCGGCAAGGTGCTCATCCCGACCGGCCAGCACATCAAGACGCTCAACGCCGCCCGGCTCGCCGCCGACGTGGCCGGAGTCCCGTCCCTGATCATCGCGCGGACCGACGCCCAGGCCGCGACGCTCCTGACCAGCGACGTGGACCCCCGCGACCAGCGCTTCACCACCGGCGAGCGCACCCCCGAGGGCTTCTACCGGGTGCGCAACGGCGTCCAGGCGTGCATCGCCCGCGGCCTGGCCTACGCGCCGCACTCCGACCTGCTGTGGATGGAGACCGGCACACCGGACCTCGACGTGGCCCGCGAGTTCGCCGAGGCGATCAAGGCGGAGTACCCGGACCAGATGCTCGCCTACAACTGCTCCCCGTCGTTCAACTGGAAGAAGCACCTCGACGACTCCACGATCGCCAGGTTCCAGAAGGAGCTGGGCCACATGGGGTACAAGTTCCAGTTCATCACGCTCGCGGGCTTCCACTCGCTGAACTACTCGATGTTCGACCTGGCCCAGGGGTACGCCGCCGGCGGCATGACGGCGTACGTGGACCTCCAGGAGGCGGAGTTCGCCGCCGAGGCGCGCGGCTACACCGCCACCCGGCACCAGCGCGAGGTCGGCACCGGCTACTTCGACCTGGTCAGCACCGCGGTCGCGCCCGACTCCTCGACGACCGCGCTCAAGGGCTCGACGGAAGAGGAGCAGTTCGTCCCGGCCCACTGACCTCCACGGGCCGCCAAGGCTCGCCGGCCACCTTCAGGGCATGGAAGGGTTCCCCCGGCGACACCGAGGGCCGCGCCGATCTCCCCCCGGATCGGCGCGGCCCTTTCGCGTGCAACAGTTTCCGCGCCCGGCGCCTCTGGGAGGTGACCAAGACGACGAAGGGCTGACGCACGTGGACCAAGACCCCCGTTTCGCGGAGTTCGTCGCCGAACGCGGCGACGCGCTGCTGCGCTACGGATACGTGCTCGCCGGGAACCCGCACGACGCCGCCGATCTGGTGCAGGAGGCGCTGGTCAAGCTGCGCGGCTCCTGGGCGCGGGTGCGGCTGAAGGACAACCCGGAGAGTTACGCGCGCACCACGATGGCCAGGCTGCACATCCGCGCCTGGCGGTCACGGCGGCGCGAGCACCTCGCCTGGGACCCGCCCGAACGTGCGCACCACGACGCGCTGCCCAGCGGGGACGAGCAGCGGCTGTGGCACGCGCTGGCCGGGCTGCCCCGCCGGCAGCGGGCCGTGGTCGTGCTGCGGTGTCGTCCTGCACGACAGGATGAGCGGGAAGTCGGCCGAGCTGGGGATCCAGAGCCCGGACGAGCCTATGCCCATCCCCGTTCCCTACGCCGCGCAGCGGCTGCTCTCCTACACCGTCCAGGGCCGGATGCGTCTCGTGGACCTCACCAAGATCCCGTGACCGGAGCCCGGGGAGGCGGTCAGCCGAGCTCGGCCGTCTCCTCGGCCTCGATCTGCCGGTTCCACTCCTTCTTGACCGCCCGCCACGCCTCGTCGTCCACGCCGGAGCGCCAGTAGCCGGAGATCGACAGCCGCTCCAGCGGCACCCGCCGCTCGATGCGCAGGTGGTGGCGCAGCCGCCGGACGAAGCCGGCCTCCCCGTGGACGAACGCGTGCACGTCGCCCTCCGGGAACTCCAGCTCGCACAACGCCTGCACCAGCGCCTCGCCGACGGGCCTGCCGTCGCGGTACAGCCAGGTGACGTGGGCGTCGGCCACGGTCTCGATCTTCTGCTCCTCGGCCGGGCCGTCCACCTCGAGCAGCACGTACGCCAGAGCGCCCGCGGGCAGCGCCTCCACCGAGGCGGCGATCGCGGGCAGCGCGCTCTCGTCACCGGCCAGCAGGTGCCAGCCGGCCGCCGGGTCGGGCACGTAGCCGCCGCCCGGACCCAGCATGAGCAGCTCGTCGCCGGGCACGGCCCGGGCGGCCCACGGGCCCGCCAGGCCCTTGTCGCCGTGGTGGACGAAGTCGATCGTCAGCTCGCGCGCCTCGGCGTCCCAGGAGCGCACGGTGTAGCTGCGCAGCCGGGGCCACAGCTCGCGGGGCATGGTCTCGCGGACGTTCTTGACGCTGAAGGGCTCGGGATAGTCGACGCCCTCGTGCGGGAAGACCAGCTTGACGTAGTGGTCGGTGAGCCCGGACGTGGCGAAGTCACTCAGGCCGTCACCGCCCACCACGACGCGGATCATGTGCGGGGTGAGCCGCTCGGTGCGCAGGACGACGCCGCGATGGTGGTCCCTGGGCTTGCCGGACATACACCAACCCTTCCGCTCTACTTAGGGAAGCCTAACTTACACCGACTACCCAAGTGACGCGGCCCTACGCAAGGGTCAGGCTGCGGCCCCCTCGTCCCGGGCCGAGGAGGCGCCCACGGCCGACAGGAACTCCCCCATGTGGCGGAACGCCAGCCGCGCCTCCGGCACCACGTCCGCCAGCAGCGGGAAGCAGTGCGGCATCCGCCGCCACTCCTCGTAGCGCACCGGCACCCCCGCCTGCCGCGCGCGGACGGCGACGCGGCGGGCCTCGTCGCGCAGCACCTCCGTCGAGCCCGTCAGGATCATCAACGGGGGCAGCCCGGCGAAGTCGCCCAGCACCGGCGACACCAGCGGGTCGCGCGGGTCCAGGCCCGAGGTCCAGCGACGGGCGAGCCAGCGCACCCGGCCGGCCGGCAGCATCGGGTCCTGCCAGGCGTTGACCCGGCGCGGGAAGTCCGTCAGGTCGGCCCACGGCGACAGGCAGACGGCCGCCCCGGGCATGGGCAGCTCCCGGTCGCGCAGCGCGAGGAGGCTGGCCAGGGTGAGGTGCCCGCCGGCGGAGTCGCCCGCGAGGATGACGTCCTCCGGGGCGTACCCCTGCTCCAGCAGGCAACGGTACGCGTCGAGCGCGTCCGACAAGGAGTCGGCCAGCCGGTGCACCGGGCCCTGACGGTAGTCGAGGGCGAGCACGGGACGCCTGGCCACGCGCGACAGGCGCCAGGTGATCGGCCGGTGCGTCGCCGGTGAGCCGGAGAAGTAGCCGCCGCCGTGGAAGTACAGCACCACCTTGGCCTCGTCCACCTCCTCGCCGGCGCGCACCCACTCGCCCCCGCACGCCGAGAACGCGGCCGGGGTGACCGTGACGTGGCCGGGCAGGCGCAGCGGCAGCAGGTCGACCAGCCCGCCCAGGCGGGAGGCGCAGTCCAGGGCCAGGGCGTGCCGCATGAACAGGCTGGACGCCGGCTTGAGCGTGCCGCGCATCAGGCCGATGAACGCGCGCGCCTGCCAGCTGAGGGGATAGTCCGGAGCGACGTCCCTGTCGATGTGCATGATCGGTCCTCCGATGAGTCCCTTTCCCCGCAGAACACCGATCTACCAACGAGTAAGGAACTCGTCCCTCACCCGCGCTTGTCGCGGACGCATCACTCGCCCCGGGCCTGCGGTAAATCCGTTGCGAGGCCGGCGACGCCCGGACCATAATCCAGCGCTCCCACTGGCCGGCCCGCGCGCGGGCCCGGGCACGGCATGTCACCGTGCCATCACTCTCCGGAGGTGCGTCACCTTCCCCCTCTACGCCCGGCTCGTCCGGTACGGATTCCGCAAGCACGCCACGTACGTGGGGGCGGCCCTGGCCGGGGCCTTCACCAACAGCGTGTTCGGCGTGCTGCGCGCGTACATCCTCATCGCGCTCTGGCAGGCCCGGCCCGGCCTGGCCGGCTACGACGTGAGCACCGCCGTCACGTTCTGCTTCATCACCCAGGCGTTCATCGGGCCGATGCAGCTCCTGGGCGGCGGCCTGACGCTGCCCGAGCGCATCCGCAGCGGCGACATCGCGCTCGACCTCGTCCGCCCGGCGCCGCTCCAGCTCTGGACGCTGGCCGAGGACCTCGGCCGGGCCGCGCAGCAGCTCCTCGTGCGCGGCGTCCCGCCGATGGTCGCGGGCGCCGTCCTGTTCGGCATCACCGTTCCGGCGGGCCCCGCGCAGTGGGCGGGCTTCCTCGCCTGCCTCACGGCGGGGGTGGTCGTCAGCTTCGCCTGGCGCTACCTCGTCGCCCTGTCGGTCTGCTGGCTGGCCGACGACCGGGGTGTCATGGTCTTTTCGATGCTGCTGACCACGCTGCTCAGCGGCATGATGGTGCCCCTCGCGCTGTTCCCCGGCACGCTCGGGGAGGTGGTGCGGGCCCTGCCGTGGGCCGCCATGGCCCAGGCGCCCGCCGACGTCTACCTCGGCACGGCCCAGGCCGGGCCCACCCTCGCCTTCCAGGCGCTGTGGGCCGCCGCGCTCCTCGGGCTCGGCGCCCTGGCCACCCTCGCCGTACGCCACCGGGTGGTGATCCAGGGTGGTTAGGACGTACGCGCTGCTGGCGTGGACGTGGACCCGCGCCGCCATGGCCTACCGCGCCTCGTTCGCCCTCATGGTCGTGCTCGGCGTGGCCGTCACCGCCACCGACGTGGCGGTCATCCTGGTCATCTTCTCCCACACCACCGCGCTGGGCGGCTTCACCCGCGACGAGGTCCTCTTCCTGTACGGCGGCGCCGGCCTGTCGTTCGCCCTGTGCGACATGTTCGTCAGCAACGTGGACCGGGTCAGCCAGCACATCAGGGCGGGCACGCTCGACACGATGCTGGTGCGGCCGGTGGGCGCGTGGATCCAGCTCGCCACCGACCGCTTCGCCCCCACCCGCGCCGGGCGGGTCGTCCAGGCGGCGGTCGTGCTCGGCTACGCGCTGTCCGTCCTGGAGGTGGACGTCCGGAGGCTGTGGATGGTCCCCGTCATGGTCGTCACCGGCGTCGTCATCTTCGCCGCGATCTGGACGCTCGGCGGGGCGGCCCAGTTCTTCCTCACCGACGCCCCCGAGGTGGCCAACGCCTTCACCTACGGCGGCGGCCAGCTCACCCAGTACCCGCTCAGCGTGTACGGCCGCGACCTGGCGCGCGGGGTGACGTACGTGCTGCCGCTGGCGTTCGTCAACTGGCAGCCCGCCCTGTACGTGCTGGACCGGGACGACCCGTTCGGCACGCCCGGCTTCGTCCGGTTCCTCGGCCCGGTCGCCGCCGCCGTCCTCACCCTGTCGGCGTGGCTGGCCTGGCGGCAGGGCCTCAGGCACTATCGATCCACGGGGAGTTGACCATGCCCATCATCGAGGCGGACCGCGTCGGCCGTACCTTCAAGGTGCGGCGCGCCGTCGTGCACGCCGTGAGCGACCTGTCGTTCCGGATCGAGCCGGGCGAGTTCGTCGGCTGCCTCGGCCCGAACGGCGCCGGCAAGTCCACCACGATCAAGATGCTGTGCGGCATCCTCACCCCCAGCTCCGGCAGCGTGCGCGTCGCCGGGCTCGACCCGTCGCGCAGGCGGACGGCGCTGGCGCGGCGGATCGGCGTGGTGTTCGGGCAGCGGACCACCTTGTGGTGGGACCTGCCGCTGCGGGACAGTTTCGAGCTGATCCGGCTCCTTTACAAAGTAGATCGCAAGCTGTTCGCCGCGCGGCTGGACGAGTTGACCGAGACCCTCGACCTGGGCGGGTTCATGGGCACGCCCGTGCGGCAGCTCAGCCTGGGCCAGCGGATGCGCGGCGATCTGGCCGCCGCGCTGCTGCACGGCCCCGAGGTCCTGGTGCTCGACGAGCCCACCATCGGGCTGGACGTGGTCAGCAAGGCCGGCATCCGGTCGTTCCTGCTGCGGGTCAACGCCGAGCGGGGCACCACCGTGCTGCTGACCACGCACGACCTCGGCGACGTCGAGCGGCTCTGCCGCCGGGTCATGCTCATCGACCACGGGCGGCTGGCCTTCGACGGCACGGTCGGCGACCTCATGGCCACCGCCCCCGGGCAGGCGACGATCGAGGAGGTCGTCACCCGCCTCTACACGCGCGGGGAGGCCGTCCCGCCGCCGGTCGAGTCCGTGTGAGCGCGCGCCAGGGCGGCCGTCAGTAGTAGCCGCCCTGCGGGCTCTCCTCGTACTCGTCGTCATCGTCGTCGTAGCGGCGCGCCCAGCGCGAGGGCATCAGCACCGGGATGAACAGCGCCACGCCCAGCAGCGCGAACATCCCCGTGGTCAGCAGGGTCCTGGCGCCCTGCCCGGCCTCGCGGACGATCTGGTTCACCGACGGCTCCGCCGGGATCCAGGAGAGCGCGCGGTTCATGTCCAGCGCGTACACGACCGTCCAGGCGAGCAGCGCCATCGACGGCAGGAAGGTCGCCAGCGGTGAGACCCGTCCCGCCACCACCAGCCCCATCACCAGGCCCAGTGCGGCCATCGTGCCGAGCGCGATCCAGAGCTTCTGGCCGGCCGGCGGCTGCGCGGTGCTCAGCGCCTGCTGGACCGCCCATCCCCCGCCTCCGACCAGGGCCGCCGTCACCACGACCCCGAGGAGTAATCCAGCAAAGTGCCGCAACGTTCTCACCTCTATGTCAACGTGATCGGCACGACCCTAGCGACATTCTCCGCAAATCGAACGCGCATTGCACGGCTTGGACGGGACCGGCCTGGACGGCCCCGGCTCGGGTGGCGCGGCTCGGGTGACATGGCTCGGGTGACATGGCCTGACCGTTATGGGTGTTGGCTGCGCGAGGGCCGGGGGACCGTGAGACGATGGGGCCGCTCATGCGCGCCCACCTTCCCCTCAGGATCGCGCGGACGGCCGTCTTCTCCGCCGTCTGCGTCGTCCTCGCGGCCCTGGCGCACGCCGCGGGCGGCGGATCGGTGCCCGCGCCGGGCACGGCCGCGCTCGGCCTCGGGGCGGTGTCCGTGCTGGCGCTCGCGCTGGGCGGCAGGGAGCGGCACCCGCTGACGGTCAACCTCGCGCTGGCCGCCGCGCAGGCGGGCCTGCACGAGCTGTTCGCCGGGGGCACCACCCACGGCTACACCGGCTACGTGACCGTCCACCTGCCCGGCTCTCCTGCCGGCGGGACGGGCCTCGCCGTCGACGCCGGCATGCCCGGCAGCGGACACGGCCTGGCCGTCGACGCCGGCATGCTGACCGCGCATCTGACGGCCACACTCGTCACCGGCTGGTGGCTGGCGCGCGGCGAGACCGCGCTCTGGTCACTGCTGCGCCGCCTCCACGACGGCCTGGGACGCCGTCTCGGGCGCGCGCTGCTCGCCGGGCCGTTCCCGGCGCTGCCGTCCACGCGGCAGGCGCCCCCCGTGGTGCGGGTGCGCGTCGTCCCTCCTGATCCCGCTCTCCGTCACAGCCTGGCCAGGCGCGGTCCTCCACGTACCGCCTGACCTCTGACACCCCTTGTCATTCCCCCCGATTCTCACGTGGAGATCCAGCATGTCGTTCACCATGTCCTTCGCCGTGTCCGGGCGCTCGCTGGCGCGCCGCGCCGTCACCGTGCTCGCCGCCGTCACCGCCGTGACCGCCGCCACCGCGCTGCCCGCCCTGGCGCACGTCACCATCAACCCCGCCGCCGCCGAGCAGGGCGGCTTCACCAAGGTCGCGTTCCGGGTGCCGAACGAGCGCGACGACGCCTCGACCGAGCGCGTCGAGGTCACCTTCCCCACCGACCACCCGCTGGCGTTCGTGTCGGTCAAGCCCGTGCCCGGCTGGACGGTCAAGGTCACCGAGAGCAAGCTGCCCGCCCCGGTCAAGACCGAGTACGGCGACCTGACCGAGGCCGTCTCCAAGGTCGTCTGGTCCGGCGGCAAGATCTCCAAGGGCGAGTTCCAGGAGTTCGAGGTGTCCATGGGCAAGCTGCCCGAGGGCGTCGACCAGCTCATGTTCCCGACCAAGCAGACGTACTCGGGCGGCGAGGTCGTGAACTGGTCCGACGCCCCCAAGACGGACGGCACGGAGGCGGAGCACCCGGCGCCGCTGCTGAAGCTCACCCCGGCCGCCGCCAAGGCGGAACCGGCGGCGAGCCCGGCGGCCGCCCCCGCCTCGGCCCCCTCTGTGGCGGCCCAGCCGGTGGCGGCGTCGTCCGCCTCCGACGGCACGGCCCGGCTGCTGGGCGGGGCGGGGCTCCTGGTGGGCGTCGTCGGGATCGTGGTCGCGGTCCTCGCCCTGCGCCGCCGCCCCTCCTGACCGGCAGGGCGGCCCGCGAGCCGGCACGGCGGGGTCGCTAGGTTGTCGGGTGGACGTGCCCCCGACGGGCCCCGACGGAAAGGTGATGAGACGTGACGGATGAGCGGCTGACGCGGCTGAAGAAGGAGTTCGCGGCGCTCGACGGCGACGGCGACGGTTACATCACCGAGGCGGAGTTCCGGGCCCACTTCCCGGCGCTGCCGGCCGAGGCGATGCCCGCGCTGCGCGACACCGGCGACGCGGACGGCGACGGACGGTTCTCGCTGGAGGAGTTCATCCGGCTGATGCCGTGACCGGCCCCCGCGGCGCGGGCCCCACCCGGGGTCCGCGCCGCGGCGCGGGCGCGGTCACGTGTCCTTGGTGAAGGCGTCCTTCACCTTCTTCCCGGCGTCCTTCACCTTCTCGCCGGCCTGCTTGAGCGCGCCCTCGGTCTGGTCGGCGCGGCCTTCGGCCTGGAGCTGCTCGTCGTCGGTGACGTCGCCGATGTTCTCCTTGGCCCGGCCCTTCAGTTCCTCCGCCTTGTTGGAGATCTTGTCGTCGGTCCCCATGTCGGTGCCTCCTTCGGGTCTCGTCCGCTCTTGCCGTTCCCCCTATCCGGAGGACGGCCCCGGAAACACCGCCCGGCGTCTGTGAGGTGCCCCACATCGGGGCGCGTTCACCCATACACAGATGGTTATCGGGCATCCACACCTTGCACCCGGTACGCGCGCAAGCTGCGGAAACACCGGGTCAGGGGGCCGGAGAGCCACGCGGGGGCAGGCTCTCCGGCCCCCACCGCTCCCCCGGCCGCGGACCCGACGGCGACGAACTCCCCCGGGACAGGCCCCTCGTCCGGCTCAGGACGTGATGTCCTTGCCGGTGAAGCGCGCCCACGCCACGGAGCCGAACAGCACGATGTACGCGCCGAACGCGACCAGCCCGTCCCGCATCGCCCCCACGTCGATCGGGTCACGCAGCGCCCCGTCGAAGCGCGGCCACCAGGTCGGCAGGAGGTACTGGCTGACCGCCTCCAGCTGCGGCACGGCGCGCAGCACCTGCGACACGATGACGATGACCACGGTGCCGGCGATGGCCCCGATGGACACCTCGGTGAACGTCGACAGCGCCAGCGCCACGGCCGCCAGCGCGGCCATGCCCGCGCCGACGTACCCGACGCTGACCAGGATGCGCAGCAGCCCGTCGGCCACGGACACGGTGGTGCCCGACAGCAGCGTCACCGGCCCCACCGGGAACAACGCCAGCCCCGTCAGCAGGGCCGACACGGCCACGACGGCGGCGACGGCGAAGGAGAACACGACCGCGTTCAGGTACTTGACCGCCAGCAGCCGGGTGCGCCCCGCCGGGGCGGCCAGCAGGTAGCGCAGGGTGCCCGCGCCCGCCTCGCCGGCGATCGCGTCGCCCGCCACCACGCTCACGGCGACCGGCATCAGCAGCACGACGAGGAACGACAGCGACGCGAAGGCCAGCATGAGGCTGTTGCCCGCGACCGACTCGATGAGACCGCCCATCCCGCCGCCCCGGCCGTCGTCGCCCATACCGTCGGCGACCAGGCGCAGCGCGACGCCGAGAATGATCGGGACGCTGGCCAGCACGGCGAGCATCACGAGGTTGCGCGGCCGGCGGAAGGTCAGCCCCAGCTCGGAGCCGAGCAGCCGCCAGAACGCCCCGGCGCGGCGCGGGAGCGGCCCGCCGTCGCCCCGGGCGCCTCCCCCCGCTGCGCCCGCTCCGGTGCCCGCCTCCGCCACGGCCGGCCCTTCGGTCACGGCAGGGGCGAACTCGGGGCTGTCGCGGTCGGCGGTGCGGAGCGTCTCGGAGACCGGGACGAGGCCCGGGGTGCGCCGGGGGCGCGTCTCAGCCGTCGACATCGAATCCTTCTCCCGTCAGTCTGACGAACACGTCCTCCAGGCTCGGCCGTACGACCGCGAACCCCCGGACGGCGACGTCCTCCCCCACGAGGGCGGCGTTGACCCGCTCCGGCGCGTGCCCGCCCAGCTCGGCGCTCACCGCGGAGCCCTCCGCCGTGGCCTCGGCCCGCGCGTCGGCCCGCACGTCGGTGAGGCCCAGCGAGCGCAGGACGCGCTGCGCGGCGGCCGGGTCCGGCGTCCGCACCTGGACCCGGGTGGCCTGGCCGCCGCTGAGCGAGGCCATCGACCCCTGGGCGACGAGCCGGCCGGCCCGCATGACCGCCGCGTGGGTGCACATCTGCTCCACCTCGGCCAGCAGGTGCGACGAGACGAACACCGTGGTGCCGCCGGCCGCGATCTCCTTGACCAGCGAGCGCACCTCCCGGGTGCCCTGCGGGTCGAGCCCGTTCGTCGGCTCGTCCAGGACGAGCAGCTCGCGCGGCCCGAGCAGCGCCGCGGCGATGGCCAGCCGCTGGCGCATGCCGAGCGAGTACATGCGGTAGCGCTTGCCCGCGGCGGCCGTCAGGCCGACCCGGTCGAGCGCCTCGGCGACGCGCCGGCGCGCGGTCGCGGGCGGCGCGGTGGGGTCGGCGGCGTCGAAGCGGCGCAGGTTGGCCTCGCCCGACAGGTACGGGTAGAACGCGGGCCCCTCGACCAGCGCCCCGACCCGGGGCAGCGCCTCGCCCAGCGGCAGCCCGAGCAGCTCGTGCTCACCGGAGGTGGGCGCGACGAGGCCGAGCAGCATGCGGATGGTGGTGGTCTTGCCCGAGCCGTTCGGCCCGAGGAACCCGAAGACCGAGCCGCGCGGCACGGTCAGGTCGAGCGCGTCCACCGCTACCTGACCGCCGCGAAAGCGCTTGGTGAGCTCCCGCGTGACGATCGCGGGGCCGGCGGAGGGCGGGGCCGCCCCGAAGGGCGCCCCCGCTTCGAGCGTGACGGTCGTCACCTGATGCCCGCCGCCTTGGTGATCTCCTCCGGGGTGACCGCGCCGATGAGGACCCGGCCGTCGTCGGTGATCAGGGCGGTGACGAGCTTCGTCCTGATCAGCTTGCCGGAGCCCCACGTGCCGCTCACCGGGGTGGCGGCCTTGAGCAGGCTCTCGGTGATCGCGCCGGCCTGCGCGCCGTCGGCCTTGCCGTCCTGGCCCTTCCGGCCGTCCTGGCCGTCCAGCTGAGGCTGTCCGGACTGCAGGCCCTTGAGGTCGGCCTCGGACATCTTCAGCACCGCGACGCTGGTCCAGCCGTCGCCGACGATCTTCAGCCGGTCGCCGGCGGCCTTCCGCGCCTCCTCGGCCTTCTCCACGGCCTTCTCCTGACCGGCGGGCGGCTCGTCGCCGATGGTCGTCTCCTTCACCTTGGCCCCGGCGGGCGGGGTGAAGGTGAAGTTCTCCTCCGCCGGCTCGCTGAAGGTCACCTGGGTGAAGCCGAGCTGGAACGCCGGCTCGGACGAGCCCTTGGCGAACACCTGCACCTGCAGCGGCACGTACGTCTCGCCGTCGAGCGAGAGCCGCACCTCCTTCACCAGCGAGCCCTCGTCCTTGGGGGCGACGACGAGCTGGTAGACGGGGCGGCCGGCCACCTTGTCGGTGTTGGCCACGCTGATGGTGCTGTACTCGCCCGCCGTGGCCAGCAGGTGCTCGGCCACCGCCTGCGGGGTCATCGCCGCGGGCGTGGAGGTGGCCGGGCGGTGCGCCTCGGGGGTGTCCCTGGCGCCCGCCTTGACCTTGAGGCGGGTGGCCGTGTTGGCGGCGCTGTCCCAGTACCACGTCTGGTCGTCGTTGACGATCAGGTCGGTCTCGTTCATCTGCGTCGGCATGGCCACGCGCAGCCGGTTCCTGGAGCCGTACCAGACCTTGATCTCGTGCGAGCCCGACAGCAGCGTCAACGGCGATTCGCCGCCGCTCTGCGGCAGGGCGGGCAGGCCGAGCGACGCGGTCTGCTGGACGGTGCCGGACATGGCCGGCGGGCCGTTCTTGTCCTTGGACGCGGCCACCGCGTCGGCGAGCAGCTGCTGCGCCGATCGCTCCGGCAGCGCCGGCTCACCGCTGACGGCGGCGATGACGGGACCGGCGCCGAGCGCCCCTCCGATGACGGCTGCCGCCGCGACCGGGACCGCCCACCTCACGAACGTGCCTCTACGCATGTCACTCCTCAACCGTATGCGGATGTTCAGCTCGACGCTCATGTCGATGTCAGCAGCTTGCGTCATGCATCCTTTGAGGAGCCTGAGACGGGCTGAGACGGCTCTCAGGCTTCTCAGCTCCGTCTCAGGGCGGGCACGGGAGGATGGGGCGCATGAGAGTACTGGTCGTCGAGGACGAGCGGCGGATGGCGGCGGCGCTGCAGCGCGGGCTGCAGGCCGAGGGGTTCGCCGTCGACCTCGCCCACGACGGCGAGGACGGGCTGCACCTGGCCCGGCACGGCGACTACGACGTGGTGGTGCTGGACATCATGCTGCCGCGCCTGTCGGGCTACAACGTGTGCAAGCGGCTGCGCGCCGAGGACAACTGGGTGCCCATCCTCATGCTGTCGGCCAAGGACGGCGAGTACGACATGGCCGACGGGCTCGACCTGGGCGCCGACGACTACCTGACCAAGCCGTTCTCGTACGTGGTGCTGGTGGCGCGGCTGCGCGCGCTGCTGCGGCGCGACTCCGGGCGGCGCCCGGCCGTGCTGACCGCCGGCGACCTGTCGCTCGACCCGGCGCGGCGCAAGGTCCAGCGCGGCGAGACGCCGGTGGAGCTGACCCCCCGCGAGTTCGCGCTGCTGGAGTACCTGATGCGCCGGCGCGACGAGGTGGTGTCGAAGGCGGAGATCCTGGAGCACGTCTGGGACACCTTCGACACCGACCCCAACGTGGTGGAGGTGTACGTGGGCTACCTGCGGCGCAAGCTCGACGGGCCGTTCGGCCGTAACTCGCTGCAGACCGTGCGCGGCGCGGGCTACCGGCTGGCCGGCGACGGTGCCTGACACGCCGTACGCGTGGTGGCGGCGGCAGGGGCTGCGGTTCCGGTTGACCGTGGTGGCCGTCGCGGTGCTCGCGGCGGCGCTGGCGCTGTCGGCGTCGGTGCTGGTCAGCGTGCTGGACCGGGCGCTGGTCGACACCATCGACGAGACGACGCGGCAGCAGGCGCAGACCGTGCGCGTCCACGCCGACGCCGGCACCCTGACCAACCCGATCACCACCAACGACGGCACGATCGTGCAGGTCGTCGACGCCTCCGGCCGCATCACGCACGCCACGTACGGCACCGACCGGCTGGTGCCCCTGGTCGACGCCCGGCAGCGGGCACGGCTGCTGCGCGACGGCTCCGCGATCTTCCTGGACGGCCGGCCGTACGCGATCCCGGGGCCGCTGCGGGTGATGGCGGTCAGCGCGGACCACGGGCGTACCGTGCTCGCGGCCAGGCCCGTGGGCGAGATCCAGACGAGCGTCGGCACGGCGGGGCGGGTGCTGCTCGTCGGCACGCCGCTGCTGGTCGTGGTGCTGGCCCTGGCGAGCTGGATGATCATCGGGCGGACGCTGCGGCCGATCGCCGCGCTGCGCCGGGGCGCGGCCGACATCACGCACACGGCACGCTCGCGCCGGCTGCCCGTGCCGGAGTCGCGGGACGAGGTCCACTTCCTGGCCGTCACGCTGAACGGCATGCTGGCCCGGCTGGAGGAGGCCGAGCAGCGCCAGCGGGCCCTCGTCTCGGACGCCGCGCACGAGCTGCGCAGCCCCCTGGCCAGCATCCGGCTGCAACTGGAGGTGGCGCTCGGCCACCCCGAGGGTCAGGACTGGCCGGAGACGGCCGAGGGCGTCCTGGAGGACGCGATGCGGCTGTCGCGGCTGGCCGAGGACCTGCTCGCGCTGGCCCGGCTGGACGAGCGCGGCGGCGTGCCCGCCCGGAGGGAGCCGGTCGACCTCGACGAGGTCGTGCGGCAGATCGTCGACAGGTACGGCGAGGCGCGGCTGGTCGTGTGCGACCCGGTGGTGGTGCGGGGCGACGCCCTCGACCTGAGCCGCGTGCTGACGAACCTGGTGGACAACGCCGTCCGGCACACGGCCTCCAAGGTGGAGGTGGCGCTGACGCGCGACGGGGTGCTGACGGTGACCGACGACGGGCCGGGCATCCCGGAGGCGGACCGGGAGCGGGTGTTCAACCGGTTCACACGGCTCGACTCGGGGCGCAGCCGGGACGAGGGCGGCGCCGGGCTGGGGCTGGCGATCGTGCGGGAGACGGTGCGCGCCCACGGCGGCACGGTTCATCTGGAGGACGCCGGGCCGGGGCTGCGGGCCGTCGTACGGCTGCCTCCGGCCGTCTGATCAACCGTACGGCTGCCCCGGCCGTCCGATCAGCCGTACGACGGCGCCCGGCCGTCCGATCAGCCGTATGGCGGCGCCCGGCCGTGTGATCAGCCATACCGCTGCCCGGACCGTCTGATCACCCGAGCCGGGCGATCTCGGCCAGCGCCGTACGGGCGGACGCGGCGTCGTGGACCCGGAACACCCGCGCCCCGAGCAGCGCCGACACCGCCAGGGTGGCGATCGTGCCGGCGTGCCGCTCCTCGACGGGCAGCCCGCCGAGCGTCTCGCCGACGAAGTCCTTGTTCGACACCGCCACCAGCACCGGCCACCCGGTCGCGGTCATCTCCCCCAGCCGGCGGCTGACCTCCAGCGAGTGGTACGTGTTCTTGCCGAAGTCGTGGGCCGGGTCGATGAGGATCGACTCGCGCGGCACCCCGGCGGCCACGGCCCGGCGCGCCAGGCCCACCGTGTGGGAGACGACGTCGGCCACCACGTCGGCGTAGGCGACCCGGTGCGGCCGGGTACGGGGCGCCGCGGGGCCCGCGTGGGCGCACACCAGCCCGATGCCGTGCCGCGCGGCCACCTCGGCCAGGCCCGGGTCGGGGCCGCCCCAGGTGTCGTTCAGCAGGTCCGCGCCGGCGCCGGCGACCACCTCGCCCACCTCGGCCCGCCACGTGTCGACGCTGATGATCAGCTCGGGGTGCCGCTCGCGGACGGCCTCGACCAGCCCGGCGACACGGCGGATCTCCTCCCGGGGGTCAACGTCGTCACCGGGGCCCGCCTTGACGCCGCCGATGTCCACGATGTCCGCGCCGCCCTCGACGGCCCGGTCGACCGCCTCGACGGCCGCGCCGAAGCCGTAGGTGCGGCCCTTGTCGTAGAACGAGTCGGGAGTTCGGTTGACCACGGCCATCACCGCGTACTCCCCCGGCCCGAACGTCCGGTGGCGCAGCCGCAAAGTGCTCATCAGGGGCGAGCGTACCGCGCACCCACCCACCTCCGGCCCACCCTCCCGCCCCCACTCCAGGACCACGCTCCAGGGCCGCTGGGCGGTCCTGCGCGCGGCCTCGTCATGGGGCGTCCACTGTGCGGCAGCCCCCGCCGGACCGTTCCAGGCCCCGCCCCGGAGGACCCGATGCCCGTGGGGCGGGCATTTCCGGCTTCCAGGACATACGGGACATGCGGTCCGACGGGTTGCGGCAAGGCGGCGCCCGCGGGGTAGCCGTAACGGGCCGGCGGGTGGTGCGGTGCCGTGGAGGGCGATGGTGCGGCGCCGGAGGCGGCGGTGGTGCGAGTGCGCCGGTGCGGTCGTGGCCGGCGAGTGGTGCCGGAAAGGCCGGGTGGATCTAGGTAGGCCGTTCCAGGAGGCGACACACCCGAGGCGGTGCGAGGCCGGGGAGGCGACGCACCTGGATCGGTGCGCGGCCGGGGAGGGGTGGCACCGGAGGAGGGTTCGGTGCCGGCGGCAGGGGCGGGGCCCGTGCACGGAGTGCGGGAGTGAGGGGCGGGGAGTGAAGGGTGAGGCGGCCGACGGCGGCGCCGTCAGGCGGCGGAGCCCTTCTCGGCGGCGGACAGGAAGTCCTGGGCGATCAGCGGCAGGCGGCGGCGAGCGTGGACGACGGCGATGACGCGGCGGACGGCGGGTTCGAGCGAGCGCACCACGAGCCCGGCGCGGCTGGCCTGCTCGGCCATCCCCCGGTACCACAGGAGCGACGCCTTCCCGCTGCGCACGGCATTGAGCCAGCCGTTGCGCTCGTCGGTCTCCAGGACCACCACCGGGTTGACGGAGTACTTGCCGAACATCGCGTCCAGCTCCCTGCGCCGCAGGCTGCCACGGGCGGGTAACGCCAGGCGCATGCCGTCGAGCCGGCCCATCGGCACCGGGTTCGGCAGCTCCATGCCGGGGGGTGAGATCAGCACGATCTCCTGACGTTCCAGGGGATGGGTGATCAGGTCGGCCGGCACGGGCAGGTCGGTGAGCCCGAGGTCGGCGCGTTGCTCCCGGATGGCGTTGACCACGGCCTCGCGCCCCTCGCAGCGGACGATCTGCACACGTACACCGGGATGCTCGGCGGCGTAGGCGGGCAGGAGGCGTCCGGCGAGGCCGGGTTCGAGGGTGGGGGTGGAGGCGATGCGCAGCTCCGTGTCGGTGGAGCCGGCGTGGCTGGCGAGTCCTTCGATCTCGTGGACGGCGTCGAGCGCCTCCCTAGCCAGCTTCACCACCCGGCGGCCCTGGGCGGTGACGACGACACCGCGTCCGGACCGGGCGAAGAGCGTCAGGCCGAGTTCGCGTTCCAGATCCCTTATCGCACGCGAAAGCGCAGGCTGTGCGATATAGAGCGACCTGGCCGCGTCGGTCATGGTGCGGTGCTCCGCAGTCGCGACCACATAGCGGAGCTGCTGGAGGTTCATGCCAAAGAAGCTAGGACACCGCCCGCCGCGCGGTGGGGAACATAGCGGAGATCACCTCGAATGATTTCGGACCGTGACCGAGTGCTGTCACATCCGTGACGGGTGAGAAATCAGTATGCTTCTGCCCCAAATTTGGCAAAGCTTCGGCCAGTGACTTCTCAAGTCACGCATTACGGACAAGCGACCAGTCGGGGAGACAGCGTGACAGGCAACGGGCAGCATCCCCCCACGCCCCAGGAGCCCGGCCACCCCCAGCGGCCACCCTCGCTCCCCTGGCCGCCCCCCGGCCACCGCCCGTCCGGCGAGGACCACGCCCCTTCCCCGGACGGCTCTCCCCACGGATGGCCGTCGGCGCCGCCCCCGAGCGGCTCTCCTTACGGGCCACCGTCCGCGCCACCTCAGAGCGGAACGCCGTACGGGCCACCTCAGAGCGGAACGCCGTACGGGCCGCCGTCCGCGCCCCCTCAAGGCGGGACCCCGTACGGCCGGCCGGGCCCGTCCCCGGCACCTGGGAACTCGCCGTACGGCCCGCCGTCTCCCGGCCAGCCGTATCCCGGGTACCCGGCCCCTGGGCGGCAGGGACAGCCTGGCTCCCCGTACGGCACGCCGTACTCCCACCCGCAGGCGCCCTCTCCCCCGCAGGGCCCGCCCCGGCAGGTCCCGCCACCGCCGCCGCCACCGCCGCCGCCTCCGGGCGGCTCGGCGTGGCCGCCCCCGCCGGGCCCCCACCAACCGCCGTACCAACCGGGCCCGCCCCAGCCACCCCCACCCCCACCCCCGGGCCCGTACGGGTGGCCGCAGCAGCCCCGGAAGAAGCGGGGCATGAGCGCGGCAGGGATCGTGGGCCTGGTGTTCGCGTCGATGGCGGCGCTGTTCGTGCTGCTCGTCATCGGCACCGTGGCGTTCAGGACCTCCGGCACCGAGACGACCACGCCCGTCGCCATCCCCACCTACGAGCGGCCCACCTCGCGCGGCACCGCGGACCCGTTCCCCACCACGACCCGGGCCCGCCCCTCGGAGACCCGCGACACGCAGCAGCCCGAGGAGACGCCGGCCCCCGACGACACGGTCACCCCGCCGGCCCAGGTCAAGCTGGACCGGAGCCTGAAGACGAACACGGTCTACCGCGCCGGCTCGCTCCCGAGGCTGAGCTGCCGGGCCGGCAACGCGAACGTGTTCGACCACGCCCAGCTCAAGGCACTCATCCTGAAGACCGGCGCGTGCATGGACAAGGCGTGGCGGCCGATCCTGGAGAAGCAGGGCATCGCGTTCAGCCCGCCGGGTTACGCCATCGCCGCCAAGCGCGGCCGAGGAGCGTGCGGCGACTACCCGGCACCGGGCGGCATGGTCCCGTACTACTGCCCGCGCAACAACACCATCTACGCCTCGACCTCGGCGATGGCGCGCGGCAACGGCACGTCACGCGGTTACGCCCAGCTCCTCGCGTGGAACGGCGGGATCGTCAGCATGATGGCCCACGAGTACGGCCATCACGTGCAGAACCTGACGGGCCTCATGGACTCCTGGTGGGAGCGCACGCTGGAGACGAGCGGCAGGAGCGGCAAGCTGGCGCTCAGCCGGAAGCTGGAGCTGCAGGCGACCTGTTTCGCGGGCATGTGGATGCGCTCCGTCGCGAGCTCGTACCCGGTGAACACCTCGAACCGCGGCCGCCTGTTCTGGTTCTACGGCCAGGTGGGCGACTACCCGGGTTACCCGCGCGACCACGGCTCGCCGCCCAACAACAACCGGTGGTTCCGGCAGGGCTGGGAGCGCAGTCAGGTGTACCAGTGCAATACGTGGATGGCTCCGTCCTCCACGACGTCCTGACGTCATTCGGCGTTCATCTCAGCTTGAGCACATGTCTCGGTTGTCCGTATATGGGGACTAGAATCCTGGCAATCTTGTGCCCAACGGGGGGCAAAACCGAGTTTTGCCTGGCAGGCGTGAAGGAGCCGGTGTGAGCAAGCGCGATGGGGTAGACGCCGGGACGGGGGGCGGGAAACGACGTCCGCGCCGTCCTCGCGCGGCGTCCGGCTCCGGGTCGGGCCCCTCCGCGTCGGAGGGCGCCGAATCCCCTGCGGCACCCGTGAGCGGCCCTCGGAGCGAACCGCCGCGCCCCTCCACAAAGCCGGTCGCGCCCGGCGAGGGCCGCCGCGCAGAGGACACCGGCGAGGGCCTCCGGGCCGGGGACACCAACGGCGAGGGACGCCAGGCCGGGGGCACCGGCGAGGGCGTCCGGAGCAATGGCACCGGGGAGGGCCGCCAGGCCGACAAGACCCGGGAGGTCCGCCGAGCCGGCAAGACCGGGGAGCGCCACCGGGCCGACGAGACCCGGGAGGGCCGCCAGGCCGATGAGGCCGGCGAAGGGCATCGGGCGGACGAGACCGGCCAAGGCCGCCGAGCCGGTGAGACCCGGCCGGCAGGCAAGGGCCGCCCGCCCGGCGGGAAGGTCGGCCGGGGACCGGGACGGCCGGCCGGCGGCGCGCCGCGCTTCGCCAAGCCGCTGACCGTCGGCTCCGTCCTCGGCTGGACGGCCCTGTCCGTGATCGTGCCCGGCGTCGCGCACCTGCGCGCCGGGCACCGCCGTACCGGGCTGGTGCTGATCGGCGCGTACGCGGTGCTGCTGCTCGCCGCCCTCGCCTACGTCCTGACGCGTACCCAGGAGAACGTCGCCACCCTCGTCGGGGACGACGCGCTGATCGCGGTGACCGCGCTGGCGGCGCTGGGCGCGCTGTGCTGGTTCGCCGTGGTGGTGACCTCGTACGTGGCGCTGAGCCCCAACCGGCTGAACCAGCAGGGTCAGATCGTCTCCGGCATCGTGGTCGGCGTGCTGTGCGTGTCGGTGATGGCGCCGTTCGCGCTCACCGCGAACACCGTGCTGGAGACCAGGGACGCCATCCAGACCATCTTCCCCAGCGTCCCGAGCGACCCGGACGTGGCGCCCATCAAGGAGGCGGACCCCTGGAACGGCAAGAACCGGGTGAACTTCCTGCTGATCGGCGGCGACGCGGCGGGCAACCGGACGGGCGTGCGCACCGACAGCATGACGGTGGCCAGCGTCGACATCCGGACGGGCAACACGGTGCTGTTCAGCCTGCCGCGCAACCTCCAGCACGTGCGCTTCCCGCCGTCGTCGCCGCTGCACAAGCAGTTCCCGAACGGCTACATGGCCGAGCTGCCGAACGGCGGCCTGCTCAACGAGGTCTGGCAGTACGCCAACGACCACCCGGAGATCATGGGCGGCCACAACAAGGGTCCCCGGGCGTTGATGGACGCCATCGGCTACACGCTCAATCTCGAGATCAACTACTACGCCCTGATGAACATGTTCGGCTTCGCGGACCTGGTGGACGCCATCGGCGGCCTGAAGATCCGGGTCGAGCAGGACGTCAAGTGGGGCGGCCACTTCGGCACCGCCGGCACGATCAAGGCCGGCTTCCGGAAGCTCACGGGCGAGGAGGCCCTGTGGTACGGCCGCTCCCGGGTGGACAGTGACGACTTCTCCCGCATGAGCCGCCAGCGCTGCGTCATCGGCGCCTTCACCAAGCAGGCCACCCCGGACAAGATCCTGATCAACTTTTCCAAGATCGCCGGAGCGGCGAAGCGCCTGGCGCAGACCAACATCCCCCAGAAGCTGGTGCAGCCGCTGGTCGCGCTGGCGTTCAAGGTGAAGAGCGCCAAGATCACCAGCATGCAGTTCGTCCCGCCGGACTTCTGGCCGGGCGCCGCGGACTGGGTGAAGATCCGCCGCGCCGCGATCAAGGCGGTCGCCGACTCCGTCAAGCCGGCCCGGCGCGCCCAGGCGGCGAACGTCAGCGCCTCGCCCGGCGCGCCCTCGGCCGGCGCCCCCACCTCGACGGGCCCCGCGACGACGGCCGCGAGGCCGACGCAGACGCCGACCCGCAACGGGTCCCAGAAGACGGCCAAGACGCTCGAGGAGCTCTGCGGCCTGTGACGCCTGCCGGTCTCCCCGCGCCCGCCGCGGGGAGACCGCCGGGACCTCTGAGGGCCCGGCGGGCGCCCACCCGAGGAGCGGCTCGTCAGGCCGAGACCGCGCCCCGGCGGGGCAGCAGCGCGAAAGCCGCCAGGTAGAGCACGGCGGCCACGATGATCAGCCCCTTGTAGCCGATCACCAGCGCGAGGTACTCCAGGCAGCCGCCCACCATCGCGCCCAGCAGGTTGGCCCCGAACGACGTCGTCGCGTCGGCCGTGTCCGCGAACCGCTTGGCGAAGACCACGTTGGCCGCGAAGATCGGCAGGAACGCCACCGTGACCGCCGCGACGGCCCGCAGCGGCAGCGGCAGGGACAGCAGCCACGCGTTGGGCACCAGCCACGCCAGGAGGAGCCCCGCGAGCAGCACGCCGTACATGACGGGCAGCGGCGGGGTGCGGAAGCGGCGCGTCACCTCGACGGCGGCGAGCACCGCCACGAGCACCCCGGCGAACACGATGGCGTTGACCACCCACGTGGTGCCGAACAGCAGCGCGAACCCGGTCACGCTCTTGGTCTCCAGCAGCATGAACGCCACGCCCAGCAGGAACAGGTCGGCGTACGGGCGCATCCGCCGGTACGGGCCGGCCACGACGCGGACGGCGAGCAGGCTGGCGGCGAGGACCAAGCCGAGGGTGATGAGGTAGATGGGCGGGATCGTCCGGTCCTTGAGGTAGAGGAACGGCCGGTCGTCGCCGGCGGGCGGCGGGGTGCCGGCCGTGGCCCCGGCCCACGGGGCGGCGCACCGCTGCGCGGCCGGGGTGACGCCGGCGGTGATGACGGCCTGCTGCCCGGCGGTGCTGACGACGTCCACGCACGGGTCGTGGCCGAAGGCCGCCTTCACGGTGGAGGCCAGCCGGTCGACCAGCCAGCTCTCGCGGTAGTAGTTGTACATGGAGAAGGCGCCGCCCGGCTTGAGGTGGGCGCGGGCCGCCCGCATGGCCTCCTCGGTGAACAGGTAGCTCTCCAGGCGCAGCGAGCTGGCCCCCGACACGAGCGTGAGCGAGTCGGGCAGCGCGAACAGGATCAGGTCGTACTTGGCGGAGGTGCGCTCCAGGAAGGCGCGGCCGTCGGTGACGTGCGTGGTCACGCGTGGGTCGTCGTAGGGGTGGTCGGGGTGCGTGGAGCCGCCCAGCTCGCGCAGCTTGGGGTCGATCTCGACGGCGTCGACCCGGGACACGCCCTTGGACAGGGCGATGGCGACGTCCGTGCCGCTGCCGGCGCCGACGATGAGCACGTCGCGGGGCGGCGTGGCGGCGCGCTCGTACGGCAGGCCGTACTGGCGCTCCCACTGGAGCCGGGCGGCGGCGGGCACGGCCTGCTGGTGCGGGATGCCGTTGACGGAGATGTCGGTCACCGGCACGCCGAGCTGCTCGAACTGCCGGAAGGTGACCTTGTAGTACGGCGACCACAGGGCGCCGGCGGTCAGCGTCTCCGCCAGCAGGAGCCCGACGACGGCGAGGGCGGGCACGGCGACGAACGCGAGGTAGGACAGGAGGGGGCGCGGCGTGAGCAGCAGCCCGTAGGCGACGGCGGCGACGGCGCCCCAGAAGACGGGCGGCGCGCTGAGGAAGGACAGCGCGGTGAAGGCGGCGATGCCGGTCAGGCTGCCGATCAGGTCGTAGCGGTAGGCCTCCAGGCGCGGCAGCTCGGGGAAGCAGCGGCCGACCAGCTCGGCGGGGCCCATGAGGACGAGCGCCGCCGCGCAGAAGATCACCGGCAGGATGAGCCAGGCGGGCGGCCCGGTGGTGGCCAGGCTCGTCCAGTACAGGACGCCCTCGGTGTCGCGGTCCACGGTGACGGGGAAGGCCAGGACCACGACGACCAGGCCGAACAGCACCACGGGCGAGTAGTACGGCTGCCCCTTGGACCTGCCCACGCGCAGGAAGCCGAGCCCGATGCCGAGGAACGAGCCGAGCAGCACGAAGTTCGTGAAGTAGCTCAGGTGGACGATGTTCGACCCGGTCCAGCGGATCAGGGCGAGCTCCAGGAAGAGCATGAACGCGCTGGCGAGGACGAGCCTCGGCCGCACCTTCAGCCAGTGGTCGCCGGTCGGTGCGTGGGGGGCCAGGGGGGTCATGCCGCCTCACCGTAGTGAACGGATCGGCCGCGGGGAAGCCCGTCCCGACCGGTTCGCCCTCTTGATGATGTTTGTGCAGGTCAGCCCAGGGCGAACCGCTGGACGCGGCCCCGCGGATGCAGGAACGTGGGGGCGTCCGCCCGTTCCGATCCCCGGTGGTGACCCCATGCGCGTCCTCATCCAGCTCCGCCCCTCACCCGACGTGGTCGAGGCCGTCGTCGACCCCGGTCGGAGCGCCACCGTGGCCGACGTCGCCGACGGGCTGCCCGGCGTCGTCCTCGACCCCGCGTACACGCCGGTGCCGCTGGCGCGCCCGGTACCGCCGCCCGGCGGCGACCCGCTGTCGCTCAACCAGCCGCTCGGCTTCTCGCTCGCCGCCGAGGACGCCTCGGTGCTGGTGCGCGGCGTCATCGCGGACGACGAGCTGACCGCCCGCGTGGCGATGCTGACCTCGCTGCGCCCGGACGTCACCGGCGTGTTCGCCGACCCGGTCATCCACACCACGCTGACCTGCGGCGGCGACCCGCCAGTCGGCACCTGGCACGACGTCGAGCGGCTGCTCGGCGCCGACGCGCTGCGCGCCGAGGGGCTGGACGGGTCCGGCGTGGCGCTGGCCGTGCTCGACACCGGGATCAACCTCGCCCACACCACGCGGCAGCTCGGCAGGGACGTCATCCTCGACGCGGCGCGCAGCTGGGTGCCCCCGGGCGTCGACGGGCGGCCGGGCCAGTTCGAGGTCGACCACGGCACGATGTGCGCGTTCGACACGCTCATCGGCGCGCCCCGGGCCACGCTCGTGGACGTGCCGGTGCTGCTGTCCAGGCGGCCCGGCGGGTCGGCGCTCGACGGGCTGCTGTCGGACGCGGTGGCCGCGTTCGCGCACCTGCGCGGGGTGCTGGAGGCGCAGCCCGCCGAGACGCGGGCCCTGGTGGTCACCAACTCCTGGGGGTCGTTCTCCCCCGAGTGGGACTTCCCGGTCGGCCATCCGGGCAACTACTCCGACAACCCGGCCCACCCGTTCAACCTCATGGTGACCGCGCTCGACCAGGCGGGGGCCGACGTGCTGTTCGCGGCGGGCAACTGCGGGCGCCAGTGCCGCGACGGCCGGTGCGCCTACCCCGACCGGCCGATCGTCGGCGCCAACTCGCACGCCAAGGCGCTGTCGATCGGCGGCGTGGACATCACCGGCGAGCGGGTCGGCTACTCCTCGCAGGGGCCGGGACGGCTGACCGCCCGCAAGCCGGACGTGTGCGCCTACACGCACTTCTCCGGCTCGCGGGCGTTCGGCGACACCGAGCCCGACTCGGGCACCTCGGCGGCCACGCCGGTCGCCGCCGGGCTCGTCGCCGCGCTGCGCACCCGCTGGCCGTCCACGCGGCTGTCGCCGTCGCAGCTGCGGGCGCTGCTGCGGCGCACCGCCGACGACCGCAGCGAGGTGGGCTTCGACTTCGACTACGGGTACGGGGTCATCGACCCGGAGGGCATCATCGCGGCACTGCGCCGCAGGTCCGCCGCCTGATCCCCGGGCTCCCGCGTGTTCAGGCGTTCTCGCGGCCGAACACGCGGGTGCCGATGGTGACGCCGGCCACGGCCAGCGCCGCCGTCACCGCCACACCCAGCCCCACCGTGCCCGTGACGTAGCGGCCGGCGAACAGGTCGCGCAGCGCCTCCAGCACGTACCGGAACGGGCTGAGGCGGGACAGCACGTCCAGCCAGACCGGCGCCATCGACATCGGCAGGAACGAGCCCGACAGCAGCACCAGCGGCACCACGACCGTGCTCATCACCGGGGCGAACAGGTTCTCGTCGATGGTGAGCGCCACCGCGTACGACAGCGAGGCGAGGCCCGCGCCCAGCACGACCACCAGCGCGAGCCCCGCCAGCAGGCCCGCCGCCGGAGCGCGCAGCCCGAACGCGTAGCCCACGGCGACGAGCAGCACGGTCTGCACGATGAGCGTGACGACGTTGTTGAGCACCCGGCCCAGCAGCAGCGCCAGGCGGCTGGCCGGGGTGACGCGCAGCCGCTCCAGCACCCCGAAGCGCCGCTCGAAGACGACGCCGAACCCCGCCATGCCGGTGCTCATGAGCCCGAGCTGGATGATCAGGCCCGGCACGAGCGTCTCCCAGGTGCCGATCGTGGCGAAGAGCGGCCCGAACAGGACGAGGAACAGCAGCGGCTGGATCGCGCCGATGACGATGCCGATCTTCTGCTGGAGCGTGACGGCGAGGTTGTGGCGGAACAGCAGCCACGTGTCCCGGGCCGCGGACCCGATCACGCCGGCACCTCCTCGCGCAGCGACCGGCCGGTGATGTCGAGGAACACGTCGTCGAGCGTGCGGCCGCCGGCCTTCAGCTCGGCGGGGCTGCCCTCGGCGACGATCCGGCCGCCGTCGATGATCAGCAGGCGGTCGCAGAGCGCGTCGGCCTCGTCCAGGTAGTGCGTGGTGAGGAACACCGTCATGCCGTGGTCGGCGCGCAGCGCGCGGATGTGGTCCCACAGGTGGGACCGGCTCTGGGGGTCGAGGCCCGTGGTGGGCTCGTCGAGGAAGAGCAGCGGCGGCCGGTGCAGCAGCCCGAAGGCCAGGTCGAAGCGGCGGCGCTGACCGCCCGACAGGGCCCCTCCGGGCAGGTGCTCCATGCCAGTGAGCTCCAGCCGGTCCAGCACCTCGGCGACGCGCCCGCCCGCCTCCTCGCGGCTCAGGCCGTACAGCATGGCCTGCAGCAGCAGCTCGCCGGCCTGCGGCGCCGCGAGGTTGACGCCGCCGCCCTGCGAGACGTACCCGATGCGCCGCCGCACGCCCGCCGGGTCGGCGAGCAGGTCGTGGCCCGCCACGGTGGCGGTGCCCGAGGTGGGCGGCAGGAGCGTGGTCAGCATGCGCATGGTCGTGGTCTTGCCCGCGCCGTTGGGGCCGAGGAAGCCGACGATCTCGCCGGCCGCCACGGTGATGTCCACGCCTCTGACGGCCTCGGCGCCGCCCTTGAAGGTCTTGCTCAGACCTTTCGTGTTGATCAATTTCATCGCCTCCAAATTTAGAGTAGACGCAAATTTGGAGCGACTGCAAGTTGGGTACCATGAGCGCATGGAGGAAGGACTGCGCGAGCGCAAGAAGCGGGAGACCCGCCGGCGCATCGCGGACGTGGCGATGTGGCTGTTCATGTCCCGCGGGTTCGACAACGTCACGGTGGCCGAGGTGGCCCGCGCGGCGGACGTGTCGGTCAACACGGTCTTCAACTACTTCGGCACGAAGGAGGACCTGTTCCTCGACCGGCGGGACGACCTGCGGGAGCTCCGCACGCGGGTGGTGCGCGAGCGGGCGCCCGGCGAGAGCGTGGTGGCGGCCTTCCGGCGCGACTTCTTCCAGGCTCTGGACGAGGGCGACTGGCGCTACGGCTTCAACGAGGGCGCCGAGGTGTGGGGGCGGCTGGTCGGCGAGAGCGCGTCACTGGCGGCACGGGCGCGCGAGCTGGAGTCCGAGATCGAGGAGGACCTGGCCGCGGCCATCGCCGAGGAGACCGGCGCGGACGACGACGACCTGACGCCCAAGCTGGTGGCGCAGCACATCCTCGGGCTGACCCGCCTGCTGGGGCGGCACTACACCCTCCGCAGCACGGCGGGCGAGCCGCGCGAGGAGATCCTCGCCGACCTGCGTGAGCGCGCGCGGGCGGGGTTCGACCTGCTGGAGTCGGGGATCGGCGACTACGGCCGGCGCCCGCTAGGAGCCGACGCGGCTGAAGACGGCGAGGCCGCCGGCGACGAGGAAGATGACCACGTAGAAGGCGATCAGCGCTAGCCACAGGCAGGTGCTGACGATGCCGCAGATGCGGCCGGCCTGCACCATGCCGCGGTTCTCGAAGTAGTAGCCGCTGCCGTCGATCTCGCGCAGCGCCTTGTTGCCCATCACCCAGGCGAACGGGCCGAGCAGGCCGCACACGACCAGGCTGAGGATGCCCAGCACGAGGATCGTCGTGCCGTTGGGGTGGGTCTGGGGCGGCGGTCCATAGGGGGACGGGCCGTAGTTCGGGTAGGACATCTGCGCTCGCCCCTCGTCGTCGCCTGACAGCGGTTTTTTATACCACGAAGGCCGCCCGGCGGGCGGACGCTGCACGAGGAGCGGTATTTGACCTAGCGCTTGCTACACTCACGGCATGATGCAGGTCCTCAAGCCCTTCGCCCAGTGGATGGCCTCGACCGACTGGTTCCTGAAGGTCGGCCCCCGGTTCGTCCCCCAGCTGGACCGCGCCCTCTACCGGCTGACCCGGGGCAAGGTGATCAGCAGCGACCGCGTGGTGCCGTCGCTGGTGCTCACCACCACCGGCGCCAAGACGGGGCGGCTGCGCGAGTCGCCGCTCGCCTGCCGTCCCGAGCCGGACGGCGGCTTCCTCGTCGTCGGCAGCAACTTCGGCCGCGAGAACCATCCGGCCTGGACCGGCAACCTCATGAAGAAGCCGGAGGCCGCGGTCACGTACAAGGGCCGGCGGATCCCCGTCACGGCGAGGCTGCTGACCGGCGAGGAGCGCGAGGCGGCCTGGCGGGGGCTGGTCGAGCAGTGGCCCCTCTACGACCGGTACGTGGAGAGGTCGGGCAGGGAGCTGAGGGTCTTCCGGCTCACGCCCAGGTGATCTTCTACGCCATCATGGTGGGGCACCCGAAACCGTCAAGGAGCCCCCACCCGTGCGTGAACGTGTCCGCGCCGTCGTCACGAGCCGCCGTTTCCAGCAGCTCATCGTCGTCGTCATCCTGATCAACGCCGCCACCCTCGGCCTGGAGACCGTGCCCGCGGTCGCCGCGCGGCACGGCGCCACGCTCACCGCCATCGACCACGCCGCCCTCTACGTCTTCGTCGCCGAGCTGATCGCCAAGATCTACGCCGAGCGGTCGCGCTTCCTGCGCGACCCCTGGAACGTCTTCGACGCGCTGATCGTCGCGATCGCCCTGGTGCCCGCGACCGGCGGCCTGTCCGTGCTGCGGTCGCTGCGGATCCTGCGCGCCCTGCGCCTGCTGTCGGTGGTGCCCAGCCTGCGCCGCGTCGTGTCGGCCCTGCTGCGCGCCATGCCGGGGATGAGCTCCATCGTGGTGCTGCTGGGCCTGGTGCTGTACGTGGCGGGCGTCATGGCCACCAAACTGTACGGCCAGGCGGCCCCCGAACGCTTCGGCAGCCTGCCCTCCTCGCTGTTCACCCTGTTCCAGACCATGACGGGCGACGACTGGGGGAACATCGCACGGGACGTGATGACCCTTCACCCGACGGCCTGGATCTTCTTCACCGCCTTCATTCTGATCTCCACGTTCATCGTCCTCAACCTGTTCATGGCGGTGGTGGTGAGCGCGATGGACGAGGAGTCGGCGGCCGAGCGCGCCGAGCTGCAGGGGCTCGGCGACGAGTCGGCGGCCTCCACCCGCGTCATCCTGGACGAGCTGGCGGCGCTGCGCCGCGAGGTCGCCGCCCTGCGCCGCGACGGCGTCCTCGACGGCCCCGGCCGATGACCCCCGGCCGGAGACACGGCCGGAGACCCGGCGGGAGACAGGGCGGGAGGCACGGCCGGGCGGGTCAGCGGGAGTAGAACTCCACGACGAGCTGCTCGTCCACCGGAACCGCGATCTGCTCGCGTTCCGGCCGGGCCGTCAGCGTGAAGCGCAGGTCGGCGTGCTCCACGGACAGGTACGGCGCGATCCGCTCGTCGGCGTGGACGCCCTCGGCGGCGGCCACGAACGGCTGCATGCGCCGCGACCGCTCCCGGACCGAGACGACCTGGCCCGGCCTGACCAGGTAGCTGGGGACGTCCACCTTGCGGCCGTCCACGGCGATGTGGCCGTGTGTGACGTACTGGCGGGCGGCGTAGATCGACGGCGCCAGGCCGGCGCGCAGCACGAGGGAGGCCAGACGGGTCTCCAGCAGCGTGACGAGCTCCGCGCCGGACGCGCCGGGCTTGCGCACGGCCAGGTCCCAGTAGCGGCGCAGCTGCCGCTCGGACACGTCGTAGTACCAGCGCAGCTTCTGCTTCTCCAGCAGGCGCAGGCCGTAGTCGCCGGTGGTGCGGCGGTTGGTCTTGCGGCCGTGCTCGCCGGGCGGGTACGGCCGCTGCTCGAAGTAGCGGATGGCCTTCCTGGTCAGCGGCACGCCCGCGCGGCGGGACAGCCGCACCTTGGGACCGGTGTAGCGCACGTTCACCTCATGTGATTAGGTAATCCTTACTTAGGTAAGGCTAACCTAGTATTCACGTTGATCTCAAGGAGCCGCCATGCCGCCCATCGCCGAACGCGTCCGCACGCTCGCCGCGACCTCCGCCGTGGTCCGGGTGACCGTCGACGGCGTCCCGTCCCCCGCGACCGGCGGGGTGGACGAGCGGGGCCGCCCGGTGCTGCTGGTGCGCGCCGGCGAGCCGCTGCACGGGCTGCGCGACGACGCGGTGGTGGCGGTGAACCTCACCGCGACGCGCCGCCTGGGTGAGGCCGAGCACCCGCGCGGGCTGCTGGAGGTCCAGGGGTGGGCGCAGGCCGTACCGGTGGAGGATGCGCGGGCGGCGGCCGTCGCGGTCGCGGCGCGCAGCGCGGACGAGGGGCTGTTCGCGGCGCTGGAGCGGCACGGCGAGCCGTCCGCGCCGCGGCTGCTGCGGCTCGACGTGGCGCAGGTCGTGTACCTGACCGGGCAGGAGTCGGGCGTGCTGGACGCCGACGAGTACCTCGATGCCGGCCCCGACCCGCTGACGGAGACGGCCGAGCGCGTCCTCGCCCACGTCAACGAGGCGCACCGGGCGCAGCTCGCCAACGGCGTGGCCGCCCTGCTGGACGAGCCCGCCCTCATGGGCGAGGGCCGCGGTCACGACGGGCGCCCCGGCTGCTCCGGCCGCTCGGGCGCCGCCGGGACGGGCGCTCCCGGGGCGGGCGCCGGGTGCGGCGAGGTGTGGCTGTGGGAGCTCGACAGCCACGGCGCGACGGTCCGCGTGGACGACGACCTCGTCCGCTTCCCGTGGCCGGCCCGGGTGGGCACCGGCCAGGACCTGGAGGCCGCGCTGCGCGGGCTGATGTGCACGTGCTGAGCCGCCCGCGGCGATCACCATCTTGATCACGATTGTCGCGGGGCGGTCCGACCCCCGCCCGGCACTCACTATCATCTGCGGCTGTGACCGAGACCGAGCCGCGCAGACGTGTCCTGATGACCGCCGGTGTGCTGACCGGCGTGGTGATGCTGAGCGCGGCGGCGATCCTCGGTCTGGGAGAGCTCGGCGGCGCCTCGCTGTCCCCGGTCAGTCTGCCGGACGGCGGCGAGCGGCGTGCGGAGCCCGCCAGGGCCGGGGCCACCCGGGTCACGACGGCCAGCGCCCCGGTGACGCGCCCCGGCCACCACGCGCCCACGCCGGCGGCCGTGCCGTCGCCGCTTCCCACCGCGACGGCCCGGCCCACGGCCACTCGCTCGCCCCGCACGGTGGAGGACACACCGGCTCCGCGGCGCGGCGCCACGACCGCGCCGCCCGTGCGGCCGGGTGAGGCGTCGGTGACCCCCGCCCGCTCCTGGCGGCCGGGAGCCGCCAGCCCCGCCCCGGCGGCCCCGGTCACGCCCACGCCCACGGACGTCGTCCCGAACGCCCCCGCCCACCCCGCCGGCCGCACCCCGCCCGGCCACAGCAGGCGCCCGGGCCACGGCGTCAGCAGTGGCACCGGCAATGGCAACAGCAACGGGAACGGGAACGGCCTGGGCGACGGCGGCGCCGCGGACTGAGCTGCGCCGCCGTTCCCGGGTGGCGGGTGTCAGGAGGGGCGCAGGTCGAGGCTCTCGTCGATGGCGTCCGGTGACAGGACGCTCTCCAGCACCATCACCGCGCAGCCGCTGATGCCCGCTCCCCAGCCCATGCGGCTCGGCTCGATGCGCAGGCGCCGCGTGGCCAGGGCCGTGGAGCGCCGGTAGACGACCTCCCGGATGCTCGACACGAGCGGCCCGAACGCCTCCGCCACGTCGCCGCCCAGCACCACCACGGACGGGTTGAGGATGTTCACCGCGCCGGCCAGGACCTCGCCGATGCGCCGCCCGGCCTCGCGGACCATGGCCATCGTCTCGGCGTCCCCGGCCCGCACGAGCGCGGTCACGTCGGCGATCGTCTTGACGTCCTTGCCGGCCGTCCGCAGCTGGCGCAGCAGCGCCGTTCCGCTCGCCACCGAGTCGACGCAGTCGACGTTGCCGCAGCGGCACAGGACGCCGCCGCCGTCGCGGACGGGGATGTGCCCGATCTCGCCGGCCGCGCCGAGCGCGCCGCGCAGGATCCCGCCGCCCGCGATGACGCCGGCGCCGATCCGCGTGGACACCTTGACGAACATCAGGTCGTCGAGGTCGGGGTAGACGCCGCGGTGCTCGCCGATGGCCAGCACGTTCACGTCGTTGTCGACGAGCACGGGCACCGGGAACCGCTCGCGGACGATGGGCGGGATGAGCACGCCGGTCCACGACGCCATCACCCGCGCGCTCTCGGTGCGGCCACGAGCGAACTCGACCGTGGCCGGCACGCCCATGCCGACTCCTTTGACGTCCTCGCGCGGCCGGTCGCCGAGCAGGTCCTCCCAGGTGTCGAGGAGCAGCGGCAGCACCACGTCGGGGCCCTGCTCGACGTCGATGGCGAAGTCCCGGCCGGTCAGCTCGCGGCCGGCGAGGTCGCACACGGCGACGCGGGTGCGGCTGGCGCCCAGCGCGGCCACCAGCACCACCCCGCCCGCGGCGTTGAACTCCAGCCGCACGGGGGGCCGCCCCCCGGTGGAGGGCGCGTCGGCCCGCTCCACCACGAGACCGCGCTCGATCAGCTCGGCGACGCGCAACTGGACCGCGGGGCGCGACAGGCCGGTCACCCGGCCGAGATCGGCCCGCGTCACCGCCTCACCCGAGCGGATGAGGCGCAGCACCTCGCCACTCGTGGCGAGGGTAGCGGCGGTACGTCGAGGCATCGGCCAAGTGAATCACAGGAGGTTACGTAATGAAAAGTCGCAACTTTTTCATCTCACATGCCAAAACTCTGCTTGTCTACGAACCAAACTCTGGCTAGTGTCCGTTCTGTCCTTCTTGGTAGATCAACGGAGTTCCTCGTCGTGTCCCCCATGAGCTCGTCTTCCGGCACATCCGCCTCCGGCACATCAGCGTCCGGCGCGCCCGAGACCGCGCACACCGCCGACCTCGTGGTCTTCGGCGGCACCGGCGACCTGTCCATGCGCAAGCTGCTTCCCGCGCTGTACCACGGCGACCGGGAGGGCCGGCTCGCGCCCGGGACGCGCATCATCGCGATGTCCCGCGGCGGGCTGACCGACGCGGACTTCCGCGGCAAGGTGGACGCCGAGGTACGCGACCGGATCCCCGGCGGCGACGCCGAGGTGTGGCGCCGCTTCCTGGGCCGCCTGCACCACGTGTCGATCGACGTGGGCGGCGGCCAGGCCGTGGACGGGGGCTCCGACCGGTCGGGGTGGGGCGCGCTGGCCGCCCTGCTGGCCGGGCACGAGGACCGCGACCGGGTGTTCTACCTGGCCAGCCCGCCCCGGACGTTCGGCGCGTTCTGCCGCGAGCTGGCCGCCGCCGGCCTGGTGACGCCCCGCTCCCGCGTGGTGCTGGAGAAGCCCCTCGGCCACGACCTGGTCAGCGCGCAGCGCATCAACGACGAGGTCGGCGCCATCTTCGACGAGCGGCAGATCTTCCGCATCGACCACTACCTGGGCAAGGAGACCGTGCAGAACCTGCTCGTGCTCCGCTTCGCCAACGCGTTCCTGGAGCCGATCTGGAACTCGCTGTGGATCGACCACGTCCAGATCACCGCCGCTGAGACCGTCGGCACGCCCGGCCGCCGCGGCTACTACGACCACGCGGGCGCTCTGCGCGACATGGTGCAGAACCACCTGCTCCAGCTCCTCTGCCTGACCGCGATGGAGCCGCCCGCGCGCAACGACCGCGAGGCGATCCGCGACGAGAAGGTCAAGGTGCTGCAGGCGCTGCGGCCCATCACCGGCGGCGAGGTCGAGCGGTTCACCGTGCGCGGCCAGTACGTCGAGAGCGGCGACATGCCCGGCTACCTGGACGAGCCCGCCTCCACCCCGCCCACCGAGGAGTCGCGCCGGGTCGAGACGTTCACCGCGATCCGCGCCGAGATCCGCAACTGGCGCTGGGCCGGGGTGCCGTTCTACCTGCGCACCGGCAAGCGGCTGCCGCGCCGTGTGTCGGAGATCGTCGTCCAGTTCAAGGACGTCCCGCACTCGATCTTCCCCGGCGGCACGCCCAACCGCCTCGTCCTGCGGCTCCAGCCCGAGGAGGGCATCCAGCTGCACATCATGGCCAAGGAGCCGGGCGCGGGCGAGGTGACGCTCAAGCCGGTGCCGCTGAGCCTCAGCTTCGGCGAGACGTTCACCGCGCGGGTGCCCGAGGCGTACGAGCGGCTGCTCATGGACGTGCTGGCCGGCAACCCGACGCTGTTCATGCGGCGCGACGAGGTGGAGGCCGCCTGGCGGTGGATCGACCCGATCCTCGCCGCGTGGGAGGCGTCGGGCGAGCTGCCCGAGCCGTACGCGGCGGGCTCGACCGGCCCCGCGGGCGCCCACGAGATGCTCGCCCGCAGCGGCCGGGCCTGGCACGAGGACGAGTCGTGACCGCCGCCGCCCCCTTACCTCTCACACCGCCTGCCCAGAACCCGACAGCACCGGCAGTGGCCGCACGGCCGACGAAGGAGTGTCCATGAACCCCGTCATCCAGGAGATCACGGACAGGATCACCGAGCGCAGCCGCGGGAGCCGCAGCGTCTACCTGGACCGGATCCGGCGCGCCGGCGAGGCCGCCCGCGCCAAGGGCCCGGCCCGCGCGCACCTGGGGTGCGCGAACCTGGCGCACGGCTTCGCCGCCGCGCCCGCCGAGGACAAGCCGGCCCTCATGGGCGCCGCCAAGCCCGGCGTGGCCATCGTGACCAGCTACAACGACATGCTGTCGGCTCACCAGCCGTACGAGACGTACCCGCCGGAGCTGAAGGCGGCGGTGCGGCGGGCCGGCGGCGTGGCGCAGGTGGCGGGCGGCGTGCCGGCCATGTGCGACGGCATCACGCAGGGCCGGGCCGGCATGGAGCTGTCGCTCTACAGCCGGGACGTGATCGCCATGGCGACCGCGATCGCGCTGTCGCACGACATGTTCGACGCGACGCTGCTGCTGGGCGTCTGCGACAAGATCGTGCCGGGCCTGTTCATCGGCGCGCTGCACTTCGGGCACCTGCCCGCGATCTTCGTGCCGGCCGGCCCCATGACCTCCGGGCTGCCGAACAAGGTGAAGGCCCGCACCCGGCAGCTGTTCGCCGAGGGCAAGGTGGGCCGCGTCGAGCTGCTCGACGCCGAGGCGAAGTCCTACCACTCCCCCGGCACCTGCACCTTCTACGGCACCGCCAACTCCAACCAGGCGCTGATGGAGGTCATGGGCCTGCACCTGCCGGGTTCGACGTTCGTCAACCCGCACACCGAGCTGCGGCACGCGCTGACCGAGGCGGCCGGCCGCCGTGCCGTGGAGATCACCGCGCACGGCTCCGAGTACACGCCGCTCGGCGAGCTGGTGGACGAGAAGGCCATCGTGAACGCCTGCGTCGCGCTGCTGGCCACCGGCGGCTCCACCAACCACACCCTGCACCTGGTGGCCATGGCCGCCGCCGCGGGCATCGTGCTCACCTGGGACGACCTGGCCCGCCTGTCGGAGGTCGTGCCGTCGCTCACCCGCATCTACCCGAACGGCCAGGCGGACGTGAACCACTTCCGCGACGCCGGCGGCATGCAGGTGCTCATCGGCGACCTGCTCGACGCGGGCCTGCTGCACGAGGACGTCCTGACGGTCGCCGGGCGGGGGCTGAGCCACTACCGCTCCGCCCCGGCGCTGGAGGACGGCGCGCTGGTCTGGTCCGAGGTCACCGGCGGCAGCAAGGACCTGGACGTGCTGCGTCCCGTCTCCGAGCCGTTCTCCGCCGACGGCGGCATCCACATGCTCGAGGGCAACCTCGGCCGGGCGGTGAGCAAGGTGTCGGCCGTCAAGCCGGAGCACCTGGTGATCGAGGCCCCGGCCAAGGTCTTCGACGACCAGCTCGACCTGCTGCGCGCGTTCGAGGCGGGCGAGCTGGACGGGCAGGACTTCGTCGCCGTCCTCCGCTACCAGGGGCCGAGCGCCAACGGCATGCCGGAGCTGCACAAGCTCACGCCGCCGATGGCCGTGCTGCTCGACCGCGGGCAGCGGGTCGCGATCGTCACCGACGGGCGCATGTCCGGCGCGTCCGGCAAGGTGCCCGCGGCCATCCACCTGTCGCCGGAGGCGGCCGACGGCGGCCCGATCGCGCTCGTCCGCGACGGCGACGTGATCAGGCTGGACTCGGCGGCCGGGACGCTGGAGCTGCGGGTCCCGGCCGAGGAGCTGGCCCGGCGCACGCCGGGCGGCCGGCCGCTCAGCGACGCGGAGTGGGTCGGCACGGGCCGCGAGCTGTTCGCGACGTTCCGCCGCATGGCGGGGCACGCCGAGCAGGGCGCCGGGATCTTCGGCATCAGCGGCGCCGAGTCGCCGCACCACGGCCCCGGGCTGGGCTTCCCGGCGGAGGCGGGCGCCTCCCACCTGGAGACCGGCCTCGCCGACCCGGCCCAGGTGGGCGCCGGAGCCCGCAGGTGAACGGGTTCGGACGGTTCGGCAAGGCGGGGCGCCTCGGACGGGTTCGGAGGGCCGGGCGGTGAGCGGGTTCGCCTTCCCGTGGCTGGTCGCCGACATCGGCGGCACCAACGCCCGGTTCGGCCTGGTGACCTCGCCCGGAGCGCGGCCCTCGCACGTCGCCGTGCTCGCGGGGGCCGAGCACCGGGGCCTGCCCGAGGCCGTGGCCGCCTACCTCGCCGACCACGCGGACGGCGCGCGGCCGGGCGCGGCCTGCCTCGCCCTGGCCGGTCCCGTGGACGGCGACCGCTACGCGCTGACGAACCTGCCCTGGTCCGGCTCGGCCCGCGACCTCGGTGTGCCGGAGGTGGCGCTGCTCAACGACTTCGAGGCGCTGGCCGTGTCGCTGCCGCACCTGGAGGGCGACGACCTGGTCCCGCTGGGCGGCCCCGCCCCGGCATCCGGGGCGAACGCCCCGGCGTACGGGATGAAGGCGGTGCTCGGTCCCGGCACCGGGCTCGGCGTGGCCGGGCTCGTGCCGGTGGACGGCGGCTGGGTCCCCGTCCCGGGCGAGGGCGGGCACGTGACGCTGCCCGTACAGGACGAGCGTGAGCTGGAGGTGCTGCGGGCGCTCACGCGCCGGCACGTGCCGGGCGGCCCCGGCGGCCAGGTGGTGGCCGAGCACGTCCTGTCGGGTCCCGGGCTGGTGCGGCTGCACCGGGCGCTGGCCGACGTCCGCGGCGTGGCCGCGGCCGAGGACACGGCGTCGGGGATCGTGGCGCGGGCGGACGACGCGTTGTGCGCGGAGACGGTCGAGGTGTTCTGCGGTCTGCTGGGGACGTTCGCGGCCAACGTCGCGCTGACGCTGGGCGCGCGGGGCGGGGTGTACCTCGGCGGCGGGGTGCTGCCGCGGATCGCGGAGCGGGTCCGTACGGGTCCGTTCCGCACGCGCTTCGCCACGAACCCGGACATGGCGGACTACCTGTCGGCCATCGCGACGTCCCTCATCGTCGCCCCGCAACCGGCGCTGACCGGGGCCGCGGCCTGGCTGGACCGCCTCGCCTCGCGCGCCGCCCGTGGCTCCTCGGAGTGGGCGGAGGACCTGCCCGCCATGACGACCGCGCTGCCCGTCGCCCCGGTGGAGCCGGCGCCGCTGCCGGGCTGAGGGACGGCGGTGGCCGCGCGGACCCGCCTCCCGGGGACTCAGTAGCCTGGGCGCACGGCTCGCCCCGGCCGGACAACGTGCAACGGCCTTCTGGGCCGACGAGATGGACGACGGCCCCGGTGGCCGGCAAGGAGAAGAGTTGCAGATGACGAGCCTGCTCGACCTCGCCCCCGTGATCCCCGTCGTGGTGATCGACGACGTGGAGACCGCCGTGCCGCTGGCGCGGGCGCTGGTCTCCGGCGGCCTGCCGGTCATCGAGGTGACGCTGCGCACGAAGGTGGCACTGGAGGCGATCGCCCGGATCGCCGCCGAGGTGCCCGGCGCCGTGGTGGGCGCGGGCACGGTGCGGACGGCCGCCGACGTCGAGGCTTCGCTGAAGGCGGGCGCGTCGTTCCTGGTCTCGCCCGGGGCCACGCCGTCGCTGGTGGACGCGATGCTGGCGGGCGGCGCTCCGTTCCTGGCGGGGGCGGCCACGGCGTCGGAGGTCATGGCGCTGGCCGAGCGGGGGCTGAAGGAGCTGAAGTTCTTCCCCGCCGAGGCCGCGGGCGGCCGGCCGTACCTGAAGTCGCTGGCGGGGCCGCTGCCGGACGTGCGGTTCTGCCCGACGGGCGGGATCCGGCCGGAGACGGCGGCCGACTACCTCGCGCTGCCGAACGTCGGCTGCGTCGGCGGCACCTGGCTCACCCCGGCCGACGCGCTGGCGACGGGCGACTGGGCCCGCGTCGAGGCGCTCGCCGCCGAGGCCGCCGCCCTCCGCTGACCGCCCCGGGAGCCGGCCGCCCCGGGAAGGGCCGCTGTCCGCGCCCTTCCCCGCCCCCATGCCGTATGGGGGCGGGGAAGGCGATGGCGGGCGAGGCCGTCACGCCGCCACCGGAGGGCGTCTTCCTCCGTTAGAGTCTGGGGTGGAAAAGGGCATGCCGGGCGATGGCCCGGCCGGTCGAGACGGCGGGATGACGACGGCGAGAGGACAGCGACGTTGGGGCTGCAGGATCGCTCCGCGGGCACCCCGCTGACACCCGAGGACCCCCCGGCGGTCGGCCCCTACGAGCTGGTCAGCCGGCTGGGGTCGGGCGGGATGGGCACCGTCTACCTGGCCAGGGCCGCCGACGGCGCGCGGGTGGCGCTCAAGGCGATCCGCCGCGACTACGCCGCCGACCCGGTCTACCGGGCGCGTTTCCACGAAGAGGTGTCCAACGCGCGCAAGGTCGCCTCGTTCTGCACCGCCCGGGTGCTCGACCACGGCGAGGACGGCGGCGTCCTGTACCTCGTCACCGAGTACATCGACGGCATCTCCCTGGAGGACCACCTCATCGAGCACGGAGCGCTGTCGCCGTCCGTGCTCCACTCGGCCGCCGTGGGCGTCGCCGCGGCGCTGACCGCCATCCACGCGGCGGGCCTCGTCCACCGCGACCTCAAACCGGCCAACGTCATGCTGACGCTCGCCGGACCCCGGGTGATCGACTTCGGGCTGGCCCGCTCGGCGCACCTGTCCTCCCGCCACACCAATGCCGGGATGGTCATGGGCACGCCCGGCTGGATCGCTCCGGAGCAGGTGTTCGAGGGGAAGACCAGCCCGGCGGGCGACGTGTTCGCGTGGGGGTCGCTCATCGCGTACGCGGGACTCGGCGGGCACCCGTTCGGCGAGGGCGACGCGTACGTGATGGCCGCCCGCGCCCGCACCGCGCCGCCCGACCTCCGGGGGCTGCCCGCGCCGCTCGACCGGCTGGTGGCCGCGGCCATCCACCCCGATCCGGCGCGCCGGCCCCCGGCCCGGCAGTTGCTGCTGGAGCTGGTCGGGGCGGCGGACGAGCCGGCGGCGCAGCTCGCGGCCACGCGCCACCTCACCACCACGTGGGACCCGGCGGATCTCCCGCCGTTGTCGCAGTCCCCCCGCAGCGCCCCCGGACGCCCGCCCGTTCCCCCGCCCGGCCCGCAGGCGCCCCCGGCCGCGCCGCCCGCCCAGCCGGGGCCGTCCTCGTCCACGGGCGGCCGGCCCCCGCAGGCCCACCAGACGGGCCAGGTGCCGCTGCCCCCGCAGGCCCACCAGACCGGTCAGGTGCCGCTTCCCCCGCCGGGGCAGCCGCCCATGCCGTCCGGGTCCCTCCAGCAGCCGCCGCACCCCCACACCGGCCAGGGGCCGCTCCCCGGCCGGCCAGGACCGGCCGCCCAGGCGCCGTCACACGGACCCGGACCGCAGAACCCGCCGTCACACGGACCCGGACCGCAGAACCCGCCGTCACACGGACCCGGAACACGCGGCCCGTCATCGCATGGACCTGGCGGACCGGGTGGACCGCACGGCCCGTCGTCGCACGGGCCCGGAGCGCGCGGGCGTACCGTGCAGGGGCCGCCGCCCGGTCAGGGGCCTCCGTCCGGGCTCACCGGGCCGGGCCCGCTGCCGCCCTCCACGATGCCCCCGCCCGGCAGGCCCCGGCGTGGCACGTTCACCGGCTGCCTGACCGCCGTGGTGATCGCCCTGGTGCTGCTCGTGGTGCTGGTCGCGTTGATCGCCTGGATGACGCGGGACCCCGCCGTGGGCAGCGTGGACGGGCCGGCGCAGGACGGCAGGCTGCGGTTCGCGGTGACCGGCACCAAGTGCCCCAAAGCCGCCAAGTCCGCCAAGCTGCGCACCTGTACGGTCTCGGTGAAGGTGGACAACATCGGCCAGGAGGCCCGCGTCCTGTACCCGGGGCAGCAGAAGCTGTGCGACGAGGACGACGTCCCCCACGGCGGCACCCGGCTGCTCGACAAGGCGGGCACGGAGATCACTCCGGTGCGCATCGGGCCGGGCCAGTCGTTCAGCGGGGCGCTGGTGTTCGAGCTGCCCAAGGGCGCCGGCCCGGCCGCGCTGGAGCTGCACGACTCCGGCCTGAGCCACGGCGTCCGCCTCACCCTGGGCGGCTGACCGCCCGAGCGCGCCCCCGGACCGGGCCAGGATCAGGGGACGAGGACGAGGCGGCCGCGCAGGCCGCCCTTGGCCAGGCGGCGGTGGGCCTCGGCCGCCTGCTCCAGCGGCAGGGTCTCCGCGACCCTGAGCGTGAGCGTCCCCTGCTCCACCAGCTCGACCAGGTCCGCCAGCCGCGCCCCGTCCGCCGTGATCCAGTGGGTGAACACGCGCGTCCCCCGGAGCGGCACCGGGGCGCCGCCCGCGACCACCGCGGCGAAGGAGCCGCGGGAACGGACCGCGTCGAGCGCCGCCGCCCCGGTCACGGCCGCGTCCAGGGCGCCGTGGACGCCGCCGGGCACCAGAGCCCGTACGGCCTCGCCGAGCCGGGCGGTACGGGGCACGAACAGCTCCGCGCCCAGCTCCCGTACCAGGGGCTCGTCCGCGGCCCCGGCGACGGCGACGACCCGCAGGCCCCGCGCGGCGGCGAGCTGGACGGCGAACCCGCCCACCGCCCCCGCCGCGCCCGTCACCAGCAGCGTCTCGCCGGGGGCCAGGCCGAGCCGGTCGAGGGCCTGCACGGCGGTCAGCCCGTTGAGCGGCAACGTCGCCGCCTCCACCGCGCTCACCCCGGACGGCGCCCGGCTCACGACGTCCGCGTCGAGCACCACCTGCTCGGCCTGGGTCCCGAGCGGCACGTCGAGCCGGTCCGACAGCCCCACCACGCGGTCCCCCGGCGCCAGCCCGGTGACGCCCGGGCCGGTCTCCTCGACGGTCCCGGCCACGTCCCAGCCGATGCCGATCAGGTCGCGCTCCGGCAGCAGCCCCGCCTCGGTGAGGGCGCCCGACCGGGTGGCCGCGTCGACGGGGTTGACGGTCGCCGCCTCGACCCTGATCCGTACCTGCCCCTCCCCCACCGACGGCACCGGCAGGTCGGCGATCTCCAGCACCTCCGGGCCGCCGAAGGCGCGGATGACGACAGCACGCATGCGATCTCTCCCTCTCACTCTGGTGGCGGACCTCCCGCCGCACACCACCGTAGGAGCGGCACTCTCTGAGAGGAAGTAGGCACCTGAGAGTGCGTAACGTACGAGGTGGAAACCGAGCCCCGGACGCCGCGCGCGCCGGAGCGTGACGGGCATCTGTCCCGTTCGGCGCCCGTCACAAGGTCGGAGTCCGGAAACGAGGACGCGCGTAGAGTTCGTCAAGTACGTATATGACGATGTTGCCGGTGGTGCCACGATGGATCCACGGGAAGGCGAGTTCATCGACCGGATGGGGCTGGTCATGGAGCGCATCGGCGGGACCCGCACCATGGGCCGGCTGTACGCGTGGCTGATGATCTGTGATCCGCCGCACCAGTCGCTGACCGAGCTGGCCGCCCGGCTCGGGGTGAGCAAGACGGCCGTCAGCACGGTCGCCAGGCAGCTGGAGGCGGGCGGGATGATCGAGCGCGTCCCCGCACCGGGGCGCGAGCACCGCTACCAGGTGGCCCACGGCGGATGGGCGCACGTCCTGAAGGTCCAGCTCGCCGGGGTGCACCTCGGCGTCGAGGCCCTGGACCTAGGGCTGTCGCTCGTCGGCGAGGACCGGCCCGAGCAGCGGGCCCGGCTGGCGGAGACCCGGGAGTTCTTCGCCTTCACCGAGCGTGACGCGGACGAGATGCTCCAGCGCTGGCAGGAGTACCGCGCAGAGCCGACCTGACACGGAGGGAGAGGCGATGACCGACATCGTCGAACGGTACGACATCCCCGAGCAGCACTTCTGGCTGCGCGGGCCGCGATCGGGCCAACCGGTGGAGTACGACGCCCGCACCGGCATGTGGAACGTCTACGGCTACCCGGAGGCCCACGACATCCTCGGCGACCCCACGACGTTCTCCTCCGACACCATGCGGGTGCTCCCCAAGGGGCTGATGCCGGACAGCGAGGAGTTCTCGCTGAACGGCTTCATCACCCAGATCGACCCCCCGGAGCACGGCAAGCTGCGCAAGCTGGTCAGCAGCGCCTTCACCCGCAAGGTCGTCGCGGACCTCGAACCCAGGATCGCCGCCCTCACCCATGAGCTGCTCGACGCGGCGCGGGAGCGCGGACGGCTGGAGCTCGTGACCGACCTGGCCTACCCGCTGCCCGTCATCGTCATCGCCGAGCTCCTGGGCGTGCCCAGCGGCGACCGCGCCCTGTTCAAGCAGTGGGCCGACGCGCTCTTCCAGCGCGACACCACGATCTCCCTCACCGAGCCCGTCGAGGAGCAGAACGCGGACGTCCAGGCCACGCTCAAGCCGTGGAAGGAGATGTCCGCCTACCTCGCCGGCCACGCCGAGGAGCGCCGCCGCCGGCCACGCGCCGACCTGCTCACCAGGCTGGTCGAGGCCGAGGTGGACGGCGAGCACCTCCCCGACGACCAGGTGGTCAACTTCGCGATCATCCTGCTGCTCGCCGGGCACATCACCACGACCATGCTGCTCGGCAACACCGTGCTCTGCCTCGACGCCTTCCCCGAGCAGCAGGCCAAGGTACGGGCCGACCGCGCGTCGGTCCCGGCCGTCATCGAGGAGTCCCTGCGCCTGATGCCCCCGTTCGCCGCCCTCGGCCGCTCCACCACCCGCGAGACCGAGCTGGGCGGCGTGACGATACCGGCCGACCAGCTCGTCATGGTGTGGCTCGGGGCCGCCAACAGGGACCCCCGGCAGTTCGCCGACCCCGGCGTGTTCGACCCCGGCCGTGACCCCAACCCGCATCTCGCCTTCGGCCGCGGCATCCACTTCTGCCTGGGCGCTCCGCTGGCCCGGCTGGAGGGACGGGTCGCCCTGAACATCCTGCTCGACCGGCTCGACCCGCTGCGCACCGATCCGGAGGACCCGGTGACGTTCATCCCCACGCCGACCATGACGGGGGTGGCCCGCCTCCCCCTCGCGTAGCCCTGTCAGGCGGCCGAGGCCGCGCGGAGCAGCGCGGCCTCGGTGATCGGCGCCTCATGGGTGCCGGGCACCGTGCAGGCGTGGGCCCCGGCCAGCGAGCCGAGCCGCACGCACTCCTCCAGCGCCGCTCCGCCCAGCCGGCCGTACAGGAAGCCGGAGACGAACGCGTCGCCCGCGCCGTTGCTGTCGGCCACCGGGCCGGGCAGCGGGGTGGCGGGGAAGGCGCGCAGGTCGCCGCCGCGCGGCAGCACCAGGCAGCCGTCCGCGCCGCGCGTGCAGACGACCAGCTCGGCGCGGCCCAGGCGGAGGATGTCGCGCATCACGCGCTCGGGCGAGTCCAGCGCGGCGGCCGACATGAACACCAGGTCGGAGCGGTGGGCGAACTCCCGGTGGTGGTCGTTGACGCCGTCCCAGTCGTGCAGGTCGGTGGAGACGGGCATGCCGTCGAGGTCGTCGTACACGTCGCGGCAGTAGCCGGTGATCGAGACGTGCGCGTGGCGGGCGCGCACGCCGGCGTAGAGCTCGCGCGGCAGCCGCTCGCCCGGCGTGTCGCGCGGGTCGTGCAGCGAGGTGCGGCGGCCGTCGGGGCCGACGAGCAGCACGCTGCGGCGCGTGCCGGCGGCGGCGCGGCCCCAGAAGGCGTCGACGCCGGCGAGCGCGTCGCGGATGAGCGCCCCCTGCGAGTCGTCGCCGACGAGGTCGGCGAACGCCACCGACAGGCCGAGGGCGGCGCAGCCGAGCGCCACGCCGGCGCCGGTGTTGCCGATCCGCTCCTGGATGGGCGGCACCCCGTAGGTGTCGGCGTACGGCAGGGGCAGCTCGGGGACGTAGACCGTGGCGTCGACGCCCGACCCGCCCAGCACGAGCACGTCATGGGGCTTGCCCGGGGTCTTCTCCCGCGGGGGCGTCACCGGCTGACCCGGGGGCCGGAGCCGGTGGAGCCGCGCACGACGAGCTCCGGGCGGAAGATCAGCTCGACGTGCTTGGCCGGCGCGCCGTTCACCTCTTCGAGCAGCGTCTGCACGGCGGCGGAGGCCATCGCGCCGATGGGTTTGCGCACGGTCGTGAGCGGCGGGTCGGTGAACGCGATGAGCGGCGAGTCGTCGAAGCCGACCACCGACACCTCCCCCGGCACGGCCAGCCCCTTCTCGCGGCAGGCGCGGATCGCGCCGAGCGCCATGAGGTCGCTGGCGCACACGATGCCGGTGCAGCCGCGGGCGAGCAGCTGGGTGGCCGCGGCCTGGCCGCCCTCGACGGAGAACAGCGAGTCGGCGATGAGGTCGTCGACACCGGTGACGCCGAGGAGCTGGGCCATGGCCTGACGGAATCCCTCGATCTTCCGGATGACGGGGACGAACCGGCGCGGCCCGAGGGCCAGCCCGATCCGCTCGTGCCCGAGGTCGACGAGGTGCTGCACGGCCAGGCGCACGGCCAGCCGGTCGTCGGGCGAGATGAACGGGGCCTCGATGCGCTCGCTGTAGCCGTCGACGAGCACGATCGGCAGCCCGCGGTCGGTGAGCCGGGTGTAGCGGTCCATGCGGGCGGTGGTGTCGGCGTGCAGGCCGGACACGAACACGATGCCGCTCACGCCCCGGTCCACCAGCAACTCGGTGAACTCGTCCTCGGGCGCCCCGCCGGGCAGCTGCGTGCACAGCACGGGCGTGTAGCCGTGCTGGGTGAGCGCCTTCTCCACGGCCTGGGCGAACGCCGGGAAGATCGGATTGTCGAGCTCGGGGGTGACCAGGCCGACCAGGCCGTTGCTGCGCTGCCGCAGCCGCGGCGGGCGCTCGTAGCCCATGAGGTCGAGCGCGGTCATCACGGCCTGGCGGGTGGCGGCCGAGACGCCCGGCTTGCCGTTGAGCACCCGGCTGACCGTGGCCTCGCTCACCCCGGCCTGGGCGGCGATGTCGGCGAGGCGGGCGTGACCGTTCATGGCCGTCACTTTACCTCTGTTCGGCCCCCACCCTGAAAGCGTTTCCGCAAATTTCCGCAAGCACTTCCAGACTTTCGAGCGATCTCGCATACGCGGACGACCAGGGGCTCCAGGTTCTCTGGACCGAAACACAGCCTGAAATCACGTTTGTGAGAGATGTTTCAGATGAAGGGTGGACATCGGGGTTGAGGCGCGATGTACTACCTCTTCCATCAGCCCCGTCACAGGTGACACGTGCGCAAGGTGTGGGCCCATGAGCTCGGTCGTACTCGACAACGTGACCAAGGTGTACCCGGGTGACCACCTGGCGGTCGACCGATTGAGCCTGCAGGCCGAAAACGGCGAGTTCCTCGTCCTTCTCGGCCCCTCCGGCTGCGGCAAGTCCACGCTGTTACGCATGATCGCGGGTCTTGAGGAGATCACCCAGGGCGACCTGTGGCTCGACGGCCAGCTCGCCAACCATCTCGCCCCCCGCGAGCGGGACGTCGCCATGGTGTTCCAGAACGGCGCCCTCTACCCCCACCGCACGGTCCGCGGCAACATCTCGTTCCCGCTGGAGATCGCCAAGTCCGATCCGGCACTCGTCCGCCAGCGCGTCACCGAGCTGTCCAAGGCGCTGCACATCGACGAGACCCTCGACCGCCGCCCCGGCACCCTATCCGGCGGCCAGCGCCAGCGGGTCGCGATGGGCCGGGCCATCGTCCGCCAGCCCAAGCTGTTCCTCATGGACGAGCCCCTGTCGAACCTCGACGCCGGTATGCGCACCGAGCTGCGCATGGAGATCTCGGCGCTGGTCAGGTCGCTCGGCGTCACCACCATCTACGTCACGCACGACCAGATCGAGGCGCTGACGCTGGCCGACCGCATCGCCATCATGAACCGCGGGGTCCTGCAGGACGTCGGCACCCCCTCGCAGATCTACAACGACCCGGCGACGGCGTTCGTGGCCGCGTTCCTCAACTCCCAGCAGCTCAACCTGCTCTCCGCGACGGTCCGCACCCCGCAGAACGAGTACGTCATGCTCGACTTCGGGCCGCACCGGCTGATCATCCCGTGGAGCGATCCCAGGGCCTACGCCATCTCCCAGCACACCGGCGGCCAGGTGCTGGTCGGCATGCGGCCCGACGGGCTGGCGCCGGTGCCCGAGTCGTACGACGGGCCGTCGTTCTTCGGGCGGGTCCGGGCGCTGGAGTACCACGGCCACGAGTGGCTCGCCTACATCGAGTGCGGCATGCCCGCCGTGCCCGTGCCGGAGCCGCCGGACCCCCGTGCCCGCGCCAAGGGCCGCCCGAACGCCCCGGGGCGGCTCGGCACGTTCGTCAAGCGGATGTTCGGGCAGGAGGAGGAGCGGCAGGAGCACGAGCAGGCCGGCCAGCACCCCGGCAGCGGCGTCCATCGGCGGGCCGACCTCATCGTCCGCGTCGGCGGCCGCCCGGCGTGGCGGGCCGGCGACGCCGCCAAGGTCGCCGTGGACCCCACCCGCCTGATGATCTTCACGTTGGACGGCGCCCGCATCGACCCGCCCCGCCGCTGACCGTCACCCCTTCCCCCCTTCATCCCGCCGATCCGGGGAGTGCCCGAGATGTCGCTCTGGAAGGCCCTCGACGGGGCACGCGTGCTGGACCTGGCACAGCCGATGCGCAAGGGCATGCCGCAGTCCCCGAACCATCCGCCGTTCCGGATGACGCTGGAGCGCAGGCACGGCGACGTCGTGCGGCCCGGAGGCGGCTCGGCCGCCAACGAGATCATCGTGACGGGCGGCCACGTCGGCACCCACGTGGACGCGCTCGCGCACGTCTCCCAGGACGGCCTGCTGCACGGCGGGCGACCCGTGGCCGAGGTCATGACGCACGAGGGGTTCGGCGAGCTGGGCATCGACGCGTTCGAGCCGTACGTGGGCCGGTGCGTGCTGCTGGACGTGGCCGCGGTCCACGGGGTGCCGACGCTGCCGGCCGGGTACGAGGTCACGGCCGGCGACCTGGAACGGGCCGCCGCCGGGCTGGAGCTCCGCGCGGGCGACGCCCTCCTGATCGGCACCGGCTGGTCACGACTCTGGCCTTCCGGGCCCGGCGCCGGCCCGTCAGGGCCTTCCGGGCCGGGCGCCGGTCCGTCGGGGTCGTCCGGGCCGGGCGCCAGTCCGTCGGGGTCGTCCGGGCCCGGCGGCGGCCCGTCGGGGACGGACTTCACCGGCGCGCGGGACGGCGCGCCCGGGCCAGGGGTGGAGGCGGCGCGCTGGCTGGCCGCGCGCCGGCCGAGGGTGGTCGGCGGCGAGACCATCGCCTTCGAGCACGTGCCGCCGGGCCGCGGGCACGCCACGCTGCCGGTCCACCGGATCATGCTGGTGGAGTCGGGCGTCAACATCGTGGAGACCATGCGGCTGGGCGAGCTGCTGGACTCGGGGGCGCGCGAGTTCCTGCTGGTGCTGAACCCGTTGCCGATCGCGGGGGCCACCGGCGCGCCGGTCCGCCCGCTCGCCGTCCTCGGCTAGCGCGATGGAGGACACGATGCCCACCCACGTGGAGCGGCTGGCGGCCTTCGCGGCCGGCTGCCGGGACCGGGGCGTGCCGGACACGGTGCGCGACGACGTGACGGGCCGGGTGCTCGACGTGCTGGGCAACTGCCTCGCCGCGTACGCCGACCCGGCCGGCGACGCCGGACCGGCCGTGCTGCGGGCGGTGCGCCGGTGGGGCGGGACCGCGGAGGCGACCGTGATCGGCGACGGCCACCGCCTGCCCGCCCCGTCGGCGGCGCTGGTCAACGGCACGCTGGCGCACTCGCTGGACTACGACGACACGCACCTGCCGTCGGTGCTGCACCCCAGCGCCTCGGTGGTGCCGGCCGCGCTGGCCGCCGCCGAGGCGACCGGGGCGAGCGGCTCCGCCCTGGTGAGCGCCGTGGCCGCGGGGATCGAGGTGTGCGCCCGCCTCGGCATGGCCTCCTACCTGCCCGAGACGCGCACCTCGCTGTTCTTCGAGCGGGGCCAGCACGCCACGTCGATCTGCGGGACGCTGGGGGCGGCCGTGGCGGCCGGGCTGCTGTTCGGGCTGCCTGCGGAGGGCGTCGCGCACGCGGCCGGGGTGGCGGCCAGCATGGGCTCCGGGCTCATCGAGGCGAACCGGACGGGCGGCACGGTCAAGCGGGCCCACTGCGGGTGGGCGGCGCACGCCGGCGTGTCGGCCGCGGTGCTCGCGCTCGAAGGCGTGACGGGCCCGCCGACCGTGCTGGAGGGACGGTTCGGGTTCTTCCAGGCGTGGCTGGACGGCCGGTACGACGCGGAGGCGCTGCTGTCGGGCCTCGGCGAGCGGTGGGAGCTGCCGCGCACCGTGTACAAGCCGTACCCGGCCAACCATTTCACCCATCCGGCCGTGGACTGCGCGCTGGCGCTGCGGGCGGCCGGACTGTCACCTGAGGACGTGGCGGCGGCCGAGCTGGGGGTGGCGGCCCCGGTGCTGCGCACCATCGCCGAGCCGCCGGAGGAGAAGGCCCGGCCGCGCTCGGCGTACCACGCGAAGTTCTCCGGCCCGTACACGGTGGCCGCGGCGCTGCTCGGAGGCGGCGGGCTCGGGCTGGACCTGGACGACTTCGCCGCCCTCGACCCGGCCGCGCTCGCGCTCGCGGCGCGCGTGCGCTGCGTGGCGGACGAGCGGGCCTCGGAGCTGTTCCCGCGCTCGTTCGCGGCGGTGCTGAGGGTCCGGCTGCGGAACGGCTCCACGGTGGAGCACCGGGTGGACTCCTCGCGCGGCGGGCCGGAGCGGCCGCTGACGCGGGAGGAGCTGGAGGTCAAGTTCCGTTCGAACGCCGGGCGGGCGCTGCGGGCGGACGCGGTGGAGGAGCTGCTGGCGGCGGCCCGTGACCTGCCCTCCGCCTCCTCGGCCTCCGCGCTCCTGGGGCTGACCCGCGCCGGCTGACCCGCCCCAGCCGATACGGATCGTCGTCGCGCAATCACCCGGCGAACACGAGCGCGGCCTGATAATCTCGCGCCGCGCGTTCCGGAACCACAGCCCGGCGGTGATCGTTTGCTGGTGGACATCAGTCATCGGTCTGATCGACAGGAGTGCAACCCGTGGTCTTCAAACGCATGCTCGGCGCTCTCGGCGTGGGCGCGCCCTCGGTGGACACCGTCCTCGCGACGCCGCTCGCCCGGCCGGGCGGGACGCTGAGCGGCGAGGTACGGCTCGCCGGCGGCGACTTCGACGCCGACATCGAGCACGTCACGCTCGGCCTGGTCGCCGGGGTCGAGATCGAGGGCGGCGAGGGTGAGGCGAGCGGGCTGGCGGAGTTCCACCGCGTCCAGGTGTCCGGCCCGTTCCGGCTGGCGGAGAAGGAGCAGCGGACGATCCCGTTCCAGATCACGCTGCCGTGGGAGACGCCGCTCAACGAGGTCGACGGGCAGCCCCTGACCGGCATGGCCGTGGGCGTGCGCACCGAGCTGGCCATCGCCAAGGCCGTCGACAAGGGCGACCTCGACCCGGTCTCGGTGGAGCCGCTGCCGTCGCAGCTGCGGGTGCTGCGGGCGCTCCTGGAGCTGGGCTTCCAGTTCCGGTCCGCGGACGTAGAGGTCGGGCAGCTGTACGGGGTGCGGCAGGAGCTGCCGTTCTACCAGGAGATCGAGTTCTACCCGCCGCCCCGGCACGCCGGGCAGGTCGGCGAGGTGGAGCTGACGTTCGTCGCCGACGCCCACGGGCTGGAGGTGATCCTGGAGGCGGACAAGCGCAGCGGCCGGTTCGGCGGCTCGGGCGACGCCATCGGGCGCTTCCGGGTGGGGCACGACGAGGCGCTGGGCATGGACTGGGCGAGCGAGATCGACCGCTGGCTCGGCGGCCTGGCGCAGCACGCGGGCCACGGCTACGGGCACGGCGCCGGGCATCACGGCGAGCACCACGGTGGTCACTACGGCGATCACCACCATGGGGGGCACCACGGCGGCGGGGCGGGTCTCGGCGCGGTGGCGGCGGCGGGCGCGGCGGGCCTCGTCGGCGGCTACCTCGTGAGCGAGGCCGTCGAGGAGGTCTTCGAGAGCGACGACGAAGGCGGCGGCGACGAGTGGTGACCCCACCCGCGAGCTCCTGCCAGCCGGGACGGTCCCGTCCACGACGGTGAGCCGGGACGGTCGGATCAACGACGGTGAGCCGGGACGGCCGGGTCAACGACGGTGAGCCGGGACGGCCGGGTCGGTGAGGCGGGCCGTCCGTGAGGGCGGTGACGCCAGCCGTCCGGTCAGGGCGGTGAGCCGAGTGAGCCGGGGCGGGTGGTCCAGCGGGGACCGTCAGGGGTGTCCTCGACCAGGACGCCGCCCCGGCCCATCGCCTCCCTGAGCGTGTCGGCGTCGGCGTAGCGGCCGGTCCGGCGCAGCTCGTCGCGCAGTGCCAGCAGCGGCTCCACCAGCCGGCGCACGCCGGCCTCCGACGCCGACTCCCCCAGCCGGGCGATGAGCAGCCGCATGAGGTCGCGGGCCTGGCCGACGCCTCCCTCATCTTCCTCGGTGTCGGCCGACCACTTGACCAGGTCGGCCTCCAGGTCGAGCACGGCCCGCGCCGCGGCCGTCAGGTCGGACGCGGCCACCGCGTCCCGGAAGCGACCCTCGCACGCGCGGATCGCCTCCTCCAGCGTCACCTGGACGACCTTCGGAACGGCGAGCGGGAGCGGCGCGGCGCCCGTCCGGCCCGCACCCCCGGCTCCGCCCTCGCCGCCGCCCCCGTTCTCGCCCTCGCCGCCGCCCTCGCCCCGGCCCGTGCCGTCGCCCCGGCGGTCGCCCCCGCCCTCGGTGAGACGGCGTAGCTCGGCCAGGGTGACGCGGGTGCCGGCCGGCAGCACGGCCCGCGAGCCCGGCCTGCGGACGGTCAGGCCGCCGCGGCCCGCCACCTCCACCTCCCCGGCGTCGAGGTCCACGAGCACCGCGGTGTGCTCGTCGAGGCCGAGGACGGCGGTGCCCGGCGGCAGCTCCCGCTCCATGCGCGACAGCCGCCGCTCCCCCAGGTAGCAGTAGCGGGTGTCGTGGGTGCCGCCCTCGGCGTTGTCGAAGTGCGGGATCACGACCACCCGCAGCCCGAGCGGCTCCAGCAGGTCGAGCCCCGGCCGCCAATGGGGCTCCGCCCCGACCTTGTAGATCTCGTACACGGGGACCGTCGCCACCCCGGCCGTGCAGGCCGCCGCCGAGGCGAGGACCGTCGCTCCCTGCCGGGCCCGGACGCGGGCCCGCAGGTCGCCGCCCACGGGCCCCTCGCTCCAGCGGTCCAGCGCGTACGTGGGGCTGCCCGGCCCGGAGAACACCCAGTCGGCGCCCGCGACGCCGTCGGCGACCCGCACCTCGAGGCCGACGCTGCGGGCGAAGTAACGGCGGGCGCGGGCGCTGATGTCGGCGCTGTTCTCCTGGAACGCGTACGGCGTGTCGAGCAGCACGGCCCGTGCCCCCGCCGGGAGGCGCCGCGCCACGGACCGGTGGACCTCCACCATGGTCGGGCTCGTCTCGCCGGACCCCATCAGCACCAGCACCCCGGGCATGGCCCCGCCGCCTCTCTCTCGCCCGTCGACACCTCGCGCCATGAGCGCACTGGCGTATCTCCGGCAGTCAGCCGGTGGTGGGGACGGGAGGACACGTGGTCTCGGTTGAGACGCTCATGCTACGGGCGGGCGCCGACAACCGCCGCGCCTCCACCGTGCGGAAGAGACGCCCGACGAGGCCGCCCGGCGGATCAGCGGGGTTGAACTGACCTCATCGAGCATGTGCGGGCATCGGATGGGCCGGTCCTTCGATGTGTCCGACCCGGTGGTCCTCCCGGCCGCGAGGTAGCTCCTCGGGGGATCCGCGTCGGTCCACAGCGATCATGCCGACGCCGTACGCCACGAGCACCATCGCCACCAGGCACAGCCGTACGGCCTGCGCGAAGTCCAGATCGAGGATCATCGGCAGCAGGCTCAGCACCATGATTCCCAGCAGCAGCCAGCCGGCCGCTTCGGCATGCGGATCCCGTACCAGGTGGAGAACCGCGACCGCCGTGGCGAGCCAGGCCCAGCAGGCGGCGGCCAGGGGAACCAGCCAGCCCTGCGTGAGACCGAACAGTCGGCGCCAGATGACGGAACGCCGAGCGGACGTCTCATCCACCAGCCCGGCGACGACCAGCGCGATCAACAACGCGGCATTGACGGCGAGCAGCCACCGCACCGTCGGGAAGCCGAAGGGACCGGCCAGTTCGGCTGACCGATGCAGTATCGCCGGACCTGTGGCCGGTCGCGGCACGGGAGAAGCCGCTCGGCACTCGTGCGCCGCCCAGGCCCAGTCCTCTCCCCAGGGGCATGCCGAAGGCCGGGGCGGGGGCGGGATCGTGAAACCGGGCCGGGGCGAGAGCGTGACCCATGGATCCGGTGATGGTGACACACCGCCCCCTCGCCTACGGTCGGACACACGTCAACCACGCTACGTGGTGTTCGCCCCCGGTGCGCGCCGCGCCTCGGAGCCGCCCGGGAGGAACCGGGGCCCGCGGGGTGTCAGTTGGTGGCGGGGCGCGCCGCGCGACGGCCGAGCCGCTGCATCGGCCGCTCCACGAACCGGTACGCCAGGGCGCTGACCAGCATCACCAGGGCCAGCGCTGCGGCCGCCATGACGAGCTGCACCGGCAACGGCGCGCGCCGCAGATCCCCGGTGACCTGGACGAAGTACTTCAGCAGCGGATGGTGCACCAGGTAGAGCGAGTAGCTGATCAGGCCCGTCCAGGTCAGCACCCGCGGCAGGCGGCGGCCGCGCAGCGCCATCGCCCCCGCGAACGTGGCCGCGGCCAGCACGATCGTGGTGATCCACACGTCCGGCTGGACCCACCACCATCCCGACCCGATCGCCCCCACCGGCGCGAGGGCCACCAGCGCGCCCGTGACGGCCACCGGCCAGAGGGGGCCGGTGCCGCGCTCCCAGCGGTAGATCGCGGTGCCCGCGAACATCACGCCGAGCACCGCGACGCCCAGCCACGGCACCCGCCCGCTCAGCACCGGCAGCGCCACCGCCATCAGGCCGAGGACGCAGGCTCCGGCCGTACGGAACCGGCCCGAGACGACGCACGCGAGCCCGGCGGCGAACACGGCGCCCGAGGCGTACGGGAGCCAGCCGCCCGTCGCCACCGGGCCCGCGAGCGCCAGCCCGACGGCGACCGAGAACCCGGCGAACAGCACGGCCAGCAGCCCGCTGCGCTCGTGCGTCCGCATCACGAACAGCGCGGTCACGAGCAGGTAGAACACCATCTCGTACGAGAGCGTCCACATGGTGTCGGCGACGCCGCCCACGCCGACGACGTCCAGCAGCATGGTCGCGTGCGCCGCCACCGCCGACCCGTCGCGCGGCACCTCCGCGCGCACCGGCACCCACCAGGCCAGCCCGACCACCAGGGCCGCGACGGCCAGGTACAGCGGGTACAGCCGGAAGGCCCGGCTGACCCAGAAGCGCCGCAGGTCGCCGTGCCGCTCCAGCGAGGCCGGGATGATGTAGCCGCTGACCAGGAAGAACACGACGATGCCGTACACGCCGAGGCTGAACCAGTACGGGCGCAGCGACGGCAGGAACCAGGGGAGCATGTGCTCGGCGACCACGGCCATCGCGCCCACGCCGCGCAGCGCGTCCAGCCAGGCGAGCCTGTGCTCCCGGGGCGCGGCGTTCCCGTCCGCGGGGTCCCGGACGTCCTCGCGGGCCGCGAGGGACGGGGCAGGCTGGTCTGAGGCGGCGGAGGACACCCGCCCCAACCTACCCGCACCGCATCAGGTGATGCGATGCGTATGGAGAGGGGCGTGGTGGTCGACGTCCGCGGGCCCGTGGGGGTCGGTGTGGACCGTGGCCGCCCGCAGCCGCGGCACGTCGTGGATGAGCCGGTGCTCCGCCTCCACGGCCAGCGCGTGCGCCCGCACCAGCGTCAGGTCGTGGTCCACGAGGATGTCCACCTCGGCGTGCAGCGCGTGGCCGATCCAGCGCAGCCGGACGGAGCCGACCGCGCGCACCCCCTCGACGGTCCTCAGCACCGCCTCGGCCTGGTCCACGAGGGCGGGGTCGACGGCGTCCATGAGCCGGTGGTAGATCTCCCGGGCGGCGTCGCGCAGCACGAAGCAGATGGCGGCGGTGATGAGCAGGCCGACGAGCGGGTCGGCGATCGGGAACCCCAGCGCCGACCCGCCCGCGCCGAGCAGCACCGCCAGCGACGTGAACCCGTCGGTCCTGGCGTGCAGGCCGTCGGCCACCAGCGCGGCGGAGCCGATCTCCCGGCCCACCCTGATCCGGTAGCGGGCGACCCACTCGTTGCCGAGGAAGCCCACCACGCCCGCGGCGGCCACCCATCCGACCGCGCGCAGGTCCTGCGGCCCGGCCAGCCGCCGGATCGCCTCGTACCCGGCCACCGCGGCCGAGAGGGCGATGACGACGACGATGGCGATGCCGGCGAGGTCCTCGGCCCGGCCGTACCCGTAGGTGAAGCGGCGGTTGGCGGCGCGGCGGCCGAGCGAGAACGCGATGGCCAGCGGCACGGCGGTGAGCGCGTCAGCCACGTTGTGCAGGGTGTCGCCGAGCAGGGCGACCGAGCCGGACATGACGACGATGACGGCCTGGACGGCGGCGGTGGCCATGAGCACGGCGAACGAGGCGGCCAGCACCCGCAGCCCCCGGCTGCTGCCCTCCAGGGCGGCGTCGGTCTTGTCGGCGCTGTCGTGGCTGTGCGGGGCGGCGGCGTGCCACAGGCGCGACAGCACGCCCCGCGCCCTCTCCCGCCGGACAGCGGACCCATGCCCGTGCCCATGCCCATGCCCGTGGCCGTGGCCATGTCCGTGATCGGAGCCGGAGATGGGCCCGTCCACGTGGGCTTCCGCATGGCCGGAGGTGTGCCCGTGCCCGTGCGCCTGCTCCCGGCCGGCAGGGTGACCGGGCCCGTCCGGATGGGCGTGCGGCTCGCCGGGGTGCCGTGGTCCGGACATGGCCCTCCTCACCCGCATGACGTCGCGTCCGGCCGAGTATGCCCGCCGCCCGCCCGCGCGAACATCCCCTCGCCCCTCCCCCGTCCCCTACCAGCCGATCCGGCCCTTACCGGAGACGAGGGCGCGGGCGATGACCAGGCGCTGCACGTCGTTCGTGCCCTCACCGATGGCCATGAGCGGCGCGTCCCGGTAGAGCCGCTCCACCACGAACTCCTGGGAGTAGCCGTAGCCGCCGTGGATCCGCATGGCCTCCAGCGACGCCTTCAGCGCCACCTCGGAGGCGAAGTACTTGGCCATGCCCGCCTCCATGTCGACGCGCCCGCCGTCGTCCGCCCGGGAGGCGGCCCAGTAGGTGAGCAGGCGGGCCGCCTGGATCTCGGTGGCCAGGTCGGCGAGCTTGAGCTGGATGGCCTGGAAGTCGGCGATCGGCTGCCCGAACGCGGTGCGCTCACGGGCGTAGGACAGCGCGGCGTCGTAGGCGGCCTGGGCGACCCCGACCGCGCGGGCGGCGATGTTGACCCGGCCCGTCTCCAGCCCGCCGAGCACCTGCTGCATGCCGCGTCCCTCGACGCCGCCGAGCAGCGCCGACGCCGGCACGCGCACGCCGTCGAGCACGACCTCGCACGTCTCGGTGCCCTTGTAGCCCAGCTTGGGCAGGTCGCGGCTGACCGTGAAACCGTCGGCCGACGGATCGACGAGCAGCACGGACATGCCCTTGTGCGCCGGCTCGGTGACGGACGTCTTGACCAGCACGGGCAGCGGGTCGGCGTGGCGGGCGTTGGTGATCCACGTCTTGGTGCCGGTGACGACGTAGTGGTCGCCGTCGCGTACGGCCCGCGTCCGGATGCCCTGCAGGTCGGTGCCCGCGGCGGGCTCGGTGAGCGCGATGCCGGTGCGGCGGGCGCCGGTGGCCAGGTCGGGCAGGTGGAGGCGTTTCTGCTCGTCGGTGCCGTGGCGGGCGATCATCCAGCAGGCGATCGTGTGCGAGCCGAGGATGCCGGCCACGCCCATCCAGCCGCGCGCGATCTCCTCGAAGACGAGCGCGAACGACACCATGTCGGCCCCCAGCCCGCCGTACTCCTCGGGCACGGACAGGCCGAACAGCCCCATCCGGCGCATCGTGTCCACGATCTCGGTGGGATAGCGGCCGGAGTGCTCCCACTCGGTCGCGACCGGCACGATCTCCTTGTCGACGAACGCCCGGAGCGTCTCCCGGAAGGCCCGCTGCTCGTCGGTCAGCTCGAAGTCCATCTGCCGCTCCTCCGTGAGAGCCGCGCGGCCCGGCCGGACGGCCGATCCGCGCACGGCTGCGCCGCTCACGCTAATGATCCGCCGTTTTCCGGGTCAACGCCCCGGACCGTACGGCACGCCGCCCCGGGGGCGGGCTTCTTCGGCGCAGGGACGTCCTCAGCGCAGGGACAGGGCGGACACCACGTCCACGATGCGGGCGGCGCGCTCCACCTCGGCGCGGTGGAAGCCGGGGCCTTCGGAGCGGGCGACCACCACGTGCATGTCGTGGGCGGAGACCGGCAGCAGCATGAGCCGCAGCTTCTCGGAGACGCGCGTGGCGGCGCGCAGGGGCGGCTCGTCCAGGTCGAACGCGGCGGGGGCGGACAGGCTGGCGTGCCGCACCTCGCCGCCGGACATCGCCAGCGACCACTCGGCCCCGCACAGCCCCGGCAGCGCGTCCACCAGCGTCGCGAAGGCGCGCCCCGGCTCTGCCGCGACGTGTATGAGCAGGTCGTAGTCGGGCGCGGAGCCCGGCACCTCCCTGGTCGTCCAGACGCCCTCGATCCGGATCCCCGGCACAGCGGACAGCCGGTCGCGGACCTCGTCCGTCGTGGCGGCCCCCGGCCAGGACACGGTGAAGTCGTCCACGGCCCGCCCGGACTCGCGTTCGAGCACGGTCACCTGCAGGATGTCGGCGCCCAGGGCGCCGAGCGCCCGCGCCACCTGGCCGAGTGCCCCCGGCCGGTCCGGCAGCGACACCCTCAGTCGCAGCAGCATCGGTGCCCTCCTTTCCAGGGCTCCCACAGTGCCGCGTCAAGGTTTCGCGGATGTTTTAGGGATATGTCACGCATGCTGCGGTTATATCCCAATCAACTCTTCCGGAGTGGGTTGGTCAGGCAGCCTTTGCCCCCTGCCGCCTGCACCTTTCCGCCGACCGGCCGGGCGGAGAGACCCCGCCCGGCGAGCCGGGCGAGGCCGTCAGGCGAAGACGTCCTGCTGGTAGCGGCCCTGCTCCTCCAGGGACGCCAGCCACGCCTCGCCGTCACCGCCCGTCCGCTCCCGGTGGATGCCGGCCAGGACCCGCCGGACGGCGGGCGCCATGCGCAGCCCGTCGCCGCACACGTACACGTGCGCCCCGGCCTCCAGCAGCTCCCACACGCGGTCGGCCTCGGCGGCCACGGCGTCCTGGACGAACCTGTGCGGATGCCCCGGCACGGCCGAGAACGCCTCGTGCACCCGGACGTGCGGCGCGGCGGCCCAGCCCGCCAGCTCCTCCCGGTACAGCCAGTCGTGCTCGGGGTGGCGGCACCCGGTGAACACCTCGACCGCCCCGCCCGCCCCGCTCAGCGCCCGCTCCTCCAGGAAGCCGCGCAGCGGCGCGAACCCGGTGCCCGGCCCGACCAGGATCACCGGCGTCTCCGGGTCGTCCGGCAGCCGGAACGGCGGCGCGGGCACCCGGACGTAGCCGTAGAACGTCTCACCGGGGGCGAGCCCGGCCAGGTAGGCCGAGCACATGCCCTGATAGCGGCCGCTGCCGGACCAGGCGGGCCCCTCGACGAGCCCGACGGTGATCCGCACCCGGCCCGGCTCGGCCAGCGGCGAGGACGACACCGAGTAGTACCGCGGCTTGATCGGCCCGGCCATCTCCAGGAACGCCGCCAGCGGCAGCTCGATCGCCGGGAACCGCTCCAGCAGCGCCAGCGGCGACAGCCGCTTGGCGAGGATCTCGTCGGCGTAGTCGGCGGTCAGCGCGGCGAGCTGCCCGCGCGTCCACGGGCAGGAGGTGTGCGCCGCCAGCGCCTCCAGGTCGGCGCGGGTGGCGACCTCCTGGAGCTCGGCGAACTCGGTCAGCAGCAGCCCCGCCGTGACCGGCCGGTCCACCGGCAGGTGCGTGCCGCCCCTGGCGCGCAGCCGTACGACCTGCTCACGCGGCAGGCGCAGGCAGCGCAGCGCCCATTCGACCAGCTCGGGGTCGTTCTTGGCGAAGACGGCCAGGTGGTCGCCGGCGGAGTAGGTGACGCCCTCGGGCAGCCGCGCGACGAGGGAGCGGACGCCGGGCCGGGGCGCCTCCACCGAGAAGTCCCAGAGCCCGGCCGGGTCGCGGGTCAGCTCCTCGTTGGACACGACCGTGAGGGGGAAGGCCCGCTCGGACACCACGGCGGGCCGCACCTCGGCCTCGGTCAGCACCTCCAGCTCGTAGCGGGGGCCGGCGTCCGCGGCCGACGCGCTGTACTCCTCGGCCAGGGCCGCCCACAGCGTCGCGGTCCAGGCGGACACGTCGCCGTCGAAGTCACCGTCGGCGTCGGCCTCGCCCCGCTCGACCAGCGGCACGGCGCCGGCGGCGGTGAGCTTGTCGTAGGCGCGGCGCGGGAAGTCCTGGTATGTGGGCCACTGGGTGTTGCCGCAGCCGAGCACCGCGAGCCGCACCCCCGACAGGTCGGGCGGCGTCGTGCGGGCGTCGAAGCGCTGGGCGTTGTCCGGGGCCTTGCCGTTGTAGGAGGAGGCGACGACGACGAGCAGGCCCTCGCGGGGCGGTTCGAGGTCGTCGAGGGCGGTGAGCGTGGTGGCGAAGCCGGACCGGCCGGCCCGCTCGGCCAGCCGCTCGGCGATGTCGGAGCAGGTGCCGAGGTTGGAGCCGTAGGCGACGGTGAGCGGCACGCCGGTCACGGCGATCACCTGCCCCTCGTCCCGCTCCTCCGCCTGCGCCACGGGAGCCGCGCCGCTGAAGCGCTCGTGCGGGCGCCGCTCGCGCACCTGGAGCGTGAACCCCTCCGGCTTGAGGGTGAGCGTCTGCTTGATCTTCATCTTGTACGCCGCGGGGTCGGAGAGCGCGAACCGGCGCAGCAGCATGGCCAGCGTCAGCCGTGCCTCGGTGAGGGCGAACTGGCGGCCGATGCAGGCGCGCTCGCCGTTGCCGAACGGCTTGTAGGCGGCCGGGTGGTGGTCCTTCCGGCGCTCGGGCAGCCAGCGGTCGATGTCGAACTCCTCGGGCCGCTCCCACGCCTTCGGGTGGCGGTGCAGGGCCGGCAGGACGAGGGCGGCCGGGGTGCCGGCGGGCACGGGGTAGCCGCCGAGGGTGGTGTCCTCCAGCGCGGTGACGGCGAAGGCGGGGATCGGCGACCAGGTGCGCAGCGTCTCGTCGAGGACGCGCGGGATCACGTCCAGCTTCATGATCGTCTCGTACGTGGGCGGCTCGTCGCCGGGCAGCAGCCGGTCCACCTCGTCATACGCCTGGGCCAGGGTGTGGGGGTGGCGCAGCAGGTTGTACAGGGCGAAGGACAGCAGGCCGCTCGTCGTCTCGTGCCCGGCGATGAGGAAGGTGAGCACCTGGTCGCGGATGTTCGCGTCGGACAGGCGCTCGCCGGTGAGCGGGTCGGCCGCCTCCAGCATCAGCCCGAGCAGGTCCTTGGCCCCGCCGGCCGGTCGGGCCCTGCGCTGCCGGATGACGTCCTCGACCAGCTCGCGCATGGTGGCGATGTCCTGGCGGTAGGTCTCCTCGCTCCGGCGCTTGAGCTTGGTGACCACGGGGAGCTGCCGGTTGCGGATCATGGCCTCGGTCAGCGCGCCGCCCATGGCCTTCAGGAACGGGTGCAGCTCCGGCGAGCGGAACGACTCGAAGCGGTAGCCGAAGCCGGTCAGGGAGATGACGTCGAGGGTGAGCCGGGTCATGTCGTCCGACACCGGCAGGTCCTCGCCCTGACGGGAGGCCCACGAGCCGACCAGCCGCTCGGCGATCTCCAGCATCTGCGGGTAGTACGCCTTCATGGAGCGCTGGCTGAAAGCCGGCATGAGGATGCGGTGGGCCTGCCCCCACACGGGCTCGTCCAGCTCGGCGGTGAACAGGCCGTCGCCGGAGAAGTCGCGGACGATCGACAGGGGCGGCTCGATCCGCTTGCGGAACCGGGTCTCGTCGCACAGCTCGGCCGCCATGTCGGGGTCGTAGACGAAGAGCACCCTCCGGCCGACGATGTCGAGCTGGAAGAGACCCTCGTCGTACCTGCCCGCCAGCTCGGTGAAGTGCGCCATCGGCGAGTGCGCGGGGATCTGCAGCGTGTTGCCCAGGAACGGCAGACCGGACGGTGAGGGGATCTCCTTCATCAAACTCTCCCTGTGTCGTCGCCTCACATGCAGCCATACACCGTATGGCTATCGCTAGCATACGCCGTATGGCTGTCAGTGCGCGCAGGGGCGCCCCCCTGAGTCCCGAGGAGATCTACTCGACGGCGCTGCGCCTGGTGGAGGAGGGCGGCGTGGACGCGCTGTCGATGCGCAAGCTCGCCGCCGCCCTCGACGTGAACCCCATGTCGCTGTACCACCACGTCGAGAACAAGACGGCGCTGATCGCCCAGATCTGCCGGACCATGGCGGGGCGGCTGGAGCTGCCCGTCCAGAGCGGGGAGTCCTGGCAGGAGCGGCTGCGCCGGCTGGCCCACGCCTACCGGCGGCTGGTCTCCACGTACCCGTCGCTGTGGACGTACATCCACACCCACCCGGAGGTGGTCGCCACGCACGAGGGCGGGTTGTGGGACGTCCTCTTCCCGATCATGGCCGAGGCCGGGGTGCCGGAGGAGGAGCGCACGCGCACGGCCGACGTGCTCCACGGCTTCGTGACGGGCCTCATCCTGACGGAGCAGCAGGGGCACATCGGCCGGGACGACCCGGAGGAGGTGACCCGGACCTTCGAGACGGCCATCGACATGATCATCCGCGGCCTCCCCCACCACTGAGGCCCCGTCAGCGGACGAGGACCCAGAGCTGGTTCGTGCTCGACGGGTCGCAGGGGACGCCGGACACCGCATTGCGGTAGCTCGTCGTGAGGCACGTCTCCCTGACCGGTCCCTGCCACCTGATCGGGCGCCCCTTCCAGGTGATGAGGATCCGGTCGCCTCCCGCCGCCTGCTCGACCGTGGTGAAGGTGATGCGGCGCTTCTCGATCGCCGTGCCGCAGCGCTGCATGGGCACGATCGAGTTCTTTCTCGGCGCACCCAGGCACCGCTTGTTCCTGCTGTAGAGGCTGACGAGCTCCGATCGGGCGTCGCGGGTCCACAGGTAGCCGTCCCGACCGTGCGGAGGCGGGCAGTACTGCGTATGCGCTGCGTACTCCTGGCTCCGGCCTTCCGGATCCATGCCCCAGGTCAGGCACATGTTGGTGGAGACATTCCTGATCAGGTAACTCCCCGCCGCCATGGCGGCGGGGGCTGTGGGGGGAAGGGTGGTCAACGTCATCGCGGCGACACCCACGATTGCGATCTTGGCCCGTCTCTTCATGAGGCGGCATGGTAGCCAAGCGGCCGGCCGGCGTCCGGAAACGGCGATTACCGCGTCTGCGCGGCCGGTGGTCAGGGCTGGTAGGCGCCTGCCGCCGGTGGGGAGGACAGGGGCTTGCCGGTGATGTCCGTGGTCAGGGCCGTGCCGCCGAACCAGGCGGCCGACAGCGGCAGGCCGCGGCCGAGCGCCGGGGAGCCCGGGCGCAGCCGCAGGTCGGTGCGCGAGACGAAGCGGGGGTCGGCCATGACGGTCCTCGGGCCGCGCCGGAAGCGGGCCGTGCGGCCCTCGTAGACGCTGCCCGCCTCGTCGGCGCCCTTGCCGTCCTCGAAGCCGGCCTGGCCGCCCACCCTGACCGCGTTGTTGCGCAGCCGCAGGATCGACGGGGAGCAGCCGCCGTGGCAGGACCAGCCGAGGGTGCGCGGGCCCGGCAGGTACACCGAGTTGTGCACCGCGACCGTGCCGAGCACGGGCCCCACCACGTGCCGGGGGCCGCGGGTGACGAGGAAGGAGCTCTGCGGCAGGGAGGAGGTGACGACGTTGAAGGCGTACACGTTGCCCGTGGCGGTCTTGCCCTTCGTCGCGCCCAGCTCGGTGAACGTCTCGTTGTCGTGGGCGCGGTTGTAGGTGACGCGGTTGCGGTCGCCGTCGAAGATCTCGACGGCCGCGCCGTCCATCCGGTAGTCGTGGCTCGGCGCGTTGCTGCCGGTGATCGTGTTGCCGGTGACGAGGTTGTCGTCGCCGTTGACGAGGATCCCGAACGCCCCGGAGTCGTTGTCGGGGGCGTCGTCGTTGACGCTCATCCTGTCGTTGTCCTTGAGCGTGCTGTCGCGCACGACGTTGCGGGAGCCGGTCGGGGTGATCCAGATGCCGGCGATGTTGCGGTCCGCCTGCACCCCCACCAGGTGGTTGCCGTCGCCGCCGACCTCGAAGCCGGCCCACTGGCACCGGGAGGCGCGCAGGCCGCTGACGCGCCAGTGGTCGCCGCTGACGACCACGCAGTTGCCCTCCTGGCCGCTGATCGTGGCGAGGGGGCCCTGGCCGTACGGCTGGACGACGATGGGCCGGGCGGCCGTGCCCTCGGCGGACAGGGTGAGGGTGCCGGTCCACCGGCTGCCCCGCTTGACGCTGATCGCGTCTCCGGGCTTCAGGTCGGCCGCGTTGACCTTGTCGAGGGACTTCCACGGGGCGGTGGCGCTGGTGCCGGCGGCGGAGTCGTCGCCCTTGCCGGAGTCGACGTAGTACGTCGTCCCCGCCGCGACGGCGGCGGCGGGCGGGACCAGCGGCACGGCGGGTGCGGCCGGCAGGCCGGGCAGCAGGGACGCCAGGAGGGTCACCGAGGACAGGTTCACGCTCACCACGCCTAGAAGTTGAACGCTCACACAGGGAGAGCGCCCAACGTATCGGCTCGCCGCGCCAGACGCCAGATCCTCAGGGCCGGCCCGCCGCCCGGGATCGCGTTCGTGTCCGAAGCGTTGTAGACGGGGGTCGCGGGCCCCGGCAGGGGCAGCGGCTCGCCCGGCGCCCGGCGGGCGCTCACCAGGAGGGTCTCGGCCTCGGTCTCGCGGGCGAACACCAGATGGTCCGCGTCGGCGTGCAGCCAGCGCAGGCCGCCGCGCCGCAGCGCCGGCTCGGCGCGGCGCAGCCCGAGCAGCTCCCGGTACGCCGTTAGCGTGGCGAGGTCCTGGTCGGCCGGCCGGTTCCACGGCATGGGGGTGCGCGCGTGCTCGCCGTTGACGCCGGTCAGCCCGAACTCGCTGCCCGCGAACACCATCGGCGTGCCCGGCAGCGTGGCCTGCAGGCCGAGGGCCACCAGGTGACGCTCGCGGGAGCCGGTGACGGTGCGGATCCGCGGCGTGTCGTGCGAGTCGAGGATCTGCCAGGAGTGGACGAGCGAGCGCCACGACATGTGCGCGGCGAACGTCCGGACCGTGGCGAGGGCCGCCGTGCCGGCGCGCGAGGGCACGCCGCCGGGCACCCCGAGGAAGCGGGCCAGGTCGAGGCCGGGGTCGCGCAGCCAGGTCCAGACGGGGCGGGTGAAGCCGCCGTAGTTCATGGTGCCGTGCCAGCCGTCGCGGTCGAGGTCGGCGGAGGCGTCGTGGCAGTGCTCGGCGATGAGGGCCGCCCCGGGCCCCGCCTCGCGGCGCAGCAGCGCCGCGACCTCGTGCGTGTGGTCGTCGGCCCCGAAGCGCCCGGTCATGTTGGCGACGTCCACCCGCCATCCGTCGAGCGGGCCCAGCCATCTGCTCAGCGTGGCCGGCACCCGGGAGCGGACGAGCTCGCTGCCCCAGTTGAGCTTGGGCAGCGTCTTGACCCCGAACCACGCCTCGTAGTCGCCGGTGTCGGGGTCGAAGTAGAACATCTCGCGTTCGGGCGCGTTCACGTCGGACACCGCGGCGGTGAACCACGGGTGCGCGTCTCCGCAGTGGTTGGTGGTGATGTCGCCGAGCAGCCGCATGCCCTGCCCGTGCAGCGCGTCCGCGAGCCTGCCCAGCGCCTCGTCGCCGCCGAGCAGCGGGTCGACCCGGTCGAAGGCGGCGGCGTCGTAGCGGTGGTTGGAGCGGGCCGGGAAGATCGGTGTGAGGTAGACCGTGTCGGCGCCCAGGGCCCGGACGTGGTCGAGGTGCCGGACCACGCCGTCGAGGTCGCCGCCGTAGAACTGCTGGGAGGTGCCGGGGCCCTCCGGGATGACCGGGTCGCGGTCCCAGTCGCGTGGCAGCGCCCACCCGGGCAGCGGCCGGGACGCGCCGGAGCGGCCGAAGCGGTCGGGGAAGATCTGGTAGACGATCGCGTCGGCCATCCAGGGCGGCGGCGGCTCGTGGGAGACGAGCCGGAAGTCGCCGGCGTCGGTCACGTCGTGCGCGGCGAGCCCGCCGGCGGTGAGCCACGCCTGGCCGCCCGGGGTGTGCAGCAGGAAGCGGTAGCGGGTGACCGGGTTGACGGCGGCGATCTCGGCGCGCCACCACACGTCCTGGCGCCCGTACCCGGTGACGTCCGAGGACGTCCTCAGCTCGTCGACGGCCGCCTCGGTGTAGCGGGGCTCGCCGTCGTACACCGTGCGGACGTGCACGCCGGTGACGGCGGCGGAGCGGGGGGCACGGACCCAGACCGTCACCGGGGAGCCAGGCGACGGCGTGAGGTCCGACACGTAGAGCGCGGAGCCGTCGTGGTGCGGCTCCCCTGCGAGACACAGCATGCGCCTACCCCTTCACGGCCCCGGCGGTGAGGCCGGAGACGATGAACTTCTGCAGCCAGAGGAACACGCCGACGGTCGGGATCGCGGTGATCAGCGTGCCGGCGGCGAACATGCCGAAGTTGGCGTTGCGCTGGTCGCCGGCGATCATGCCGTACATGCCGACGGCGAGCGTCTTGCTCGCCGGGTCGCGCAGGAACACGCTGGCCATGATGAACTCGCTCATGATCCCGATGAACGCGAGCAGCCCCGTCACCGCGAGGATGGGGGTGACCAGCGGCAGGATGACCCGCCAGAAGATCTGCGCGTGCGTGGCCCCGTCGACCGTGGCCGCCTCGTCGAGCTCCTTCGGCACGGTGTCGAGGAAGCCCTTCATCAGCCACGTGTTCGCGCCCAGCGCGCCGCCCAGGTAGAGCAGCATGAGGCCCCACACCGTGTCGAAGCCGAACGCCGGGTACAGCTCGGTGACCCGCGTGAAGATCATGAAGATCGTCACGATGGCCAGGAACTGCGGGAACATCTGGATGAGCAGCAACGACAGCAGCCCGACCCGGCGCCCGCGGAAGCGCATCCGGCTGAAGGCGTAGGCGGCCATCATCGACAGCAGCAGGCTGGCGAACGAGGCGGCCAGCGCGATGAACACCGAGTTGAGGAACCATCGGGCGAACGGGTACCGGTCGTTGGTGAACAGGGCGGCGAAGTTGCCGAGACTCGCCCCGTTCGGCAGCAGGTCGGTGGAGGCGAGCGTGCCGAGCGGGTTGATCGCCGCCGACACCACGAACATGATCGGCACCAGGGCGAACACGCACACGAGCAGCACGAAGCCGTGCCTGAGCGCGAGCTTCACGCGTAGACCTCCTCCTGCTTGCGGGTCCGGCGGAAGGCCACCGCCGAGATGACCGCCACGAGCGCGAAGATGAACACCGAGATGGCCGCCGCGAACCCGAACTGCGCCCCGCCCGCCCCGAACGCCAGCCGGAACGTATAGGTGATGAGCAGGTCGGTCGCGCCGACCTGCGGGCTCTCGGCGGGGAACGGCCCGCCCTCGCTGGTGAGCTGGATGGCGTTGAAGTTGTTGAAGTTGAACGCGAACGACGAGATGAGCAGCGGCGTGAGTGCCACCAGCAGCAGCGGCAGCGTCACCTTGCGGAACCCGTACCAGGGCGAGGCCCCGTCGATGGAGGCCGCCTCGGTCAGCTCGCGCGGGATCGCCTGGAGCGCGCCGGTGGTCACCAGGAACATGTACGGGAAGCCGAGCCACAGGTTGACCAGGATGACGGCCGCGCGGGCCGTGCCGCTCTGGCCGAGCCAGTCGACGTTCAGCCCGAGGAGCTGGTTGATCAGGCCGAAGTCGCGGTTGAACATGTCACGCCACACCATCAGCATCGCGAAGGACGGCATGGCGTACGGCAGGATCAGCATGATCCGGTAGACGCCCGTGCCCCGCATGCGGGGATGGTGCAGCGCGAGCGCCACGCACATGCCGAGCACGAACGTGCTGACGACCGAGACCAGCGCGAACACCACGTTCCAGCCGAAGACGCCGAGGAAGTAGCCGGAGATGGTGGGGTCGGTCACCACCCGGGTGAAGTTGCCGAACCCGACGTTCACCTGCCAGCCCTGCGCCAGGTGCTCGCCCTTGGCGTTGACGAAGTAGCCGCGCGCCTCGTCGGCCTTCCAGGGGCCGCCCTCGCCGTTGACGCAGTCGCAGGCGGCGTCGTAGGTGAGCGCGGACCTGCCCTCCACGGCGCGGCTCAGCCCGTTGGCCTTGATCACCCCGCCGGAGGTGGGGACGGCCAGCGCGGAGATCTCCTGCCCGCGGGCGGCGGCCTCGGGGGCCTTGAGCACGGTGAAGCCGGGAGCCTGGAGGACCTTGCCGGTGATGCCGAGCCGCGCTCCGGTCACGGGGGCCAGTCCCTGGCCGGAGCCGGCCTGCACCCGCTTGGTCTTGGGGTCCACGAGGAGGAACACCAGCTCGCCGTCGCGCAGCGCCGCGGTCAGCGCGTACTCGGGCGAGCCGGGAGCCTGCCGCACGGAGCCGGTCTCGATGGCGGTGACCGCCGCCTGCATGTCGCCGCGGTGCCCGTCGCCGAAGTTGGTGAAGGCGGTGCTCACCGTGTACAGAACGGGGAACACCTGGAAGGCGATCAGGCAGATGGTGCCCGGGACGAGGTATTTCGCGGGGACGAAGCGGCGGGTCAGGTAGAGGTAGGCGATGCCCGCGCTCGCCAGGCAGAGCAGCGTGAGCGAGGCCCACGCCTCGGCGGCGACCAGCGGCGGCACGGCGTAGAGCAGGATCGCGGCCGCCACGGCCAGCACCGCGATCCTGCTCACCACGTACGTCGTGGTGATCTCCCGGCGTGGCCGCGGACCCCTGCGGGTGTCCGCGGCCACGCGCGTGTCCTGCGTCATGACGTCAGTTCTTGAGCGAGCCGTCGATGGTCTTCTGCGCCGCCGCGGCGGCCTTGGCGGGGTCGCCGCCCTTGACGACCGAGGCCTCGGCGATGCCGAAGGGCTCCCAGATGGCCGCCATCTCGGGGATGGCCGGCATCGGGAAGCCGTCCTTGCCGGCGTCCATGAACTTGCCGGCGTCGGCGTCGGTGGCCTGGACCTCCTGCAGCGCCGCGGTCAGCGCCGGCGGGCGCGGGTCGGCCGCGTAGAGCGCCTTGGCGACGTCCTTGTTGGTCACGTAGTTGGTGACGAACTCCTGCGCCAGCGTCTTGTTCTTGCCCTTCGCCGCGACGAAGAACGACTGCACGCCGACGAACGGGGTGGCCGGCTTGCCGCCCTTGAACGGCGGGACGGGCGTGATGTCGTAGGAGAAGCCGCCCTTCTTCACATCGCCCATGGCCCACGGGCCGGAGACGAGGAAGGCGCACTTCTTGGCGGCGAAGCTCGGGATGTAGTTCTCGTTGGTGATGGAGGTCTTGAGCGCCCCGTCGCCCTTCTCGCCGAGCTCCTTCAGCTTGCCGAACGCCTTGACCGAGTCGGGCGAGCCGACCAGCACCTTCTTGGCGTCGGGGTCGCCGGTGGCCGTCGCGCCGAACAGGGCGCCGCCGCCGGAGGCGAAGATCGGGTAGGAGTGGAACGCGTCACCCTTCTGCGCGACCGGCAGGCAGAGCACCTCCTTGACCTTGCCCGCGGCCTTGAGCTCCTTGCCCTTGGCGACGAGGTCCTCGAGGGTGGCGGGCGCGTCGGGCGCGAGCTCGGTGTTGCGGATCAGGGCGATGTTCTCCACCGCGTACGGCGCGGCGTAGACCTGGCCGTTGAAGGTGACGGCCTTCATGGCGATCTCGGGGAAGGCGGCCTTCTGCTCCTCGGTGAGGTTGACCGGGTCGATGGCGCCGTTCTGGACGAGGTTGCCGATCCAGTCGTGCGCGCCGACCATGATGTCGGGGCCGCTGCCCTGCTGGGAGGCGGTGAGGAAGACCTGCTGGTTGTCCTTGCTGATCTCCTTCACCTCGACGGTCACGCCGTTCTCGGTGCCGAACTGCTCGGCGAAGGGCTTGAGCGCCTTGACCCGGTTGGGGTCGGCCCAGATCACGAGCTTGCCGCCCTGGGCGGCGGGCGCGGTGGCGCCGCTCGACCCGGTGGGCGCCGAGGAGGGGGCGGCGGCCGGCTCGCCGCCGCCGCAGGCCGACACGGCCATCGCCAGGGCGGAAAGGGCCGCCACGTGTGCCGCCGCACCCAGAGCTCGCTTGCGCATGGGACCTCCAGAGGTCACGGAGGGAGCGGCGGCACGCGCGAGGTGCCGCCGCTGGAAGTCGATGTGGGCCGCGGATGAGCGGCTTATGTTTCCGGGACGTTAGCGAGACTTTGCAAGAATTGGAAGAAGTTGCAAAAAGCGTTACCTGATCCAGACCCATCCTGACCCCGGCCTGACCTCCGGGCCAGCGTCCTGACCGGCAGAAGGGACGCTTCTGCAACTTTCCGCAAGTTGCGCTTGACCTCTCGTAACGCCGCAGGCCATCCTGCATCGGAACGAACCACCCGGGGGAAGGACGACCATGGGCATCACGCCGCATTCGCTGCCGAACGACGCATCGCCCACTGTGCCGCCTACTGGGCCGCCTACCGGGCCGCCCGCCGGTGACGACTGGTGGCGGGACGCCGTCGTCTACCAGGTGTATCCGCGCAGCTTCGCCGACGACGACGGCGACGGCATGGGCGACCTGCCGGGCGTGCGCCGGCGGCTGGGCTACCTGAGCGAGCTGGGCGTCGACGCCCTCTGGCTGAGCCCCTTCTACACCTCGCCGCAGGCCGACGCCGGCTACGACGTGGCCGACTACCGCGGCGTGGACCCCATGTTCGGCACGCTGGCCGACTTCGACGCGCTGGTCGCCGACGCCCACGCGCTCGGCATCCGCGTCATCGTGGACCTCGTCCCCAACCACTCCTCCGACCGGCACCCGTGGTTCCAGCAGGCGCTGCGCGGCGAGCGCCGCGACCGCTACATCTTCCGCGACTCCCCCAACGACTGGGAGTCGGTCTTCGGCGGCCCCGCCTGGACCCAGGTCGAGGACGGGCAGTGGTACCTCCACCTGTTCGCGCCCGAGCAGCCGGACCTCAACTGGGACCACCCCGAGGTGCGGGCCGAGTTCCGCGACATCCTGCGCTTCTGGCTGGACCGCGGCGTCGACGGCTTCCGGGTCGACGTGGCCCACGGCATGATCAAGGACGACGGGCTCCCGGACGTCGGGCCGAAGGAGGGCCGCCAGGTCGAGCTGCTCGGCGACGAGCGGGTGCCGTACTTCGACCAGGACGGCGTCCACGACATCTACCGCGAGTGGCGGCCGATCCTCGACTCCTACCCGGGCGGCCGGATGGCGGTGGCCGAGGCCTGGGTGTCGTCGCCGGAGCGGCTGGCCCGCTACGTCGGGCCCGACGAGCTGCACCAGGCGTTCAACTTCGACTTCATGATGGCCGACTACCACGCCAAGTCGTTCCGCACGGTCATCGAGAAGTCGCTGGCGGAGGCCGAGCTGGTCGGCGCGCCCACCACGTGGGTGCTGTCCAACCACGACAAGCCCCGCCACGTCACCCGGCACGGCGGCCTGGCCCGTGCCCGCGCCGCGACGCTGCTCATGCTGGCGCTGCCCGGCTCCGCCTACCTCTACAACGGCGAGGAGCTCGGGCTGCCCGAGGTGCTCGACCTGCCCGACGAGCTGCGCCAGGACCCCGCGTTCAAGCGCAGCGGCGAGAGCCGGGACGGCTGCCGCGTGCCGCTGCCGTGGACCACCGCGCCGGGCTGCGGCTGGCGCGACCCCTGGCTGCCGATCCCCGAGGAGTGGCGGGAGCTGTCGGCCGAGGCCCAGCAGGACGACCCGGACTCGACCCTGAGCCTCTACCGGGCGGCCCTGCGGCTGCGCAAGCGGCATCCGGCGCTGGGCGGCGGCGTCCTGCGCTGGCTGGAGTCCTCCGTGCTGGACGCGCGTGAGGACGTGCTGGCGCTGGAGCGCTCGCCCGGGCTGGCCGTCGTGCTCAACACCGGCGAGGAGCCGGTCACGCTGGCGGAGCTGGGACTTTCGGGCGAGGTCCTGCTGTCCAGCGGCCCCCAGCCCGACCCCCGCGCGGTGGCCCCGGACACCACGATCTGGCTGGCGCTCACCAGCTGACCGGACGTGAGCGCCGGACGTGAGCGCCCGTCGTGAGCGCCCGTCGTGAGCGCCGGACTTGAGCGTTGGGGGAATCTTTCCCTTCGCACGACTTCCGGCGGTTGTCACGGTTAGTAGCCTCGGGGCGTGTCCCGCAACTGGGCGCGCTCCCTGCGCGGGCGTGTCACGCTCGTCGCGACACTGATCGCCGCGATCCTGCTGGTCCCGGTCGGCATCGGGGCGGTCACCGTGACCCGCACCTGGGTCGCGGCCAGCGTCGCGACGGACACCCGTAACACGGCCGAGCGGATCGCAGCGGAGACCCGCGACGGCACACAGTGGCGCGGCGGCAGGGTCGCGGTGCTGGATCCGACCGTGCCGCTCATCCAGATCGTCGCCCCGGACGGCACCATCACGGCGGTCAGCGACGCGGCGCTCGCCATGCCGCGCCTCAGCGACGTGTGGCCCACCCCGGACAACCGCGTCATCAGCACCACGCGCTGCCTCCCCAAGGTGTGCCTGCACCTGACCGCCGTCCGCGTGTCGCCCGCTGCGAACTCCAGCGTCGTGTACGCGGGGCGGCGGGCGCCGGGCGTGCTGGCCGGGCACACCCTGGAGACGGTGACCTCGATCGAGATCCTGATCCTCATCGCGCTCACCGGCTGGGCCACGTGGACGATCATGGGGCGCGCGCTGCGCCCCGTGGCGGCCATGCGCGCCCAGCTCGACGAGATCAACGCCAGCGACCTGAGCCGCCGGGTGACGCAGCCGACCCGGGACGACGAGCTGGCCGGGCTGGCCGCCTCCATCAACGGGACGCTGGCGCGCCTGGAGCGCTCGGCCCACCAGCAGCGCCAGTTCGCCTCCGACGCCTCCCACGAGCTGCGCACCCCCATCGCGGGGCTGCGCGCCCAGCTCGAGAGCGCCCAGCTCTATCCGGACGACACCGACCTCGACGCGCTCGTGTCCAGCGCGCTGCGCGACACCGACCGGCTGGAGGCGATCATCACGGACCTCCTGCTGCTGGCTCGGATCGGCTCGCGCGTGGACGCGGCGATGGAGCGGGTGGACCTCGGCGAGCTGGTCCGCGAGGAGCTGTCCGTCCGCAACGACAAGATCCCGGTACGGCTGGCGGCCGCGGACGGCGTGATCGTCAACGGCGTCCGGCTCCAGCTCTCCCGCGTGCTGACGAACCTGCTGGACAACGCCGCGCGGCACGCCGACCGCTACATCAGGGTGTCGGTGGAGCCCCAGGACGGGCTGGCCGTCCTGGCGGTGGAGAACGACGGCGCGGAGATCGCCGAGGAGGACCGCGAGCGGATCTTCGAGCGGTTCACCCGCCTGGACGCGGCGCGCAGCCGCGACGCGGGCGGCACCGGCCTGGGACTGGCGATCGCCCGCGACGTGGCGGTGGCGCACGGCGGGGCGCTCACGGTCGAGGACTGCCAGGGCGGCGCCCGCTTCGTGCTGCGCCTGCCGTCAGCGGCGCGAACACCCGAGTGACGTACCGGAAAGAACGCGACATCAGGGGAATCAGTGGATGGAAGCCTCTGATGTCCGGAATCATGGACTCATGATGGAGCAGGCGCCGTTGGGCATTGACCCGCACGTTCCCAACGCGGCGCGGATGTACGACTACTTTCTCGGCGGCAAGGACAACTTCCAGGCCGACAGGGATCTGGCGGAGCTGGTGCTGAGCGTGATGCCTGACGTCCGCGTCGGCACCCAGCAGAACCGCGCGCTGATCGGCCGCGTGGTGAAGTACCTGTGCGACCAGGGGATCACCCAGTTCCTTGACCTGGGGTCCGGGCTGCCCGCGCAGGAGAACGTGCACGAGGCGGCCCGGCGGTACGTCCCCGACGCCCGGGTGGTGTACGTGGACAGCGACCCGGTGGTGGCGACCCATGGGCGGGCGTTGCTGGCCGAACCGGACCGCGTGGTCATGGTGCAGGCCGACGCGCGGCGGCCGGAGGAGGTCCTCGGCGATCCCAGGGTGCGGGAGCTGATCGACTTCGACCGGCCGGTGGCGCTGCTGATGATGTTCTTCCTGCACCTGGTGCCGGACGAGGACGACCCCCAGGGGTTCGTGGCCCGTTACCGGGAGGCGCTGGCGCCGGGCAGCTATCTGGCGATCTCGCACGTGGGCAGCGACACGGCGCCGGAACTGGTCAACAAGGTCGTCGAGTTCTACCGGCGGGCCAACACGCCGTTCTGCCCGCGGCCGGGCGCGGAGATCGCGGCCTTCTTCGGCGACTTCGAGCTCATCCCGCCGGGCCTGGCCACGGGGCTGGGCGAGCAGACCGGCTGGCCGTTCATCGACCCGGCCGACCGGCCGGTGATCGCCGAGGAGCTCGCCCGCATGGGGTACGCGGGCATCGGCCGCAAGCCTTAGCGCCCCCTGGCCGGACGCCCGTGAAAGGGCGCCCGGCCGGCAGACGGACCCGGGGATCAGACCGGTGACATCTCGCGGTCGGTCTGGGCCGCCGGCGGCTCGGGCTCGCGCTCGTCGTCGTCCAGCAGCGTGGACTCGTCGAACGGGTCGCGCCCGGCCAGCACCTCCAGCGCCCGCTCCCGGTCGAAGCCGCCGGTCCACCTGCCGACCAGGACGGTGGCCACGGCGTTGCCGGCGAAGTTCGTCAGCGCCCGCGCCTCGGACATGAACCGGTCGATGCCGACGATGAGGCCCACGCCGTCCACCAGCTCGGGGCGGTGCGACTGGAGGCCGCCCGCCAGCGTGGCCAGTCCGGCGCCGGTCACGCCGGCGGCGCCCTTCGAGGCGATCACCATGAACAGCAGCAGCCCCACCTGCTCGGCGGGCTGGAGCGGCGCCCCGGTCGCCGACGCGATGAACAGCGTGGCCATGGTCAGGTAGATGGCCGTTCCGTCGAGGTTGAAGGAGTAGCCGGTCGGCACCGTGATGCCGGCCACGGTGCGGCTGACGCCCAGGTGCTCCATCTTGGCGATGAGCCGCGGCAGCGCCGACTCCGACGACGACGTGGACAGGATGAGCAGGAACTCCCGGCCGAGGTAGCGCAGCAGCGACCACAGGTTGATCCGGGCGAACACCCACAGCAGCGTGCCGAGCACCACGCCGACGAACAGCGCGCAGGTGATGTAGAAGGCGGCCATGAGGACGGCCAGGCTCTTGAGCGCGTCGAGGCCGGTGGCGCCGACGAGCGCCGCGATGGCGCCGAAGGCGCCGATCGGGGCCGCCCACATGATCATGGCGAGGATGCGGAACACCAGCCGCTGGAGGTGCGCGATGGCGTTGAGGACGGGCGCGCCCTTGGCGCCCATCGCCTGGAGCGCGAAGCCGGTGAGCAGCGCCACCACCAGCGTCTGGAGCACCTGCCCCTCGGTGAACGCCGACACCAGCGTGGTCGGGATGATGCCGAGCAGGAAGTCGGCCGTGCCCGTCGCCTCGCCCTTGGCCGCCTCGGCCGCCGCGGCCTGCTTGGCGGCGTCGGTCAGGTGCAGCCCGCTGCCCGGGTCGATGAGGTTGCCGACGACCAGGCCGATGACCAGGGCTACAGTCGACATGACGAGGAAGTAGCCGAGCGCGAGCCCGCCGACCTTGCCCACGCTGGCGGCCTTGGTCACGGAGCCGACGCCGAGCACGATCGTGCAGAAGATGATCGGGCCGATCATCATCTTGATGAGGGCCACGAATCCGGTGCCGAGGGGCTTGAGCGCCAGGCCCACGTCCGGCCAGACGAATCCGACCAGGACTCCGGCCAGGACAGCCGCGATGACGGCCAGATAGAGGTAATGGGTGCGGTCACGCATGGGAGGCGCTCCAAGCATCGGGGAGGACTCTTCTCACTTCGTGACTATGCGGCCTGTGGTGATCCACGTCACCATTGCGTAAGTTTCGTTCACCGCGTTCGTGACGGGCGAGGTGAGGAGTACGGAGAGGTTCCGGATGCGACAGTGGAGCCTGGCGGGGCAGATGCTGCTCCTGCAGCTCGTCGTGGTCGCCGTGGCGGTGGCGGGCGGCGCCGTGCTGGAGTCGGTGCTGGCCCGCGAGGTGGTCAGCGGGCAGGCCGCGGCCACCTCCCAGGCCGTGGCGCTGAGCGTGGCCGCCTCCCCCGACGTGCGGGCGGCCCTGGCCGGGCCGTCGCCGACGGCCCGGCTCCAGCCGTACGCCGAGCGGGTGCGCGCGGAGACGGGCGTCGACTTCGTCACCATCATGAAGCCGGACGGCACCCGCTACACGCATCCCAACCCGGCCGAGATCGGGCGGCGCTTCCTGGGCCACACCGAGAAGGCGCTGCAAGGACACCCCTTCACCGAGACCTACACGGGCACGCTCGGCCCGTCCGTGCGCGCGGTCGTCCCGGTCCGCGCCGGCGGCTCCATCCCGGCGCTGGTCAGCGTGGGCATCAAGGAGGAGCGGGTCAGCGCCGAGCTGCTCGTGGTGCTCGTGTGGACGGGGCTGATCACGGCGCTCGCCCTCGGGCTGGGCGCGGGCGGCACGTGGCTGGTGACCTCGCGGCTGCGCCGGCAGACCCACGGGCTCGGCCCGGTGGAGCTGAGCCGCATCCACGAGCACCACGACGCGGTCCTGCACGCCGTGCGGGAGGGGCTGCTGCTGGTGGGCAAGGACGGCACTCTGACGCTGTGCAACGACGCCGCCCGCCACCTGCTCGGCCTGCCGGGCGACGCCGAGGGGCGGCACGTGGCCGGCCTCGGCCTGGCCGAGGTGCTGACCAGCCGGGAGGAGCGCATCCACCTGGTCGGCGACCGCGTGCTCGCGGTCAACGGCGCGGCCAGCCGCCTCGGTACCGTCGTCACCGTACGCGACCACACGGAGCTGCAGGCGCTGGCCGGGCAGCTCGACGCCGAGCGGGGGTTCGCCGAGTCGCTGCGGTCGGCCGCGCACGAGGCCGCCAACCGGCTGCACACGGTGATCACCCTGGTGGAGCTGGGCCGCGCGGAGCAGGCGGTGGCGTTCGGCACGGCCGAGCTGCGGGCGGCGCAGGAGCTGACCGACCGCGTGATGGGCGCGGTGCGCGAGCCGGTGCTGGCGGCGCTGCTGCTCGGCAAGAGCTCGGAGGCGGCCGAGCGGGGCGTCGAGCTCGTCATCAGCCAGGACAGCGACCTCGACGACCTGGGCGTCGAGAGGGGCGTCGAGACGCGGGAGCTGGTGACCATCCTCGGCAACCTCATCGACAACGCGATCGACGCGGCCTCACGGGTGGAGGTGTGCCTGCGCGGCGACGACCGGGAGGTGCTGGTGCGGGTGGCCGACGACGGGCCGGGACTCGTCTCGCCCGAGGCGTTCCGGCGCGGCTGGACGACCAAGGGCGACGGCCACGGGCTCGGGCTGGCCCTGGTGGGGCAGGCGGTGCGGCGGCTGGGCGGCGTGATCGACGTGGCGGGCTCGGAGTTCACCGTGCGGCTCCCGGTCCCGGAGCGGGTCCGATGATCTCCGTGCTGGTCGTCGAGGACGAGGAGATCACCGCCGAGGCCAACCGCATCTACGTGGAGCGGGTGCCCGGCTTCCGGGTCGCCGGGGTGGCCCGCTCGGGCGGCGAGGCGCTGCGCTTCCTGCGGCACACGCCGGTCGACCTCATCCTGCTCGACCTGTACCTGCCGGACATGCACGGGCTGGAGGTGTGCCGCGCCGTGCGGGCCGGCGGGCTGCTGTGCGACGTCATCGCGATCACCTCGGCGCGCGACCTGGCCATGGTGCGCTCGGCGGTGTCGCTCGGCATCTCGCAGTACCTGCTCAAGCCGTTCGCGTTCGCCGCCCTGCAGGAGAAGCTGACCCGCTACGCCCGCTTCCGCAGGGAGGCCGGCGAGATCGTCGGCCAGGGCGACGTGGACCGGGTGCTGGGCACGCTGCGCGGCGTCGCCACCGAGCTGCCCAAGGGCATGACGCAGGACACCCTCGACACGGTCGCGGCCGAGCTGCGCGGCCGGCCCGAGGGCGTGTCGGCGCAGGCGGTCGGCACGGCGGCCGGGGTGTCTCGGGTCACGGCCCGCCGCTACCTGGAGTACCTGGTGGAGCGGGGCGTCGCGGTGCGCTTCCCGCAGTACGGCGGGGTGGGCCGTCCAGAGTTGCTCTACCGGATGCCCACGCAACGTTCAGGGGAGTGACGCTGGTCGTTCAATCCGGGCCTCTAGCTTCTGGTGCATCCCTGAAGCACTGAGGAGTCACGTTGCGAGTCCTGGCCGTAGTTCCCGCCCGCGGAGGTTCGGCGGGCGTCCCCCTGAAGAACCTCGCCACGGTGGGCGGGGTGCCGCTGGTGGCCCGCGCCGTGCGCGCGTGCCTGCGGGCCGAGCTGATCGACCAGGTGGTGGTCAGCACCGACCACGCCGGCATCGCCGAGACCGCCCGGCAGGCGGGGGCGCTCGTCGTCGAGCGCCCGGAGGAGCTCAGCGGCGCGACGGCCTCCAGCGAGTCGGCGGTGCTGCACGCCCTGGACGCGCTCGGTGAGGAGCCCGAGGTCGTCGTCCTCGTCCAGTGCACGAGCGCCTTCATCGACCCCGCCGACCTGTCCGCCGCCGTGCGCAGGGTCCTCGACGGCGAGGCCGACTCGGTCGTGTCCGGGCTGCCGACGCACGAGTTCCTCTGGACGGCCGCCGGTCACGGCGTCAACCACGACCCCGCGGTACGGCCCCGCCGGCAGGACCGCGAGCCGCAGTTCCGCGAGAACGGCGCCTTCTACGTCATGCGCGCCTCCGGCCTGCGCGAGCACGGTCACCGCTTCTTCGGCACCGTCGCCGTCCAGTCCGTGCCGACCCGGCACGCCATCGAGATCGACGACCCCGAGGACCTGGAGCTGGTCCGGGCGCTCGCCCCGTTCGTCGACCAGCCGGAGCCGATCGACGTCGACGCCGTCATCACCGACTTCGACGGCGTCCACACCGACGACCGCGCCTACGTCGACTCCGAGGGCCGCGAGATGGTCCTCGTCAGCCGCTCCGACGGGATGGGCGTCTCGCTGCTGCGCCGGGCCGGGGTGAAGGTGCTCGTGATGTCGACCGAGCACAACCCGGTCGTCGCCGCCCGGGCCCGCAAGCTGGGGGTGCCGGTGCTGCAGGGGCTCGCCGACAAGCGGACCGTGCTGCGCGACTGGCTGGCGATCGAGGGGCTCGACCCGGCCCGCGTCGCCTACGTCGGCAACGACGTCAACGACCTCGGCCCGATGGCGGAGGTCGGCTGGCCCGTGGCGGTGCCGGACGCGCACCCGAAGGTGCGGGCCGCCGCCCGCGTCGTCCTCACCCGCGTGGGCGGGTCGGGGGCCGTGCGCGAGCTGTGCGACCGCGTGATGGCCGCCCGTCCCGCTCCGGCCCCGGTCGCGCCGGCCACTCCGCTGGTCCCCGGCACGCCGGCGCCCGCCACGGTGCCCACCCTCGCCTCCCCCGCCTCTCCCGCCGTGAGAAGCCTCGGCGCCGCCGTCCAGGACCGGCCCAGGACCGCACCGGCGCCGGTGGCCATCGGCGACGTGCTCGTGGGCGACGGCCTGCCGGTGTACGTGATCGGTGAGATCGGCATCAACCACAACGGCGACCTCGACCTCGCCCGCCGCCTCATCGACGTCGCCGCCGACGCCGGCTGCCAGGCCGTCAAGTTCCAGAAGCGCACCCCCTCGATCTGCGTGCCCGAGGAGCAGAAGGGCCAGATCCGGCAGACGCCGTGGGGCGAGATGACGTACCTGGAGTACAAGGAGCGCACCGAGTTCGGCATCGACGAGTACCGGCAGATCGCCAAGTACTGCGACGAGCGGGGCCTGCACTGGTTCGCCTCGCCGTGGGACGTGCCCTCCGTGGAGTTCCTGGAGGAGAGGGGCGTCCTGGTGCACAAGGTCGCCTCGGCCGGCGTCGCCGACCACGAGCTGCTGCGCGCCCTGGCCGCCACGGGCAAGCCGATCATCCTGTCCACGGGCATGTCCACGCTGCCCGAGATCGACCGGGCCGTCGAGATCCTCGGCACCAGCAACCTGATCATGATGCACGCCACCTCGACGTACCCGCTGCCTCCGGAGGAGGCGAACCTGCGCACCATCACCACGCTCAAGGACCGGTACGGGGTGCCGGTCGGCTACTCCGGCCACGAGCGGGGGCTGCAGATCTCGCTGGCCGCGGTGACGCTCGGCGCGGTGTGCGTGGAGCGGCACATCACGCTCGACCGCACCATGTGGGGCTCCGACCACGCCGCCTCGCTGGAGCCGTCCGGGCTGGAGCACCTCGTGCGCGACATCCGGATCATCGAGCAGGCGCTGGGCGACGGCGTCAAGCGGGTCTTCCCCGGCGAGGAGGCCCCCAAGGCCCGCCTGCGCCGCGTCACCGCCTGACCCTGCCACTCCGTTCCTGCAAGGGAAAGACTTGATCACTCTCTCGGTCGTCGTGCCGGTGCGGGACGGCGAGCGCTTCATCGCCGACGCGCTCGCCTCCCTGCGCCGCAACGCCCGGCGCGACTTCGAGTTCATCGTGGTGGACGACGGGTCGGTGGACGCCACCGCCGACATCGTCGAGGACTTCCGCGGCGACCTGCCCGGCCTGTCACTCATCCGCAATCCCCTGCCGCTGGGGCTGGCGGACGCGCGCAACGCCGGGCTGACGGCCGCGGAGGGCCGGTACGTCACGTTCATGGACGGCGACGACTGGCTCGCCCCCGGATACCTGGAACGGCTCGTCGAGGCGATCGACGGGCTCGGCTGCGACTTCGTGCGGGCCGACCACGTCCAGGCCGAGGGCCGCAGACGGGTCGTGCACCGCGCTCCGCTGGCGCGGCGGGGCGTGGTGCTCGATCCCAGGGACGCGATCCTGCCCGCGAACGTGCGGACCATGGTCGACTACCCGTACGCGTGGGCCGGGGTCTACCGCCGCTCGCTGCGGGACCTGCTGCACTTCCCCGGCTCCCTGCACACCGCCGAGGACCGGCCGTGGATCTGGCGGCTGCACCGGGAGGCGGCCACGTTCGCGGTGGTGTCCATCGCGGGCGTCTTCTACCGGCGGCAGGTGGCGGGCTCGCTGACGCAGGTCGGCGACGAGCGGCAGCTGCACTTCTTCGACGCGTTCGACCTGGTCTTCAAGGACCTGGAGGAGGAGTTCCTGCCGAAGGCGGTGCGCAACTTCTGCGCGCTGCTCGCCCACCACCTGGAGCTGGCCGGCCGCTTCACGCCGCGGCTGCGGGCCCGCTTCGAGGAGCGCGGCGCGCAGGCCGTGCGGGCGCTGCCCACCGGCCTGGTCGTGGACGCGGTCTCCAGGATGTCCGTCCGGCGGGAGGCCGCGCTGCGGGCCCTCCTGCCGGACCTGCCCCCCAGCCCCCTCGTCCGGCTCCGCCGGGATCGGGAGGATTCATGACGACGGTCTGCTACGCCTCGACGCTGTTCGGTGCCATGTCGCTGGCGGCCGCGATCGACGACGGCCGGTTCGGCGACGGGCGCCGGGTGCTCATCGTCTCCACGAACGCGGCGATCCCGGAGATCGCCGTGCCGCTCGACCGGGCGCCCGGCTTCGCCGCGCTGCGCTCCCGCTTCGACGAGATCCACTCCTGGAACGACCTCATCGCGCCGCTGCACCCGTCGGACTGGAAGGCCCGGGTCATCGAGGTGCCGATGATGGAGCGGCTGATCCGCGCGCAGCTGGGCCTCGGCGAGGTGGACGAGCTGGTGCTGGAGTCGATCGCGGTGCCGCCGGCGCGGACCATCGCCGGGCTGGTGCGCGACTGCCCGATCACCGTCTACTCCGACGGGCTGATGAGCTACGGCCCGACCCGCGACCCGCTGCCCGCCGAGATCTTCCGGCGGATCACCCGCCTGCTCCACCTCGACCTGGTGCCGGGGCTGGAGCCGCTGCTGCTGAGCGAGTACGGGGTGCCGGCGGAGGTGCTGCCGGACACGGCGTTCCTGTCGGTCGTGCGCGAGGTGACGGCGACCGCGCCCGACATGCTCGACGCGCGGGCGATGATCCTCGGCCAGTACCTGTCCGCGCTCGACATCGTCACGCCCGAGGAGGAGGCGGCGCTGCACGAGAGCATGCTGCGCGCGCTGGCCGCCCGGGGGCACGAGACGGTCGTGTTCAAGCCGCACCCGTCGGCGGGCCGGGCGCACGCCCGCCTGCTGCGCCCCGCCGCCGAGCGGCTGGGGGTGCGGCTGGTGGTGGCGGACGAGAGCACCCCGGCGGAGGCGTGCTTCGCGGCGCTGCGGCCGGAGCTCGTGGTGGGATGCTTCTCGACTGGGCTGATCACGGCCCAGCGGTACTTCAGCCTGCCGGTCGCCTCCTACGGGACGGAGCTGGTGCTGGACCGGCTGAGCCCGTACGAGAACAGCAACCGGATCCCCGTTACCCTGGTCGACGCGCTGCTGCCCCGGCTGTCGGCGGACGGCTCGGTGCAGGCGCCGCCCGCCCTGGACCTGCCGGCGCTGGTGCGCGCGGTGGGTTACTGCATGCAGGCGGAGGCGTACCCGGAGCTGCGGCCGTCGGCGACGGTGTTCGACCCGCGCTACTTCAAGCGCAAGCGGCTGGAGACGCTCGGCCTGACCGGCCGCCCCACGGCCCTGGCCCGCCTGCGGCGCAAGCTCACGCCCGCCCGCTGACGCACATGCCCGCCCGGTGACGCACGCGCCCGCCGTCCGCTGACGCGACGACGTGCCTCCACCGCCGTCCGCTGACGCAACGGCGTGGGCCTACCGCCGTCCGCTGATGTAGCGGCGGACGCGGCGCCGGGCGCGGTAGCCGTAGCGCAGCACGGTCGGCGGCACCTCCAGCCGGAGCCGGGCGCGGCGGCGGGCGGCGGCGTGCTCCGGCCCGTCCAGCAGCGACCGGGCCGGCGTCTCCCGGCCGGCCGCCTGCGCGGCCAGCAGGCCCGTCCAGTCGTCCAGCCCCGCCGGGTGGAAGTAGTTGGCCGCGCACCACTCGGGGTCGGCGGCCCGGAAGTCGCCCTCCGCGAGCTGGTCCAGCGTCCCGAGCAGCCCGCTCCCCTCGAACACCAGGTTGATCATCTCGGCGCTCACCCCGAAGTCGGAGAGCACCAGCGACGGCACCCCCTGGGCGACCGCCTCCAGCGCGGCCGTCGAGCTGACCGTGACGAACCCGGCCGCCCGCTCCAGGTGCTCGTGCATGGGCCCGGCCGCGAAGGACAGCCGCCCTGGCTCGCCCATCTCGCGCCAGAGCCGCTGGTAGTGGTGGCGCTCGCGGTGCGTCTGCCGCTCGCCCTCCAGGGCGCGCAGCTTCACCACCACGTCCAGGTCGGGCCGCCGCTCGGCCAGCCGCGCCAGCGCGGCCAGCACCTGCTCCCGCTCCGCCCGCTCCCGCGGCACCTTGGCCTGGGTGGCGAACACCACCCGGTTCCCGCCGCCCCCGGCGCGGCCGGGACGCAGGAACGGCAGCCGGGCCAGCCCGATCGCCCCTCCCCCGCCGAGCCGCGCCGCGATCTCCCCGAACTCGGCCACCTCGCGCCGGCTGTGCAGCACGAACAGGTCGCAGCCGCTGCGGAAGAGCCACGCCTTCTCGGTGGCGGGCACGGAGATGCCGGGCAGCCCGGTCGCGAACACGGGCCGGGGCCGCAGCCCGCTCAGCACCTCGGCGACCAGCACGTCCACGACCGGGCCGGTGCAGGCGACGAGGATCACGTCCGGCCGGCTGCGCTCCGCCTCGCGCCGCAGGGCGCGGGCCGACAGCACGGGGGGCGCGGGCCGCCCGTGCACCGCCGCCGCGATCTGCTCCGGCGAGGGCGCGATCGGCGTACGCACCACCACGAGGTCCGTCTCGCAGCCGGCCGGCAGGTCGCCGAGCAGGCAGGCCGCCCACTTCAGGTACGAGTCGGAGTCGGCGACCGCCAGCACTCTCACCCGGTCACTCCTGTCAGATGCGATCGCAGGGCGGGGGCCGCCCCGCTGGTCCACCAGTCGTCCGGCACGGCCACCGGCTCCACCGTGACTCCGCGCGGGCCGAGCAGGACCCGCAGCGAGGCGATGGCGGTCGAGGGAAGGCTGAGCACCCGCTGCCCGGCGTCGAGGCCGCGCAGCGTCAGCTCGGCCGGCGCGCCGCCGTCGTGCACGGTGATGCCGGGCCGTTCCCGGATGAGCGCCACGTCCGCGGGGTCCTCGCGGCGGTGCGGGTAGTAGGCGAGCGGCTCCTCGCCGGCCAGGTCGGTGAGCCAGCGCAGGTAGCGGTCGCGGCGCACCAGGCCGTTGCGCACCAGGGACGTGCCGAGCACCACGGTGCGCTCGGCCGGTCCGGGCTCGGTGGGCGGCTGGGAGCGCAGCCAGGCGAAGTCATGGCGGACGAGGTCGAACCCGGCGTCGCGGACCGACTGTTCGAGCTCCTCGGTGACCGGCAGGGCGGTGAAGACGGTCACCCGGCCGGCGCGCAGCCTGAGCGCGGCGGCCAGCCCCAGCACGGCGCGCAGCCGTCCCGGGTGGGCGCGGGCCCGCAGCAGCGGACGGTACGGACCCGCCGCCAGCAGCTCCAGCAGCCGGAGCGTGGCCAGGCCGTCGTCCACGACGACCAGCCGGCCGGGGCGGGAGGTGAGCCAGCGCAGCTGCACCTTGCCGGAGAAGGCGTCGCCGGCGGCGTTCATCCGGCGCGGCAGCTTCTCGGACGGCTCGGCCATCTCCAGGCCCTCGGGCAGCGACAGGCGGCGCAGCTCGCGGCGGGTGGCCTTCAGCGCGCGCTGCCCGGCGCGGGGCACGACGGCGGTGGCGGGGCCGAGCAGGCCGGCGTGGTGCGCCTCGACGGCGCAGAGCATCTGGAGGGGTGACTCCACCCAGGCCGACGCCCGCTCCGCCACCCCTGCTCTCCCCACTCCGGGCTGATGCCGGCTTCGCTCCGGGTCGCCTGCGACCGCACGACGCGCTCACCGTAATCCGGCCCCCTGACGGCGCGGGGAACGCCGCGTGAACAATGGAGGCCATGAACTCGCTCCATCTCACCAGTGACGGCGTCTCGATCCCCCAGCTCGGGTTCGGCGTCTGGCAAGTACCCGCCGACGAGGCCGAGCGGGCCGTGACGACCGCTCTGGAGGCCGGTTACCGGCACGTCGACACCGCCAGGATCTACGGAAACGAGGAGGGCGTGGGCCGGGCGGTGCGCGCCTCCGGTCTGCCGCGCGAGGAGGTGTTCGTCACCACGAAGCTGTGGAACGACGACCACCACCGCGCCGAGCGGGCCCTGGACGAGAGCCTGGCGCGGCTCGGCCTGGACCACGTCGACCTCTATCTCATCCACTGGCCCGCGCCGAAGCAGGACGCCTACGTGGGCGCCTGGCGGGCGCTGGAGAAGGCGCACCGCGACGGGCGGGCCCGGGCCATCGGTGTGTCCAACTTCACGGTGGAGGCGCTCACCCGGCTCATGGACGAGACCGGGATCACGCCGTCGATCAACCAGATCGAGCTGCACCCGTGGCTCCAGCAGCACGAGCTGCGGGCCTTCCACGAGGCCAACGGCATCCTCACCGAGGCGTGGAGCCCGCTCGGCCAGGGCCGGGGCCTGCTGGAGGAGCCGGCGTTCCAGACGCTGGCCGCCAAGCACGGGCGCACCCCGGCGCAGGTCGTGCTGCGCTGGCACATCCAGCTCGGCAACGTGACGATCCCCAAGTCGGTCACGCCGTCCCGCATCCGGGAGAACATCGACGTGTTCGACTTCGTCCTGGACGACGAGGACCTGGCGGCTATCGGGGCACTCAACGCCAATCGCCGCCTTGGGCCCGATCCCGCCACATTTGGGTAAAAAAGCTATGATCCCTCGCCATGAGGGATCTCGCATGGGGCATCGCGGCGACAGGCGGCATCGCACGGACCGTGGGCGCGGTCATCGCCGCGGAGACCGGCATGCGGGTGGCGGCCGTCGGCTCGCGTGACCTGGGCCGCGCCGCCGCGCTGGCCGCGGAGCTCGGCGCCGAGTCGGCGTACGGCTCCTACGCGGAGCTGTGCGCCGACCCGGCCGTCGACGCCGTGTACGTGGCCACGCCCCACGCCCAGCACCTGGCGGTGGCCGAGGCGGCCATCGCGGCGGGCAAGGCCGTGCTGTGCGAGAAGCCGCTGGCCGCCTCGCTCGCCGACGCCGAGCGCATGGTGCGCCTGGCCCGCGAGGCCGGGGTCTTCCTGATGGAAGCGATGTGGATGCGGTTCAACCCGCTCATCCGGCGGGTGGCCGCCGACCCGCGCTTCGGCGAGATCCGCTCGGTGCAGGCCAGTTTTGGCTTCGCTTTGCCGTTCGACCCGGCCCACCGGCTGTGGGCTCCGGAGCTGGGCGGCGGGGCCCTGCTGGACCTGGGGATCTACCCGTTCGGGCTGGCCCAGCTGCTGCTCGGGGCGCCGTCGGAGGTGCGGATGACGGGCTGCCTGGCGCCGTCCGGCGTGGACGCGGAGGCGGGCGGCGTGCTCGTCTACCCCGGCGGGAGGCGGGCGCTGGTGGAGGCCTCGCTGCTCGCCTCGTTCCCCAACAGCGCCTACGTGGTGGGCTCGGGGATGCGGGCCGAGATCCAGGCGCCGTTCTGGGCCCCGAACCGCGTCGTGCTCAGCGGAGCGTCGATGGCGACGGAGGTGCACGACCTCGACCCGGTCGACAACGGATACGCGGGGGAGCTGCGCGAGGTACGGGACGCCCTGGCCGAAGGACGGACCGAAAGCGAGATCATGCCACTGGACGAAAGCCTTGCCATGATGGGGCTTCTGGAGGAGGCACGATCTCAGCTCTCCTAGCTGGGCATTTATCCACTTGTAATCCTCTTGCCGGATGTATTACCTTAAATCCTGTTCGTCGGCTTACGTCCGGTTTGCCCGTTCGTTGCCGGCCCATCGCACAGATCATCACAGGACCCCCCTGTGACCGCTGAATCCGCCTGAGCGCGGAACCGGGGACCCACTTCTCTTGGGGTGAATCGGCACTCCCCTGTGCCGTAGGGCAGCTTCCACGCCCGAACCCGTCAGCTAACCCGGTAAGCGGCATGGAAGCAAGGAGCATCCCTTCTCGATGGCCAAGCACCGTCTCATCCGTGCCCTCACGCCCGGAACGATCCGCGCCACCCTCGGCGCGACCATCATCGCCTCGGCCGCCTTCGGCGCCGTCGCGCCGGCCAACGCGGACACCCCCGAGCACGTGGGGCCGGCCTCCAACTCGTCCGTCAGCCAGACCGTCAACAACCAGGCCGCGTCCGGCTCCCAGTACGGCCGGGTCAACGTGACCGCGCAGAAGGTCCTCGACGTGGCCCGCGCCCAGGTCGGCACCTCCGAGAACGCCTACGGCGGCGGCACCAAGTTCCAGCAGTGGTACGCGAAGTCGCAGCGCGCGCTGGAGACCGTCAAGCGTGACGGCGGCTCGCCGCAGTCCTACCTCAACGCCGCGTGGTGCTCGATGTTCGTCTCCTGGGTCGGCGAGCAGACCGGCGCCCGCCCGCAGGTCGGCTGGGACGCCTACACCGTGGCCCACGCCCGCTGGTTCGCCCAGAACCACCGCTGGGGCAGCACGGCCAAGCCCGGCGCCGTCGTCTTCTTCTCCTGGAGCGGCAGCAAGGACCTGGACGACATCAACCACGTCGGGTTCGTCGTCAAGGACAACGGCAACGGCACGATCTCCACGATCGAGGGCAACACCGGCAACGGCCGCGTCGAGCAGCGCGTCCGGCCGACCTCCCAGGTCGTCGGCTACGGCTACCCGAACTACGCCGGCTGACCCGGTCCCCCGACCACTCCCCCACCTCTCCCCAGAGGGAGCGAGCGCGCGCCTTCCCCCGGCGCGCGCTCGCTCGCGTTCCGGGAGGACTCCCCCGTACGCCTGACCGTCCCGCCCGGTCCCACAGCGGGTTGTCCGTTCGTGTGGCGTTAACGGGACGGATGGTATGGGAGCGCTCCCAGCGACCTTTTCGAGCTGTTTAGGCCCCCAAATCCGCTTTCACAGCGACAAATACGGCCCGAGGTAACGGTTGCGTTTCGGGCCGTTGACGACCCCCACGCCATGAGGGCACTCTTTGTGGGAGCGCTCCCAAGACCTTCCCATCGCGGCCTCATCGCCGCGATGCACCTCCCACATTCACCACCCAGAGGGGTTCCGAATGAAGAACCACAAGCGCTTGGTCATGACCGGAGCCGCGATGACGGCCCTGCTGGCCATCGCGGCGTGCAGCAGCGGCGGTGGCGGCACCCCGGCGGGCTCGCAGAGCAGCGCGGCGGCCGAGCCGGTCACGATCAACGTGCACACCTTCGGCGGCGGCGAGAACTTCGGCTACGACGAGGCCGTCAAGAAGTGGAACGCCGAGCACCCGAACATCCAGATCAAGTACACGAACCTCACCGACCGGTTCGAGGACGTGTACCTGCCGCAGCTGCTCCAGCGTCTCCAGGCGGGGGCAGGCGCCGGAGACGTCGTCGGCATCGACGAGGGCGCGATGGGCCTCATGGCGGCCCGTCCGCAGTTCTTCACCGACCTCGGCCAGTACGGCCTGGACAGCCGCAAGGCGGACTTCCCGGCGGCCAAGTGGGAAGCGGGTGTCAACGCGGACGGCAAGCTGTTCGCGCTGGGCACGGACATGGGCGGCATGACCATGTGCTACCGCAAGGACCTGTTCAAGAAGGCGGGCCTGCCCACCGACCGCGAGGAGGTCGGCAAGCTCTGGCCGGACTGGAACGCGTTCCTGGAGACCGGCAAGAAGTTCGAGGCCGCCAAGACGGGCGCGAAGTTCATGGACGGCCCCAACACGATCTACAACGTGATCCTCTTCCAGGAGGCGCCGAAGAACGGCAACGTCTCCTACTTCGACAAGAGCAACAAGCTCGTCATCGAGTCCAACCCGGCCGTCAAGACCTCCTTCGACTGGGTGACCACCTTCAGCAAGGCGGGCATGACCGCCAAGCTGCAGGCGTGGAGCCCGGCGTGGGACAAGGCCATCAAGGGTGGCGGCTTCGCCACCATGGGCTGCCCGTCGTGGATGCTCGGCGTGATCGAGGGCAAGGCCGGCGAGTCCAACAAGGGCAACTGGGACGTCGCGGCGGTGCCGGGCGGCACGGGCAACTGGGGCGGCTCCTGGCTCGCGGTGCCCAAGCAGACCAAGCACCCCAAGGAAGCCGCCGAGGTCGTGAACTACCTCACCGGCAAGGAGGGCCACATCGCGGCCTTCAAGGAGGCCGGCGCGTTCCCGAGCTCGCTGCCCGCGCAGCAGGACCCGGAGGTGGCGGGCCTGAAGAACGCCTACTTCAACGACGCGCCGACCGGCCAGATCTTCAGCGAGTCGGTGAAGAACCTCCAGCCGGTGTTCTTCGGTGAGAAGCACGCCCAGGTGAAGACCGCGGTCGAGAAGGTCATCGAGGGCATGGACCAGGGCGCGATCAAGTACGACGAGGCCTGGTCGAAGTTCGTCGAGGCGGGTGTGAAGGCGGCGGGCTGACCCCCGTCCCCCAGGACCGGGTGGCGCCCCTTCCCCTCTGCGGGCGCCACCCCTCCCCGCCCCGGCTCGAAAGGCTTCCATGACTATCCAACTCGCGCCGCCGCCTTCCCGGCGGGCGCCGGGCAGGCGGTCGGCCCCCTCCCGGCGGATGGCCCGCTTCGACCTCAAGGGCACGCCGTATGTGCTGGTGTCGCCCTACTACCTGCTGTTCGCCGTCTTCGGCATCTTCCCCCTCGGCTACACGCTCTGGGTCTCGCTGCACGACTGGGAGCTGGCCGGCGACACCGAGTTCAACGGCCTGGCCAACTACGGCGAGCTGATCACCGACGCCGCCTTCTGGAACGCCGTCGTCAACACGCTCGGCATGTTCGTGCTGGCCACCGTGCCGCAGCTCGTGCTGGCGCTGCTGCTGGCCAACGCCCTCAACAAGAGGCTGCGCGGCCGGCTGCTGCTGCGCCTCGGCGTGCTGCTGCCGCTCATCACCTCGGTGGTCGCCGTGGCCGTGATCTTCAGCCAGCTCTACAGCCGCGACTACGGGGTCTTCAACTGGATCCTGTCCTGGTTCGGCGTCGAACCGATCATCTGGCAGAACCAGAAGTGGTCCTCCTGGATCGCGATCGCCACGATGGTCGACTGGCGCTGGACGGGCTACAACGCGATCATCCTGCTGGCCGCGATGCAGACGATCCCGCGCGACCTGTACGAGGCCGCCTCCATCGACGGGGCGTCGGCCCGCACGCAGTTCTGGCGGATCACGGTGCCGATGCTGCGGCCGACGATGGTGTTCGTCGTGTTCATCTCGACGATCGGCGGGCTGACGCTGTTCACCGAGCCGGTCATGTTCGAGGGTAACCCGATGATGACGGGCGGCACCACCGGCCAGTACCAGACGGTGGCCATGTTCATCGTCAAGTCCGCCTTCCGCGACTTCGAGATGGGCTACGCCTCGGCGGCGGCCTGGCTGCTGTTCGTGCTGATCCTGCTCGGGACGATGGTCAACTACTGGTTCACCCGGCGCATCGGAGGAGGCAAGTGAACAACCGCCTCTGGGACGCGGGCCTCATGACCAAGGTGGTGCTGGGCTTCGCGCTGCTGCTGTCCGCGTTCCCGATCTACTACATGTTCATCATGGCGACGCGCACCAACGACGACGCCGTGGAGACGCCGCCGCCGCTGCTGCCCGGCGGCCACCTCGGCGAGAACGTCCAGCGGCTGCTGTCGACCGAGGACGCCAACTTCATCACCGGCCTGGTCAACTCCGCCATCGTGGCCGTCACCGTGACCGTGTCGGTGGTGCTCATCTCGACGCTGGCCGGCTTCGCGTTCGCCAAGCTCCGCTTCCCCGGCTCCAAGATCCTGCTCGGGCTGATCCTGGTCACCATGATGGTGCCGCTCCAGCAGATGGGCGTGGTGCCGCTGTACGACATGATGGTCAAGCTCGGCTGGACCGGCCAGCTCCAGTCGGTCATCCTGCCGTTCCTCGTCAACGGGTTCGGCGTGTTCATGATGACCCAGTACACCTCCCAGGCGGTCCCCGACGAGCTGGTCGAGGCCGCCCGCGTCGACGGGGCGACCACCCTGGGCATCTACGGCCGGGTCGTCCTGCCCGCGCTGCGGCCCGGGATGGCGGTGCTGGCCCTGCTGGTGTTCATGCAGACCTGGAACGAGTTCATGTGGCCGCTCATCGTGCTGAACCCGGACAACCCGGTGGTTCAGACCTCGATCGCGGCGCTCAACTCCGCCCATGGCACGGACTACGTGATGCTGTTCACCGGCACCGCCGCCTCCGTCCTCCCTCTCTTCGTGGTTTTCGTGCTGTTCGGCCGGCAGATCGTCGGCGGCCTGATGGAAGGTGCGGTCAAGGCGTGACGACTCAAGAGGAGCAGACGAGCTCCGACCTGCGGTTCCCCCCGGGATTCGCGTGGGGGGCGGCCACCTCGGCATACCAGATCGAGGGCGCGGTGACGGCCGACGGCCGCGGCGTCTCCATCTGGGACACCTTCACCAAGCAGCCCGGCCGGGTGGTCGGCGGCCACCACGCGGACGTGGCCATCGACCACTACAACCGGTACAAGGACGACGTCGCCGTCATGGCGGACCTGGGCCTGAGCGCCTACCGGTTCTCCGTGTCGTGGCCGCGCATCCAGCCGGAGGGCTCCGGGCGGTTCAACCACAAGGGCCTCGACTTCTACAAGCGGCTCGCCGACGAGCTGCGCGCGAACGGCATCGACCCGTGGCTGACCCTGTATCACTGGGACCTGCCGCAGGCGCTGGAGGACGCGGGCGGCTGGCCCGACCGGGACACCGCCTACCGCTTCGCCGAGTACGCCCAGTGCGTCCACGACGCGCTCAAGGACCACGTGCACACCTTCAGCACGGTCAACGAGCCGTGGTGCGCCGCCTTCCTCGGCTACGCCTCGGGTGAGCACGCCCCGGGCCGCCGCGAGCCGGCCAACGCCATCCGGGCCGCCCACCACCTCAACCTCGCCCACGGGCTGGCCGTCCAGGCCATGTCGGGCAGCAGGGTCGGCGGCTGCGTCAACCTGTACGCGGTGACGCCGGCCGGCGACAGTGACGCCGACCTGGACGCGGCGCGGCGGATCGACGGGCTGCAGAACCGGTTCTTCCTGGACGCGCTCCTCCTCGGCCGCTACCCCGAGGACGTCCTGGCCGACCTCGGCATGGACACCGGCTTCATCGCCGACGGCGACATGGAGACCATCAAGGCTCCCATCGACCTGCTGCTCGTCAACTACTACAGCCGCTTCACCGTTTCGGGAGCCGGAGGCGGCAAGGCGTCGGCGGCGGCGGCCCCGACCGAGACGGGCTCGCCCTGGGTCGGCAGCGAGCACGTGTCGTTCGTCAACGGCGGGCGGCCGGTCACCGCGATGGGCTGGGAGATCGACGACAGCGGCCTGCTGGAGGTGCTGCAGCGGGTGGCGCGCGACTACCCGGCGATCCCGCTGGTGGTCTCCGAGAACGGCGCCGCGTTCGACGACGTGCTGAAGGACGGCCGCGTCCACGACGCCCAGCGCACGGCGTACCTCGACTGTCACCTGCGCGCCTGCCGTGAGGCGATCGACGCCGGCGTGCCGCTGCAGGGCTATTTCGCCTGGTCGCTCATGGACAACTTCGAGTGGGCGTGGGGGTACGGCAAGCGTTTCGGGCTCGTCCACGTCGACTTCGAGACGCAGGAACGGGTGCTGAAGGACAGCGCGCTCTGGTATTCCCAGATCATCCGGCAGAATAGGCGCCATGAACCGACCGACTCTTGAGGCAGTCGCGGCCCGGGCCGGGGTCGGCCGGGGCACGGTGTCCAGGGTCATCAACGGATCCCCCAACGTCAGCGACAAGGCGCGCGAGGCCGTCCGCCAGGCCATCGACGAGCTGGGCTACGTGCCCAACCGGGCCGCGCGCGCCCTCGTCACCCGGCGCACCGACACGGTCGCCCTGGTGGTGTCGGAGAGCGAGCTGCGGGTCTTCGACGAGCCGTACTTCGCGGGCACGATCCGCGGCATCGGCTCGGCGCTGTCGGAGACGGGGCTCCAGCTCATCCTGGCGATGGCGCAGTCCGACGAGGAGCACGAGCGGCTGGAGCACTACCTGACGGGGCAGCACGTCGACGGCGTGCTGCTCCTGTCGCTGCACGGCGAGGACCCGCTGCCGGCCCGGCTGGAGTCGATGGGCGTGCCCACCGTGCTCGGCGGCCGGCCGGTCGGCCCGGCGCCCTACAGCTACGTCGACATGGACAACCGGGCCGGCGCCCGGCAGGCGGTCAAGCACCTGCTGGGTCTCGGCCGGAAGTCGATCGCCACCATCGCCGGCCCCCAGGACATGGGCGTGGGCGTCGACCGTCTCGCCGGCTACCGCGACGCGCTGCTCAGCTCCGGCATGCCCGAGCTGGTCGCCTACGGCGACTTCTCCGAGGAGAGCGGCGCCGCGGCGACGCGCGAGCTGCTGGAGGCGCATCCGGCGCTCGACGCGGTGTTCGCCGCCTCCGACCTGATGGCGGTGGGCGCGCTGCAGGTGCTGAAGGCCGCGGGCCGGACCATCCCGGGCGACGTGGCGGTGGTCGGCTTCGAGGACTCCAAGGCCGCCACCCACACCGACCCGCCGCTGACCACGGTCCACCAGCCGGCGGAGGCGATGGGCCGGCAGATGGCCCAGCTCCTGGTGGCCCGCATCAACGGCGAGGAGGTCCGCCAGCCGGTGGTCATCCTCGACACCCACCTGGTGCTGCGCCAGTCCGCCTGAGAGCAGGGAACGCCCACGATGGACAGCCGCACGAAACGGCGCCTCTCCCCCGCCGAGCTGGACGACCTGGCCCGGCGGGCCCTCGGCGTCGGCGTCGCCGCCGCGGCGGAGCTGACCGACGGCTACGCCAACGCGGTGTGGCGGCTCACGCTCGACGACGGCCGCGGCGTGGTGCTCAAGGTGGCGCCACCGCCCGAGCTGGAGCAGCTCAGCTACGAGCGCCACCTGCTGCGCATGGAGGCGGCGGTGTGCGAGCTGGCCGCGGCGGCGGGGGTGCCCGTGGCCGCGCTGGTGGCCGCCGGGTTCGACGACCCGGTGCTGGGCGGCGACTACCTGGTGCTGCACGCGCTCGACGGCGTCTCGTGGAACGACGTCCCGCCCTCCAGCGACCCGCTGGTCAGGGGCCTGCTCGACGGAGGCGGGCACGACGCGCTGCGGCGGGAGCTCGGGCGCCACCTGGCCCGGCTCAACGCGGTGACCGGCGAGGTGTTCGGCTATCCGCACGCGGGCATCACCGGGGCCACCTGGCGGGAGGCGTACCTCGCCATGATGGAGGCGCTGCTCGCCGACACCCGGCGCTACCCGACGCCGCTGCCGCTGCCCGCCGCCGAGATCGCGGCCGTGGTCGCCGGCGCCGCGCCCGCGCTGGAGGAGGTGACGACGCCGCACCTGGTCCACTTCGACGTGTGGGCGGGCAACGTGTTCCTCGACCTGACGGGGCGGCCGCGCATCCAGGCCATCATCGACCACGAGCGGGCGTTCTGGGGCGACCCGCTGGCGGAGTTCGTCACGCCCACCCTCTTCGACGAGCTGGACGAGGACGACCCGCTGCTCGCGGGCTACCGCGAGGTCACGCCGCTCGACCTGACGCCCCGCGCCCGGGTGCGGCTCGACCTCTACCGGGCGTACCTGTACCTGATCCTGCTGGTCGAGAACGGGCCGCGGCAGTACCCGGAGGACGAGTACGCCCACATCCGCGGCCTCGCCACGGAGTCGCTCACCCACGTGCTGCGCCGCCTCGCCGGGAGCCCGCCGGCCTGACCGCGCCGTCCCCGGCCGTCCCCGGGCGGCGCGTTCGGACCTCCTCGTACGGGGAAAGATCCAGCGAAACGCCGCACCTGGGGACGGACCATGAGCTGTGTGATCGCGGGCGGCGGCCCGGCGGGCGCGATGCTCGCCCTGCTGCTCGCCCGGGCCGGCGTCGAGGTGACGTTGCTGGAGAAGCACGCCGACTTCCTGCGCGACTTCCGCGGCGACACCATCCACCCCTCCACCCTCCAGGTGCTCGGCGAGATCGGGCTGGCGGAGGAGTTCCTGCGGCTGCCGCACCGCAAGACGTACGAGCTGAGCATCGTCACCGACACCGGGCCGATCCCGCTCGCCAACCTGCGCGGGCTGCCCTGCGCGTACGACTACATCGCGTTCGTCCCCCAGTGGGACTTCCTGTCGCTCGTGACCTCCGCCGCCGCCCGCTACCCGTCGTTCCGGCTGCTGATGAGCGCCGAGGCGCACGGGCTGATCGTGGAGGGCGGCGAGGTGCGCGGGGTGCGCTACCGCGACGCGACGGGCGAGCACGAGCTGCGCGCGGGGCTGACCGTCGCCGCCGACGGGCGGACCTCGGTGCTGCGGCGGGCCGCCGGGCTGGTGCCGAGGGAGTTCGGGGCGCCGATGGACGTGCTGTGGTTCCGGCTGCCGCGCGTGCCCGGCGATCCGGACGAGACGTTCCTGCGGCTCTCGCGCGGCCATCTCATGGTGGTGATCGACCGGGAGACGTACTGGCAGCTCGCGTACGTGATCCCCAAGGGCGGCTACGACGACCTCGTACGGCAGGGCATCGGCGCGCTGCGTGAGCCGGTGGCGCGGCTGGTGCCGTTCCTGGCCGGCCGGGAGACGCTGATCGAGGGCTACGGCGACGTGAGCATGCTCACCGTGGTGCTCAACCGGCTGCGCCGCTGGCACCGGCCCGGGTTCACGGCCATCGGCGACGCGGCGCACGCCATGTCGCCGGTGTTCGGCGTCGGCATCAACCTGGCCGTGCAGGACGCCGTGGCCGCGGCGAACCTGGTGGCCGGGCCGCTGCGCGCGGACGGCCGCGTGCCCGAGGCGACGCTGCGGCGGCTCCAGCGGCGGCGCATGTGGCCGACCCGGGTCACCCAGGCCGCCCAGCGGGTCGTGCAGGACCTGCTGATCGGCCCGGCGCTGCGCAACCGCCTGGGGTCCCCGCCGATCCGGCCGGACGTGACGCGAATCCCCCTGCTCAACCGGGTCCCGCGGCGCTTCATCGGCCTGGGCGTACGGCCCGAGCACGTCGAGGTGCCCGCGTCCCCCTGAAACGACCTTCTCACAACGTGGACATCGGGGTCTGTCTGGCGGGGCAGGTGGAATACCCTCGTATATCGTGAGCGCACAGAGCAATCTCGATTCCTGGAGAGCCCTCCCCGCGGCCCAGCAGCCCGACTGGCCCGACCGCGGCGAGCTCGACAAGGTCGTCGCCGAGCTCGGCGGCCTGCCTCCCCTCGTCTTCGCCGGCGAGTGCGACCTGCTGAAGGACCAGCTGGCCGCCGTGGTGCGCGGCGAGGCGTTCGTGCTGCAGGGCGGCGACTGCGCGGAGACGTTCGCCGGCGCCACCGCCGACAACGTCCGCAACAAGCTCAAGACGCTGCTCCAGATGGCGATCGTGCTCACCTATGCCGGCAAGGTGCCGGTCGTGAAGATCGGGCGCCTGGCCGGGCAGTTCGCCAAGCCGCGCTCCAAGGGCACCGAGACCCGCGACGGCGTGGAGCTGCCCGCCTACCGGGGCGACATGGTCAACGGCTTCGACTTCACGCCCGAGGCCCGCCGGCCCGACCCGTGGCGGCTGCTGAAGGCGTACCACTCCTCCGCCGTGACGCTCAACCTGGCCCGCGCCTTCGCGAAGGGCGGCTACGCCGACCTGCGCCAGGTCCACGCCTGGAACCAGGACTTCGTCGCCGAGTCCCCCGCCGGCCGCCGCTACGAGCAGCTCGCCCGGGAGATCGACCAGGCGCTGGCGTTCATGCGCGCCTGCGGGGCCGACCCGGAGGAGTTCCACACGGTCGAGTTCTTCTCCTCGCACGAGGCGCTGATCCTCGACTACGACCGGGCGCTGACCCGCATCGACTCCCGCACCGGCCTGCCGTACGACGTGTCGGCGCACATGGTGTGGATCGGCGAGCGCACCCGGCAGCTCGACGGCGCCCACGTCGACTTCTTCGCCCGCATCCGCAACCCGATCGGCGTCAAGCTGGGCCCGACGACCACCTCGGCCCAGGCGCTGGAGCTGGTCGAGAAGCTCAACCCGGACAACGAGCCGGGCCGGTTGACGTTCATCACCCGCATGGGCGCCTCCAAGATCCGCGAGCTGCTGCCCAGCCTGGTCAAGGAGGTCACCTCCGCCGGTGCCCAGGTCGCGTGGATCTGCGACCCGATGCACGGCAACACCTTCGAGGCGCCCAGCGGCCACAAGACGCGGCGGCTCGACGCCGTGCTCGACGAGGTGGCGGGCTTCTTCGAGGTGCACCGCGCGCTCGGCACCCACCCGGGCGGCATCCACATCGAGTTCACCGGCGACGACGTGACCGAGTGCGTGGGCGGCGGCCACGAGATCGCCGAGGGCGACCTGGCCACCCGCTACGAGACGGCCTGCGACCCGCGCCTCAACCGCGGCCAGTCCCTCGACCTGGCCTTCCGCGTCGCGGAGCTCTACCGCAGCGCCTGATCCCGCGAGTCCGGGTCCTGGCATGCGAAAGCCCCGCCGTCATGGGCGGGGCTTGCCGGCCGTCCGGCCGGGCCGGGGTCAGCCGTTCCGCTGCTCGGCCCCGTCGAGCTCCTCGCTCAGCTCGGTGCGGATCGCGTCCATGTCGAGCGCGCGGACCTGGCGGATGAGGTCCTCCAGGGCGGGCTCGGGGATGGCGCCCGGCTGGGCGTAGACCACGATGCCGTCGCGGATGGCCATCAGCGTCGGGATCGAGGAGATGTCGAAGCCCTGCGCGAGCGCCTGCTGCGCGTCGGTGTCGATCTTGCCGAAGGTGATGTCGCCGTGCTTGTCCGACGCCTTCTCGAAGATCGGGCCGAACATCTTGCACGGCCCGCACCACTCGGCCCAGAAGTCGAGCAGGACGATCCCCTTGTCGGCGATGTCGTTGAAGTTGGTCTCGGTTACCTCGATGGTCGCCACAAGTGGCTCCTCGCTCGTCGACGAAGCTGTCACCGGATAGAAACCCCTACCCGTCTTCCCTCATTCCAGCACGCGGGCGGGCCCCGCCACGACTCGCGTGGCGGGGCCCGGTTCCGTCCCGCTCAGCCCCTGCCGCCGGGCAGGGTGAGGCCGATCACGACCGGGTCGTGGTCGGAGGAGCGGTAGGCGTCCGGCCGGTAGAGGCCGGCCGGGTTGAACTCGGTGTTGTAGTCCAGGACGCGCGGCTCGTCGGCGTTGATGTGCCAGATCGTGGTGCTGGTGACGCGCTTGAGGAGCTGCCGGCCGGCCAGGGCGTGGTCCAGCTCGCCCGACAGCCCGTCGAACAGGTAGCTGTAGCGCAGCGGCGCCGGCACGAACCGCTTGGTGAGGCTGGTCAGGCCGCCCGCCTCCAGCGTGTCGATCGGGTCCTCCTCGCCGTAGGAGTTGAGGTCGCCGAGCACGAGCGGGTTCGGCAGGTCCTCGACCAGCTGGAGCAGGGCCTGCGCCTGCTTGACGCGGGTGGCGTTCCAGCAGCCCTGTCCGTCGCCCTGGTCGGCGTCGGGGCCGTCGCCGGCCGGGCAGCTGCCCTTGGACTTGAGGTGGTTGACGACCATGGTGAACGGCTGGCCGCCGCCCGGCCGCCGGAACGTCTGGATGAGCGGCGGCCGGCTGAACACCGGGTCCTGCGAGGCGCTCGGCTCGCCGACGGGCTCCAGCTTGGCGGGCTTGTACAGGATGCCGACCTGGATGGCGTCGGTGCCCGGGTACGGGTGGGTCAGCGCCGCGTACGTGCCCGCGCCCACCTCGGCGTTGACGGCGTCCACGAGCGCCTGGAGCGCGCTCTGGCCGTTGTTCTCGACCTCCATGAGGGCGACGGCGTCCGCGTCGATGCCCTTGAGCGCCGCGACCAGCTTGGCGAGCTGCCGCCGCTGCTCCTCGGCGTTCGTCGCGCCGCGGGAGCCGAGGGTGGTGAACCAGTTGAGCGTGTTGAACGAGGCGACCTTGACGTTGCCGACCACCGGGAACGGGCGGGGCAGCCGGGGGTTGGCGTCGTGGTAGGCGACGGGCTTGGTGGGCTGGAGCCGGTAGGCGCCGATGCCGTACCCGAGGACGCCCGTGACGCCGGCGGCCACGTCGCCGGTGCGGACGATGGGCGGCAGCGTGGCGGGGTTCTGCCGGGTGGAGCCGTCGTCGATGAGCAGCGTGCGGCGCGCCTGCTGCGCGGGGTCGACACCGGGGCGGTCGGTCGGCTGGTAGAGCCGGCCGCCGGCGGAGACGGTGACCTCGCCGTAGCGGCCGAGGTTGTAGTGGTCGGTGACGGTGAGCGGCTGCGGGAAGGTGAGCAGCATGTTCTCGACGCTCTCCAGCGCGTCGCCGGGCAGCGTGTACGGCCGGGCGGGCACGGTGCCGCTGCCGCAGACGTCCACGGCCGTCACCGGGGACAGCTCGGTCCAGCCGTTGTACTCGACGGCCTTGCCGGTGACCAGGACCCGGTCACCGGGCTTGACGTCCTTGAGCGTGTCGCGGGCGTAGGCGAACAGGCCCTCGGACGTCGCCGGGTCGGAGTCCGGCCGCGGGTCCTGCAGGAAGAAGCCGCCGAGCTGGTCGGAGCGCTGGAAATCGCCCGTGACGACTCCCTCGACGCGCACGGTCTGCCCGGCGAGCGGGGTGGCGTCGCCGCTGCCCTGGACCTGCGAGATCCGGTGGGTGGCGGCGGTGTCACACGGCGCCGCCGCTGTCTCCGGCGCACCGGTGGGGTCCGGCGTGGTGGGGGACGCCGCGGCGGCCGGAACGGCCAGCAGGGAGGCGGAAAGGGCGGCCGCGGCGAGCGCGGCGAGAGTGGCCCGGGGTAAAACGCGCATGACCGGCACTTTAGAGGGACGACCGCCCACATATGTCTACATAAATGTGGATAGAGCGTTAAATTAGCGAACCTTGACACGCGAGTGCCCGGGGTATGACGACTGCATGGACTGGGTCACCTGCACGCATTCCGCTGCCTGCACGGGCATCGCACGCCGGCCGTACGACCTCTGCCTGGCGCATCTGCCCCCCGACCAGCTCGCCGCCGCGATCGGCGAGATGCACCCCGGCCGCCTGCTCGACCTGCGCGGCACGGTCATCGGCGGCGACCTGCTCGCCCGCGTGATCGAGGCGACGGGCGGGCGGCCGGGACGGACCCGCCTGGACCGGGCCCGGTTCGGCGGCGACGTGCGGCTCACCGGCGTCGTGTTCGCCGGGGACGTGTCGCTCGACGGCGCCGTCTTCGAGCGGCTCGCCTCGTTCTTCGGAGCCCGCTTCGAGGGCAACCTGTCGCTGGCCGACGCCCGGTTCACCCGGGAGCTGTCGATGCACGGCGTGACCGTGCGCGGCCACGTGTCCCTGGACCGGGCGGTCATGGCCCGCGACGCGCTGTTCAGCCAGGCGTCCTTCGGGCGCGGGCTGTCGTGCGAGCGGGCCAGGTTCGACGGGTACGCCACCTTCGACGGGGCCCGGCTCGGCGACGGCGCGACGTTCCGGGGCGCCCGGTTCGGGCGGACGCTGTCGTTCCGCAAGGTCGTCGGGAGCGCCGGGTTCGACGCCGCGCACTTCGCCGCCAACGCCTACCTGTCGGCCACCGGCCGCCTGTCCGCCGCCCGCGCCCGCGCCGACGCCTCGCTCGACGTGTCGGTCACCGGCTGCGGCGTCGATCTGCGGCGCGTCGAGGTCGCCGGGAGCACCACGCTCCGGCTGACCGGCTCGCACGCCGACCTGGAGGGCGCGGTGCTGCGCGGCCAGGCGACGGTGACGGGCCGCGGCGGCGCTTCGATCACCTCGCTGCGGCACGTGGACGCGCGGAGCCTCGCGCTGTACGGGCTGGACCTGTCGGCCTGCCGCTTCGCGGGGCTGGCGCATCCGGCGGGGGTGCGGCTGAAGGACTGCCGCTTCGCGCTCACGGGACGCGGCGTGCGGGTGAGCATGCGACGGCCGATGGTGCGCTGGTTCTCGCGGCGCAGCGTGCTGGCGGACGAACGAGCCTTACGCGGCGGCTCCGGCCTCCTCGACCCCGCCGGCACGGGGCCGGAGCCCCGCGACCCCGGCGACCTGCGGGCCGGCTGGCTCGCCACCCTGTACGCGGAGCTCGGCCGGCGCGCCGACGACCGCGGCCTGTCCCTCGACTTCGCCTTCGCCGCGACGGAGATGCGCCGCCTGGCGGGCCACCGCTGGTGGGAGGCCGCCTCCTGGCCTCTGGTGGCGGCCGGGGCCCGCATGGGCCGGGCGGCCGGCTGGATCGTCCTCCTGACGGCCATCGCGGCGGGCGCCATGCTCCTGTCCACGGCCCAGCACGCCGCCCACAGCTCACCCCATCAGCCCCCGTCCGCCCATCGCTGACACCTCCCCGGGGGAGCCCGGCTCCCCCGGCGTCACCGCCCCGTGAATCACCCGCGTCAGGACGTTGATGCGGACGGGAGCGGGCGGCAGTCTGGACGAGACCCCTGAGTGCTGGAGGCACGATGAACCTGGAACCGGTCCCCACCGACCAGCTGATCTTTCGGCTGCCGCAGAAGTTCGACGACGTGGAGGACGAGCGCCGCCACCGGCAGGAGCGCCTCGTCGCGGCGCTGCGGCTGTTCGGCAGGTTCGGCTTCGAGGAGGGGGTTGCCGGGCACATCACCGCCCGCGACCCCGAGCACCCGGACCACTTCTGGGTCAACCCGTTCGGCATGAGCTTCAGGCACGTCAGGGTGAGCGACCTCATCCTGGTCAACCACCAGGGCCAGGTGGTCCACGGCAGGTACCACGTCAACCAGGCCGCCTTCGCGATCCACGCGATGGTGCATCAGGCCCGTCCGGACGCGGTCGCCGCCGCCCACTCCCACTCGGTGCACGGCAAGGCGCTGTCCTCGCTCGGCCGCCCGCTGGAGCCGCTGACCCAGGACGCCTGCGCCTTCTACGAGGACCACGGCCTGTTCGACGACTACACCGGCGTGGTGGTGGAGACCGAGGAGGGCAGGCGGATCGCGCAGGCGCTGGGCTCGCACAAGGCCGTCATCCTGCGCAACCACGGGCTGCTGACCGTGGGCGACTCGGTGGACGCCGCCGCCTGGTGGTTCATCACGATGGAGCGCTCCTGCCAGGCCCAGCTGCTGGCCATGGCCGCGGGCCCGACCGTGTCCATCGAGCACGACCAGGCCAAGCTCACCCACGGGCAGATCGGCAACGACCTGGTCGGCTGGATCAACTTCCAGCCCCTGTACGACCAGATCGTCCGCTCCGATCCCGACCTGTTCGACTGAACCCCCGGGCCGGCCGCTCGGCGAGCCTTTGGCCCCTTGTTGGGTGTTTAAGGGCTTATGTCCGTCCTAGGCTGGTGGAACACGGCCCTAGGAGGGACCCATGGCCACGTTCATCGACGTTCACCATGGCATGGACGGCATCACCGCCGAGCAGCTCAACGAGGCGCACAGCGCCGACCTCGCCATCCAGGACGAGGAGAAGGTGACCTTCGAGCGGGCCTGGGCCGACCCGGAGGACGGTGTGGTCTACTGCCTGTCGGAGGCGCCCAGCGCCGAGGCCGTCCAGCGCGTCCACGAGCGGGCTGGCCACCCCGCCGACGAGATCCACCCCGTACCCTTCACCGCCTGACGCGGCGGCCGGTCCCGGCCGGGGCCGGCTCCCCGTCGACCCGTCCCCCACGCGAACACGGGCTTCCCGGTCGAGGGTCGTTCGTCCGTGATGAACGGCGGCCTCCCCGGCCGCCGGCGGCTTGCCTTGACACTGGTGACAGGGTTCTACCCTGACGCCGTCAGCCGCCGGGCGAGCCAGAGGAACGACCATGAGATTCGCGATCAGCTACAGCACCGCCCACAGCGGCGTCGACCCCGACGCCATCGCCGCCTTCGCCCGGCACGCCGAGGAGTGCGGTTTCGAGGCGCTGTACGTTCCGGAGCACGTCGCGCTGTACCCCGGGGCGAAGCTCGGGCCGTGGGAGATCCCGCCGACCCTGCCGTTCGCCGACCCGCTGGACACCCTGACCTTCGTCGCGGCCGCGACCAGCCGCATCCTGCTGGGGACGGGCGTGCTGCTGCTGCCGTACCACCATCCCGTGACGCTCGCCAAGCGGCTGGCGACCATCGACCTGCTGTCCCGGGGCCGGATGCGGCTGCTGACCGTGGGCGTCGGCGCGCTGCCGGGCGAGGCCCGGGCGGTCGGGGTGGACTTCGGCACGCGGGGGCGGCGGGCGGACGAGGCGATCGACGTCCTGCGGCTGCTGTGGGAGGGCGGGGAGGAAGGCGTCAGCCACGCCGGGGAGTTCTTCGCGTTCGAGAATCTGTGCAGCTTCCCCAAGCCGTCCGGGGGCGCGGGGCTGCCGATCCACGTCGGCGGGTCGAGCCTGGCGGCGGCCCGCCGGGCCGGGCAGCGCGGCGACGGCTACTTCCCCGGCGGCGCGCTGACCCGCGCCGAGCGGGCCGCCCAGTGGGAGCTCGTCCGGTCGTCCGCCGCGGAGGCCGGCCGCGACCCGGACGCGCTGGAGCAGACCCGATGGGGGACGATCGACATGACCGGCGAACGGGTCGAGGAGCTGGCCGCGCAGGGCGTGACCCGCCTCGTGATCAGCACGTCCGCTCCCGACGTGGACGGGCAGCGGGAGGAGATGTCCGCCTTCGCCCGGCGCTTCTCCCTGACGGCCCCGGCCCTGACGTAGCCGGGCGGCCCGGGCCCTCCGGCACGGGCAGCCCGGTGGCGGTGAGCGGTGGGCCGGTGGGAGATCGTGCGATCTGCCCGAAGTCACGGACAGTTCGTGCTCGTGCGGTTACGGTTCCGGCATGGGCAAAAAGCAGACGCCCGCGACACGCGGCATGACCGCGGGCGCCGGTGGAGAGCGGACCGGCCGGAGCTCCCCCGGGAGGGCGAGGTGACCGGCCCGATGATGTGCCCCGAGTGCGGCGGCCACCGAGGGCACCGGCTCGGCGGCCTGTTCCTCGCCTGCATGCTCTGCCATGGACGCGGCTGGGTGAGCGGCGGGAAGGAGCCCGAGGAGCAGCCCCGGCCCGTCTACGAGCCGCCGCCGGTCTGGGAGGACCCGCGCTGGCTCGACCCGATGGTCGCCGGCGCCTTCCCCTGCCGTTACTGCCTGGGCTGCGGCACGGTGTCGCACGTGAACCGGGACCGCGGCATCCTGGTCACCCTGGCGTGCACGTGCGCGTCACATCCCTGACGACGCCCGTTCCCTTCTCAGCGGACATAGATGGAGGGCCGGGCAGGCGTGGGCATGCCGTCCCCGATGAAGAAGCCGGGATGCGGCGGCTGGTTGTAGGCGGTGTTCTGCCAGGCGATCGCCACCCTGTACTGCGGGTCGTGCATCAGCGTGTAGAGGCGCCGGTCCGTGGGCGTGGTCGTGGCGTACACGCGCAGGGCGCGGTTGTCGCTGGTGGGCCAGACGACCTCCTCCCGCCAGTCGCCGAACAGGTCCGCCGACAGCGACGGGGTGGCCTTGGTGCCGTTGTTGGAGTGCACGCCGGAGGCCGTGAGCAGCCGGGTGTCGCCGCCCGGGCCGTACTTGTCGATCCTGGTCTGGTCGAGCAGCTCCCTGACGGGGTCGCCGTCCCACCAGATGAGGAAGTTCACGGAGGACGGCTCGCGGCCGAGGGCACCGCCGTTGAGGTTGCGCAGGCTCGTGTCGGCGGCCGACCAGAACTCGCCGCCGGGCGAGCCGCTCCAGACGTCGCCCGCCACGCCGCGCCCGTTGTCGCCGGACGCCGGAGTGGACCAGCGGATCTGGCCGGTGCGCGGGTCGATGTACAGCGAGGACGGCTGGGAGCCGCTCTCGCTCACCTTGAAGTACTCGAGGCCCGCCCGGCCCGGCTCGAAGTCGCCCAGGTGCTGCGCGTCGCCGTGGCCCGTGCCCGTGCTCCACAGGCCCGTGCCGTTGTCGTCCACGGCCATCGCCCCGTACACGATCTCGTCGCGGCCGTCGGCGTCGACGTCGCCGACCGACAGGCTGTGGCTGCCCTGGCCCGTCCAGCGTGAGCCGGCCGTGTTCGAGTCGAACGTCCACCGCTTGGTGAGCGTGCCGTTGCGGAAGTCCCAGGCGGCGACGACGGAGCGGGTGTAGTAGCCGCGCGCCATGATGAGCGACGGACGTTCCCCGTCGAGGTACGCGGTGCCGGCCAGGAAGCGGTCCACCCGGTTGCCGTACGAGTCGCCCCACGAGGAGACGGTGCCGCGCGGCGGGTCGTAGGAGACCGTGGACCTGGCCGCGCCGGTCAGCCCGTCGAACATGGTGAGGTACTCGGGCCCCGACAGCACGTAGCCGCTGGAGTTGCGGTGGTCGGCGGACGCGTTGCCGATCACCGCGCCGGCGCCGTCCCGGGTGCCGTCGGCGGTCTTCATCGCCACCTCGGCCCGCCCGTCGCCGTCGTAGTCGTACACCTGGAACTGCGTGTAGTGCGCGCCCGCGCGGATGTTGCGGCCGAGGTCCAGGCGCCACAGCCGCGTGCCGTTCAGCCGGTACGCGTCGACGTACACGTTGCCGGTGTAGCCGGACTGGGAGTTGTCCTTGGCGTTGGACGGGTCCCACTTGAGGACGATCTCGTACTGGCCGTCGCCGTCCATGTCGCCGACGCTGGCGTCGTTGGCGCTGTAGGTGTAGGCGACGCCGTCCGGGGTCGTGCCGCCGGGGGGAGGCTGGATCGGCACGTCGAGGTAGGCGCCCCCGGTGAAGCGCAGCGACGGCGGGGAGGCGGCCTGCTCGACGCCGCCGACGACGGCCCTGACCGTGTACGTGGCGTCGGCGGCGGCCCCGCCGTCGAGGTGGTCGGTGGCGGCGGCGAGGGAGGCGATCCTGGTGGAGCCCCGGTAGAGGTTGAAGGTGACGCCCTCGGGGTCGGTGCCGAGCAGCCGCCACGACACGAGGTTCCCGGACCCGGAGCGGACGCTGACCAGGCCGCGGTCGAGGTCCTCCATCTGCTTGGCGGGTCCGGCCGCCTGCCTCACCGCATGAGCGGGGGCGGGTGGGCCGGTGAGAGCGGCGGCGAGGGCGAGGGCGGCGGCCGTCGTCGCGGTGGTGCGTAACCGCATGTCGTGTCCTTTCCGGCGGACCTCTGGGGCGGTGACCCCCGAGCATGACGGAGCCGGGCGGAAGGCGTAAAACGTTCGCCGTGAAGAGCGGGGTGGCGGAGGCCGGCCGCCTCAAAGGGGTCGCGTCCCAGCAGGGGGAACCCTCGACGGGGCCAGGCGTGAGGCAATGAACGTTTCAAGAGCCCGCCGCACCCTTGCCCACGCGCATGCCTTCGGGGTTGGTTCGTAAGGGCGTGAAACGGCGATACCCATGGCAGGGCTCCGGCGCGACGGGGGGTCGCGGGAGCGTGTGAGGTGACGACCATGACAGAGCCGATCGTCGTCGGGTTCGACGGATCAGACTCCTCGCGGCAGGCCCTCGCCTGGGCGGAGGAGGAGGCGGCCGTCCGTGACGCCCCGCTGAGCGTCCTTCACGCCATGGCGCTCTGGTCGCCCGACGTGCTGCTGGTCCCCGAGCCCGCCGGCTGGGACATCGAGGCGGACAAGGCCGCGCACGAGCAGCTCAGGCAGGTGGCGGCCGAGGTCCGGTCGAGGAGGCCGCGCCTGGAGGTCACCACGCAGGTGGCTTCGGACCGGCCGGAGGACGCGCTGGTCCATGCCGCCGAGGCCGCGCAACTGGTGGTGGTCGGGAACCGGGGCCGTGGCGGGTTCGCCGAGCTGCTGCTCGGCTCCGTGAGCCGGCACGTGGCCTCCCGCGCGCCGGGTCCCGTGGCGGTCGTCCGGGAGAGGCCGACCGGCGAACACGGGGTCATCGTCGTGGGCGTGTCGGGGCAGCCCGGCGAGGAAGCCCTGCTGGAGTACGCCTTCCGCGAGGCGGCGCTGCGGGGGGCCGTCCTGCGCGCCGTCCACGCGTGGACGCACCCCGGCACGGTCGAGCCCTGGACCGTGCAGCCCGTGGTCTTCGACACCGAGGCGGCGGGGCGGGAGGAGGCGCAACGGCTGGCGGAGTTCCTTCTCGGATCGGCCGAGAAGTTCCCGGACGTGGAGCTCGCCGCGCAGGTGGTGCGCGGGCACCCGGCCAAGGCGCTGGCCGGCGCCTCGGCGGAGGCCGACGCCGTGATCGTGGGGGCCGCGCACGGCGCGACGCGCACCCTGCTCGGCCTCGGCGGCACCGCTCACGCGGTCCTGCACCACGCGCGGGCGCCCGTCATCGTGGTCCGCACCTGACCGCCGCACCACACGCTCACGACGTCGCGCCGCTCGCTCGCCGCGCACCACGCGCCGCGGGGCGGGCGAGCGTGGAACGGGCCGCGACTCAGCGACCGGGAGCGGCCTCACGGAGCGAGTCGATGGAGCTCTGGCGGCGGTACCTGCCGGGCGCGATGCCGAACTGGCGCTTGAAGGCGTTGGCGAAGGCGAACTCGGAGCCGTAGCCGACGCGGGCGGCCACCTCACCGAGCGGGGCGTCGCCCGCGCGCAGGAACCCGGCCGCGATGGTCAGGCGCCACCAGGTCAGGTACGTCAGGGGCGGTCTGCCGGCCAGCGTGGTGAAGCGGCGGGAGAAGGCCGCGCGGGACAGGCCGGCCTCGGCGGCGAGGGTCTGGACGGTCCACGGGTGGGCGGGGTCGCGGTGGACGGCCCGCAGGGCGGCACTGACCGCCGGGTCGGTCAGCGCCCTGGCCCAGCCGGCGCCGCTCTCCTGCGCGGGACGCTCCTCGAACCAGGCGCGCAGGATGTAGAGCAGCAGCATGTCGAGCAGGGCGAGCACGACGGTGTCCGCGCCGAGGCGGGGGTCGCCGACCTCGTTGCCGAGCAGGTCGACGGCCGCGCGCAGCTCGGGATGGCGGCCCGGCCGGGCGGGCAGGTGGATCATCTCGGGCAGGTCGCGCAGCAGAGGGTGGGCGTGGCGGGGATCGAGCCGGTAACCGCCGCACAGGGTCACGGTGAGGGGCCCGTCGTGCCCGGCGGAGTCGGAGACGAACAGGCCGGCGTCCTCCAGCGGGTCGCACGCGGGCTCGGCGAGCGGCGTCGACGGGCTGTCCGCGAGGCCGTACCCGTGGCCGTGGGGGAAGAACACCACATCGCCGGCCCCGAGCACGAGGGGGTCGCCGGAGGGCGGGACAAGCCGGCAGGAGCCCTGCAGGATCACCTGGAACCCCGCCGATCCCGGCACCGCGGGGAAACGCTGTCCCCACGGGGCCCGCCAGGCGACGCGCGCCGAGCGGGGCCGCCCGGAGCGCATGATCGCGATCGCGTCGCTGAGGACGTCCACCCGGAGAAGCTAACACAAGACGACCACGCATAAAACGGAGACATTCCAGCATTGGTCATCCCGCCCCCTCCCCCTACGGTTGACGATCAGTAGAGATCGTCGAAAGGGAGCAGTGTGATGCCGCGACAGATACTGGTCACCGGGGCGACCGGCACGGTCGGCCGCCACGTGACCCGGCAACTGGTGGAGGCCGGAGCCGGCGTTCGCGCCCTGAGCCGGGAACCGGCCGATCTGCCGCCCGCGGTGGAGGGCGTGCGCGGGGACCTGACCGTGCCCGGCTCCCTCGGCGCCGCCGTCGAGGGCGTCGAGGCGGTGTTCCTGGTCTGGCCGTTCGCCTCGGCCGAGGGGCTGGAGCCGGTGCTGGCGATGATCGCCGAGCACGCCCGCCGGGTGGTCTACCTGTCGTCGGCGGCCGTCCGCGACCACGAACGGCAGGCCGAGCGGCTCGTCGCCGGGTCCGGGCTGCAATGGACGGTCCTGCGCCCGCACGCCTTCGCGGCCAACGCCCTGCGCTGGGCCGGGCAGATCCGTACCGGGGACGTGGTGCGCGAACCGTACGGCCGGGCCGCCATGTCCCCGGTGCACGAGCGGGACATCGCCGCGGTCGCGGTGCGGGCGCTGACCGGGGACGGGCACGACGGCGCCGTCCACGAGCTGACCGGGCCGCAGTCACTGACCCAGGCCGAGCAGGTGCGCGTCATCGGCGAGGCGATCGGCCGTCCGGTGCGCTGGGAGGAGACCTCCCCGCAGGACGCGCGGCGGAGCATGCTCGCCCGCGGCTGGCCCGCCGAGGCCGTGGACGGCGTCCTGCGCGCGCAGGCCGAGATGACCGGCGGCCCCGCACCGGTCACCGCCACCGTGGAGCGGGTCACCGGGAGCGCCGCGCGCACGTTCCGCTCCTGGGCCGCCGAGCACGCCCACGCCTTCCGGGCCACCATGCGGGCCGCGCGCATCCACTCCTACGGCGGGCCGGAGGTCGTCCGCCACGAGGAGGTGCCGCTGCCGTCGCCCGGTCCTGGCGAGGTGCTCGTCCGCGTCGCCGCGACCTCGTTCAACCCGTCGGAGACGGCGCTGCGGGCCGGGATGCTGCGCGCCGTGCTGCCGGTGGCGTTGCCGTACACGCTGGGCTGGGACGTCTCCGGCACGGTCGCGGCCGTCGGCTCCGGCGTGACCGGGTGGGCCCCGGGCGACCGGGTGATCGGCCGGCTGGACGGAGGCGGGACGGCCGCCGAGTACGTCACCGCCCCGGCGGACGTGCTGGCCGCGGCGCCGTCCGCGATCCCCCTCGCCGACGCCGCGGCGATCCCGGTCGCCGGGCTGACCGCATGGCAGGCGCTGTTCGAGCACGCCCAGGTGGGCGCGGGCCGGCGCGTGCTGATCAACGGCGCCGGCGGCGGGGTCGGCGGGTTCGCCGTGCAACTGGCCAGGCACGCGGGCGCGACCGTGATCGCCGCTGCCGGCCCGCGCAGCGCCGCCGCGGTCCGCGCCCTGGGCGCCGACCAGGTCGTCGACTACACCGTCGAGCCCCTGCCGGGCGAGGTCGACGCCGTGATCAACCTTGCCCCGATCACCCTGGACGCCGCCGCCGAGCTGGCGGCACTGCTACGGCCGGGCGGGGTGGCGGTGTCCATCACCATCCCCCTCCCCTCCCCCTTCTCCGGACGCTTCGTGACCCGCAACGACCCCGCCCAGCTTTCACGGCTCGTCCGCCTGGTCGATGCCGGGGACCTCGCCGTCGACATCGCCGAGTCCCACCCGCTGGCGGAACTGGCCTCGATCCACCGCAGGAGCGAGACCGGCCGGACCCGCGGCAAGATCATTCTCGTTCCCTGACACCTCGCGAACCCCCGTGGCCTGGAGCACGATCGGGCCCGAGAGTCTCCTTCCGGTGTTCTCGCTTCGGTGGTAGGGCTGGCACTACCGGAAGAACGGGCGACAGCGGGGGTCCGCGCACCCCCTGGCTCGCGCGATGCTGGCAAGCGATCACGCATGACCGGCTTCGTCAGCATGGGAGACAGATGTGACTGTGGTGGAGGCGTCCCGCCCGCAGCGGGGCAGCGACTTCGCGAGATTGTCGCGCCGCGTCGCGGAGGCGGGGCTGCTGGAGCGGCGGCCCGGCTCCTACGCGGTCCGGATCGGACTGGTCGCGACCCTGTTCGTGGGGAGCTGGGCGGCGTTCGCCGTGGTGGGGGACTCCTGGTGGCAGATGCCGGTGGCGGTGCTGCTGGCTGTGGCCTTCGCCCAGGTCACGCTGCTGGCCCACGACCTCGCGCACGGCCAGATCTCCCGTTCGCGCCGTACCGCCAGGATCGCGGGGCTGCTGGTCGGCAATCTGGCCGTCGGCCTCAGCTACGGCTGGTGGATGGACAAGCACACCCGCCACCACGCCAACCCCAACCACGAGGACCACGATCCCGACGTCTCGCCGGACATCCTCCTCTGGTCGCGGAAGCAGGCCGAGGTCGCGCGCGGGCTGCCGCGGCTGGTCGGGCGCCGGCAGGCGTGGCTGTTCTTCCCGCTGCTCACGCTGGAGGGCGTCAACCTGAAGGTGTCGAGCTTCCGCGCGCTGCGCCGCCCGGCGCTGAAGAACCGCCTCGCCGAGGGGCTGCTGCTCGTCGCGCACGTCCTGGCCTACGCGGGTGCGCTGTTCGTGGTGCTGCCGCCGGCCAAGGCGCTGGCCTTCCTGGCCGTTCACCAGGCCTGCTACGGCGTCTACCTGGGCTGCACGTTCGCTCCCAACCACAAGGGCATGCCGGTGCTGACCGCGCAGGACGAGCTCGACTTCCTCCGCCGCCAGGTGCTGACCTCCAGGAACGTCAGCGGCGGGCGCCTCATGGACGTCGCGCTCGGCGGCCTGAACCACCAGATCGAGCATCACCTGTTCCCCGGCATGCCCAGCGCGAACCTGCGCAGGGCCCAGCCCATCGTGCGCGACTACTGCCGCTCGCTGGGCGTCGAGTACGCCGAGTGCGGGCTGTTCGCCTCCTGGGGGCAGGCCCTGCGCCACCTGCACGAGGTGGGCCGGCCGCTGCGCCACGGGGGTGGCGGAGGATCCCGGCAGGACTGAACGGCAGCCCCGGCCGGGGCCGGGTTCGTCTAGGGTTCTGGTGCGTGGAGGAGTTGTTCGGCGGCGCCGCGCCGTACTACGCCAGGTACCGCCCCGCGTACGGGGAAGCGGCGATCGAGCACCTGGCCCGAGCGCTCGGCCCGGACAGCCGGGTGCTGGACCTGGGCTGCGGTCCGGGGACGATCGCGGTCCCGCTCGCCGGCCGGGTGCGAACGGTGCTCGCCGTGGACCCGGCGGAGGAGATGCTCGCGGCAGGCCGGCGCCTGGCCGCCGGCGCCCCCACCATCACGTGGCTGCGCGGCGACTCGACCACGCTGCGCGCGCTGCCGCCGTTCGATCACGTGGTGATGGGCAGGTCGTTCCACTGGATGGACCGCAGGGCGGTGCTGGCGGACCTGGACGAGCTGCTGCCGCCCCGCGGCGCGGTGGCGCTGATCGGCCCGGTCAGCCGGCGGGGAGAGCCGTGGCAACCGAACGCCCAGCCATGGCAGCCGGTCGAGCGGCGGGTGTGCGCGGACTTCGGCCTCGGCATGAGCGCGGCGGCCACCTCCTTTCACGCCACCGCCGAGCCCCACCGCGATGTCCTGGCCGCCTCACCGTTCGACCACCTGGAGTCGCGGACGTTCACACGCCGGCTGACCTGGGACGTGGACGGGCTGGTCGGGCTCCAGCTCTCCTACTCCTACAGCTCGCCCGCCGCGCTCGGCGACCGGCTGCACGCCTTCGTCGAGGCGCTCCGGGAGGCGCTGCTCGCCGACAATCCGGCAGGGCGGTGGGAGCAGGAGCTGCTGACCGAGGTGCTGATCGCCAGACGGCCGCCGGGCCGCCGACCGGCCGATCCCCCGTGAGTGAACGCGCCTTGATCGTCCGGCGGGGGCGAGGGCCGCAGGCCCCGCACGGGACGTCCCAGCGGAGCGGGGGCGGTGCTTGCCGGGGACCAAGGGGCGGAGCCACGGAGGATCGGGGAAAACCCGGATGGGCCCCCGAAGAGGTGGCCCGTACACTGGGGCCATGCTGATCGACGACTACGTGGCCGATCTCGGCAGGGCGCTGGCGGGACCCGCCGGCCCCAAGCGCGATCTGGTCGTCGAGGCACGTGACAGCCTGGCCGACGCGGCCGACGCTCTGGAGGCGGAGGGGATCGACCGCGCCGAGGCCGAGCGGATGGCCGTGGCGGAGTTCGGCGAGGTGGCGGAGATCGCCCCCGGCTACCAGGACGAGCTGACGGCGGCGGCGGGCCGGCGCCTGGCGGCGGTGCTGTTCCTCAGCCTGCCCGTGAGCGTGCTCATCTGGTCGATGGTCTGGCGCATCTACCCCGACTCCGGCGCCGCCTGGGAGGACCGGCCGGCCTGGTACGGGCCGATCGCGCGGGTGCTCGACTGCCTGCAGGCCGGGGGCGGCGTGTACGGCGGGTTCGCGCTGGCGGCGCTGAGCCGCGGCGGCCGGTGGATCCGGCGGCCCCGGCTCGTCACCCGCTCCCTCGGGCTGGCCGTCATGATCCTGCTTCCGCTGTGCGGCCTGCTGAGCTCGGCGCTCACCGCCGTCTCCGGCCTGCCGAGCGACTTCGACACCCTGGTGCCGGTCATGCTGGCCGAGCTGGTGACGTCGGCCTTCTGGGGCGTGCAGCTGTACGGCGCCACCCGCTGCCTGCGCCTGACCCGCACGGCCCCCGCCACCGCCTGACCGTTACGGCCCGCCACCGGACGAGCCGGCACTGAGCCGCGCGCCTCAGGACGATGCCGGCGTTCAGCCGCGCGCCTCAGGACGACGTCGGCGCTCAGCCGCGCGCCTCAGGACGATGAGGCGCCGGGCCGCAGGACGCTGCCGATGGCGCTGGTGAACTCCTGCCACGCCGACCGCTCCCCCTCCAGCCGCTTGCGCCCGGAGTCGGTGAGCCGGTAGGTGCGGCGCTTGCGACCGCCCACCGTGGCCCACTCGCTGGACAGGTAGCCGATGCGCTCCAGCCTGCGCAGCGCCGGGTACACCGTCCCCGTCGGCACGGTCAGCGCACCCCCGCTCCGCTCTTGCAGCGCCTCGATGATGGCGTAGCCGTGCAGCGGCCCGGCCTCCACCACGGACAGCAACAGAGCGTCCATGTGGCCGCGGAGCGCGTCGGGGTTCATGCCCTCGATCCTAGGCAACCATGCGTCATATAGACAGCCTACATGTAGACTCCCTACATGTAGGCTGTCTTGATAAGGAGTTGACGCGCATGGACGTGCTGGACCTGGCGCGAACGCAGTTCGCGGTGACGGGAAGCCTCCACTTCCTGTTCGTCCTGCTCACGCTCGGACTCGCGCCCCTGGTGGCGATCATGCACACGCGATGGGCGCTGTCCGGCGCCCCCGAGCGCGAGCGGGCGACCAGGTTCTGGGGGCAGCTCTACGTCACCAACTACGCGGTCGGGATCGTGACCGGCCTGGTGATGGAGTTCCAGTTCGGGCTGTCCTGGAGCGGGCTGTCCCACTACGCCGGAGACGTGTTCGGCGCGCCCCTGGCCATGGAGACGCTCATCGCGTTCTTCCTGGAGTCCACGTTCCTCGGACTGTGGATCTTCGGGTGGGGCCGCCTGCCGAAGTGGCTGCACCTGGCGTGCATCTGGGCCGTCACGGTCACCGCGTACGCCAGCGCCTACTTCATCATGGCGGCCAACTCCTTCCTCCAGAACCCTGCCGGCGCCGTCGAGCGCGGCGGCCGGATGGAGCTGGTCGACGCCGCCGCCCTCTTCACGAACAAGACCCTGGTCTTCGCCTTCCCCCATGTGATCAGCGCGGCCCTGTTCACCGCCGGCATGGTGCTGGTCGGCGCGAGCGCCTACCGGCTGCGCCGCGGCACCGAGGACGTGGCGTTCTTCACCCGCTCGATGCGGACCGGCGTCGTCGCCGCGGCCATCGGCATCACGCTCACCGTCGGCTTCGGGTACGCCCAGTTCGGCGGCCTGCAGGAGGGCAAGTTCAAGGGCGACACCGCGAGCACGCCGCTCGCCCTGATGATGGAGATCGGCAACCTGCTCTTCCTCGTGGCGGTGTTCTTCATGCTGCCGCTGGTCCGCTTCCTGCCGCGCTGGCGGTGGACGCACCGCTTCCTCATGATCCTGACGCCCGTGCCGTTCGCCCTGGCCATCTGCGGCTGGCTGGCCAGGGAGATCGGCCGCCAGCCGTGGATGGTCTGGGAGAAGCTGACCGTGGCCGACGCCCTGTCCCCCGGCCTGACCCCGGGCATGATCACCGCCTCGCTCGTCGGCTTCACCGTCGTGCTCGGGCTGCTCGCCCTGACCGACTACGCGCTCATCGCCCGGCTGGTCAGGCGGGGCCCGCGCGACCTCGACCTGGGCGCCGCCGAGGAGCGGCCCGCCCCCGCGCTGAGCTACTAGGAGTCACCCCCGATGGAACTGATCTGGTTCGTCGTCTTCACGCTGCTGCTCGCCGGCTACTTCGCGCTGGAGGGCTTCGACCTCGGCGTGGGGCTGCTCATGCCGGTGATCGGCCGGACCCAGGAGACCCGCGACCGCATGGTGGCCGCCATGGCGCCGTTCGTGCTGGCCAACGAGGTGTGGCTGGTGGCCGTCGCCGGCGCCCTGTTCGGCGTGTACCCGAGCCTGGAGGGCGAGGTGCTGTTCGGCCTCTACCCGATGGTGGTCGCCATGCTGCTGTCCTGGGTCGTGCGGGACGCCGGGCTGTGGTTCCGGCGCCGGATCGGCGGGGCGGGCTGGCGGCGGTTCTGGGACCTGATGATCATGCTGGGGTCGCTGGGGCTGTCGTTCGGCTGGGGCGTCACGCTGTACGCCGTCGCCACGGGCTTCGGCTCCTCGCTGCTCCACCCGGTCGGGCTGCTCCTGGGCGTGGTCGTGACGCTGCTGTTCGCCTGGCACGGCTGGACGTTCCTCGGCTGGCGCGCGCCCGAGACCGCCGGCATCACCCGCTCCGGGCGCGCCCTCGCCCTGTCGGGGCTCGCCGCGGCGGTCCCCGTGCTCGCCGTGCTCGCGGCCTGCCTCCCGTACCTGCTCGACCACAGCGCCCCGTCTTCTACGCTGGGTGTGATGGGTCTCATGATCCTGCCGTTCGCGCCCGTCATGGTCGGCGCGCAAGTATGGGTGTGGCGCGTCTTCCGCCCCGGGAGAGGCGCCGTCCCGGCCCCCTCGTTCTTCTGAGGACACGTGCACAAGGATCTCCTCCGGCTCATGCGGGCCGAGCAGTCGGTACGCCGCCACCTGGCCGTCACCCTGGCCGCCGCGGTCATCGCCGGTCTGCTCGTGCTGGTGCAGGCCGAGCTGCTGGCCGGAGTGCTGTCCGGCAGGTTCGCCGCCACGGCGCTGGCCGGCCTCGTCGCCGTGGTCGCGCTGCGCGCCCTGCTGGCCTGGACTCAGGGCGTCTTCGGCGGACGCACCGCCACCGGCGTGAAGTCCGCCCTGCGGCGGCGGCTGCTGGGCCGGCTCCAGGAGCTCGGCCCGGCGCGGCTGAGCGGCCACCGCTCCGGCGAGCTGGTGACGCTCGCCGGCCGCGGCCTCGACCGGCTCGACGCCTACCTGACGGGCTACCTGCCGGCCGTGGCCGTCGCCGCGGTGGTGCCGGTGGCGGTGCTGGTCCGGCTGTTCGCCGCCGACCTGACCAGCGCGGTGATCGTGCTGGTGACGCTGCCGCTGATCCCGGTGTTCGGGGCGCTGGTGGGCATGACGACCAAGGCGGTCACCGAGCGGCAGTTCCACGCGCTGTCCCGGCTGGGCGGGCACTTCCTCGACGTGGTGCGCGGGCTGCCGACGCTGCGCGCCTTCGGCCGGGCCCGCTACCAGGCGACAGTCATCCGGCAGGTGGCCGACGCCCACCGCTCGGCGACCATGCGGACCCTGCGGGTGGCGTTCTTGTCGTCGCTCGTCCTGGAGTTGTGCGCGTCGCTGTCGCTGGCGCTGGTGGCCGTGCCGATCGGGCTGCGGCTGCTGGGCGGGTCGCTGGACCTGACGACGGCGCTGCTGGTGCTGCTGCTGGCGCCCGAGGCATACCTGCCGCTGCGGGTCATGGGCACGCGCTTCCACGCCTCGATGGAGGGCGTGGCCGCCGCCGACGCCGCCTTCGCCGTCCTGGACGGGGCCGCCGACCCCGCCGACTCCCGAGCCGTCCCGGACCGGACCGCCGGCCCCGCCGAGTCCCGGGGCGGGGCCGCACCGCCGGGGCGCGAGCCGCCGCGGATCGAGCTCCACGACGTCACCGTGCGCTACCCCGGCCGGGACGACGCGGCCCTGTCCGGCGTGTCCCTCACCATCGAGCCGGGCGAGCGCGTCGCGCTGGTCGGCGAGAGCGGCGGCGGCAAGAGCACGCTGCTCCACCTGCTCCTCGGCTTCGTCCAGCCGTCGGAGGGCCGCGTGCTCGTGGACGGCGCCGACCTGCGCGACCTCGACGCGGGCGCGTGGCGCGACCGGCTGGCGTTCGTGCCGCAGCGCCCCCACCTGTTCGCGACGTCGGTGGCGGACAACATCCGGCTGGGAGCCCCCGACGCGTCCCAGGAGGAGGTACGGCGGGCGGCGGCGGCCGCGCGCGCCGACGAGTTCGTCGAGCGGCTGCCCGGCGGCTACGACGCCCAGGTGGGCGAGCGCGGCGCCAACCTGTCGGCCGGGCAGCGGCAGCGGGTCGCCCTGGCCCGGGCCTTCTGCCGTCCGCACGCCCCGGTGCTGCTGCTGGACGAGCCGACCGCCCGGCTCGACGGGCGCAGCGAGGCCGCGGTGGTGGCCGCGACGGCCGACCTCAGCCGGGGCCGTACGGCCGTCATCGTCGCCCACCGCCCCGCGATGATCGAGCTGGCCGATCGCGTCGTCCGCCTCCACGAGGGCCGCGTCATCGCCGACACGGCCCACCCGGACGCACCCTCCCCCGACACGGCCCGCCCGCACACACCATCCCCCGACACGTTCCCGGGTCGCGACGATCCTGTCCGGGCCGGCGGGCGCGACCGGAGCCGCGGAGGTGACCGATGAGCGGGCGGACGGGAGTCCGGCTGATCTGGGCCGTGCTCGCCGGCGCGGGCGCCGACCTGGCCGGGCTCGGGCTGATCGCCGCCGCCGCGTGGCTCATCACCCGGGCCGCCGAGCAGCCGGAGCTGGCCGCGCTGAGCGTGGCGATCGTCGCCACCCGGGCGTTCGCCACCGGCAAGGGCGTCCTGCGCTACGCCGAGCGCCTGACCGGCCACGACGTGGCCCTGCGCGCCCAGGCCGGCACCCGCGAGGAGCTGTACGAGGCGCTGATCCCGCCGCGCCCGCCCCGGCACGGCGGCGCCGACCTGCTGAGCCGGATGGTCGACGACACCGAGGCGGTCCAGGACCTGCTCGTGCGCGCCCTGCTCCCGGCCGCCGCCGCGGCGCTGACCGGCCTGGCCGCGGTCGTGGTCGGGCTGTTCGTGCTGCCCGTGACGGCGCTGGTGCTGGCCGGCGGGCTGGCCGTGGCGGGCGTGGCGCTGCCCGCCGCCACCGCCGCCGCGGCGCGCCGCTGGTCGGCCCGGATCGCCCCGGCCCGGGCCGCGCTCGCGGGCGCGGTGGCGGACCTGGTGCACGGCTCGGCCGACCTGGCCGCGTACGGCGCGGAGGGCCGCGCGCTCGCGACGGCCCTCGACGCGGACGGCGCCCTGGCCGCCCTCGAACGCCGCCAGGCCCGCGTCCACGCCCTCGCCCTGGCCGGGGGCACCCTCGTGCAGGGGCTGACCGTGGCGGCCATCGTCCTGCTCGCCCAGGGCGCCGGCGCCGGGAGCGTCGCCACGGCCGTGCTGGCGCTGACGGCGCTGGTGTCGTTCGAGCCGGTCCTGCCGCTGGCGGCGGCGGGCGAGCGCATGGCGGGCATCACGGCCGCGCTGCAGCGGCTGAAGGAGGTCCGCTCGGCCCCGCCCGCCGTCGCCGAGCCGCCCTCCCCCGCCCCCGTGCCCGCGCCGCCGTACACGGTCGAGGTCGAGGACCTCGTCGTACGGCACGGCGACGCCGCGCGGCCCGCGGTCGACGGCGTGTCCCTGACGCTGACGCCCGGCCGGCGGGTGGCGCTCGTCGGCCCCAGCGGGGCCGGCAAGAGCAGCCTGCTGTCGGCGCTGATGCGCCTGGTCGAGCCCGAGGCGGGCCGGGTGCTGGTCAACGGCGCCGACGTGAGGGGCATGGCGCCGGACGACGTCCGCGCGCTGATGACCGGCCTCACCCAGGACCCGTACGTCTTCCAGGCCAGTCTGCGCGACAACCTGCGCCTGGCCGGCCCCGAGGCCGGCGAGGAGGAGCTGGCCGCGGCCGTGCGCGAGGCGCGGCTGGAGCAGTGGGCCGAGCGGACCGGCTGGGACGTCCAGCTCGGCGAGGACGGCCGGACGGTGTCCGGCGGCCAGCTCCAGCGGCTGGCCCTGGCCCGGGCCCTGCTGTACGACCCGCCGGTGCTGCTGCTGGACGAGCCGGCCGAGGCGCTGGACGAGGACACGGCCGACCGGCTCATGGCGGACCTGCTCGACGCCACCCGGGGCCGCACCACGCTGCTCGTCACCCACCGGCTGCACGGGCTGGAGGACGTGGACGAGATCGTGGTGCTGGAGGACGGCCGGGTCGTCCAGCGCGGGACCCACGCCACGCTGGTGGCCGAGCCCGGCTACTACCGCGACCTGTGGGAGTCCGAGGCCCTCACCCGCTCCCGCTAGCGCGTCCCCCGGCACGGCGGCGCCGTGCCAGGGGTGGGCGATCAGGCGACGAGCTGCTTGTCGGCCTGCTGCTGGATCAGGTCCTTGTCGGTGATGACCACCGCGTCGGGGATCGCGTCGGGCAGGTCGTCCTCCAGGCGGCGGACCGGCCGGTAACGCGCGGCCGCCAGGCCGATGAGCACGGTCACCGCCCCGGCGACGACGGTGAGCAGGGCGATGCCCCTGCCCTGCGCGGCGCCGGCGATGGGGTCGAAGACGTGCTCGACCAGCGGTCCGGCCAGCAGGAAGCCGAGCGGGACCATGGCCCAGCTGAGCATCAGATTGGTGGCGATGACCCGGCCCTGCAGGTCGAGCCCGACCTTCTGCTGCACGATGGAGAACCAGTGCGTGTTCAGGAACGCGGTGAGCAGCCCGACGCAGAACAGCCCGATCGCGGGCAGCGCCGGGTGCGGCGCGATCCCGATGACGGCGAAGGCGAAGCCCAGGGCGATGAAGCTGCCGAGGATGCCGTGCGTACGGCGCGCCAGGCCGCCGGTCACCGTCATGATCACGCTGCCGGTCAGGAGCCCGACGCCGGTCATCGAGAGCGCCACGCCCAGGCCGCCGGTGTCGGTGAGCTTGAGCAGCAGCGGCGTGGCCAGGACCTCGACCATGGCGAAGGGGAAGTTCAGGAACGAGGTGAACAGGATGATGGCCAGCAGCCCGTGCCTGCGGGAGATGTAGCGCCAGCCCCCGGTCACCTCCTGCCAGAACGACTCCTCCCGCTTCTTGAACAGCGTGTTCGGGAAGCGGACCGCCAGCGTCACGGTGACCGCGAAGGCGAAGGTGGACAGGTCGATCGTGACGATGCCGCGCATCCCGATGGCGGCCACCAGCGCGCCGCCCAGCAGCGGCGCCAGGACGGTCCCGGCGGCCTGTCCCAGCTGGGCCAGGCCGTTGGCTCTGCCGTAGTAGCGTTTGGGCACGAGCTGGGCCACGGCCGCCATGTAGGCGGGCTGGTGGAAGGCCGTCGAGACCGCGCCGACGGCGACGATGACGTAGACGTGCCAGAGTTCGAGGCCGCCCGTCCAGAGCAGGGCGGCCAGTGAGGCGGAGGCGACGCCCGCCGCCGAGTCCGCGGTGATCATGACGAGCCTGCGGTTCCAGCGGTCCGCCACCGCTCCCGCGATCGGCGCCAGCACGACGGCCGGCAGCATCGCCATGACCGAGACGACGGCGAACATCGAGATCGACTGCGTCTGCTGGTAGACCCACAGGCCCAGGCCGAACGTGGTCAGTCCGGTGCCGATCAGCGACACCAGCTGGCCGAAGGCCACCAGGAAGAACGTCTTCAGGCTGGCCTGCTGGACGCGGGGCAGGGGCGGCGGCGGTGGCGCGGGCCGGTCCGCGTCGTTGAGGATCTCGGCCAGCTCGGGCGCCTGGTGCTTCTGGAAGTAGTGCCCCGCCTTGGGGATGACCTCCAGCGACACCGAGTCGGAGAACGCCTCCCACTCGCGGAAGCGCTCCTCGTACAGCTCGGTGGCGCGGTCGTTCTCGCCGACCACGCAGACCAGCGGCGCCGACAGCTTCTTGATGGGCGCCTGGTAGAGGTCGGTGTAGTAGTCCTCGCCCTCCTGGGTGTCGTGGAGGAAGACGCCCATGATGAAGTCACGCTCGCGGGGGTCGAGCTCCTCGGTGAAGAAGCCCATCGCCCGCAGGAACTCCAGCGCCTGCCGCTTGGAGGTCCACCGCTCCATCGGGAAGATCCTGCGGAACCAGGCGAAGGCCTTGCCGGGCAGGCGGGGCGCCGGGAAGTGGCCGCCGATGACCACCTTCACCGGCTTGACGCCTTCCTCCTCCAGCCGGCGGGCCAGCTGGACGGTGAGCGCGCCGCCCATGCAGTGGCCGTAGAGCGCGAACGGCCCGCCGACCTTCTCCTTGATCTCCTTGACGCAGCCCTCGACGAGCTCGTGGAAGGGCAGGACGGGCTCGCCGGGGTTGCCGGTGTCGTGGCCCGGTGGCTCCAGCGCGAGCATGGTGATGTGCTCGGGCAGGGCCGCGGCCAGCGGCTGGTACGTGATCGCGCCGCCGCCCGCGAACGGCACGCAGACCAGGGTCAGCGTGGCCGCGGCGCGCGGGGGCGTCAGCTCGTGCAGCAGGCCGCCGCCCCGCGACGACCCGTCGAGTGTGGCGAACGCCCTGATGGTGGGGTTCTTGAAGAGGTCCAGCACGGTCGCCGGGATCCCGGAGTCCCGTACGGCGCGCACGGCCTTGAAGGAGTCGCCGCCCAGCCCGAAGAAGTCGTCGTCGATGCCGATGCCCTGCACGCCCAGGATCGCCGACCAGAGCTCGGCCAGCCTGACCTCGGCCGGCGTCCGCGGCGCCGCGCCCTCGGCGCGCGCCCGGCTCACCGGCTCGGGCAGCGCCTTGCGGTCCACCTTGCCGTTGGGGGTGAGCGGCAGCGCCTCCATCAGGGTGAACGCCGAGGGGATCATGTAGTCGGGCAGCTTGCGCCGCAGGTGGTCGCGCCAGTCGTGTTCGGAGTCGGCCGGGGTGTGGACGGTCAGGTAGGCGGCGATGCTCTTGTCCTCGTCCGTGCCGCGCACCACCACGACCGCCTCGCGGACCGCGGGATGCGCCAGCAGGAGCGACTCGATCTCGCCCAGCTCGATCCGGTAGCCGCGGACCTTCACCTGCCCGTCGGCCCGGCCGAGGAACTCGATCGAGCCGTCGGCCCGGCGCCTGGCGAGGTCACCGGTCCGGTACAGCCTGCCGCCGTCATGCCAGGTGACGAAGCGTTCGGCCGTCAGCTCGGGCCGGCCGAGGTAGTCGCGGGCCAGGCCCGCCCCGCCGATGTAGAGCTCGCCGACCACGCCGGTGGGAACCAGGTGCATCGCGGCGTCGAGCAGGTGGATGCGGGTGTTGGCGATCGGGTGGCCGATGGTGATCGGACCGTCGGTGACGCGGGTGAGGGTGGACCAGATCGTGGTCTCGGTCGGCCCGTACATGTTCCACAGCTCGGCCACCCGGCCGCGCAGGTCGGCGGCCAGGTCGGCGGGGAGCGCCTCGCCGCCGCAGAGCGCCTTCAGCGCGGGCCCGCCTTCCCATCCCGACGACAGCAGCAGCCGCCAGGTCGCCGGGGTGGCCTGCATGACGGTCGCGCCGTCGAGCAGGGCGGCGAGCCGTACCGGGTCGTAGGCCGCCTCACGGCTCGCGATCACCACGCGGGCGCCGACCGTGAGCGGCAGGAACAGCTCCAGCACCGAGATGTCGAAGGCGAACGTGGTGACGGCCAGGAGCGTGTCCTGGCCGGTCAGGCCGGGCTCGCGGCTCATCGAGGTGAGGAAGTTGACCACCGAGGAGTGCTGGACGCGCACGCCCTTGGGCAGCCCGGTGGAGCCGGAGGTGTAGAGGACGTAGCAGAGGTTCTCCGGGGTGGCCGGGACGCCCAGCCGTTCGGGGCTCTCCTCGGAGAAGCCGTCGTCGACGAGGACGATCTGCCCCTGGTAGCCGGTGTAGCGGCCGGCCAGCTCGCGCTCGGTGACCAGGACGCGGATGCCCGAGTGGTCCAGGATGTAGTCCTGGCGCTCCTGCGGGTACATCGGGTCGAGCGGCACGTAGGCGCCGCCCGCCTTCAGCACCCCGAGCAGGGTGACCAGCATCGTGGCCGACCGCTCCATCGCGACGCCCACCAGCTCCTCGGGCCCCGTGCCCGCCGCCCGCAGGCGCCGGGCGACCCGGTTCGCCCGCTCGTCCAGCTCCCGGTACGTCAGCGAGACGCCCTCGAAGGTGACGGCCACGGCGTCGGGCGTCCGGTCGGCCTGCGCCTCCACCAGCTCGTGGACGCACAGGCCGGGCACCTCGACGTCCTGGCTGTCCAGCTGCTCGGCCAGCTCCTCGCCGGTGAGCAGGACCAGGTCGGACAGCGCCGTACCGGGCGCCGCGACGATCGCGGACAGCAGGGTCTCGTAGTGCCGCAGCAGCCGCTCGACGGTGCCGGCGTCGTAGAGGGCGGTGTTGTACTCCAGCCTGCACAGCAGCTCGTCGCCGTGGTCGTAGGCGTAGAGGACCAGGTCCACCTGGGCGGTGCCCGTCTCCACGTCCAGCTCCTCCACGGCCAGCCCGGCCATGTCGAGGTCGCTCTTGGGCAGGTTGAGCAGGTTGAACAGCACCTGGAAGAGCGGGTTGCGCGACAGGTCCCTGGGCGGGTCGAGCTCCTCCACCAGCCGTTCGAACGGCACGTCCTGGTGGGCGTAGGCGCCCAGCGCGTACTCGCGCACCTGCGCCAGCAGATCCGTGTACGGCAGCCCGCCGTCCATCGTGGCCCGCATGACCAGGGTGTTGATGAAGCAGCCCGCGATGCCTTCCAGCTCGGGGCGGGTGCGCCCGGCCACGGGCGAGCCGACGCAGATGTCCTCCTGGCCGCTGTAGCGGTACAGCAGCGTGTGCAGCGCGGCCAGCAGGGTCATGTACAGCGTGGCGCCCCGCTCCTGGCTCAGCGCCCGCAGCCCCTTGACCAGGTCCGCGGGGAGCGCGCGGGTGACGACGGCCCCCTCGAAGGTCTGCATCGGCGGGCGCGGCCGGTCCGTGGGCAGGTCCAGGCTGTGCGGGATGCCGCGCAGCCGCCGCGTCCAGAAGCCGAGGTCGGCGGTCTGCTCCCGCTGCCGGCGCGCGTAGTCGCGGTACCTGACCCGCGGCTCGGGCAGCGTCTCGCCGTTGTACAGCGCCGCCAGCTCGGTCCTCAGCAGGGTGATCGTCCAGCCGTCCACGACGATGTGGTGGAAGACGAGCGACAGGACGTGGTGATCCGGGGCGAGCCGCAGCAGCCGGGCCCGGAACAGCGGCCCGTGCTCCAGGTCGAAGGGCTGGGCCGCGGCCTCGCTCAGCGCCCGCTCGGCGTCATCGCAGTCCTCGACCGGCAGCGGCACCTCCCCGGCGGGCAGCACCACCTGCACCGGCTCGCCGTCCGGGGCGTGGAAGACGGTCCGCAGGGACTCGTGCCGCCGCACCAGCTCACGCAGGGCGCCGTGCAGCCGCTCCACGTCCGGCTCACCCCGCAGGTCCAGCGCCGTGGCGACGGCGTAGGCGGCCGAGCCGTGCACCTGGTCGATGAACCACATGCGCCGCTGGACGAACGAGACGGGGGCCGGGCCGGGCTCGTCGACGGCCGTGATCTCCTCGGCGGTGCCCGCCGAGGCGACGAGCTCCCGCTGGCCGCCCAGCGTGGGGTGGTCGAAGACGGCCTCGATGGACAGGCCGAGGCGGGCGGCGAGCTGGGTGGCCACGAGGGAGTCGCCGCCCAGGTCGAAGAAGTCGTCCTGCGGGCCGGCCGGGACGATGCCGAGCACGTCCTGCCAGGCCGCGGCGACCGGGTCGAGCTCCTGGGCCGCCGGGGTCTCCGCCGCCGCGACCGGCACCGGCATCGGCGCCGCCGCGAGCTCGGAGCGCCGGGTCCGCGGCTCGATCCAGTAGCGGCGCCGCTCGAACGGATAGGAGGGCAGCGGAACCCGCCTGCCGGGCGGGCCGACCCTGGCCCAGTCGACGTCGGCGCCGCTCACCCACAGCCGTCCGACGGCCTCCAGCAGGGCGGCCGGCCCGCTGTCCGGCTCGGCGAGCGGGGCGGCCACGGCCTGGCCTCCCTGGCGGCGCACCAGGGTGGTCAGCGTGCGGCCCGGCCCCGCCTCGGCCACGGCCACGCCGGCCTCCACCAGGGCGGCGGCGCAGTCGGCGAACCGCACGGTCTCCCGCAGGTGGCGCACCCAGTAGGCGGGGTCCTTGGTCTCGGCGCCGGACACCCAGCCGCCCGTGACGTTGGAGAGGTACGGCAGGTCCGGAGTGCCCAGCCGCACGGAGTCCACCTCGGCGGCGAAGGCGTCGAGCACCGGATCGAGCATGGAGGAGTGGAAGGCGTGCGAGGTGCGCAGCGGGCGGCAGGCGACGCCCTGCCGGGTCAGCCGCCGCTCCAGCTCGGCGATGGCCGGCTCCGGGCCGGCCAGGACGCACCGTTCGGGGGTGTTGACCGCCGCCAGGGAGACGTCCTCACCGAGCAGGTCGCCCAGCTCGGACTCGGGCAGCGGCACGGCGAGCATCGAACCCGGCGGCAGGCTCTGCACCAGGCGGCCGCGGGCGGCGACCAGGCGCAGGGCGTCCTCCAGGGTGAAGACCCCGGCCAGGCAGGCGGCGACGTACTCGCCGATGCTGTGGCCGGCCATCATCGCCGGGCGGACCCCGCGCTCGATCAGCGTGCGCGCGAGCGCGTACTCCGTCACGAACAGCGCGGGCTGGGTGAGCCAGGTCTGGTCGAGGTCGCCGGCCTCGCCGTACAGGGCCTGGCGCAGGTCCAGGCCGAGGTGCGGCTCCAGGATGCCGGAGCAGGAGTCGACGGCGGCGCGGAAGACGCCGTCCGACCGGTACAGGCCCGCGCCCATCCCCCGCTGTTGCGCGCCCTGGCCGGGGAAGACGAAGGCGACCTCGCGCGGGCGCGACTCGCCCGTGACGAGCTCGGCGTCCAGCGCCGACCGCGGGTCTTCGGCGACCAGGATGCCGCGGTGCCGGAGGTGGCGGCGGCCGTGCCGGAGGGTGGCGGCCACGTCGCCGAGCTCCGTGTCCGGATGCGCGCGCAGGTGGGCGCGGAGCCGGGTGGCCTGCTCCGCGAGCGCCGTGTCGCTGGCGGCCGACAGGACCAGCAGGTGCGGGCCGGCCGCCGGCGGCGCGGCCGGCTGCTGGGCGGCCGGCCGCGGTGGCGCTTCCTCCAGCACGACGTGGGCGTTGGTGCCGCCCATCCCGAACGCGCTGACGCCCGCCCTGCGGGGTTCCGGGCCCTCGGGCCACTCCGTGCCGGCGGTCGGCACGTAGAACGGGTGGAAGCCGATGCGCGGGTTCGGCGTCGTGAAGTTGGCCGTGGGCGGCAGCGTGCGGTGCTTGAGCGCCAGCACGGTCTTGATCAGCCCGGCCATCCCGGCCGCGGCGTCGGCGTGGCCGATGTTGGACTTGACCGAGCCCAGCGCGATCGGCCGGTCGCCGGTGAAGACCTGGGAGAGCGCCGCCACCTCGATGGGGTCGCCGAGCGCGGTGCCCGTGCCGTGCGCCTCGATGTAGCCGATGGTGGCGGGGTCGACGCCGCCTGAGGCCAGTGCCGCGGTGATGACCTCGGCCTGGCCGTCCACGGCCGGCGCGGTGTAGCCGACCTTCCTGGTGCCGTCGTTGTTGACCGCGGAGCCGCGGACGACGGCGTGAATGGTGTCGCCGGCGGCGACGGCGTCCTCCAGCCGCTTGAGCACGACGACGCCCACGCCGCTGGAGCCGATCGTGCCCTGCGCCTCGGCGTCGAAGGGGCGGCAGTGGCCGTCCGGCGAGCCGATGCCGCCGCTCTGGTACAGGTAGCCGCGGCGGGTCCAGGCGTTGACCCGGACCGCCCCGGCCAGCGCGATGTCGCAGTCGCCGGCGATCAGGCTCTGCCTGGCCAGGTGCAGCGCGACCAGTGAGGTGGAGCAGGCGCTGTTCACGCTGACGCTCGGCCCGCGCAGGTCGAGCTTGTAGGAGGTCCGGGTGGGCAGGGAGTCCTTGTCGTTGCTGAGCAGGACCTGGAACTCGCCCACCGCCTTGAGCACGTCGGGCGCGGCCAGCAGGTTCTCGATGAAGTAGCTGCTCATCGCCGATCCGGCGAAGACGCCGATCTGCCCCGGGTGGCGGGCGGGGTCGCAGCCGGCGTCCTCCAGGGCCTCCCAGGCGGTCTCCAGGAACAGGCGCTGCTGCGGGTCGAGGATCTCGGCCTCGCGCGGGGTGAACTCGAACAGCGTGGCGTCGAACAGGTCGATGCCCTCCAGCACCGTCCCGGACCTGACGTAGGCGGGGTCGGCCAGCCGGCCGGGGTCCTCGCCGTCGGCCAGCAGCTCCTCGTCGGTGAAGTCCTGTACGGCCTCCACTCCGTCGCGGATCGCCGCCCAGAACTCCTCCGGCCCCGAGGCGCCCGGGAAGCGGCAGGCCATGCCGACGATGGCGAGCGCGCCCCCGGCGGACGCGGGCGCCGCCCGGACGATTTCCGGCGCGGCCGGAGCGCCGGGGCTCAGGAAGTCCGTCAGCGAGGCGACGGTGGGGTACCGGAACAGGTCGGTGACGGTCAGGCTGAACCGCTTGCGCAGCCGCTCATGCACCTGCAGGACGAGCAGCGAGTGGCCGCCCACGTCGAAGAAGTTGTCGTCGGGGCCGAAGGCGTCGCCGCCCAGCGCCTCGCGCCAGGCCCGGGTGACGAGCTGGGAGATCTGGTGGCGCGGCAGCTCCCCGGGCGCCTCGTCCCCGGCCATGGCCGCCGAGAGCACCTGCTGGAGGTCGGCCACGAGGGCGCGGATCGTTCCCGGGTGGAACAGGTCCGTGTTGTACTCGACGAGCCCGTCCAGGGTCTCGCGGACGCCCACGGTCAGGTCGAACTTGGCCGTGCGCTCGGGGATCTCCACGGGGGTGACCGTCAGCCCGGCCAGCTCCAGCGCCGCCGTGGCCTCGGGCAGCATGTTGAACATCGTCTGGAAGACCGGGCTGCGGTCCAGCCGGCGCTCCGGGTTGAGCTCCTCCACCAGCCGCTCGAACGGCATCGCCTGGTGGTCGTGGGCGTCGAGCACCGCGTCCCTGACCCGCTCGACCACCTCGGGGAACGACGGGTCGCCCGACAGGTCGGCGCGGATGGCCAGGGTGTTGGTGAAGAACCCGATCAGGCCCTCGAACTCGACGCTGTCCCGGTTGGCGATGGGCGTGCCCACCACGAGGTCATGCCGGCCGGAGCGCCGGGAGAGAACGACCAGGTAGGCCGCGAACAGCACCATGTACGGCGTCGCGCCCAGGCTCCGGCAGTACGCCTTGAACTCCTCGCGCGGGAGGTCCAGGGAGAAGGGCAGCTCGGCGCCCGCGTACGTCTGGACGGCCGGCCGGGGCAGATCCGCCGGCAGCTCGGTGACCGGCGGCGCGCCGGCCAGCGTCCTGCGCCAGTAGTCCAGCTCCCGGCTGTGGTCGTCGTCCCGCTGCCGGATCGCGTAGTCGGCGTACTGCCGGGACAGCGCCGGCAGCTCCCGGCCGTCGTAGAGCGCGCCCAGCTCGTGGCGCAGCACGTCCAGCGACCAGGCGTCGGCGACGATGTGGTGGAGCGTGAGGTGAAGGACGTGCCGGTCCGCGGCTTCGCGCTCCAGGTGCGCGCGGATGAGCGGGCCGGTGGTCAGGTCCATCGGCGTGCCGTCCGCGGTGTCCGCCAGGCCGATCGTCAGCGACTCGGCCACGATCTGGTACGGGCCGTCCTCGTCCATGGCGAACGTGGTGCGCAGGCTCTCGTGCCTGGCCACCAGGGCGTTCAGCGCCCGGTGCAGCGCTTCGCGGTCGAGCGGGCCCTCGATGCGGAAGGCGAGCGGGATCAGGTAGTGCGCGGCGCCCGGCGCCATCCTGTCCAGGTACCAGGCGCGCGCCTGGGTGAAGGACATCGGCAGCCGGTCGGGCCTGGACCGCCCGGCCTGCTGCTTCTTCTTGCGTAACGCGTCCAGGAGCTGGCGCTGCTGGGGTGACAGGCTCATTGGTTACCTTCCATGGACCGCAGCAGTGCCTCGGCCTCTTCGTCTGAGTACGCCGCGACCATGAGATAGAGCTCGGCGGCCGCCTCCACGTCCGGTGAGGCGAGCCGCGCGCCGAGCTCGGCGACGGTCGGGTGGGCGAAAAGCTTCCGCAGGGGGACCTGCACCTCCAGCGCCTCGCGCAGCCTGGACGCGATCCGGGTCGCGTTGAGCGAGTGTCCGCCCAGGTCGAAGAGGTTGTCGTGCCGGCCGACCTGCCCGCCCAGCACCTCCTGCCAGATGGCGGCGATGGCCTGCTCCACCGGAGTGGCCGGGGCCGTGACGGTCCGCGTGCCCGTGCCGGGCTCCGGCAGGGCCTGCCGGTCCACCTTGCCCGACGGGTTCACCGGCAGGGAGTCCAGCGTGACGAACGTGCTCGGCACCATGTACTCGGGCAGCCGCTCGGCCAGGTAGGGCCGCAGCTCGGGGGTGCCGTCGGCGGCGACGTAGCCCACCAGCCTGCCCTCCCTGGCCATGACGAACGCCTCGCGCACGGCGGGATGCCCGGCCATCACCGCGGCGATCTCGCCGGGCTCGACCCGGTAGCCGCGGATCTTGACCTGGTCGTCCGCGCGGCCCAGGAACTCGATGTCCCCGGCCTCGTTCCGGCGGGCCAGATCCCCCGTCCGGTAGAGCCGGCGCCCGTCCCGCCAGGTGATGAAACGCTCCTGGGTCAACTCGGGCTGCCCGTGGTAGCCCCTGGCCAGGCAGGCGCCGCCGAGGTGCAGCTCGCCGGGGACGCCGTCGGGGGTCTCGTGGCCCAGGCGGTTCAGGATCAACGCCTGGACGCCGGTGATCGGCCTGCCGATGGGGGGCAGCCGCGGCCAGTCCCGCGGAGGGCCGGTGAGTGTGTGGGCGATGTCGATGATCGCGCCCTCGGTCGGCCCGTACTGGTTGTGGAGCGTCATCCACGGCTTGACGAACCGTTCGAGCTGCGGGGTGACCTGGAGCTGCTCGCCCGCGGTGATCACCTCGCGCAGCGTGGCGGGCGGCTCGGTCCCGGCGCCGGCCAGCGACTGCAGCGCCACGAAGGGCAGGAAGATGCGCTCCACCCGGTGGCGCGCGATGTGGTCGAGCAGGGCGGCCGGGTCGCGCCGCACGTCGTCGCCGACCATGACGAGCGTCCCGCCGTACGCCCAGGTGCTGAAGATCTCCTGCACCGAGACGTCGAAGCCGAGGGCGGTGAACTGCAGGCTCCGGTAGGAGCCGCTGTGCCAGGCCATGAGGTTGGCCACCGGGCGATGCGGCATCGCCACGCCCTTGGGCTGCCCGGTCGAGCCCGAGGTGAACAGGATGTAGGCCAGGTCGTCGGGCGTGACCCCGCTGTCCGGCCGGTGGTCCGGCTGCCCGTCGAGGTCGGTGTCGACGTGGACGGGCCGCTCGTGCGGCAGGCCGCCGGCCAGCGCCCGGTGCGTCACCAGGACCGGGGTGTCGACCCGGCCGAGCACCTGGGTGAGGCGCCCCTCGGGATAGGACGGGTCGAGCGGCACGTAGGCGCCGCCCGACTTCAGGATGCCCAGCAGCGCCACGGGCAGGTCGAGCGAGCGCCGCACGTGCAGGGCGACCGGCACCTCCGGGCCCACGCCCATGCCCCGCAGCAGGTGGGCGAGCCTGTTGGCGCGCCGGTCGAGCTCGGCGTAGGTGAGGGCGTCGCCGTCGAACTCGACGGCGACCGCGTCGGGCGTCCTGTCCGCCTGCTGCTCGAAGAGCCGGTGCAGGCACTGGCCGGGACCGCGGCCGGGGGGCTCGTGCTCGCGGGCGAGCAGCGCGGAGACGGGCGCGGCCGGGTCGGCCGCCACCTGCTCCAGGACGCGTACGTAGTGCCCCAGCAGGCGCTCGGCGGTGGCGCGCTCGAACAGGTCGGTGGCGAACTCCAGGCTCATCCGCTGCCCTTCGGCGTAGAGCACCAGGTCGGCCTTGGCGCCGCCGTTCTCCACCTCCTCCAGCATCCGGAAGGTCACGCCGTCGCCCCGCCGGGCGTCCGGCGGGTCCTGCATCGCGAACAGCACGTCGAACGGCGGCCGTCCGTCGGGGCAGAGCTCGCGCACGATCTCCTCGAGCGGCACGTCGGTGGGCGTGGCCAGGACCGCCGCCCGCACCTGCGACAGCAGGCGCTCGAAGGAGGGGTCGCCGGCCAGGCCGGTCCTGATCGGCAGCGTCTCCACGAAGAAGCCGATCATGGAGTCGGCGCCCGGCGCCTCCCTGCCGGAGAACGGCACGCCCGTCACGATGTCGTCCTGGCCGCTGTAGCGGTGCAGCAGCGCCTGGAAGGCCGCGAACAGCACCATGAACGGGCTGGCCTGGGCGCGCCTGCCCAGCGCCTCCAGGTCGCCGAGCAGCCCGTCCGGCAGCGTGACCCGGACCCGGGCGCCGCGCCGCACCGGCGCCGCGGCCCCGGGGCGGTCGGCGGGCAGCCCCAGCCGCTCGGGCGGCGAGTCCAGGGCCTTCCTCCAGTACGGCAGGCCCTCGAGACCTCGCCGGGCCTGGCGCGGGCCGGCCGGCAGGGGCAGGGTCTCCCCCGCGTAGAGCCGCGCCAGCTCGTCCAGGAGGACCCCGGCCGACCAGCCGTCGAAGGCGATGTGGTGGACGGTCACCAGCAGCCGGTGCCTGTCGTCGGCGAGCCGCAGCAGCAGCGCCCGCAGCACGGGGCCGTTCCGCAGGTCGAAGGGGTCACGGGCGGCGTGCCGGGCCAGCGCGTCCGCGCCGCGCGGAGTGGCGTCCATGACCTTCATCGCCACGGTCACCGCCGGCTCGACCACGGGGACCGGCTCGCCGTCGTGCTCCTCGTAGCGGGTGCGCAGGGACGGATGCCGGCGCACGATCTCGTTGATCGCGCTCTCCAGCCGCCCGGTGTCGAGGGGACCGTCCAGGGCGAACAGGATGGGCACGTTGTACTGCGAGCCGGGCGCCATCTGGTCGATGAACCAGAGCCGGCGCTGTGCGGGCGTCAGCCCGTCCTCGGCGGGGGTCTCAGCGGCCGCCGGCGGCAGGGCGTCGACCGCGCGGGCGAACGCGGCGAGCACGGGGTGCTCGAAGAGCATCCGGGGCTCGACCGGCTTGCCCAGCCTCTCGCAGGCGCGGGCGGCGACGCGCATCGCCAGCAGCGACTGGCCGCCCAGGGCCAGGAAGTCGTCGTCGGCGCCGATCGGTCCGGCCGCGAGGACGTCCTGCCAGATCTCGGCGAGCAGCGCCTCGGTGGGGGTGCCGGGCGGAGTGACCGAGCGGGGGGCGCGGACCGGGTCCGGCAGCGCGGCACGGTCCACCTTGCCGTTGCCGGTCAGCGGGAGCTCGTCCAGGACGACCCAGGCGGTGGGGATCATGTAGTCGGGCAGGAACCGGCGGAGGTGGGAGCGCCCCTCCTGCTCTGTCGCCGTACCCACGACGTAGGCGACCAGTTCGTGGCCGCGGACGGCGGTGGTGGCGGCCCGGACCCGCGGGTGACGGCCGAGCACGGTCTCGATCTCGCCCAGTTCCACCCGGTTGCCGCGGATCTTGACCTGGTCGTCGAGCCGTCCCAGGAACTCGATCTCGCCCGCCTGGTTGCGGCGGGCCAGGTCCCCGGTGCGGTAGAGCAGCCGGCCCTCCTCGTCACGGACGAAGCGCTCGGCCGTGAGGTCGGGCCGGTCGAGGTAGCCCAGGCCGACGCACACGCCGCCGAGGTGGATCTCGCCCTCCTCGACCGGCTTCATCGCCTCGTCCAGGAGATGGACGGTGACGCCGGGCAGAGGCGTGCCGAGCGCGGGCGGGCGGCTCTGCCCGTCGTGGACCGGCACCTCGCCGGCGATGGCGTTGACGGCGCACTCCGCCGGGCCGTAGAGATTGACCAGCCGGAAGGGCAGGCCGGGGGCCGGATAGGTGGTGAGCCGGTCGCCGCCGGTGCTCAGCGTCGCCAGCCTGGTCTCCTCGGGCCAGGACAGGCCGAGCAGGCCCTCGGCGATGGGGGTGGGCGCGTAGCAGGTGGTCAGCTCCTGCTCAACAATCCAGTCGCGCAGCGCGGGCAGCGAGAGCCTGGTCCGCTCGCTGGGGATGACCATCGTGGTGCCCGCGGTCAGGTACGTCCAGATCTCCCAGACCGACGGGTCGAAGTTGGGGCTGGTGAGCAGCGGGGCCCGGCCGCCCCGCCCGAAGGTGTCGTGCGACCACCTGATCAGGTTGGTCAGCGCACGGTGCGGGACGAGCACGCCCTTGGGAGTCCCCGTCGAGCCGGAGGTGTGGACGACGTAGGCGAGGTCGTCGGCCTCTACGTGGGGCGGCGGTGACGCGTCGGCCTCGTCTGACGCGTCGATCACCGGGACGCCGTCGGGGACCATCGCCCGCCATTCCGGCGTCGTGACCACGGCCGCCGCTCCCGCCAGCATGGCGTGGACCCGCTCCGCGGGGGTGGCCGGGTCGATCGGCGCGAAGGCGAGGCCCGCCTTCATCGCGGCGAGCTGGCCCGCGACCAGCCGGATCGAGCGGCCTGCGAGCACGGCCACCCAGGGCCGCGGCCGCGCGGTCGCCGTATGACGACGCAGGTGATCGGCGATGCCGTTCGCGAGGCGATCCAGCTCACGGTAGGTGAGGTGTTCTTCGCCGGCCGAGACGGCGACCCTTTCTGGGGTCGCGCGCAGCTGGTCCTCGTAGAGGGGCAGAACAGATGCTAAGGGTGCTGCATCTGACGTCATGTGTCACGCCTTGCCATTGTTGAGTTTTGCGTCCTTTGGGCACGCCGCCGATCAGGATGACCTGGTCGCCAGATTCCTGTCAACCACGGGTGACCAGGGAATATTGCAGCGCGCATCCGACCCGAACAGTGACATTTCGTCGAGTGTTGTGTTGGCGGCACCATCTGGTTTAAAGTACAAACCAGTTTGATGGTGAGAGAGGTTGAAATGACAGACGACGCCGAGGCCCCGCCCAGTCCCGCGGAGACGCTGCGGCTCATCGAGGAGCAGCAGGCCGCCACGGTCAGGCGGCTCCAGGGCGAGCCGCTGCTGCTCTACGTCCCCTGGGGGGTCGCCTGGCTGATCGGTTTCACCGCGCTGTTCCTGCACTTCGGGCTGGACGGCCGGCCGCTGGCGCCGATCTCGCAGATGCAGGCGGTCGGCGTGCTCCAGGGCGCCCAGGTGCTGGCGGGCGCGTTCGCCGGCTACGGCATCGCGAGGATGAGCGGGCAGCTGCGCGGCGACAGCTCGGCGCGCGGGACGATGATCGGCTTCACCTGGCTCGCCGGGATGGTCCTCGTGTTCGCCATCGGCATCCGCATCTCCCTGGTCCTGCAGGAGGAGGAGGCCCAGCTGCTCTGGGCGGGCCTGTCGCTGCTCGTCGTCGGCGTGATCTACATGATGACGGCGGCGGTCTGGCTGAACTGGCCGATGTTCTTCCTCGGCGCCTGGACGATCGCGGTCAACGTCGTCGGGATCATGCTGGGCGCGGGCTGGCAGGCGCTGCTGAACGCGGTCCTGGTCGGCGGCGGGTTCATCGGGGCGGGGATCTGGCTGCGGTGGCGCGGATGACGGCCGACCCACCTCCGCCACCCGAGCTCGACCCCGTCATCCACGCCCAGGCCCGGCTGCGGGTGGTGGCGGCGCTCAACACGCTGGGAGACCGCGACGACATGGCGTTCCCGGCGCTGAAGGACCTGCTCGGCATGACCGCGGGCAACCTGTCCGTCCACCTCACCAAGCTGGAGGACGCCGGATACGTCCGGATCACCAAGACCCACAGAGGCCGCACCCCCGTCACGTACGTCGGGCTCACGAAGCGCGGACGGCTGGCCTTCGACGAATACACCAGGGCCATCCGCGCCCTGATCGACACCGCTGGAGGCTCCACATGACGGTCCTCGCCCGCACGGCCGAGGTGACCCGGAGGTACGGCGACGTGCTCGCGCTCGACCGGGTGTCGATCGACATCCGCGCCGGGGAGCTCGTCGGCCTGCTGGGCCCGAACGGGGCCGGCAAGTCCACGCTCATCAACCTGTTCGTCGGCCTGCGCCGGCCGACGTCCGGCACCGTGGAGCTGCTCGGCGGCTCGCCCCAGGATCCCGTCGTACGGCGGGGCATCGGCGTCACCCCGCAGGAGACCGGCCTGCCCGAGGCGCTGCGGGTCGGCGAGATCGTCGACTTCGTGTCCGCGCACTACCCGCGCAAGGCCGACAGGTCGGAGCTGCTCGAACAGTTCGGGCTCCAGGACCTGGTCAAGCGGCAGATCGGCGGGCTGTCGGGCGGGCAGAAGCGGCGGCTGGCCGTGGCGCTGGCCTTCGCCGGCGAGCCGCGGATGGTGTTCCTCGACGAGCCGACGACCGGCCTCGACGTGGAGGGCCGGCGCGCGCTGTGGGAGGGCATCAGGGGCTTCCACGAGCAGGGCGGCACGATCGTGCTGACCAGCCACTACCTGGAGGAGATCGAGGCGCTGGCGCAGCGGGTGATCGTCGTCGGCCATGGACGGGTGCTGGCCGACGACACCGTGGCCGCGATCCGCGACGTGGTCGGCGTGCGGCGCGTGTCGCTGACCGCGGCCGCGCTGCCCGAGCTGCCGGGCGTCCTCGGCGTCGAGCGCGAGGACGGCCGCGTCCACCTGCTCACCACCGACCCCGACCGGCTGGTGGTGGAGCTCGTGCGCAGCGGCACGCCGTTCTCGGGGCTGGAGATCCGGCCCACCACGCTGGAGGAGGCCTTCCTGGCCATCACCTCGAAGGAGACCGCTCATGTCTAGCCTCATCCTCGCCCATACCCGCTACCAGCTCCTGGAGCAGATCCGGGTGCCGATCGGCCTGGTGGCCAGCGCGTTCTTCCCGGCGGCCTCGATGCTGGCGTTCGTCGTGCCGTTCGCGGGCGACGACCCGGTGGGCGCCACCCGCGCGACCGGGTCGATGATGATGATCGGCGCGATGTCGGCGGCGCTGATGGGGCTGAGCATCTCGGTCGCGCAGGACCGCGAGCAGCCCTGGAACCCCTACCTGCGCACCCTGCCCGCCGGGCCGCTCCCCCGCTTCGCCGGGCGGATCCTCACCACCATGGCGGTCATGATCGCGGCAGCCGTGCCGGTGGTGGTCATCGCGGCGCTGCTCACCGCCGCGACCGTCACGGCGCCCAGGCTGGCGCTCGGGCTGGCGGCGCTGCTCGCCGGGGCCGTGCCGTTCATGATGATCGGGCTGTTCCTGGGGTTCCTGCTGGCCTCGAAGGCGGCGATCGGCGTGTCGCAGGTGGTGTTCTTCCCGGTCGCGATCCTGGGCGGGCTGTTCATGCCGCCGCAGATCATGCCGGAGTTCGTCCAGGCGCTCTCGCCCTACGTTCCGAGCCGCGGCGCGGTGGAGCTGGTGTGGGCCGCGACCACCGGCTCGGCCCCGAACGTGACGGCGCTGGTCATGCTGGCCGCATGGACGGTGGCGGGTGCGCTGGCCGCCGGCTGGGCCTACCGGCGTGACGAGGGCCGCCGGTTCTCCTGACGCCTTGCACGCGACGACGGCCCCGGTCGCCGGGGCCGTCGTATGGCAGACCTGAACGGGGGTGTGCCGCCGAGTCCGCAGCGATCTCGACGGCACACCCGTCCGTGAGGGGGTCCTGTTATTTCTTCTCTTCGAGAGTGACGGTGACGTTACTCGTCTTTCCATCCCTCATATATGTGATCTGAACCTGTTGGCCCGCTTTGAAACCTCTGACCTGGCCAAGGACCGTGTCGCCGCCGTCGACGGGCTTGCCGGCGATCTTCGTGATGAGGTCGCCCTCCTGGAGTCCGGCCTTGGCCGCGGGGCTGCCCTGGATCACCTGGCGCACCAGGGCGCCGGTGACATCACCGGTGGCGTCGGTGACGCTCACGCCGAGGTAGGCGTGGCTGACCTTGCCGCCGTTGACGAGCTGGTCGGCCACCTGCTTGGCGGTGTTGATGGGGATCGCGAAGCCCACCCCGATGCTGCCGCTGCTGCCGCCGTTGGTGGCGATGGCGGTGTTGATGCCCACGACCTGGCCCGCGGCGTCCACCAGGGCGCCGCCGGAGTTGCCGGGGTTGATCGCCGCGTCGGTCTGGATGGCGCCGCCGATCGTGGTGGTCTCGGCCGCCTGACCGCCGGGCTGCCCCCAGCCGGGCGGGCCCTGTTGCTCCTGCTCGCCGCCGACCGTGAGCGTGCGGTCCAGGGCGCTGATGATGCCCGCCGTGACCGAGCCCTGCAGGCCGAGCGGGCTGCCGATGGCCAGGACCGGCGAGCCGACCCTGACCTGGTCGCTGTCGCCGAGCTGGGCCGGGGTCAGGCCGGACACGCCCTCGGCCCTGATGACCGCGAGGTCGCTCGTCGGGTCGGTGCCGACCACCGACGCCTTGGCGGTCTTGCCGTCGCTGAACTTCACCGACATCTGGCCGCCCTGCCCGGCACCCACGACCACGTGGTTGTTGGTGAGCACGAGGCCGTCGGCGGACAGCACCACGCCGGAGCCCTCGCCGGTGCTGCCCTGGATCATGACGACGGACGGCTGCAGCTTGGCGGCGACGTCCGAGACGGTCAGGGTGCTGGCCGCCTGCTTGAACGAGGCGGGCGCCGGGGCGGCCGTGGCCGCCACCGTGTCAGGCTGCATCGCGGTGGCGACGGCGGCCCCCGCCGCACCGCCGCCGAGGGCCATGGCGGCCAGGGCGAGGCCGGCGATGGCCTTCTGACGGGTGGAGATGCCCGGCCTGGCGGGCGCGGGCGGTGGGGGCGGAGGTGCGGGGTGACCCATGATGATGGTGTCTCGCCGGGGGAACCCCCCGGCGGAGGGCGGCGTGTCACCGAACTGGCTCCAGCCGCCGTTTCCCTGCTCGCGAGGCTCGTTCGCGTTCATTGTCATCTCCTCAAGTCCCGATGACCCAAGAGTGCCAAGTCGCGCGTAAGTGCAGGTTAAGACCGTGATCAGAGGTTCCTGAGAGCCCTGACACGGGCCTTATCACCGCTGGTGGGGGCTCGGTCACCTGTCCCGCGAACCAGAAAAAATCTTCATTTACCCGGACGTGCCGGGGTCGGCGGCGGGCCAGTACTCGTCCCGGAGCAGCCGCTTGTACAGCTTTCCGGTGGCGTGGCGCGGCAGCTCCTCGCGGAAGTCCACCGACCGCGGGCACTTGTAGGGGGCCAGCCGTGAGCGGCAGTACGCGATCAGCTCCTCCTCCAGCCCCGGCCCCGCCTCGGCCATGGACGCCGGCTGGACCACGGCCTTGACCTGCTCGCCCATCTCCTCGTCCGGCACACCGAAGACGGCCACGTCGGCGACCTTGGGGTGGACGGACAGGACGTTCTCCGCCTCCTGCGGGTAGATGTTCACGCCGCCCGAGATGATCATGTAGGAGAGCCGGTCGGTGAGGTAGAGGAAGCCGTCGGCGTCGAGATGGCCGATGTCGCCGAGCGTGGTCCAGCCGCGCCCTCCGGGGTCCTGCACGGAGCGGGTCTTGCCGGGGTCGCCGTGGTACTCGAAGCGCACGCCGCTCTCGAAGTAGATGACGCCCGTCCGCCCCGCGGGCAGCTCCTCGCCCCGCTCGTCGCAGACGTGCACGGGGCCGAGCAGCGAGCGGCCGACCGTCCCGGGATGCGCCAGCCAGTCCTGCGGCGAGGCGTACAGGAAGCCGTTGCCCTCGGTGCCCGCGTAGTACTCGTGGACGATCGGGCCCCACCACTCCATCATCCGCTCCTTGACCTCGACCGGGCAGGGCGCGGCGGCGTGGATGGCGCACGTCAGCGACGACAGGTCGTACGCCTTGCGCGTCTCCTCCGGCAGCTTGAGCAGCTTGCTGAACATGGCGGGGACGAGCTGCGTGTGCGTGACCGCGTACCTCTCGACGAGCCGGAGGTACTCCTCAGGGTCGAAGCGCTCCATCACCACGACCGTGGCGCCCAGCCGCTGGAACGTCATGCAGTAGCGCAGCGGGGCGGCGTGGTAGAGCGGCGCGGGCGACAGGTAGACGCTGTCGCCGGTGGGCCCGAACAGGCCCGCGACCAGCTTGTAGAGCATGGGGGGCTCGGTGAGCGGGGCCCGCGGCAGCGACGGCTTGACGCCCTTGGGGCGGCCGGTGGTGCCGGAGGAGTACAGCATGTCGGCGCCCTGGCGCTCGTCGGGGATCGGCGTGACCGGCATGCCGGCGACCGCCCTCTCGTACGACTCGAACCCCGGCGCCGTGCCCTCCAGCATGAGGCGGCGCTCGACGCGGGGTGTGGCGTCCGTGATGGACGCGGCGACGCCGGCCAGGTCCGCGCTGGAGATGAAGACGCGGGCGCCGCAGTTGCCGACGATGTAGGCCAGCTCGTCGGTGAGCAGCCGTGAGCTGATCGCCGTGTAGTAGAGGCCGGAGCGGTGGGCCGCCCAGGCGATGGCCAGGAAGAGCGGGTGGTTGCCGAGCATGAAGGCGACGTGGTCGCCCGGCCGCAGCCCGGCGGCGCGGAAGAGGTGGGCCAGCCGGTTGGACTCCTCGTCCAGCCGCCGGTAGGTGACGATCTCCCCGGAACCCGCCATCACGACAGCGGGTTTGTCGGGGTTCGCTGCCGCGATCACTCCCGGGTACATGAACCGAACACTATTCGGCCATCGGCCGCCGCGCCAGCGTCCTGATCTTCGCGTGCCGGTCCGGGCACGGCGGAGCCGCGGCCTCGTGCCGAGGCCGCGGCTCCTGCACGGGGGTCACTGCGCGGGGATGACCGAGCCCTGGTACTTCTGCTTGATGAACTCCTTGACCTTCGGGTCCTGCAGGAGCTTGCCCAGGGTGACGATGCCGGCGTCCTTCTCGTGCCCGGCCTGCACGACCAGGCCGTTGACGTACGGGTTGCCCTCGCTCTTCTCCAGGGCCAGCGCCTGGGAGGCGGGCTTGAGCCCGGCCTCGATGGCGTAGTTGCCGTTGATGACCGCGGCGTCCACGTCGTCGAGCGAGCGCGGGAGCTGGGCGGCCTCCAGCGGCTTGAACGTCAGCTTCTTCGGGTTGCCGGTCACGTCGCGCTCGGTGGCGGCGGTGCCGGCGCCGTCCTTGAGGGTCACGACGCCGTTGTCGGCGAGCAGCTTGAGCGCCCGGCCGAGGTTGGTGGCGTCGTTGGGCAGGGCGACGGTCGCGCCGGAGGGCAGCGCCGCCAGGCCGGTGACCTTCTTGGAGTACAGGCCCAGCGGCTCCAGGTGGACGGGCGTGACGAAGCTCAGCTTCGTGCCCTTGGAGGCGTTGAAGTCGTCCAGGTACGGCTTGTGCTGGAAGAAGTTGGCGGTCAGCTGGCCCTCGCTGAGCTGCACGTTCGGCTGCACGTAGTCGGTGAACTCGACCACTTCCAGCTTCAGGCCGGCGGCGGGCGCCAGGTTGTCCTTGACGTAGTTGAGGATCTCGGCGTGCGGCACCGGGGACGCGCCCACCTTGATCACGGTGTCGGCGGACTCGGCGCCCGCGTTCGTGGTCGCGGACTGCGACGTGCCGCATGCGGCCAGCAACACCGACAGCGCGGCCACACCTACAATGTTCCGAAATTTCATGATTTTTCCTTTATTTAGTGATGGTGTACGTGTGAGTCAGCGGTGCGACAGCCGGCGGGCCACCGCGTCGCCCAGGCTCTGCACGACCTGGACGATCACGACCAGGAGCACGACCGTGACGATCATGAGCAGGGTCTCGAAGCGCTGGTAGCCGTACCTGACGGCCAGGTCGCCCAGCCCTCCCCCGCCGATCGTCCCGGCCATGGCGGAGTAGCCGATGAGCGCGACGATCGTGACGGTCAGCCCCGCCACCAGGCCGGGGAACGCCTCGGGCAGCAGCACCTTCCGCACGATGGTCGTACGGCTCGCGCCCATGGCCTGCGCGGCCTGCACCACGTCCGACCCGACCTCGCGCAGGGCGGTCTCGACCAGCCGCGCGAAGAACGGCACCGCGCCCACGGTGAGCGGCACGACCACGGCGGCGGTGCCGATCGTGGTGCCGACGACCAGCCGGGTGAACGGGATGATCGCGATCATCAGCACGATGAACGGCAGCGACCGGCCGACGTTCACCACCACGCCCAGCACGGACCTCAGCGCGGGGAGCGGACGCAGCCCGCCACGGTCGAAGACCACCAGCGCCACGCCCAGCGGCAGCCCGAACAGCACGGTGAGCAGCGTCGACCAGCCGACCATCTGCGCGGTCTGCCCGGCGGCCTCCCACAGCAGCGGGGTCATCTCGTCCCAGGTCATGAGGCCACCTCCACGAGCAGTCCGCGGTCGCGCAGGTAGGCGAGCGCGGGTTCGGCGTCACCGGTGATCGAGACGCGCAGCCGGCCGACCGCGCCGCCGGCCAGCTCCTCGATCGAGCCGCCGAGGATGCTGATCTCGACGTCGAACTTGCGCACCGCCTCCGACACGACGGGCCGCTGCGGGTCGCCGGTGAAGGTGAGCGTGACCGAGCCGGGCGGCGCGGGCTCGGGCAGCGGGAAGATCTCGCGGGTGAGGCGGGAGCCGGGCGTCCGGATGAGGTCCGCGATGGCACCGGACTCCTCGACCCGGCCGCCGGCCATGATGGCGACGGAGTCGCAGACGCTCTTGACGACGTTCATCTCGTGCGTGATGAGCAGGATCGTCAGGCCCAGCTCGGTGTTCAGCCGCTTGAGCAGGTCGAGGATGGAGCGCGTGGTGGCCGGGTCGAGCGCCGAGGTGGCCTCGTCCGACAGCAGCACCGACGGGTTGCCGGCCAGGGCGCGGGCGATGCCGACGCGCTGCTTCTGGCCGCCGGAGAGCTGGTGCGGGTGGTCGCCGCCCCGGCCGCCCAGTCCCACGAGGTCGAGCAGCTCGGCGACGCGGCGGGAGCGCTCGGCTCGGGGCACGCCCATAACCTCCAGCGGGAAGGCCACGTTGCCCGCGACGGTGCGGGAGGAGAGCAGCGCGAAGTGCTGGTGGATCATGCCGATGCGCTGGCGGGCGCGGTTGAGCTCGCGGGACGGCAGGGCGGTCAGGTCCTGCCCGGCGACCGTGACGGTGCCCGCGGTCGGCCGCTCCAGCAGGTTGACGCAGCGCAGCAGCGTGCTCTTGCCGGCGCCGCTCTGACCGAGCACGCCGTAGATCTCGCCTTCGCGCACGCGCAGATCGACACCGTCGAGGGCGACGGTCTCGCCGTACAGCTTGCGCAGGCCGGAAACCTGGATCACGTGAAAACCCCACACTGGCAGCGGCCACGCCGCTGGAACGGACGAACGTCTGGAACCGTCTTCAGGAGCGACGCCTGGAGGAGACGTCCGCTCCGAACGACGGAAGGACCGGGAGGACCTGAAGGACCGGGGCCGGGCGGCGGCGCGAGTCAGTGGGCGCCGGGGTGGAACGGCAGGTGGCTCAGCCTGCGCAGCACGTAGCTCGGTGCGATCATCGGAAGACCTTCGGGGGGAGGGCGGACGGTTCCTTGCGCCGGCGGGCCGTTACGCCCTCGGGCGGGTTACGGCAGGCGGCCGGCTCGCGGTCAGCGGGCGGTGGGGGCCGCCGCGCGCATGTGCGCGCCTGCCATGGCCCGCATGTGCGCCGGCTCTATGGCCCGCGTCATCGTCCGCGTGTGCGCGCGTGTCGCCGCGCGCATTCGCCGGGTGCGCATGCGACAACAGCGTCCGCCGATGGGAGCGCCGGGGTTGCTCGCGTGTGCCTCGTCCACGTCAGGTGCCAACAGATTCCTTGCTTCCCTATATTCCCGACACATTTGGTGATCTATGTCACGCCGGCTTCTCGGCGAGGATCCGCCACGCGTGCGGGCCGACGACCGCGGGGTCCTGGTGGCCGCGCTCCGGCTCCAGCGGCGTCAGCCGGGAGACGTCGATCGGGAAGCGGTAGGCGCGGTCGTCGAGGTTGAGCAGGGTGATGAGCGCCTCTCCCCCGGCGCTCGACCTGAGCGCCGCTGCCGTGTTGGTCAGGTGCTCGACGGTCGTGCGGGCGCGCACCAGCCACGGGTGGCGCCGGCGCATGCCGACGAGGTTCTGGTGCAGGCGGTACGCCGCCCGGCCGTACGGGGCCAGGTCTCCGGGCGCGGCCGGGAAGGCGGGCCGGATCGCGTCGTCGCCGCCCTCGCGCTCCTCCTTCAGCCCCTCGAACGCCTGCTCGTCGCCGGAGTACAGGCTGGGCACGCCGCCGGTGGTGAGCAGGATCGCCAGGGCGTGGCCGAGATGGCGCCGGTCGTCGAGCCGGGTGGCGATCCTGGTGACGTCGTGGTTGCCGACGAAGGTGAGCGGCGTGAACGCGCCGAGCAGGTCGTTGTGCCGGTCGAGGGCCCAGGCCAGCTCGAACAGGTTGCGGTCGTTGAGCGAGCTCCAGACGGCCTTCCACAGCTCGTACTGGGTGACGGAGTCCAGCCCGGACTCCTTGACGTACCCGGTGTAGTCGCCGTGGATGACCTCACCGGCGAACCATGCGTCCGGGTGCCTCTCCCTGACGCCCGGCAGCACCTGGCGCCAGAAGGACGGGGGCACGGCGTAGGCGGCGTCGAGCCGCCAGCCGGCCGCGCCGCGCGTCAGCCAGTGGTCGAGCACCGCGGCGACGTGGTCGCGGACGGCCGGCAGGCCGTGGTCGAGGGCGACCAGGCGCTCATGCCCCTCGAAGGTGTCGTAGCCGTCCTGTCCCTTCCTGAACCAGTCGGAGCCGGCGGCGAAGGACCTGCCGACGTGGTTGAACACGCCGTCGAGCACGATCCGCAGCCCGCGTGCGCGCGCCTCGGCGACGAGGGAGTCGAAGTCGGCGTCGTCGCCGAGGCGCGGGTCGACGCGGAAGTGGTCCACGGTGTCGTAGCCGTGGGTCTCGGAGGCGAAGATCGGACCCAGCAGAAGGCCGGAGCAGCCGAGCTCGACGGCGTAGTCCAGCCACGGTTCGAGCTGCCGCAGCCGGTGCCGGACCGGCTCGCCGGGCGGCGGGGCGACGGCGGGGGCCCCGGTGAAGCCGAGGGGGTAGACCTGCCACAGGATCGCGTGGTCACTCCACGACGGCACGGGCACTCCTCACATCGTCGGACCGGCTCTCGGCCCTGTCGTTCCGGCTGTGCACGGCCTTCTTCCGGCTGTGCACTGCGTTCTCCTGGCTGTGTACGGCGTTCTCGCGGCTCCGCGCCGCGTCCTTCCCGCTCCGCGCCGCGTCCTTCCGGTGGCGTACTGCCCAGGGTAGGTAGCCGAAACCGAGGGCGAGCGCGCAGCCGATGGCCGTGTCGGCGATCCGGTGACCGGCCATGCCCGCGGACGCGCCACCGCTGAGCAGCAGGACCAGGGGCGTCATCACGGCGGCGTACGCGGCGGGGCGACGGTCCTTCAGCGGCGGCCTCAGGGCCGCCAGCCCGGCCACGAGCAGCGCCAGCGGCCACGCGGCCGACGCCCAGGCGGGCATGACCGCCACGGCGAGGGCGCCGAGGGCGGTCCCCGCGGCCCGCTCGACGGCCCGCCGCGCCGCGCCGGTCAGCCGCCGCCGGACGACGATCACCACGGTGACGGAGATCCAGGACGCGGTCGGGTGGGGCCAGAGGAGTGCGATGACCTGGGCGGCCCCCAGGCAGGCGGCCAGCCGGCCCGCGTACTGCCGGCTCGTGGCACTCCACATGCCGCGCCACGCCACCCGCCGTACCCTGCCCTTCCCGGCGCGCCCCTCCCGGGTGCCTTCCGCCTGGACGCGCCCCTCCCGGGCACCTCCCGCTTGGACGCGCCCCTCCTGGGTGCCTTCCGCCTGGGCTGCGCTCGCCGCTCGGCCCAGGGGCAGGGCGAGCAGCACGCCCCACACGATCCCGACGGTGACGACGGCGGCGACGGCGAGCGGGTGACCCTGCCGCGCCAGTCCGGTGGTGATGACCATGAAGGTGATGAAGCGGGTGGTGCTCTCCGCCATGGCCCGGCTGACGCCGCCGACCAGCGCCGCCGCGGCCGCCAGAACGACCAGCGCCGACGCCTCGGCCCACCCGTGCCCGGCCACAGCGGCACCGGCGAACCCGGCAGCGGCCACGGCGACCACGATCCCGGCCGCCCTGCCCACCACCCTCCCCCACGCCCGCCCCGAACGCCTTCCAGCCCGCCGAGCCCCAGCCCCCAAACCGCGACCGCCAGCAACACCGCCCGCCACACCAGCCCGCGGAGCCCCGGCCCCCAAACCGCGACCGCCAGCAACACCGCCTGCCACACCGGCCGCTGGGGCGTCGGCCGCTGAAGCTGCAGGGCGGCCGCCGGACGCGGACGAGCCGGGCGCCGGAACCTCGGGCGTCGCGGCCCCGGACGCGGAGACGCCGGTCGCGGCCAGGGCGCCGACGGCGGCGAGAGCGCCCAGGGCGGGGTGGCCCGTGGCGACTCCCAGGGCGACCGGCCCGCCCACGCCCAGCGCGGCGGCGGCCATCCGAAGCCAGATCATACGCAGAGCGTACCAATGTGAGGGCGTCTTTCGGCAAGAGCGGCGATATTCAGTAAGTGGTAGCGTAGTAATTGTGGAACAGGGAGAGTTGCGGGCGACGGCCGCGTCGCTGCGGCGGGCCGCCGTCGGGCTCGCCAGGCGGCTGCGCGACGAGCGCACCGCCGAGGCGCCGGGCAGGCTGGGGCTGTCGCTGCTGGGGCACCTGCGCCGGCGCGGCGCCATGACGGCGGGCGAGCTGGCGGCGGCCGAGCATCTGCAGCCGCAGTCGATCACGCGGGCGCTCGCGTCCCTGGAGGAGGGCGGCCTCATCCGCCGCTCCCGCGACGAGGACGACCGCAGGCGCCATCTCCTCGTGCTGACCGACAAGGGCGCGGAAGTGCTCGCCGATCAGGTGAAGGGGTCCGACGCGCGCCTGGCCGAGGCCATGTCCCGCGCGCTCACACCGGAGGAGTGCCGCGTCCTGGGTGTGGCGGCCGACCTGATCGAACGGCTCCTCGACGACCGCCCCGGCGGAGCGTCGTCACGCCGCGACCCCTGACCCTCACCACGAAAGCGGCCACCACCACAAAGCGACCATCAGCGCAGAAGGCCGCGCTTCCGCGGCATCACCGCGGAAACGGCGCGGCATCACCGCGGAAGCAGCGCGGCATCACCGCGGAAGCAGCGCGGCCTCACCGCGGAAACGGCGCGGTCAGGCCAGGAAGGCCGCGGTCGTCGTCACGAAGCGGCCGGGGTCGTCGAGCCACGGGAAGTGGCCCGCCCCCGGCTGGACGGTGAACTCGGCCTTCGGCCAGAGCCCGGCGAACTCGGCCACGACGCCCGGGATCGAGTTCAGGTCCACCTCTCCGGCGAGGACCAGCACCGGCGCGCCGAACGCCGCGAGTGCCGCCCGGGTGGCGTCCGGGTCGAAGACGCCCTCGGCGCCGAAGGCGGCGGCTGCCTCGTCGTTCCGGCGCCCGTCCTGGGCCGCGTTGTGGGCCTGGGCCGCCGCGTCCCACCGGCCGTAGTAGAAGGGGTCGATGGCCTTCCAGGTGTCGCCGGTCATCCGGCCGGCCACGATCGCCTCCAGGGCCGCGAAGGCCGGCCCGAACCACGGCTCGTCCTTCCGTAGCCGCGCGGTCGCCATCCGGGCCTCGCCGGTGGCGTCGAGGCCGACGGCCCGGGTGCTCGGGGTGATCAGGGCGAGCCTGCCGACGCGCTCGGGGTGCCGTGCCGCGTACAGCGTCGCGAGGTTCGCGCCGGCGCAGTGGGCGAGCAGGTCGATCCGGTCGAGGCCGAGGTGCTCGCGCAGGGCCTCGACGTCGTCCACGAGCCGGTCGCAGCGGTAGGAGGCGGCGTCCTCAGGGATCGCGGACCCGCCGGTGCCGCGGGGGTCCACCATGATCAGCCGGCGGTGCGCCGTCAGGCCGCCGAGGTCGCCGAGGTATGCGGAGTCCTGCATCGGACCGCCCGGCAGGCAGACCAGCGGGTCGCCCTCTCCGAGCGCGTGGTAGGCGAGAGGGGTTCCGTCGTACGCGGTGAAGTCGTACGCGGTGGAGGCGGGCATCGCCGGATCGTGCCAGCGGCGCCCCGGCCGGCACAACCCATTATTCCGCGGGCGCGGCACCGCCCGCCGTCCCGTGAGGGAGCGGCGGGCGGGCTCCGCGTCCGCCGCCGTCCAGGTGGCGGCGGACGCGTCTCATGGACGGCGGGTCAGGCCGCGGCCGTGGAGACGACCTTGGCCGGGTTGAGGGCGATGTCCAGCACCTCGCGCACGTCACTGACCGTGTGGATGGTCAGCTCGTCGCGCACCTCCTGGGGAACGTCGTCCAGGTCGGGCTCGTTGCGGGCCGGGATGAGCACCGTGGTGATGCCCGCCCGGTGCGCCGCGAGCAGCTTCTGCTTGACGCCGCCGATCGGCAGGACCCGCCCGGTGAGCGAGATCTCGCCGGTCATGGCCACGTCGCCACGGACCTGGCGGCCCGACAGCAGCGAGGCCAGCGCCGTGGTGAGCGTGACGCCCGCCGAGGGACCGTCCTTCGGCACCGCGCCCGCCGGGAAGTGGACGTGGACCGAGCGGTCCTTCAGCGCGGTCACCGGCAGCTCCAGCTCCGCGCCGTGCGAGCGGAGGTAGGACAGGGCGATCCTGGCCGACTCCTTCATCACGTCGCCGAGCTGGCCGGTCAGCGTGAGGCCGGTCTCGCCGGTCTCGGGATCGGCCAGCGACGCCTCGACGTACAGGACGTCGCCGCCGGCGCCCGTGACGGCCAGGCCCGTCGCCACGCCCGGCACCGAGGTGCGCTGCTTGGACTCGGGCAGCGACGACTCGGGCACGAAGCGCGGTCGCCCGATGTAGCCGACCAGGTCGTCGGCGCCGACCGTGACCGGCAGCTCGCCGTTGGCGGCCACCTTGCGCAGGATGCGGGCGACCGACCGCTCCAGGGAGCGGACGCCGGCCTCACGGGTGTACTCGGCCGCCAGCCTGCGCAGCGCCGCGTCCTCGACCGCGACCTCCTCGGCCGTCAGACCGGCCAGCTCCAGCTGCCGGGGCAGTAGGTGGTCGCGGGCGATGGCGACCTTCTCGTCCTCGGTGTAGCCGTCGAGGGTGACGACCTCCATGCGGTCGAGCAGCGGCCCGGGGATGGCCTCCAGGACGTTGGCCGTGGCGAGGAAGAGCACGTCGCTCAGGTCCAGCTCGACCTCGAGGTAGTGGTCGCGGAACGTGTGGTTCTGCGCCGGGTCCAGCACCTCCAGCAGGGCGGCCGTCGGGTCGCCGCGGTAGTCGGCGCCGACCTTGTCCACCTCGTCGAGCAGGACGACCGGGTTCATGGAGCCGGCCTCGCGGATGGCGCGGACGATGCGGCCGGGCAGCGCGCCGACGTACGTGCGCCGGTGGCCCCGGATCTCCGCCTCGTCGCGCACGCCGCCGAGGGCGACGCGGACGAACTTGCGGCCCATCGCGCGGGCCACGGACTCGCCGAGCGAGGTCTTGCCCACTCCGGGAGGGCCGGCCAGGGCGAGGACGGCTCCGCTGCGCCGGCCGCCGACGACACCGAGGCCCTTGTCCTGGCGGCGCTTGCGCACGGCCAGGTGCTCGATGATGCGGTCCTTGACGTCGGCGAGGCCGGTGTGGTCGGAGTCGAGCACGGCCCGCGCGCCGGTGATGTCGTAGTTGTCCTCGGTCCGGTCGTTCCACGGGATGTCGAGGACGGTGTCGAGCCAGGTGCGGATCCAGCCGGTCTCCGGGGACTGGTCGGAGGTCCGCTCCAGCTTGTCGACCTCCTTCAGCGCGGCCTCGCGCACCTTCTCCGGCAGGTCGGCCGCCTCCACGCGGGCCCGGTAGTCCTCCTCCTCGCTCTCGGAGGTGTCACCGTTGAGCTCCTTGAGCTCCTTGCGGACGGCGGCGAGCTGCTGGCGCAGCAGGAACTCCCGCTGCTGCTTCTCCATGCCCTCCTGGACGTCCTTGCGGATCGTCTCGGCGACGTCGAGCTCGGCGAGGTGCTCGCGGGACCACTCGACCAGCTTGGCCAGCCGGTCGGCCGGGTCGGCGGCTTCGAGCAGCTCGACCTTCTGGGCCGTGGTCAGCCAGGGGGTGTAGCCGGAGCTGTCGGCCAGCACCGAGGGGTCGTCGATCTGGTTCACCTGGTCGACGACCTGCCACGCGCCGCGCTTCTGCAGGATGGTGGTGGCCAGGGCCTTGTACTCCTTGGCCAGCTCCTCGGCGCGCTCACTGACGGGGACGGCGTCGACCGTGATGGCCTCCACCCACAACGCGGCGCCGGGCCCGGTGGTGCCGGTGCCGACGCGCACCCGGTCCACGCCGCGCACCACGGCGGCGGGCTCGCCTCCGGGCAGCCTGCCGACCTGCTCCACGACGGCCTGCACGCCGACGGCGCCGTAACGGCCGTCGATGCGGGGAACGAGGAGGACTCGCGGCTTGTTGCGTCCGGATGCGCGGCTCGACGACTCGGCCGCGTCGATCGCCGCACGCACCTCGGAGTCGGACAGGTCCAGCGGGACCACCATGCCCGGCAGGACCACCTCGTCGTCCAGCGGCAGGACCGGGAGGGTCAAGCTCTCACTCATGCGAACTCCCAAGGGTTGAGTTATACAGACTCAATTCATCGGAGCCCTTCAGTGTTCCCTTCCTTGCCGATGTTCGCTCAGAGCGATCGTAATCATGTAAGCCAGACCTTCGACGCCTGGAGAGGTGTACGTAGTAGACCATCTGGTCTACGGTGTATACCGTGAAGACGACATCAGAGCGCCTGGCCGAGGTGGCGCACGACATCCTGGTGCGTGAAGGCCCCGAGGCCGTGACCATGCGACGGGTGGCCGACGCGGCGGGCGTCACCGCCATGGCGATCTACAAGCACTATCCGAACCGCCAGGCGCTGCTGGGCGTCGTGGTGGACCGCGCCTTCCGGAGCCTGGAGACGGGCTGGGGCCTGCGGGGGGCGGGCGGCGACTGGGAGAGCCGGCTCTTCGGGCTGCTGGAGGACTTCCTGGACTTCGCCCTCGGCACCCCGCATCTGTACACGTACCTGATGACCGAGCGGAGGGAGCATGCCAGGCGCTTTCCCGACGACTTCACCGGCGGCCGCTCACCCGCCTTCACCCACCTGGTGGCGCTGGTGGAAGAGGCCATGCGCGCCGGGCGACTGCGCGACGACGACCCGCTCGAGGTGACACTGGCGCTCACGTCCGGGGTCCAGGGCCTGGTCCAGCTCCACCTGGGCGGGCGCGTCGGGTTGCCGGAGGAGGAGTTCCGCGCGCTGTGCCGCAGAACGGTCAGGAGGGTCCTCGATGGCGTCAAGGCGTAGGCGCGGGCTCGTCGTGGTCCTGACTCTCGTGGTCGCCGCGGTGGCCGCGGTGGGCTACGGCGCCTGGTACGGCAGCGAGCAGGCGGTCGGCGTCGTCCACTACGGCGAGGCCAACACGATGGTGCTGGCCTCCCGGCCGGACGCGGTCACCCTCACCGAGACGCCCGAGACCCGCAAACCGGGCATCTACTGGCTGGAGTGGACCGGGGCGTACACCATGCTCGGACCGATCAGCACGCGGCAGGGCGGCCGGGTGACGCGCACGGTGCTGCGCGGCCGGGTCCCCTCAGCGGGCACCCCCGGCTGGTTCGGCAACGTCCCGCCCGGCAACCCCGAGGTCGCCTGGGGAGTGGACTTCTCCGAGATCGCCGTTCCCACCGACCTCGGTCCCGCCCCGGCCTGGTACGTGCCCGGCCGCGGCACCACCTGGGCCGTCGCGGTGCACGGGCAGAACGGCAGGCGCAAGGCCGAGCTGAAGGTGCTGCCGGTCGTGCACGAGCTGGGCCTGCCGTTCCTGGTCATCACCTACCGCAACGACGAGGGCGCGCCCCGCTCCCCCGACGGACTGCTGCACCAGGGGGTCAGCGAGTGGCGTGATCTGGAGGCGGCCATGCGCGCGGCGCAGGGCATGGGAGCGCGGCGTTTCGTCCTGTACGGGACGTCCATGGGCGGTGCGATCATCGGCCAGTTCCTGACCCACTCGGCGCTGGCGGGCACGGTGGACCGGGTGGTCCTGGACGCTCCCATGATCGACGCCGGCATGACCAGTGAACAGGGCGCGAAGAACCTCGGCATGCCGGCGATCTTCGGGACACTCGCCGCCGGCGTCATCACCTGGCGCACCGGCGTGGATCTCGACCGGATCAGCCTCATCCGGCACCCGCCCGTGGTGCGGCCGCCGCTGTTGCTCCTCCACACCACGGGCGACACCGCGCACCCGGTGCGCGAGTCACGTGACCTGGTCGCCGCCGGGGCACGGATCGGCTGGGACGTCCGGCTGGAGGAGTTCCCGTACGGAGAGCACACCGAGGCGTGGAACACCGACCGGGCGCGCTACGAGCGAGCCGTGCGCGCCTTCCTGTCGGAGCGCGCGTGACCTCGGCTTGTCCGAGAGCGCGCGACCTCGGCGGCGTCCCCCGGCGGTGCGACCGCGGGTCAGCCGGGCGGAGGGGCGCCCTCCTCCGCGGGGCCGTCGGTAGCGGTTTCGGCGGGAGGTTCGCCGGGTGCGTGCTGCGCGGACGTTCGGCCGGCGCTCCGGTGGCCGAGCAGATACGCTGAGTAGCCGTTCGCCGCCGGAGAGGCGCCCGCCTCATGGGGGGTGACGAACATGGGGAACTGGTGTTGAGTCATGTCGAGTCGCCTTCGTTGCGCGTGACGGGGGCGCCGACGGGCCGAGGGGGACGACTCCTGGTGCAACAGGATGCCGCCGTCCCCCTCGCCCACTGACGCCGGGGCGTTGCCGCTCTCCGCATGACGGCCATTCATCGTACGTGAATACGATGCACGTTCATGTTCACTTCCGAGAGCGCGCGGGGCCCTCTCGACGGAAGCGTACATAACATCGAGACCGCCCCGTGCGGGTACTCGTGAATCAAGCTCGGATCAATTTTCCTTCAGGAATCGTACTGGCCAGGGGGCACTTCCTCGGCCGGTGGCGCGCATGCGAACAGCCCAGCAGGGGTCATTTATCCGCATTTATCGAAAATGCTGTTATGCCGGGGACCGGAATTCTTCGTGAAGAAGAAAAGGAGTGCGGGCGACCGAGATTTTTAACGACACGGTGTCATCATCCGCTTGACGGGAGGGTCGCAGGTTTGTGACACTGTGTCATGAAACTGCGGTACGTGATGAGGTGTGGGTGTGACGTCGTTCTCCGAAGCGTTGAGGAACGCCACGTGGGGTGACCACCAGGCGGCCGAGGGCGAGAGCTACCTCACGGAGCTCATGGGCGGCCGGCTCAGCGCCGCCGAGTACGGCGAGATGGTCGCGCAGCACCACTTCGCGTACGCGGCGCTCGACGGCGTGTCCCGCGAACTGACGGACCACCCGGTGGCGGGACGGTTCGTGTTCCCTGAGTTGTACCGCGAGCGGGCGCTGGAACGCGACCTCGCCACGATCTACGGCGAAGGATGGCGCGACCGGATCACCCCGTCGAAGTCCACCCGCACCCTGGTGGCCCGGATCGAGCAGGTGGCCGGCTGGCCCGGCGGGTACGTCGCCCACCACTACACCCGCTACATGGGCGACCTGTCGGGCGGGCAGTTCATCCGGATGGAGCTCCAGCGCATCTACGGGTACGCGAAGGGCGGCGGGGTCGACTTCTACGTGTTCGACGAGGTGGGCAGCCTGCCGAGGTTCAAGCAGGAGTACCGGTCCCGGCTGGACGCGTTCGGGGAGGGCCTCGACGAGCAGGAGCGGCAGCGCGTCGTCCGCGAGGTGAAGCTGGCTTACCAGCTCAACACCGAGGTGCTGGCCGAGCTGCTGCACACGGTGCGCGCGGCGGCCTAGGTCACCGCGCCGTCACAGGTCCGGGCTCCGCCTCGGCCTCCGCGGCCGCGCGGCCTACCATGACCCTATGCCCCGGATCTCCGCCGCGACCATCGGCGAGCACCGCGCCCGCACGCGCGAGCGCATCCTCCAGGCGGTCTCCCGCCTGTCGCGCGAGCAGGGCATCGACGCGCTCTCGATGACCGACGTCGCGCACGAGGCCGGCATCACCAGGACCGCGCTCTACAACTACTACCCCGACAAGGCGGCGCTGCTGCTCGCCTTCACCGAGCAGGTCACCAGCTACTTCATCGAGAGCTACGAGCGGGAGCTGCCCTACGGGGCGACCCCCGCCGAGCGGCTGCGCGCCTACGTGCGGCTCCAGCTCACCGGCCTGGTCGCCCACCCGCATCCCGGCCCCGCCGACCTCGGCGCCGCCCTCGGCCCCGACGCCTACCAGCGGCTGGCCGAGCACGTCGCCCCCATGCAGCGGATCCTGGCGGAGATCCTGGAGAGCGGCGCCGCGTCGGGCGACTTCGAGGTGCCGGACGTGGCGGCGACCGCGCGGATGGTGCTGGCGGTGATCGGCGCGGAGCGGGTGCCCCTGGTGAGCGGCGCCGACACCGTGGACCGGGCCGGGGAGCGGGTGTCGGACTTCGTGCTGCGCGCCCTGGGGGCCCGCGCCGGGAGCTGACCGCGGGGGCCGGGGGGAGATCAAGGTCTACCTCGGGGCGGTGACAGGATGGGACCCATGGAGAACGGCCACATCCGGCTCGCGTCCGCCCGGGGACGGTGGATCCTCGCCGCCACGGTCCTGGGCTCCGGCCTGACCTTACTCGACAGCACGATCGTCAACGTCGCCCTGCCCTTCCTCGGCAAGGAGCTGGACGCCGACATGGCGGGCCTGCAGTGGACGGTCAACGCCTACACGCTCACGCTGGCCGGCCTCATCCTGCTGGGCGGGTCGCTCGGTGACCGGTTCGGCCGGCGCAAGCTGTTCGTCATCGGCACCGTGTGGTTCGCGATCGCGTCCGCGATGTGCGGGCTGGCCCCCGACGTGGGGTTCCTGGTGGCCGCGCGGGCGCTGCAGGGCGTGGGCGGGGCGCTGCTCACGCCCGGCTCGCTGGCCATCATCCAGGCGTCGTTCGTGAAGGCCGACCGGCCGCGCGCGGTGGGCGCCTGGTCCGGGCTGGGCGGCGTGGCCGCCGCCGTGGGCCCGCTGCTCGGCGGCTGGCTGGTGGAGTGGGCGGGCTGGCGGTGGGCGTTCCTCATCAACCTGCCGTTCGCGGCGCTGGTGGTGCTGGTCGCCGCGCGGCACGTGCCCGAGAGCAGGGACGAGCAGGCCTCCGGCCGCTTCGACGTGCTGGGCGCGGTGCTGGCGGCGCTGACGCTGGCCGGCATCACGTACGGGCTGATCGACCTGAGCGCCCCCGCGCCGCTGATCGCCGGCGTGGCGCTGGGTGTGGCGTTCGTGCTGGTCGAGCGGCGGCGCTCACCGGACGCGCTGGTGCCGGTCGGGATCTTCCGCGACCGGGTGTTCACCGCGGTCAACGTGGTGACGCTGATCATGTACGCGGCGATGGGCGTGGTGTTCTTCCTGCTGGTGGTGCAGCTCCAGGTGGTGTCCGGGTTCTCGCCCATCGCGGCGGGCCTGTCGCTGCTGCCGACGACCGTGCTGATGCTGCTGCTGTCGGCGCCGGCCGGGGAGGTGGCCAAGAGGTTCGGGCCGCGCCTGCCGATGACGGTGGGCATCGTCGTGGCGGGCGCCGGGTTCCTGTGGATGAGCACGATCTCCACCGGCGCCTCGTACCTGCTCCAGGTCCTTCCGGCGGTGGCCGTCTTCGGTCTCGGCCTGTCGGCGGCCGTGGCCCCGCTGACGGCCACCGTGCTGGCCACCGCCGAGGAGCGGTACGCGGGCACGGCCAGCGGCGTCAACAACGCGGTGGCGCGCACGGGCAGCCTGCTCGCGGTGGCCGCGGTGCCGCCGCTCGTCGGCCTGGTCGGCGACGCGTTCGAGCAGCCGGCGGTGTTCGACGCGGGCTTCCGGACCGCGATGATGGTCAGCGCGGTGATGATGTTCGTCTCCGCGGCCATCACGTTCCTCACGATCAGGACGAACGTGCTCGACCCGGAGCGGGCCAACCGCTGAGGCGCCCCGCGGCCCTAGAACGTGAACGGCTGGCTGCGGACGCTGTTGTCGAAGTTGGACAGCAGCAGCTCCGGCTCGCCGACCGCGCGGATGCCCGGCAGCCGCGTGAGCAGCTCGCGGAACATCGTGCGCATCTCCTGGCGGGCCAGGTTGGCGCCGAGGCAGAAATGCGGCCCCGGCCCGCCGAAGCCGACGTGCGGCTTGGTGTCGCGGGTGATGTCGAACGCGTCGGGGTCGGGGAAGACGCTCTCGTCGCGGTTGGCGGAGCCGTAGAAGAGCACGACCTTGTCGCCCTGCTTCAGCTCCAGCCCGCGCAGCGAGTAGTCCTGCGTGACGGTGCGGCGGAACTGCATGATCGGGGAGACGTAGCGGACCATCTCCTCGATGGCGCCGTTGATGTGGCCGTCGAAGTCACTCGTCAGCAGCTCGCGCTGGGCGGGGTTGTCGGTGAGCAGCTTGATGCCGTGGGCCATCGTGTTGCGCGCGGTCTCGTTGCCGGCGACCAGCAGCAGCGCGAAGAACGAGCCCAGCTCCTTGTCGGTGAGCTTCTCGCCGTCGGGGTTGGCGGTGACCAGCAGCGAGATCAGGTCGCCCTGGGGGTCGGCGGCGCGCTCGTGGCCGAGCTTGATCACCATGCGCTGCAAGGCGAGCAGGGCCAGCATGTTCTGGCCGGCGAGCTGGATGCTGCGGGCCAGGCTGGGGCGCACGCCGGTGTAGGCCGTGGAGACGTCGACGTGCTCGTGGACCTTCTCGCGCAGCTCCTGCGGGATGTCGAGCATGTCGCAGATGACGTGGATGGGCAGCCGGGCGGCGACCTGGTGGACGAAGTCACGGGGCCCGTCCTCGACCACGTCGTCGACGATCCGCGCGCAGGCCGCCTCGATGTCGCCCTGCAGACCGGCCAGCATGCGCGGGCTGAAGGAGCGGGTGACGATGCGCCGCAGGCGGGCGTGGCGGGGGTCGTCCATGTTGACCATCGACTCGCCGAACACCTGCTTCACCCAGCCGGGCGGCTCGGGGTTGGTGACGGCCGGCTCGCTGGAGAACACCTTGGCGTTGCGGCTGGCCTCCACCACGTCGGCGTGGCGGACCAGGGCGTAGAAGCCCTTGCCGGAGCGCAGGAGCGGCACCCGCTTCTCCTCGAAGAACACCGGGTGCTCCAGCTGCCGGAGCCGGGCGAACGCCTCGTTGCGCTCCTTGGGCGGCTTGCGCCAGAAGTCCAGATCCGCGAGATCGATGTCCGCCACGTCGATAGCCACGCGCCTATCCTGGCACGGTCCCGGGCCGGCCCGTGATGGGATCCTCGTGCCGGCCGGGGTTCCTGTTCGCGGGGGTCGATGTGCATCCGGACCTCTTGGCGCGTTCCCGTGCCGTTCAGGCCCGGTTCCTTCCGGGGAGTCATCACTGGAGACATGAAAGCGCTGCTCGCCGCATGTCTGCTCCTCCCTCTCGCCTCCGGCCCGGCTCACGCCGGGGCGGGTACGGCCGCCTCCGGCAGGGTCGCCGCCGGTACGGCCGCCGCCGCGCGGTCGTGCGGCGGCGGGGCCTCCGACTTCGACGGCGACGGCCGTGCCGACCTCGCCGTGGCGGCGCCGTACGACGACCGGCGCGCCGGCTCCGTGACCGTCCTGTACGGCGACGGGCGGAAGGTGCGGCTCGTCCAGGACGACGCCGAGCCGGGCGACTCGTTCGGCTCGGCGCTGGCCACCGGCGACTTCGACGGCGACCGGTGCGCCGACCTGGCGGTGGGGGTGTCGGAGGAGTTCGCGGGCGAGCGGGTGCCGGGCGGTGACGGCAACGGCGCGGTCCAGGTCTTCCACGGCTCACCGGAGGGGCTGCGCGCGGGCGAGCGGCTGGTGCTGCGCAAGCCGTCCAGCGACCGGTTCGGCGCCACGCTGGCGGCGGGCGACCTGGACGGCGACGGCCGCGACGAGCTGGCGGTGGGCGCGCCCACCCGGGGGCGGGGCGGCGCGGTGGTCGTCTACTGGATGAAGGGGCGCGGCCCGTACGAGATCACGCAGCGCACCCGCTGGGTGCGGCAGGCCGCGAACGTCACCGACCAGTGGGGCGGCGCGCTCGCGACGGGCGACTTCGACGGCGACGGCCGCGACGAGCTGGCCGTGGGCGCGCCCGCCGACAGCGTCACCCAGGACGGCCAGGGCTCGGTGACCGTGCTCGACGTCGCGCGCGGCCGGGCCCTGGCCCTGACGCAGAGCAGCCAGGGGATCAAGGGCTCGGCGGAGAAGTGGGACGCGTTCGGCGCGGCGCTGACCTGCGGCGACTTCGACGGCGACGGCCGCGACGACCTGGCCGTCGGGGTGCCCGGCGAGGGGCTGAGCGCCAACCAGCGGGCGATGGACTACGGCGACGGGGCCGTGCACGTGCTCTACGGGGGCCGCTCCGGGCTGCGGGGGGCCCGGAGCGAGATGTGGACGCAGCGGCTGCTGCGGGGCGAGCCGCGCTACTACGACCGGTTCGGGGCGGCGCTGGCGGCCGGGGACTTCAACGGCGACGGCGACGACGAGCTGGCCGTGGGGGTGCCGGGCGAGAACGCGGTGCAGGTGCTCGCCTCCGACCCGGCGGGCGGCCTGACCCGCCACGGGGACGTGCTGGTCAAGGGCCGCGGCGCGGTCCCGGCCGTGCTGCCGGCCGCGCGCGGCGAGCACGTCTCGGCCCTGTCCGTCACGGCGAGGAAGGCGCCCGGAGGGCCGGCTGACGGGCTGGTGGTGGCCGAGCCGGACAAGGGCGCGGTGTGGCTCGTGCCGGGCGCGCGCAAGCCGGGCCCGTACCCGGGGGTGCGGCCCGGCCGGGCGCGGGAGCTGGGCGAGGGCACCGGCCTGTACGGCTACGCGCTGGGGTAGGAGCCCGGCTCGGCGGCGGGCAGGACGACGCGGAAGACCGCGCCCTTCCCCGGCTGCGACGAGGCGGTGATCGCGCCCCCGTGCGCCTCCACGAGCGTGGCCGCGATCGACAGGCCCAGTCCGGCCCCGCCGGCGCCGCGCGCCGGGTCGGCCCGGTAGAACCGCTCGAACACCAGCTCCGCGATCTCCTGCGGGAACCCGGGCCCCTCGTCGGCCACCTCCAGCTCCACCCGGTCGCCGGACACGCCGACCCCGACGCGGAACGGCGTGCCGGGCGGCGTGTGGGTGAGCGCGTTGCCGATGAGGTTGCCCAGCACCTGGCCCAGGCGCGGCTCGTCGCCGACCACCGGCACGGGCCCCTCTCCCCCGTCGAGCCGGACCAGCTCGATGACCCGGTCGGGGGCGAGCGTCTGCGCGTCGATGACGGCGGTCGCGGCCAGGCTCAGCAGGTCCACGGGGCGCCGGTCGAGGGCGCGCCGCTGGTCGAGCCGGGCCAGCAGCAGCATGTCCTCCACGAGCAGCCCCATGCGGGCGGCCTGCCCCTCGATGCGGCCGAGCAGCCGGACCGCCTCGTCCAGGCTCCGCTCCTCACCCAGCCGGTACAGCTCGGCGAAGCCCCTGATGGAGGTGAGCGGGGTGCGCAGCTCGTGGGAGGCGTCGGCCATGAACCTGCGCATGACCTCCTCCGACCGCCGGGCGGCCGTGGCCGAGCGGCGGGCCTCCTCGGCCGCCGCCTCCCGCTCCCGCACCGCCACCTCGATCCGGCCGAGCATGCCGTTGAGCGCCCGGCCGAGCTTGCCGACCTCGGTGGTGGCGGCCCACAGCGGCACCCGGCGCGACAGGTCGCCGCCGGCGATGTCGCGGGCGGTGCGGGCGATCTCGCCGAGGGGGCGCAGGCTCCGCCGTACGACCCAGTAGCAGGCGATCCCCAGCACGACCAGCGTGCCGCCGCCGCCCACGACGACGATGAGCATCAGCTGCGAGACGGTGCCGTCCACGTCGCCGAGGTTGATCGCGACGACGCGGCTGTCGCCGTCGCGGGCGGGCACGGCGATCACCCGCCACAGCGGCCCGTCGGCGGGCAGCGACTCGACGGTGAAGGGGCGGCCGGCGCGGCGGGCGACCTCGGCGCTGGTCAGGCGGGGCAGGTTCGGGGTGTAGTCGTCGGTGGACTCGGAGAACCTGCGTATCACGGTGCCGCCCGCGTCGACGAGCACGCCGTGGAACAGGCCGTAGAAGCGCTCCGGCGACCGCGGACCGGCGGTGGGGTCGGGGGGCGGCGGCATGCGCGCCGGGCGGCTGGCGGAGTGGAGCTGCTGGTCGACCCGCTCCACGAGGTAGCCGCGCAGCAGCCGGACGGCGAACAGCCCGGTCAGCGCGATGGCCAGCGTGACCATCAGCAGCGTCGCGGAGACCAGGCGCAGCCACAGCGGGGTGCGCGCCAGGCGGCGCCGCACGCCGCGGACGGCCTCACTCCCGCGCCCCACGCTCATTCCCTCCGGGTCAGTCCTTCGGCGGGCGCAGGATGTAGCCGACGCCGCGCAGGGTGTGCAGGTGCCGGCGCTCGCCCGTGTCGAGCTTGCGCCGCAGGTAGGAGACGTACGACTCGACGAGGCCGACGTCGGTGCGCCAGTCGCCGTTCCAGACGTGGTCGAGGATCTGGGTCTTGGACAGCACCCGGCCGGTGTTGAGCATGAAGTAACGCAGCAGCCGGAACTCGGTGGGCGACAGCCGCACGGGCAGCCCGTTGCGCCACACCTCTTGCGTCTCCACGTCGAGCTCCAGGTCGCCGGAGCGCAGCCGGTTGGGCAGGGGCGCGCCGCGCCGGGTGCGGCGCAGCACGGCGCGGATGCGGGCGATGACCTCCTCCAGGCTGAACGGCTTGGTGACGTAGTCCTCGCCGAGCCCCAGCCCCGCCAGCCGGTCCTCGGGGGTGTCCTTGGCGGTGACGAACAGCACCGGGACGCGCCGGCCGCGCGAGCGCAGCCGGGTGGCGACGGTCAGGCCGTCGAGGTCGGGCAGCATCACGTCGAGCATGACGAGGTCGGGCGCGCGCTCCTCGGCCACCCGCAGCGCGCTCTTGCCGTCGGCGGCGGTGAACACCTCGAAGCCGGCCATGCGCAGGCTCGCCGAGAACAGCTCCCTGATGTTGGGCTCGTCGTCGACGACCAGCAGCCTGGCCTCGGGGACGCTCATCGGCCGCCGCCTCCCTGGGTGATCGACACGGCCGACACCGAGCCGTCGGCGGCCTTCTCCCCGCGCACCACGACGGTGGTGCCGGTGGCCAGGTCGGACACCTTGGCGGGCTTGGAGATCTGCACCGTGGTCGAGCCGGTGGTCGTGACGGTGACGGTGGAGCCGTCCATGGCCTTCAGGTATACCTTGCCGTCCGCCACCTTCTCGACGGTGCCCACCGTCCCGCCGCCTCCCACGCGGCCCATGCCGGGCTGCCCGCCCGGCTGCCCGCCGTAACCGGGCGGGGTGCCGTACCCCTGGGGCATGCCGTTGCCGCGCTGGCCGTACCCCTGGGGCCCGGCGCCCGCCTGCCGACCGGCGGCGGCCGGCACGGCGTCGCCGCCCAGCGTCTTGTGCGCCTGGATGCCGATCAGCACGCCGGCCACCAGCACCACGCCGGCCCCGAGCGCGAGCGTGAGCTTGGACGGCGCCCGGCGCGGCTGGACGGCCAGCTCCTCGCGCAGGTCGTCGCGGAACGGCGAGGAGTCGAGCGAGCTGTCGCGCTCGGCCATGTCAGTCTCCTAGGGGGATACGGGGATGGGGACGCGTCACTCGTGGCGCAGGGCCTGGATCGGCCTCAGCTTGGCGGCCCGGTTGGCGGGATAGCTGCCGAAGAACAGCCCGATGCCGACCGACACGCCGAGGGCCAGCACGACGGACGACGGGACGAGCACCGGCTCGATGCCGGCGATGGTGAACCGGGTGCCGGCGAAGGCCACGAGCACCCCGGACAGCCCGCCGACGAGGCTCAGCAGCGTGGCCTCCATCAGGAACTGGCCGAGGATCGCGCCGCGGGGCGCGCCGATGGCCTTGCGGATGCCGATCTCCCTGGTCCGCTCGGTGACGGTGACGAGCATGATGTTGGTGATGCCGATGCCGCCGACCAGCAGGGAGATCGCCGCGACCGCGCCGAGCAGCACCGTGAAGGTGCCGGTCGCCGCGCTGACGGTCTCCTGGAGGGTGGCCTGGTTGAGGATGCGGTAGTCGGCGGCGGCCGTGCCGGTGATGCCGTGCCGCTGGTTGAGCAGCGCCGTGACCTCGGCCTGCGCCGTCTCGGTGGCGGAGGCCCCGGTGGCCCGGACGACGATCGAGCCGAGCGACCCGAACCCGGTCAGGCTCTGCTGGACGGCGGGCAGCGGCGCGATGGCCACGTCGTCGGCGTCCTGCATGCCACTGGAGCCGCTCTCCTTGAGCACGCCGACGACCGTGAACGGCACGCCCGACACGCTCACCTGCCGGCCGACCGGGTCGAGGTCGCCGAACAGCTCCTCGGCCACGGTCGTGCCCAGCACCATGACCTTGCGGGCGGCCAGCACGTCGTCGTTGAAGAAGTACGTGCCCCGCTCCACCTGCTTGTTCATGGCCTCGAAGTAGCTCGGGTAGGTGCCGACGAGCTGCGAGACGGTGTGGCTGGCGGCCTCGTAGGTGGCGGTGGCCGAGCCGGCGGTCACGACGGGCGAGACGGTCGCGACCGACGGGGCGGCCGCCTTGTCGGTCAGGGCCTCGGCGTCGGCCAGGGTGAGCTGCCTGGCCTGCGTGCGGGGGCCGGTGTTCTGGCCTCCGCCGCCGGGGGCGCCCCGGCCGCCGCCCGCGCCTCCGCCGGTGAAGGACGGGGAGATGGTGAGGGTGTTGGCGCCGAGCCGCTGGATGTTCTGCTGGATGCTCCGGGACGAGCCCTCGCCGACGGCGACGAGCAGGATGACCGCGGCGACGCCGATGAGGATGCCCAGCGTGGTCAGGGCGCTGCGCATCTTGTTGGCCAGCAGGCCGCGCAGCGCGAAGCGGACGATCTCCAGCCGGTTCACCGGGCGGCCTCCGCGAGCCTCGGCGGCGGGCCGTCGACCGGCGCCTGCCTGCGGTCCTCCACGACCTCACCGTCCACGAGCCGGATGACCCGCTTGGCGTGCGCGGCGACGTCGTCCTCGTGGGTGATGACCACGATCGTGCGGCCGGACTGGCTGAGCCGGTCGAGGATGTCGAGCACGTCGCGGGTGGAGGCGGTGTCGAGGTTGCCGGTGGGCTCGTCCGCGAGCAGCAGGGCCGGCGCGGTGACGAGGGCGCGGGCGACGGCGACGCGCTGCTGCTGGCCGCCGGAGAGCTGGTTGGGCTCGTGGTGGATCCGGTCGGACAGGCCCACCTGCTCCAGCGCGGCGAGCGCGCGGGCGCGGCGCTCGGCCTGGCCGACGCCGCCGTACACGAGCGGCAGCTCCACGTTCGCCAGCGCGCTCATCCGCGGGATCAGGTTGAACGACTGGAAGACGAAGCCGACCCTGCGGTTGCGCAGCAGGGCGAGCTGGTGCTCGTCGAGCAGGCCCACGTCGGCGCCGTCGATCCGGTAGCTGCCGGAGGTGGGGACGTCGAGGCAGCCGAGGATGTTCATGAGGGTGGACTTGCCGGAGCCGGAGGCGCCCATGATGGCGACGTAGTCGCCCTCGTCGACGTCGAGGTCGACGCCGCGCAGCGCGCGGACCCGGGCGTCGCCCTCGCCGTACTCCTTGACCAGGTCCCGCACGCGCAGGACGGGATCGGTCATCGCCCGCCTCCGGGCACGCCGCCGCCGCCGGGGAAGCCGCCGCCGAAGCCGCGCTGCTGGCCGTTGCCCGTGCCCGTCCCGGTGCCGGTGCTGACGGAGGGCAGGACGACCACGTCGCCCTCGGACACGCCGGAGGTGATCTCCGAGGTGGCGGTGCCGCGCACCCCCACCTGGACCGGGGTCCTGACCTGGCCGCCGTTCCTCAGCAGCGTGACCGTGCTCTGGCCGCCGCTGGTGGAGATGGCGGCGGTGGGGACGGTGACGGCGTTCTCGGCGGTGCCCACGACGACCTCGACGGTGGCGGTCTGGCCGAGCCGGACCTGCGCGGGCACGCTGCCGAACGTGATCGTCACCGGGTACTGGACGACGTTGTTGCTGGTGGCGGCGACCGGCTGGATCTGGCTCACCTTGCCGGTGGCGGTGACGCCGGGCAGCGCGTCGAAGGTGACGGTGGCGCTCTGGCCGACCTTCAGCTTGCCGGCGTCCGACTCGGTGAACGAGCCGACGAGCTGGAGCTTGCGGGTGTCGGCCACCTCGATGAAGCCCGACGTACCGGACGAGCCGGACGAGGCGGATGAGGCGGACGAGCTGTTCGCGCCCGGCTGGCCGGACTGGGTCTGCCCTGAGCCCGAGGACGAGCCGGAGCCCGAGGATGAGCCGCCGACGCTGCCGTTCACGGCGGTGACCGTGCCGGCGAAGGGCGCCCGGATCACGGTGCCGGCGACCGTGCGGCTCGCCTCGCGGTAGGCGTTGCGCGCCTTGACGTAGGCGGCGTAGAGCTGCGCGGTCGAGGTTCCGTCCTCGGTGGCGGAGGCCAGCGTGGCCTCGGCGGCCGACAGGGTCTCCCGCGCGGCGGCGTCGTCCACCTCGGCGAGGATGTCGCCCTTGCTCACCTTGTCGCCGGCCTTGACGTTGACGCGCTCGACCGTGCCGCTCGTGCCGAACGTCAGCGCCCTGCTCTTGGCGCTCTCCACGGAGCCCGACGCGGTCACCGAGGCGGTCACGCTGCCCCGGCCGGCCGTCGCGGTCCGCAGGGCCGTCTCGCCGGCCGCCTCGTCCGTGCCGAGCTGGGCGTAGGCGAACGCGGCACCGCCCAGGAGGAGCACCACCAGCGCTCCGTTGGTCACCAGCGTCCTGCGGCTGGTAGTGGTCGTCGGCGCTCTGCGCCTGGGGGACACCTTCACAGGCGGTGACCCTGGCACACCAGCCTGCGCCGGAGCCGGGAGCTTGCTGAAGGTTCGCTGACAACGGCCGCCGTCCCGAAGGCACACAGCGAACTCTGAGCCGGCTCGCAGGAGGGCGTGAACCTGCCGCGCCAGGATGGGCCGTCATGAGACCGACTTCGCGGCCGAAGGCGCTCGCGCTGGGCGCGCTGGCCCTGGCCGTCCTGGCGGGCGGCTCCGGCCTGGCCGTAGCGCTGCGCGACGACGCCCCGGCCACCGCCCGGATCCAGCTGGCGGCGGCCAGGCGCGGCGCGGTGACCGCCTCGGTGACGGCCGCCGGCAACACCGTCGACGCGTCGCGCCGCGACCTGGCCTTCGGCGGCTCGGGGACCGTGACGCGCGTGTACGTCAAGGTCGGGGCCAAGGTGCGCAAGGGGCAGGTGCTGGCCCGGATCGACGGCCGCGCCGCGCGGGAGTCGTACGAGGCGGCCAGGGCGGACCTGGCGGCGGCCGAGGAGGCACTGGAGGACGCGTCGTCGTCCACGACGGTCACCTCGTCCTGCGCCCCGTCTTCCTCGGCGGCCCCGGCAGCCGCCGTCCAGGGGGTCGCCGTCCAGGGGGTCGCCGCCCAGGGGATCGCCGCTCAGGGTCTCGCCGCCCAGGCAGCCGTGTTCCGGCTGGCCGGGACGCCCACCGCTCTCCACGGGACGGCCGCCTCCCCCACGCCCACGCCCTCCTCGGCGTCGCACACTCCCGGCCACCCCTCGCCGGACCCGACCCCGCCCGAGCCGCGGCCCACGGCGACCGTCACCGTGACGGCCACCGTCACGGTCACCGCGACGGCGACGGCGACGGCGACCACGACCGTCACCGCCGCGCCGCCGACCCGCCCCTCGACCACGGAGCCCACCGCCGGACCGACGGGCGGCCCGGCTCCCACCCCCACTGCGCCCCCCGCTGGGTCCCCCGCCACGTCCCCCACCGCGTCCCCCACGGGACGTCCCACCGGCGGCCCGAGCGCCGGCCCGACCGGCAAGGCCAGCCCGGGGACCAGCGGCAGGCCGACCGGGAAGGCGACCGGCAAGCCCACGGGCAAGCCGTCGGGCGGTCCCTCCGGCCGGCCCTCGGGCGGTCCCAGCACCCGCGCCTCCAGCGGCGCGCGTCCCTCCCAGGGGGCGTGCGCGCCGGGCGGCGGCGCGAAGGGCGGGCTCAGCGAGGAGCAGGCGCAGGCGAACGTCGACCGCGCCCAGGCGGCGCTGGAGCAGGCCGCCGACGCCGTACGGGGGACCCGCATCGTGGCCCCCGCCGCCGGCACGGTCCTGTCGGTCGCGGGCCGGGCCGGTGACGCCGCCGGCGGCGGCACGTTCGTCAGCCTCGGCGACCTGGACGAGCAGCAGGTCCAGGCCATGGTCACCGAATCCGATGTGAACCGGCTCAAGATCGGCCAGAAGGCGCAGATCACGCTGGCCACGCGCCCCGGGCAGCGGTACGCGGGCCGGGTGACCGGCATCGCCCCGACCGCCACCACGGACGGCAGCCTCGTCCGCTACTCCGTCGCGCTGGCCTTCGACGAGCCGCCGTCGGGGATCATGCTGGGTCAGACGGCGTCGGTCGTGGTGACGACCGGCAGCGCGGCGGACGCCGTCTACGTGCCCGTCGCGGCGGTGCGCGGCCGCGCGGACGGCGCCTCGGTGGTCACCGTGCGCTCGGGCGGCCGGGACGCCACCCGCGTCGTGCGCACGGGCGTGCGCGGCGACCAGTACGTGCAGGTCACCTCGGGCCTCAGCGAGAGCGACCAGGTGGTGCTGGAGGGCGGCTCGGGCAGCGGGTTCCCCGACGGGGCCTGGCCGGGACGCTGAGCCAACCTTCAGCGTCCGCACAGGAGACGGTCAGGCGCGGGCCTGGGCGGTGGACGGGATCGTGACCCGGTGCGCCGTCCTGGCCCGGGCTCCCCGGCGGGAGATGTAGTCGAGGGTCCGGTAGTCCACCGACAGCTCGTCGCGGGTGAGCCTGGCCATCAGGTACCCGCGCCGCTGGTCGATGAACGAGATGTGCGGGTTCTCCGACAGCGCCTCGGCGATCCACGCCTTGTCGCGGTAGCCGTCGCCGTCGCTGGCGATCGAGGAGGCGATGAGCTCCTTGGCGATCACGGGCGCGTCGGGGTCGTCGAAGTCGGTCTTGAGGTCGGCCAGGTGGTGCATGTGGGCGTCGCCGGTCAGGACGACCGGGTTGGACGTGGCCGCGAGCGAGCCGAGGAGCCGGGTGCGCTCGGGGGCGTAGCCGTCCCAGGAGTCGAGGTTCACCTCGCGGCCCGGCCCGACCTTGTAGTCGCGCTGCGTCATCATGATCTGCTGCCCGAGCAGGTTCCACCGGGCGGTGGAGCCGCGCAGGCCGCTCTCCAGCCAGCTCCACTGGTCCGGGCCGAGCAGCGTCCGCCCGGAGTCGAGCCGGTCGTCGCAGCCGGCCCGCACGCCGTCCAGGCACGCCTGGTCGTCGCGGAACTGGCGGGTGTCGAGCAGGTGGAAGCGCGCCAGCGGCCCCCAGGAGACGCGCCGGTTGACCCGCAGCACGGCGCCCTGCAGGCTGGCGCGGCGCAGCGGCATGTTCTCGTAGTAGGCGCGGAAGGCGTGGGCGCGGCGGCCGGCGAACCCGGGCGCGCCGGTGCTGGAGACGGAGCCGGCCCAGTTGTTCTCGATCTCGTGGTCGTCGAAGGCCACCAGCCACGGGGCGGTGGCGTGGGCGAGCTGGAGGTCGGGGTCGCTCTTGTACTGGGCGTGGCGGAGCCGGTAGTCGGCGAGCGTGGCGCACTTGCCGGGCGTGTGGGTGCGGACCCGGCCGGCGAGCGCGGTGTAGCCGCTCGGGCCGTACTCGTACATGTAGTCGCCGAGGAAGACGACGAGCTCCGGCTCCTCCTCGGCCAGGCGCCGGTAGGCGGTGTAGTAGCCGTGCTCGTAGTGGGCGCACGCGGCGACGGCGAACGCGAGGGGCCGCTCCCCCGCGGGCGCGGTCCGGGTCCGGCCGGCGGGCGACAGGCGGCCCTGGGAGCGGAAGCGGTAGAAGTACTCGCGGCCGGGCTCCAGGCCGTCCACCTCGACGTGGACGCTGTGCGCGGCGCCCGCGCGGGCCGTGGCGCTGCCGGAGCGGACGACGGACCCGAAGCGCTCGTCGGCGGCGATCTGCCAGTCGACGTCCACGTCGCGGGACGGCATGCCGCCGCGTCCGTCGCCGCCGAGGGGGTCAAGGGCGAGGCGGGTCCAGAGCACGAACCCGTCGGTGGAGGGGTCGCCCGAGGCGACGCCCAGCGTGAACGGGTCGCCCTTGAGGGCGAGGGAGCCGGCCGCCGCGAGGGAGGCGGAGGCCCCCGCCGATGAGGTGGAGGTGGTGAGGGCGCCGGCCTGGGTGAGCAGGCCGGCCGCCGCCGCGGTGAGGAAGGATCTGCGGTTCACGCCTCAGGTATGTCCGGCGCCGCTGACCCGGTCATGACAGCGGCGCCACGTACGAGTGAACAGCGTCGGTCGAGGCCGTGGGCCGGCGCGTGGATCAGCGCTGATCAGCGGGCGATCAGAGGGCGCGCAGAGAGGTCAGGTCGGCGCGCAGCGCGCCGGCCGTCGTGAACGGGACGCCGGTCATTCCCGCCTCCCGGGCCCCGGCCACGTTGACCTGGCGGTCGTCCACGAAGACCACGTCGGCGGGGTCGGCGCCCAGCTCGCGGGCGAGGTGGTCGTAGATCGCGCGATCGGGTTTGACCAGGCCGATCCGGCCGCTGAAGACGCGGTGCGGGATGGCGGCGACCCAGGGCAGCGCCTCCAGGCCGTCCGCCTGGGAGGCGGGGGCGTTCGACAGCAGGCCCACGCCGCTGCCGCCGGCGAGCAGCTCGCCGAGGAGCGCGACCACGCCCTCGTCCGGGTGCGACCAGCTCGCCACGTCCATGGCGTTCAGGCGCGCCGCCTCCCCCGCGTCCACGGACCGGCCCAGGACCGCCGACCAGTACTCCTCCGTCGTCAGGGCGGCCCGGTCGAAGTCGAGGCGGTGCTTCCAGTACCCGGCCCGGAACGCCGCGGGGTCGGCGCCCGCCGCGCGGACCATCTCGTCGACCTCGGATTCGGGCTGGGGCAGCGACAGGACGTTGCCGTAGTCGAAGACGATCCATCTCATGACAGAAAGGGTCGCAGATGCGGGTCGATCGCCGGGCAGCCCAGGTACTTCTCGGCCGTGTGGAAGTCGATCCAGTCCAGGTTCACCAGCTCCTCGACGTCGACGCCGGCGAAGCTGTCGCACAGATCCGGGGGGATGGCGGCGATGTCGTCCTTGTCGGCGATGTTCACCCACCGCCGGACGCCGGGCGGCCGCCCGCCGCGGCCGTTGACGGGGGCGGGCAGGAGGCGCTCGAAGACGACGTTGCGCATGCCGAGGGGGCTGCCGAGGGTCAGCAGCAAATCCACCTCGACACCGGGGTCGGACCAGAGCGCCTCGTAGGCGACGACGCTGCCCAGGGAGTGGGCGATGACGACGCGCGGCCGGTTGCGCCGGATCGTCGCGGCGACGGCCTGCCGCGACCGCTCCCGCCTGACGGGGTCCGTCAGGTACGCGGCGACCTCGGGCGCGAAGAGCTGGGCGAACGCGGCCGAGCGGGCGTCGAGCCGCGTCAGCAGCCAGCCCGTGAACGTGCGGAGCGCGCCGGTGACGTGCTCGCCCCAGCCGCACTGCCGGGCCCACTCGGCGAGCACGTGGTGGGCGTCGGTCCCCATGGCGGCGAACGCCTGGGGGCCCCGCTCGGGGGCGCGGTCGTGCAGGAGGTGCGAGAAGTAGGCGACCTCGGTGACGTACGGCCTGGCCTCCCCGCCGAGCGCCGCGTGCAGGTAGCGGTTCCACTTGAGGCGCATCGCCTCGGCCGCCCCGCTCACCGAGTTGCCGGCTTCGAGATAGTAGGTGTACTTCCCGATCCCGTGCACGCCGACGATCCCCGCCACAGCGCCTCCCCACTAGACCCGCGGATTCCCGGCGATGGTCGCACATGTGGCTTGCATCCCACCATCAGAAGATCGACGGGAGGTCGCCTCCAGCGGTTACTCGTCGTCCGGGCGGGCCGGCTCGCGCTCCAGGACGGAGCGGACGGCGTCCGGTGAGCGGCCCACCACCGCCGTCCCGTCGTCCGCGGTGATGATCGGCCGCTGGATCAGGACGGGATGGTCGGCCAGCGCCGTGATCCAGCGATGGCGGTGGCCGTCGTCGCGCGGCCAGTCGGTGAGGCCCAGCTCGGCCGCGGCGGCCTCGTTGAGGCGGGTGATGTCCCAGGGCTGCAGGCCGAGGCGCCGGAGAACCTCTTCGATCTCCTGGGCGGTCGGCGGCTGTTCCAGGTAGTGCCGGACGGTGTAGGAGGCGTCGGCGGCGTCCAGGAGGGACAGCGCGCTCGCGCACTTGCTGCAGGCGGGGTTGATCCAGATCTCCATGCCGTGGTCCTACCGCATCCGGACGTCCCGGGGCGAGTGCGCCCCGCGTGTCGGGCCGGTCAGGGGTCGCGGCGGAGGCGTTTGAGGTCGGCGCGCTGCTTCTTGGCGGTGATGCGCCGCTCGACCGCCCCGCGGCCGGGCTTGGTGGGGCGGCGGCGCTTGGGCGGGGGCGCGATCGCCTCCCTCAGGCGCTGCGCCAGCCGCTGGCAGGCGGCCTCACGGTTGCGCAGCTGCGAGCGGTACTCGGAGGCGGCGATCGTGATGACCGGCGAGCCCAGCCGGTCGAGGGCGCGGGCCTTGAGCGCCGGCGGGAGCGCGGTGCTGGCCGCCACGTCGAACGTCAGCTCCACCCGGCTGTCCGTGGTGTTGACGCCCTGGCCGCCCGGGCCGGAGGAGCGGGAGAAGCGCCACACGAGCTCGGCGTCGGGGATGACGACCGCGTCGTTGACGACCAGCGGGCCGGGCATGGTGGTCTGCTCCTGTCGTTCGTCGTGACCGGGGTTCCGGCGACCCCTCCACCGTACCGAGCGGACATATGCCGCGGCCAACGGCTTTTCTCCGGTACGTGTCCCGTACCCGGCTCCGGCCCGACCGGGGTGCGGTCGGGCCGGAGGCGTGACGAGCGACGCGGGGCCGGTCAGGCGGTGAGAGCGGCCTCGCGCCGCAGCGCGGGCTGCCTGACGGGTACGGGCTCCATGACGGGCACGGGCTCGCCGACCGGCGCCGGGCACAGGCGGCTCACCACGTCCCGCACCTGCTCGCGCAGCCGGCCCACGGTCAGGCGGCCCCGCTCGTCGAAGTGCGGGCACAGCGGCGAGATGACCAGCTCGGCCCCCGTGACCATGGCCCCCGCCTCGCTGAGCTGCCGGTACAGCTCCGCCTGCGCCCACATGGCGCCGCAGGCGCGGGCGCTGGCGCTCATCACCGCGACGTGCTTGCCGGTCAGGGCGCCGGAGGCGGACATCCACCGCAGCGCGTCCCCCAGCTCGACCGGCAGCAGGCTGTGCTCGGGCGCGATCAGCAGCAGCGCGTCGGCGTCGTCCACCAGGCGGCGCAGGCCCGCGGGCGTGTCGGGCATCGGTCCCCCGGTGAACGGCGGCACCGCGGCGAGCCCCGTCCAGGGCGTGAACTCCACGCCCGGCGGCAGCTCCCCGCCCACCGCTGTCAGCAATCTATTGATGAAGGATCCTGCGTGGAGGCTCGCGGCGATCCCGATGATTCTCACCCTTCGCTCCCGAAGGATCTCAATGTGGTGGCCATGGCCGGGAACCTGCCCGATGTCGGGGATGTCCAACACCAGGTCAAGGTCAAGTTGCGACCCGAGCCGGCACGGGACTCCGGCGCGCCTCTGACCTGCGAGGACGTTCACTCGCTAGAGATCAACAGAATGATGTTCTGTTACCGGTGGGGCAAGAGTGTTGACCGGGAGGGTGGTTTTTACCGGCCTGGGTGGCTACGGGCGCTGGTCGCGGGGGCGGCGGAAGACGACGGCCAGCACCCGCAGCACCAGGATCCCGCTGATGACGAGCAGGTTGTACCCGATGAGCTGGAAGAGGCTGATCTCCGGGGTCACCCGCGGGCCGCCCTGGACGCCGAGGAGCAACACCGCCATCAGCCCCGCCGTGGCCCCGAGGACCGTCAGCAGCACCTGGTGGAGCAGCCCGGTCAGGAAGCGGCGGTCGCGGTCGTCGGCGAGGAGGCGGACGTTGACGCCGAGGCGGCCGTGCTCGGCGGCGCTGGCGATGCGCTCCATCCTGCGGGGCAGGCGCCGCAGCATGGGCAGCAGCGCGGCCACCTCCTGGACGACAGTCTCCTTCAGGGCCCCGCCGTCGAGCCGCTCGGCGAGGTGGCGCCCGGCGAACGAGCGCGCCTCACCGACGAGGTCGAACCCCGGAGCCAGCCGCTGCAGCGTTCCCTCCAGCGTGGCCAGCGCGCGGAACACGGCGGCGACCTCCGGCGGGACGGACAGGCCGTGCCCGGAGACGATCCTGAACAGGTCGGTGAACATCTGGACGCTCGCCGCGCCCGGCACCAGGTGCCTGGCCATGAACTGCCCGAGGGCGCGCTCCAGGGCGGGCTCGTCGATGTCCTCGGGCCTCGGCATCACCTCCAGCAGCGCGTCGGTCACGGCCAGGGGGTCCTGCCGGTTCATGGCGAGCAGGAACCGCTGGAGGGCGGAGCGCATGGAGGTGTCCAGGCGGCCCACCGAGCCGAAGTCGAGCAGGCCGAGCGTGCCGTCGTCGAGCAGCATGAGGTTGCCGGGGTGCGGGTCGGCGTGGAAGACCCCCTCGACCAGCACCTGCCGGAGCAGGCAGTCGAGCAGGGCGCGGGCGAGCTCAGGGCCGCTCTCCGCGCCGGCGCCGGCGGCGGCGAGCGGGCGGCCCGTCAGCCGCTCCATGACGAGGACGCGCTCGCCGCACAGCGCCGTGACGGGGGCCGGGTACGTGACCGCGATCCGGCCGGAGTCCGCGAGCCCGCCGGACGGCCCCGTGGGGGCGGCCGGCCGGGACGCGGTGACGGCGGCCATGTTGGCCGCCTCGACCCGGAAGTCGAGCTCCTCGCGCAGCGCCGCCGCGAACCCCTCGGCCAGGTCGCGCACCCCGAGCGAGCGGCCCCAGCGCGTGCGGCTCTCCAGGGTGGCGGCGAGGCGGCGCACGATGTCGAGGTCCCTGGCCACGATCTGGTCGATGTCCGGCCGGCGCACCTTCACCACGACGCTCTCACCGGAGTGCAGCCGGGCGGCGTGCACCTGAGCGATGGACGCGGCGGCCAGCGGCGTCCGGTCGAACTCGGCGAACACGGTCTCGGCCGGGCCGCCCAGCTCGGCGGTCAGCACCGGCTCGACCTGCTCCCACGGGGCGGGCGCGACCCGGTCCTGCAGCAGGCCCAGCTCCTCCACGAACTCCGGCGGCAGCAGGTCGCGGCGCGTGGACAGCACCTGGCCGAGCTTGACGAACGTGACGCCGCCGTCGTCGAGTGCCCGGCGCAGCGACGCCGCGAGCCGCTGCCTGCCGGGCCGGTCCTCGACCCGGTCGCCGCGCCCGCGCAGGTAAGGGCCGAGGCCGTGCCGGACGGCGATCCGGGTGATCTGGGAGTAGCGCCTGGCCCTGGAGATCCGGCCGCGCAGCGACCGGGCCAGCTCCAACGGCCCCGGGATGGAGCCCGGCGGCACCAGCGCCTCGGCCAGCACGAGGATCACCATGGGGATGAGCACCACGCACATGGTCACGAGCAGGACCACCCACACGGCTCCGATGCCGGGATCGGCCTTCCGCCCCGCGGGGAACGAGCCCATGATCGGCGAGAGCAGCGGTGCGGCGATGGTGAAGGCGAGCAGCGCGGCCAGGAACGTGCGGACGGCCCCGAACCTGACCCCCAGGAGCCGCCGGGCGGCGCCGGCCAGCAGAATGATCAGCACCAGTGCGGCGAGGGAGACGGTCAGCGCCACGGGGAAGTCCATGGCCCCCGATCATCCCAGACATACCGCCCGAGACAGACCATTCCCGCCTCTCCCGGAACAGAGCGCGCGGCGGGGGGCCGGGCCTGACGGGGCGCGGGGCGCTCCCGGAGGCCCGGGCTGTGGTCGGTCAGCGCGCGGCGGCGGCGCGGGCGCGGCGCTCCTCGCGGCGCTCCACGAAGCGCGCGGCCGTGGCCTCCGTCTTGGCCAGGAACGCCGACAGCTCCTCGCGCGCCTGCTCGCCCTCGGCGTCGAGCCCGGTCTTGTCGAAGACCGACCACTGGCGCAGCACCGGCATGAGCACGTCGTCGAGGTGGAGGCGCAGGTCGTAGATGCCCTCGTGAGCGATGATCATCGCCTTGCGGGTGAAGCCCTCGATGCTCGATCCCGGCATCTGGAAGGTGGTCACCACGTCCGTCACGGCCCGCATGGTCTGGTTGGGGTCGAGCTCGAAGGCCGCCTTGAGCAGGTTGCGGTAGAAGAGCATGTGCAGGTTCTCGTCGGCGGCGATGCGGGCGAGCAGCCGCTCGCAGCCCTCGTCGCCCGACGCCCGGCCGGTGTTGCGGTGCGCGATGCGGGTCGCGAGCTCCTGGAAGGAGACGTACGCGAGCTGCTGGAGCATGGTCCCGTACTCGCTGGCGAAGCCGGTCTCCATGTGGATCATGCGGGCGCGCTCCAGCGCGACCGGGTCGACCGCGCGGGTGACGGTCAGGTAGTCGCGGATCGCGGTGCCGTGGCGGTCCTCCTCGGCGGTCCAGCGGTGGACCCACGTGCCCCACGCGCCGTCGCGGCCGAAGGTGGTGGCGATCTCGCGGTGGTAGCTGGGCAGGTTGTCCTCGGTCAGCAGGTTGACGATGAGCGACACGCGCGCCGCCTCGGGCATCTTGGAGTCGCTGTCCTGCCACGCCTCGCCCCCGTAGACGCCGTCGAAGTCACGGCCTTCGCTCCACGGGACGTACTCGTGCGGGAACCACTCCTTGGCCATCGTGTGATGGCGGTCGAGCTCTCCCGCGACCACGGGTTCGAGCTCGTGCAGAAGCTCCGTCTGCGTCATCGCCATAAGAACGTTCTCCTTTGTTACGGGACCGTAGGTTAGGTTACCCGAAGGTGGTCCCCGTCCCGTAAGGTGCCGTCATGCTTCCCAGCGTGCGTGGCCTGCTGCTCGACGGCGACGAGCGGCTGATGCTGTTCCGGCGCACGGTTCCGGGACGCGAGGTCTACTGGTCGGTCCCCGGCGGCCATGTGGAGCCCGAGGACGCCACGCTGGAGCACACCCTGCGCCGGGAGCTGCTGGAGGAGCTGGGCGCGACGGTGTCGGGCGTCACACCGCTGACCACGGTGAGCTATCCGTGGCAGGGCGGGGTGAAGGTGCAGCACCTGTACGGCTGCCGCCTGGCCGGCATGGACTGGGCGCTGCGGCACGGCCCGGAGGTGGACGACCCGGCGCGCGGGCGCTACGAGGTGGAACGGGTGCCGCTGCTCCCCTCGGAGATCACCTCGCGGCACGTGGTGCCGGAGCCGGTCGCGGGCTACCTGTCGGAGCACATCGCGGCCCTGCCCCGGCTCATCCGCCGCGACGGTCCTCGATCTCCCACAGGTGGTCGATGACGTGCCAGGCCACGCGCCGCAGGGCGTAGCGGGGCGTCCACCCGGTGTCGCCCGGCGGCTGCCAGGGCCGGGCGAGCACCCCGGCGAGCTCCTCGCGCATCGCGTCGCGGTCCTCACGCGAGGCGTACGGCTTGTGCCGCACGCCGAGCTTGCGGGCGTAGGAGCGCTCCGCCTCCACGACGTGGTCGTAGATCTTCGACGTGTCGCGCCCGCCGCCGCGCGGACCCTTGCGCAGCTCCTCCGGCGAGGCCGCCACGGTCTCGTCGAACAGCTCCCAGGCGGCCCGCAGCAGCGCCACCTGCCGGGCTGCCTCCTCCGCCCCGAGGGGCTCCAGGTCCAGGTCCGGCGTGGCGGACGGCGCGCCGAAGTCCGTGGTCATGTCGCCGGGCACCCGGGCGGTCACGGCCGGCTCCCCCGGCTCGAACGCCAGGCCGGCCCGCTCCGCGATCGCCCGGTAGCGGGGGGCGTACTCCACGAGCAGGTCGAGCGCCGCCTCCTCGCCCTTGGCGACCCGGCACCAGCCGGGCCACTCCAGCGAGCAGGCGAAGACCTTCTTGGGGCCGAGCTCCAGATAGACACGGGTCATGGTCTCCACCATGCCAGCCGTACCTGTCAGGAGCTGTCAGGTACGGCGGCTCACACGAGATCGACGAGCTCGGCCACCGAGCCGACGACGAGCGAGGGCCGGTAGGGGAAGCGGTCGATCTGCTGGGGCTGGGTGACGCCGGTGAGGACGAGGATCGTGTAGAGGCCGGCCTCCATGCCGCACACGACGTCGGTGTCCATGCGGTCGCCGATCATCGCGGTCGTCTCGCTGTGGCCCTCGATGGCGTTGAGCGCGCTGCGCATCATCCGGGGGTTGGGCTTGCCGACGAAGTACGGGTCCACGCCCGTCGCCTTGGTGATCATCGCGGCGACCGCGCCGCAGGCCGGCAGGGAGCCCTCGGTGGAGGGGCCGATCGGGTCGGGGTTGGTGGCGATGAAGCGGGCGCCGTTCTCGATGAGCCGGATCGCGCGGGTGATCTGGGTGAAGCTGTAGGTGCGCGTCTCGCCGAGCACGACGTAGTCCGGGTCGAGGTCGGTGAGCACGTAGCCGACCTCGTGCAGGGCCGTGGTCAGCCCGGCCTCGCCGATCACGTACGCCGAGCCGCCGGGCCGTTGGTCGTCGAGGAACTCGGCGGTCGCCATCGCGGAGGTCCAGATCGACCCCTCCGGCACCTCCAGCCCGGCCGCCGCCAGCCGTACGGACAGGTCGCGCGGGGTGTAGATCGAGTTGTTGGTCAGCACCCTGAACGGCTTGCCCGACTCGCTGAGCCGCTTGATGAAGGTGTCGGCGCCGGGCACCGGGCGGCCCTCGTGCACGAGGACGCCGTCCATGTCGGAGAGCCAGTAATCAATCCGTTTACGCTCGGTCACCCGGTCATCGTACCGAGGGGGTCTGGTCGACTTCGCGACCGGCATGTGAGCGAATAGTGCCTATGTCGCACATGCCGTTCACTGAATCCGCCCGTGACCTGCGGGACGAGCTGGTCGCGCTGCGCCGCTCCCTGCACGCCACCCCCGAGTTGGGCCTCGTGCTGCCGCGCACCCAGGAGAAGGTCCTGGCGGCGCTCGACGGGCTGCCCCTGGAGATCACGACGGGCACCGCGCTCAGCTCCGTCACCGCCGTGCTGCGCGGCGGGCGGCGGCCGGCCGGCGGGGAGGCCCCGGTCGTGCTGCTGCGGGGCGACATGGACGGCCTGCCCGTCACGGAGCGGAACGACCTGCCGTACCGCTCGGAGATCGAGGGCCGGATGCACGCGTGCGGCCACGACCTGCACACCGCGATGCTGGCGGGGGCGGCGCGGCTGCTGAGCGAGCGGCGCGAGGAGCTGCCGGGCGACGTCGTGTTCATGTTCCAGCCCGGCGAGGAGGGGTTCGAGGGCGCCAAGGTCATGATCGACGAGGGCGTGCTGGAGGCGGCGGGGCCCCGGCCGGTCGCGGCGTACGGGCTGCACGTGATCTCCTCGATGCTGCCGCCGGGGCTGTTCACCTCGCGGCCGGGGCCGATCATGGCGGCGGCCGACGTCTTCCGGGTGAAGGTGAAGGGGCGCGGCGGCCATGGCTCCAGCCCGCACCGGGCGCTGGACCCGGTGCAGGCGGGCTGCGCGATGGTGACGGAGCTGCAGACGATGGTCACGCGCACGTTCGACGTGTTCGACCCGGTGGTGGTCACGGTCGGGCAGTTCCACGGCGGGACGGCCGACAACGTGATCCCGGACGAGGCGTGGTTCGAGGCGACGGTCCGGACGTTCAGCGCGGACGCGCGGGCCGTGGTGAAGCGGCGGCTGGTCGAGGTGGTGGAGGGCGTCGCGGCGGCGCACGCGCTGGGCGTGGAGACGTCGTTCGGCATGGGCTACCCGGTGACGGTGAACGACGCGGACGAGGCCGGCTTCGCCGAGCGGACGGCCGGTGAGCTGTTCGGGCCCGGCCGGTTCTTCGTCACGCCGCAGCCGGTGATGGGCTCGGAGGACTTCTCGTACGTGCTGGAGCGGGTGCCGGGCGCGTTCCTGTTCCTGGGCGCGTGCCCGGCGGACCTCGACCCGGCGGCGGCGCCGTACAACCACTCGCCCGAGGCGCGGTTCGACGACGCGGTGGTGCCGGACGGCGCGGCGCTGCTGGCGACGCTGGCCTGCGACCGGCTGACGGCGGCGGCGACCCTGGCCTCCTGACCTGCGCCGGAGCACTCCGCGCGGGTCCGTACGCTGGACGTCATGACCGGTGTCCGTACCTTGGACGGCTCGGCCGCGGTCCGTACGCTGGGCGGCATGATCGATCATGTCGCCATCGACGGACGGGCCGCCGGTGCCGCCGACCTCGGGGCGGCCGTGGCGGCCCGCTACGGCCACTTCACCGCCATGCAGGTGCGCGGGGGCCGGGTGCGCGGCCTGGCCCTGCACCTGGACCGCCTCCGCGAGGCCACCCGGGAGCTGTTCGGCACGGCCCTCGACGAGGAGCTCGTCCTGGCCACCGCCCGCCTGGCCCTGCGGGGCGAGCCCGACGCGAGCGTGCGGGTGATCGTCGCCGAGCGCGACGGCCTGCGGGTGATCGCCACGGCGGCCCCTGCGCACGCGTGGCCGGCCGGGCCGCAGGCCCTCCTCCCGGTGCCCTACCAGCGCTATCTGCCGCACATCAAGCACCTCGGCGGCTTCCCGCAGGCCCACCTCGGTCTGCGGGCCAGGGCCGAGGGCTTCGACGACGCGCTGCTCGTGGGGCCGGACGGCCTGATCTCCGAAGGGACGATCGCCAACCTGGGCTGCTCCGACGGGGAGCGGATCGTCTGGCCGCAGGCGCCGATGCTGCGCGGCATCACGATGGCGCTGCTGGAGGGCGAGCTGCCGGCCGAGCGGCGCCCGCTCACGGTGGCGGATCTGCCGGCCCATCCGGCGGTCTTCATGACCAACTCGTGGGGCGTCGTGCCGGTGTGCCGGGTGGGCGACCTGCCGTTGAAGACGGACGAGACGGCCATGGCGCGGGTGGCGGCGGCCTACGAGGGCGTGCCCTGGGACGTGCTCTGACCCGCGGGTCCGGGCTCTGGACGGGCCCCGGACGGGATGGCGCCGAGCGCCATTGCGGACACCGATGAAGGAAAGTTACATTAACCTCACAACCCCTGGAGATTATTGACGCGTCTTTCCCCCGACCGTAGGGTCCGGGTCAATCCTGCAGATCCTGAACAGGCGAGACATCCCCCGGAGCGGAACATGAAGCGACTAGCAGCGGTAGTGGCGTTGCTGGGCCTTGCCACCGTGACAGCGTGCAGCAGCGGTGGTTCCACCAACAAGTCCGGTTCGGGCGGAGGTGGCGGGCTCTTCACCACGATCGACGTGAACAGGCCCGGCCTGGACGCGTCGGCGCCGGCCAACCCGTACAACCCGAAGGGGAACTCGTTCCCCGGCTTCAACTCCATGAAGCTGGGCTGGGTCAAGAACCACCTGACGGACCCGAACCAGGCGCTCCCCGGCATCGCGGCCAGTTGGGAGGTCGCCCCCGACAACTCCGCCATCACGCTGAAGCTGCAGCCGAACGCGAAGTGGTCGGACGGCCAGCCGGTCACCGCCGAGGACGTCAAGATGTCCATCGGCATCGCCTACACCCAGGGCAGCACCGCCTTCTCAGTCACCCCGGGCGCCGCGGGAGCGGCCGCGGACGTGACCGTGGTGGACGACAAGACCCTGAAGATCACGCAGGAGATGGCCAACCCGAGCCCCAAGTTCGTGCGCGGCGTGCTGGACACCACGGTCCTGCCCTCGCACGTCTGGAAGGACGTCCTGCCCGCGACGTTCTGGGACACGCTGAAGACCGCCCGCGGTGACGGCGCCGACGCCGAGAAGGCGCGCGCCGACATCACCGCGTTCGGCCAGAAGGTCCTCACCTTCGCCCCGCCCAAGGACGTCTCGGCCGGCCCGTTCGTGCTGGAGCGGGTCAACCCCGGCGAGGCGCTGCTGGTCAAGAACAAGAACTTCTACAACGTCGCCAACGTGGCCCCGGCCCAGGTGAAGTTCCTCAACTACACCGGCAACGAGCAGATCTGGAACTACCTCACCGCCGGCAAGCTCGACCAGTCCGGCTTCGTCGCGGCCCCCACGGACGTGATGAACCGGATCAAGCAGGCGCCGGGCAACGAGGTCATCAAGGGCTACTCGCCGGTGGCCGTGAGCATGGCCTTCAACCAGTCCAAGAAGCCGTACGACAACGTGCACGTGCGCCGCGGCCTGGCCTACCTCATCGACCGCGACCAGGTCACCAAGGTCGCCTCGCCGGAGGGCGGCACCCCGGCCGTGACCACCAGCGGCATCCACCAGAAGGCCGCCGCGGCCTGGATCCCGGACACGCTCCCCAAGCTCGACCCGTACAAGGTGGACGCGGCCAAGGCGGAGGCCGAGTTCAAGCAGGCCGGCCTGTCCAAGAAGGACGGCAAGTGGACCCTCGCCGACGGCACGCCGTGGAAGGTCTCCATGCACGCGCCGTCCGGCTTCTCCGACTGGCTGTCGGCCCAGGAGAACATCAAGAGCCAGCTCGTCAAGAACGGCATCGACGCCGAGGTCGTGACCACCACCGACTACCCGCTCTACCTTGAGGAGCTGGCGGCCGGCAAGTACGACGTCGGCTTCTGGCTGATGGCGCTCGGCCCCGCGCCGTACGACATCTTCCAGCGCCTCTACGGCGCCTCCAACGGCTGGACCAACGTCGCCGGCAAGGTCACGCACGCCGCGCCCGGCAAGGGCGGCAACTGGATGGGCGGCCCCGAGGAGATCGAGGTCGACGGCACCAAGATCAACCCGGGTGAGCTGACCGGCAAGCTGAACACGGCGACCGAGGACCAGGCCAAGCCGATCATGGCCCAGCTGGCCACCGCCGCCAACCAGGACCTGCCGGTCATCCAGCTCTGGGACTACGTCAACAACCAGTTCGTCAACAACAGCCGCTTCACCGGCTGGCCGCACGACGACGAGATCCTCCGCCTCGGCACCGGGGTGCTCCCCGCCGGCGTGTGGATCCAGCTCGGCATGGTCAAGGCGAAGCAGTAAGGCACTTATGACGGTCATCGCACGGCGACTCGCGGGCCACCTGGCCCGCGGGCTCGTCATGATCCTTGTGGTCGCCACGGTCAGCTTCTTCATCGTGAACAACATCCCGGGCGACCCCATGGCCGCCCGCTACGAGAAGCTGATCGAGGGCGGCATGTCCCCGGAGGCGGCCGCGCAGGCCGTCAAGGTGCTCTACGGCTTCCAGCCGACGGGCACCCTGTGGCAGCAGTACACCGACTACATGGCCGGGCTGGTCCACCTGGACCTCGGCGTCTCCGTCAGCAGGCCGGGCACCCCCGTCCTCGACGTGCTGGGCGAGGCGGCCAAGTGGACGGTGCTGCCGGTGCTGGCCGGCACGCTGCTCAGCTTCCTCGTCGGCGTCATGCTCGGGGTGTTCGCGGCGATCAAGCGCAAGAGCAAGCTGGGCGACGCCCTGGCGATCTCCGGCTCGCTGCTGCACGGCATCCCGCAGTACGTGCTGGCGATGCTGCTCGTGGTGATCTTCGCGACGCTCATCCCCATCCTGCCCGCCGACGGGCCGGTGGACATCCTCTTCGAGCCCGGGTTCAACGCCGGCTACATCGGCTCGCTCGCCGAGCACGCCGTGCTGCCGGTCGTCACTTACGCCCTGTCGGCGTACGGCGGCTGGGTCCTGGCGATGAAGTCGAGTGTGGTGACCGTCCTGGGCGACGACTTCATCCTGGCCGCGGAGCTGCGCGGGATGAAGCGCTCGATCGTCTTCCGCTACATCGCGCGCAACGCGATCCTGCCGCTGTTCACGATCCTGGCGCTGTCGCTCGGGCTGCTGCTCGGCGGCGCCGTCTTCATCGAGAAGATCTTCAACTATCCGGGCCTGGGCCTGATGCTCATCAACGGCGTCAACGACCGCGACTACGCGCTGATGAGCGGGGCCTTCCTGCTCATCACGACGGCGGTGATCGTGGCGAACATCGTGGCCGACCTGTTCTACACCACGATCGACCCGCGGGTGCGCAGCGGAGAGGAGGCGTCATGAGCGCCACGCTCATCCCCGAGGCGGCGTCCGGCGGGACCGGCGCGGGGCCCGGGGCCCCGTCCACGGCCTCGACCATGCGGCGCAACTTCTGGCGCGGCGTGTGGCGGGTGATGAGGCGCAAGCCCAGCCGGCTGGCCGGCGCGGTCATCCTCGTGGGCTTCGCCTTCATGGCGATCTTCGGGCCGATGTTCTACCCGGACCAGCTGCCGGACAACGCCAACGCGATCACCCAGCCGCCGAGCTGGGAGCACTGGTTCGGCACCGACCCGCAGGGCCGCGACGTGCTGGCGCTGGTCATCACCGGCTCCCGGTACGTGCTGCTCAGCGCCGCCGTCACCGCGCTCATCACCGTGGTCTTCGGCACCGGGCTCGGCCTGTTCTCCGGCTTCAAGCGGGGCCGCTGGGACACCGTGCTCATGCGGGTCACCGACATGAAGCTGACGATCCCCGGCCTGCCCCTGCTGCTCGTCCTCGCGACGGTCTGGAAGTTCGGCAACCCGCTGCAGATGGGCCTGGTGCTCGGCCTGCTCGGCTGGGGCGGCGTGGCCCGCGCGGTGCGGGCGCAGACGCTGTCGCTGCGCGAGCGCGGCTTCATCGAGGCGGCGCGCGGCCTCGGCCTGTCCACGCGCCACATCATCGGCAAGGAGCTGCTGCCGAGCATGGCGCCGTACATCGCGATGAACATGCTCATCGCGGTCACCGGCGCCGTGTACGCGCAGGTCGGCCTGTTCTTCCTCGGCGTGCTGCCGTACGAGTCGAACAACTGGGGCGTGATGCTCAACCTGGCCGTCTTCCAGGCCGGCGCGATGATCACCCCCTACGCGCTCGGCTACCTGCTGGCGCCGCTGCTCGCGATCCTGCTGCTGACGCTCGGCATCGTGCTCGTGGTCGACGCCATGGACGAGATCTTCAACCCCCGGCTGCGTGAGGAGTAACGGTGGCACAGCCAGAGACGGCAGCCCCGCAGGCGGCGCCCGAGCCGGTCACGGCGCCGGCGACGCCCGCCCCCGGGGTGCGCATCGACGGCCTGACCGTCGTCTACAAGACCCCCGCCGGCGAGCTGCCGGCCGTCCGCGACGTCAGCCTCACCCTGGAGCCCGGCTCGATCACCGGCATCGTCGGCGAGTCCGGCTCCGGCAAGTCCACGCTGGCGCTGTCGCTGCTCAACGCGGTGCAGCCGCCGGGGCGGATCTCGGCGGGCAGCGTCGAGATCGACGGGCTCGGCGACGTCGTCGGCCTCGCGGGCGAGCGGCTGCGCAAGGCGCGCGGCGCGCACATCGGGTACGTCTTCCAGGCGGCCCAGAACTCCCTGAACCCGCTCAAGACGGTCGGCAAGCAGCTCCTCGACCTGGGCCGCTCCCACGGCGTGGACGACCTGCGCGGCCTGGTCCGCGAGGCGAAGGAGCTGCTCGGCCGGATGGGCCTCGACGGGGCCCGGGTCCTCGACTCGCACCAGCACGAGCTGTCCGGCGGCATGCGCCAGCGGGTCGGCATCATGCTGGCGCTGGTGCTCAACGCGCACCTGGTCGTCCTCGACGAGCCGACCACCGCCCTCGACATGATCACCCAGGCGAACATCCTGAAGATCGTCCGGGAGGTCCACGCCGAGCGCGGCCTGACCACGCTGGTCATCACGCACGACATCGGCGTGGTGGCCGAGGTGGCCGACCGGCTGGCGGTCATGTACGGCGGGCGGCTCGTCGAGCAGGGACCGACCCGCGAGGTGCTGGGCGCGCCCAGCCACCCGTACACCCGGGGCCTCATCCAGGCCATCCCGCGGCTCGTCGGCGACATCGACGAGGCGCGGGCGCTGCCCGGCCGGCCGCCGACGCTGGCGACCGTGCCGAAGCAGGGCTGCGTGTTCCGGGAGCGCTGCGCCCTGCGCATGGACGTCTGCGAGAGCGACGACCCGGCGGCCGTCGCACACGGGCCGAGGATCGTGGCCTGCCACGCGGTGGGCGTCAAGGAGCACGCGTGATCACGGGAACAGGCATCACCAAGACCTTCAAGCAGCGGGGCGGCGTGCTCGCCGGGCGTGAGGTGCGGGCGCTGCGCGGCGTCGACTTCACCATCGCCAAGGGCGGCGCGGCCTCGTTCATCGGCGAGTCGGGCTGCGGCAAGACCACGCTCGGCCGGATCATCGCCGGGCTGGAGACGTACGACGAGGGCGAGATCGCCATCGACGGCACGCCGATGACGCCGCTCAGGACCAAGCAGCGCCAGCCGCACTTCCGCAAGATCCAGATGATCCATCAGGACCCCTACTCGGCCCTGAACCCCACCCGCACCATCCACCAGACCCTCCAGGCTCCGCTGGCGCTGCGCGCGAAGCAGACCGGCCGGTCGAGGAAGTGGATGGAGGAGCGGGCCGCCGAGGTGCTGTCGCTGGTCGGCCTCGACCCGGGCACCGTGCTGTCGCGCTACCCGCACCAGCTCTCGGGCGGCATGCGGCAGCGCGTCGTCATCGCCCGCGCGCTGACCGTGGACCCCGAGATGCTCGTCGCCGACGAGGCCGTCTCCATGATCGACGTGTCGTTGCGGCTGGGCATCCTCGCGCTGCTGAAGGACCTGCGCGAGCGGCTCGGCGTGGCCGTGCTGTTCATCACCCACGACGTGGCCACCTCCCGCTACATCGGCGGCGACGGCGAGCTGTACGTCATCTACCGGGGCCAGGTCGTGGAGCGGGGGCCGGTGGACACGGTCATCGCCGACCCGGTCCACCCGTACACGCAGTCGCTGCTGTCGGCCATCCCGGTGCTGCACGGGCTGGAGCAGCCCGGCGAGCAGCCGGTGGTGCCGCTGGAGTCGCTGGACGAGTCGAAGGCCGACTCCGGCTGCCTGTTCGCCCGCCGTTGCCCGTTCCGGAGCGAGCGGTGCGAGACGGAGCTGCCGCTGCTCCGGACGACCGACGGCGTCCCGCAGGAGCACGCGTGCTTCCACCCGGAGCGCCGCGACGTCATCGCCCGCCCGCTGAGCGGCGTGTGAGCCGGGTGCCGCAGGCCGCCGGACTCGGTGGGGCGGAGCTGCGGGAGGCCGTGCGGGCCGCCGAGGCCGCGCTGACGCTCGACTCCACCGAGGCCGGCGCGCTCGTACGGCGGCTGGCCGCGCCCCCGGCGGACCGGAGGTGGACCGCGCTGGTGGCGGGCGGCGGCGTCGTCATGGCGTCCCTGTCGTCCAAGGATCCCTCCGTGGGACACCTCGACCTGCTGGCCGTCCACCCGGAGCGGCAGGGGCGCGGCGTCGGCCGGGAGCTGGTCCGGGCGGCCGAGGAGTGGCTGCGCGGGCAGGGCGCGACGCAGGCCCGCTTCGCCGGCAACCCGCCGTGCTACGCCTGGCCCGGCGTGGACGTCCGCTACACCGCCGCCGCCTGCCTGGCCGAGAGCCTGGGCTACGAGCGCTGCCACGTCGCCTGGAACATGACCGCCCGCCTCACCACCGCCCACATCACCACGGGCAACGACACCGCCACGGCCGAGCTCGGCACGGCGGACGACCTCGCGCTCCTGGCCGAGGCGGGGGTGGCCGTGCGCCGCGCGGACGACGGGGACGAGCGCGGCCGGGTGGCCGCCTTCGTGGGCGAGCACTGGAACGAGCGCTGGGCCTGGGAGGCGCTCAACGCCACCGGCCTGCACTACGCCGAGCGCGACGGCCGGGTGCTGGGGTTCGCCGCCTGGGGCTCGCGGCCCTCGTGGTTCGGGCCGATGGGCACGGCGCCGGAGGCACGCGGGCTCGGCGTGGGCCGGGTGCTGCTGCGCCGGTGCCTGGCCGAGCAGCGCGCCGCCGGCCAGGCCACCGCCGAGATCGCATGGGTGGGGCCGCTGCGGTTCTACGCGCGCGCCGTGGGCGCGCGCGCCGAACGCGTCTTCTGGCTCTACCGGCGCGACCTGGCGTGATGTCAGGTGTAGAGCAGCGGCCCGCCGGGGGGAGCTGGCTCGGGGCACAGGGGGCGCGGGTCCTCGCCCTTGTCCAGGCACGCCGTGAGCGTGTCGGACCCCCACAGGTGGTTCTCGGCGTTCTCGGGCCCCCACCAGCCGAAGCCGTCCGGGTAGAGCGTGCGGGCCACGTGCAGCATGGACACGCCGGTCAGCACCGGCCGGAACGCGGCCCGGTCGTGCACGTGGAGCTGGACGCCCCGCACGGCCGTCCCCGCGTGCTTGTGGAAGGTGGGGGTGAACCAGGTGTCACGGAAACGCACCCCCGGCAGGTCCAGCGCGGCCAGCTCGGCGGCGAACCGCTCGTCCGCGAACGGCGCGCCGACCAGCTCGAACGGCCGGGTCGTGCCGCGCCCCTCCGAGAACGTGGTGCCCTCGAACAGGCCGGTCCCGGGGTAGGCGAGCACGGTGTCGGGGGTCGGCATGTTGACCGACGGCATCACCCACGGCAGCCCGGTCGCGGCGGCGTCCATGTCGCGCCGCCAGCCCTCCATCTCGACGACGCGCAGGTCCAGGTCGAAGCCGAACAGCACGGCCAGCTCCCCCGCGGTCCTGCCGTGCCGCACCGGCAGCGGGAACCTGCCGACGAAGCTCGCGAACGCCGGGTCCAGCTCAGGGCCCTCCGTCACGGTCCCGCCCAGCGGGTTCGGCCGGTCGAGCACCACGAACCGCAGCCCCAGCCGCGCGGCCGAGGCCATCAGGTCGTACATCGTCCACACGTAGGTGTAGAAGCGGGTCCCCACGTCGGCGATGTCGAAGACCAGCGTGTCGGCCCCGGAGCGGGCCACCACCTCGTCCAGCGCCTCGCCGGAGCGCTTGTGCGTGTCCAAGGCCGGCAGCCCGGTCCGCGGATCGGTCGTGTCCGGCTCGCTGGAGTCCGCCTGCGCGGTCCCGCGCACGCCGTGCTCCGGGCCGAACAGCGCCACCAGCGGCGCTCCGGCCGCCAGCAGGGCCTGCGACGTGGGGGTCAGGTCGGGCAGGACTCCGGTGGGGTTGGTGATGAGGCCGAGCCGCCGTCCGCCCGCCAGGGAGGGATCCGCGGCCAGCCGCTCGGCACCGGTTCGTACATAGGTCATGAATCCATAATCTGAAAGATATTTACAAGAGAGAAGGAGAAGGTGGAAATTAGCGTCATGATTGATCCGCTATCCGAGCCCTCCACCGTGTCGTCCACCGGTGCGTCAGCCGCTCCTGCCGACGGTCAGACCTCAGTGCCGTCCGGCGAGCTGGCCACCGAGCAGAGCGACCCCCGCTACTCCCAGATCGACCGGCTGCCGACCGAGCAGATCGCGCGCCTGATGAACCAGGCCGACGCGGCCGTGCCCGCCGCCGTCGCGGTGGTGATCCCCGCCATCTCGGCCGCCATCGACGCGATCTCCGCGCGGATGGGCTCGGGCGGCCGGCTGCTGTACGTCGGCGCCGGCACGTCGGGGCGGCTGGCCGTCCTCGACGCGTCGGAGTGCCCGCCCACGTTCGGCACCGACCCGGAGCTCGTCCAGGGCGTCATCGCCGGCGGCCCGGACGCGCTCACGCGCTCCGTGGAGGGCGCGGAGGACGACGCCGAGGCCGGCGCCGCGGACCTGGCGCGCCTGGAGGTGGGACCGCTCGACTCGGTGGTGGGCGTGTCCGCCAGCGGCCGCGCGCCGTTCGTGCTCGGCGCCCTGGCGGAGGCGCGGCGGCGCGGCGCGCTGACCGTCGGCCTGTCGTGCAACGACGGCGCGCCCCTGTCGGCCGCCGCCGAGCACGCGATCGAGGTCGTCGTGGGACCCGAGGTGGTGGCCGGCTCGACCCGGCTCAAGGCCGGCACCGCGCAGAAGCTCGTGCTCAACATGATCTCCACGATCGCGATGGTGCGGCTCGGGCGCACGTACGGGAACCGGATGATCGAGATGTCGGCCATGAACAGCAAGCTGGCCGATCGGGCGGTGCGCATGGTCAGCGACATCACCGGCACCGACCGGGAGACCGCGGCGCGGGCCGTGGACGAGGCCGGCGGGCAGGCCAAGACGGCCGTGGTGATGATCCGGCACGGGCTCGACGCGGAGGGGGCGCGGGCGCTGCTGGAGTCGCACGGCGAGCGGCTGAGCGACGCGCTGAGCGGCTGACGCGCCGCGCCGGGCGCCGCCGGTTCCCGGGGGCGGCGTGCCGGGGGACGGCATCCTGGAAGCCGTAGGTCCCGGAGCCCGTGGCGGGTGGCCGGACGAGAGGACGCGAAGCGGAGAGGGGAGGGAAGGTGGCGGAAGGTCTGGACGCGGTCCTGGCCGGGGCGGTGCCGCGCGTGTGCTCGGCGGCGGTCGCGCTCGTCGCCGTGGACGGCGAGGTCGCGGCGGCGGCGGTGGCCGGCGAGCTGGTCAGGTACGCCGACGCCGAGGGGACCCTGGCCGGCGACCGGCCGCCGGCGCGCCGCGACTCGATCTTCGACCTGGCCTCGGTGAGCAAGCTGTTCACCACGGCCGTCGTCCTGTCGCTGGCCGAGGAGGGCCGTCTGGGCCTGGACGAGCCCGTGGCGGCCTGGCTGCCCGGCCGTGACCCGCGGATCACGCCGCGCCGCCTGCTCACCCACACGGCCGGGCTCCAGCCCACGCGCCGCGTCGACCTGGAGCTGCCCGCCGCCGGCCACGCCACCCGGCTGGCCGCGATCATCGACACGCCCGTCACCGGCCCCGTGGGCGGGCCGTACCTCTACACCGACGTCGGCATGGTCACGATGGGCCGCGTGGCCGAGCTGGCGGGCGGCGCCCCGCTCGACGAGCTGGTCCGTGCCCGCGTCACCGACGTGCTGGGCCTGACCGCCACCGGCTACCGGCCGGGCCCCGGCCTGCTGCCACGGGTCGCGGCCACCGAGTGGAAGCCGGAGCGGCCGCTCACGTCACCACCGGGCTGCGTGCGCGGCGAGGTGCACGACGAGACGAGCTACGGCCTGGGCGGCGTGGCGGGCCACGCGGGACTGTTCGCCCCGGCCGACGACCTGCTGGCCTTCGGCGAGGCGCTGCGGCTCGGCGGCGGCAAGATGCTGCGGCCCGAGACCGTGGCGGAGATGGTCTGCGACCAGGGCGCCGAGGGGGCGCCCTTCCGGCACGGGCTCGGGGTCCGGATCGGCGACCCGGGCATCGTGGGACCGCTGGAGGGCGCGTACGGGCACTCCGGCTTCACGGGGACGTCGCTCGTCGTGGACGCGGCGCGCGGGCTGACGGTGGTGCTGCTGACCAACGCCGTGCACCCGGTGCGCGGCCGGGACGGCATCCGGGACCTGCGCCGCGCGGTGGCCGCCGAGGCCCTGAGCCTGTCCCGCTGATCGCGCCTGTCCCGCTGATCGCGCTGTCCCGCCGATCGCTCCTGTCCCGCCGATCCCGGGACTCAGGAGGCGGGGGCCAGGGCCTCCAGGGCCTCCTCGGCGCGCCGCATGGCCTCCTTGGGCTCGGCAGTGACGATCTCCGGGTCGAAGTTGAGGTCGTGGAAGACCTCCGTCACGCCGCGCGCCGTCAGGTCGTCCACGTCACGCCGGATCTCCTCGAACGTGCCCGTCAGCGGCGGCCGCTCCCCCTCGGCCGCGCCCGCGGGGCGCACCCGGGTGACGCCGCGGCAGACGATGCGCAGCGCCTCGGGGTCGCGCCCCGCCTCCCGGGCCGCCTCCTTGATGATCGCCACGCGCGGCTCGATGCCCGCCAGGTCCTCCCGGCTGGAGCTGATCCAGCCGTCGGCGATGCGGCCCGCCCGGCGCAGCCCGGCCTCGGCCGCGCCGCCGAGCAGGATCGGCGGCGCCTGCGCCGGCCGCGGGTCGAGGTGGGACGGCGGGATCCGGTAGAACTCCCCGGAGTGCTCGACCTCCTCCTGCGTCCACGCCTCGCGCAGCACCTGCGTGAACTCCTCGATCCGCCGGCCCCGTCCCTCGAAGCCCACCCCCGCGGCCTCGAACTCCTCGCGCACCCAGCCCAGGCCCAGCCCGGCCGTCAGCCGCCCGCCGGACAGGATCTGCAGCGACGCGAGCTGCTTGGCCAGCACGACCGGCTGCACGTAGGCGTTGATCACGGCCACGCCCAGCCCGATCGCCTCGGTCACCCCCGCCAGGTACGACAGGGTGACCAGCGGGTCGTGCACGCTGCGGTAGATCGGCCCCATCGGGTGGCCCACGGGGTAGAGCACTCTCTGGAACGTCCACAGCTGCTCGTATCCGAGCTCCTCGGCCCTGGCGGCGACCCGCCGCATGTTGGCGGGGGTGGCCCAGGGGCCCGACTGCGGCACGGCGAATCCGATTCCCATGCCCTCTAGTCTGTACGAGTGGATCTGCAGGCGGAACTCGGGGCCATCGCCGGAGCGCACGGTGGCACGGGGGAGCCCTCCCTCCACCCCACCCGCACCGACGTCGTGGTGTTACGCCGGGGCGAGGTCGTGGTCAAGGCGCACTCGCGGCGCGACGACGCCGAGGCGCTGCGGCTGCGGGTGCGCGCCGCCGCCTCCGCCGCGCTCAGCGGCCTCCTGCTCCCCCCGCTGCGGCCCGACGTGCTCACGGTGGCGGACCGCGCGGTCACGGTGTGGCCGGCCGGCACGCCCGTCTCGCACGACGAGCTCGACGCCGCGCCCTGGGAGGAGGGCGCCCGGCTGCTGGCCCGCCTGCACGCCGTCCCGCTGACGCTGCTGCCGCCGCTGCCCGAGGCGGGCGCACCGGCGCGCGCGGCCCGCGCGGTGCGGCGGATGCCCGGCGACGGCCCGGTCGAGCGGCTGTTACGCCGGGCGTTCGCGGAGCTGCCGGAGCCCGAGCCGGCGCCCGGCCTGCTCACCCACGGGGACTGGCACCTGGGCCAGCTCGTCCGCCGCGACCGGTGGCTGCTCATCGACGTGGACGACCTCGGCGTCGGCGACCCCGCGTGGGACCTGGCCCGGCCCGCCTGCTGGTACGCGGCGGGGCTGCTCGACCCGGCCGTGTGGGACCGCTTCCTCGGCGCGTACCTGGCCTTCGGCGGGCCCGCCCTCGGCGACGGCGCCGACCCGTGGCGCCGGCTCGACCTGCCGGCCCGCGCGGTGACGATCCAGCTGGCCGCCGTGGCCGTCGTCAACGCCGGCCGCGACGGCCGGGAACTCGACGAGGTGGAGCAGTCGTTGATCGAGGCGTGCAACAGAATCGTCAGAGCGTGACGGGGTTGCGCGCGGTAGGTTTTCCTCACAGATCCGAGGCCAAGGAGACCGACGAAGATGCAGTGCCCCAAATGCCGCGGCAGCATGCGGACTTATGAGCGCAACGGCGTCCACATCGAGCAGTGCGACAACTGCCGGGGGATCTTCCTCGACTACGGCGAGCTGGAGACGCTGACCCGGATGGAGGCCAGCTACCACGCCGCTCCCCCGCCGCCCGCCCCCGGCCCCGCCTGGGGCGCCCCGCACGGCGGCCACGGCGGCCACTACGGCCACCACCGCCAGCGCAGCTGGGTGGGCATGCTGTTCTCGTCCTGACGGACACCGGCTCACACCGGACGACACGGCCAGGGCCGCGCACCCGTGATGCGCGGCCTTCGCCGTGCCCGACGCCAGGCACCATCGCGCCTACCGCGGCATGCCTGCTCCATGCCGGATGGGCACCGTCAGCTCGGGAAGTCGTCGGGGTCCACGTCGGCGGTGCGGGCGTTGCCGCCGTTGATGGCGTGCAGCGTGATCCGCCAGTCGTGCCAGCGGATCTGGGTGGCGGTGAAGGTGGTCTTGAACGACACCGACTTCTCGAAGCGCTCGAAGCTGCACTCGCGGGTGAAGGCGCGCGCCTTGCCGTCCCAGTCGACGCCGTGCGTGAAGTAGATCTTGTAACTGCCGTCCCGCACACCGCTGACCTTGAACTTCGACTTCTTGCGCACGTACACGCTCACCGTCTTCGAGCCGCCCTTGACCATGGTGACGACCGCGTCGCGGGTGCCGCCGTTGTCGATCTGCAGCGAGCTGCGGCCGTTCAGGGTGCTCCGGCGGATGAACGTGCCGTTGCCGAGGCGCCGGGTCTTCTTGGCGCCGGCCTTCACGGTGACCACGTCGGCCGGGTAGTCGCCCGCCTGCTGCAGGGCCTGGCCGGCCTGGTCCAGGGCCTTGAGCGCGCCGCCCACGTCGGTGAGGGCGGCCGAGGAGGTGCACAGGTCGCGGCTGCCGACCTTGCCGGCGGTGCCGCCGAGCGCGGTGGCGAAGTCGCGCAGGCTCGCCACGTACGCGTCGTGCTGGGCGCGCACCTGGTCGGGCGGGGTGACCGCGGCGAGCGCGGCGGCGCCGTCCTCGATCGCCTCGGTGGCCCGCTGCGCCCGCTGGCCGAGCGTCTTGGGCTTCCGCGCCGCCACCATGGAGTCGAGGGCGCCGGCCATGGCCTTGCGCCGGGTCGCCAGCTCCGTCTTGTACGCGGCGGGGTCGAGGGCGGACGCGCTGGGCGCGGCGGTCTGGGCGGGGCCCGTCGCGGTGCCGGAGGAGGGGGCGCCGGAGGAGGCGGTTCCGGAGCCGCCGCCCACGCCGCTGACCACGGGCTGGCCGCCCGAGGGCCGGGGAGTGGCGGCTGAGCAGGCGCCGAGCGTCAAGGTCGCCAGGGCGAGGACGCAGGAGATCATCCGGGGGGCTGCCACCTGTCCCACTATCGCCGTCTTGATCCCCCATCGTCAATCGCGGTCCCCTCCCCCGCGCCGCCCGCCCCACCCCCGCCTCCCGTCGCGTCGTCCGCGCACCGACACGGGACGATCACGACTGTCGACTCGCGCGGTGCGCTCCGCCTAGAGTCGGCTGCATCACACCCAGGAGGACAGGCATGTCGAGCATTCCCTCCCTGCTGCGCGACCGGATCGCCGCCACCCCTGACGCCGAGGCGTACCGGACGCCGTCGGACGACGGCTGGGCCTCGCTGTCCTGGCGGGAGGTGGGCGAGCGGGTCCGCCGGTTGGCCCTCGGCCTGGCGCAGATCGGCGCGGGCCCCGGCACACGGGTGGCCATCCTCAGCTCCACCCGCATCGAATGGATCCTCGCCGACCTGGCGGTGCTGTCGACGGGCGCCGCCACCACCACGATCTACCCGTCCAACACGGCCGCCGAGTCGGCGTTCGTCATCACCGACTCCGGCAGCACGATCGTCATCGTCGAGGACGACGACCAGGTGGCCAAGGTCAGGTCGGTGCGCGAGGAGCTGCCCGACGTCAAGCACGTGGTCGTCATCGACGGCACCCCCAGCCAGGACGGCTGGGTGGTGCGGCTCGACTCGCTGAGCGGCGAGGGCGACTACGACGCGATGGTCGACGCCATCGGCCAGGACGACCTGGCGACGCTCATCTACACCTCCGGCACGACCGGCCGGCCCAAGGGCGTGGAGCTGACCCACGACAACTGGCTGTACGCCGGCGGCGCGGTCCGCGAGCTCGGCATCATCTCGGAGGAGGACCTGCACTTCCTGTGGCTGCCGCTGTCGCACTCGTTCGGCAAGCTGCTCCAGGTCGTGATGATCGACATCGGCGTCCCGACGGCGGTGGACGGCCGGCTCGATCGGATCGCCGAGAACCTGGGCGTGCTCAGGCCGACGTTCATGGCCGCGGCGCCGCGCATCTTCGAGAAGATCCACAACACGGTGGCCGCCACCGTGCAGCGCGAGGGCGGGGCCAAGCTGCGCATCTTCCGGTGGGCCCGCCAGACGGGCCTGCGGGTGGTGCGGGCGCGCCAGCGCGGCGCCGCCGTGCCGCTCACGACACGGGTCGAGTACGCGCTGGCGGACCGGCTCGTGTTCGCCAAGCTGCGCGAACGGTTCGGCGGCCGGATCCGCTTCTTCATCTCGGGCTCCGCGCCCCTGTCGCGCGACATGGCCGAATTCTTCGACGCGGCCGGGCTGACGATCCTGGAGGGCTACGGGCTGACCGAGTCCTCGGCGGGCAGCTTCTTCAACCGGCCGGAGTCGGTCAAGTTCGGCACGGTCGGCCCGCCGCTGCCGGGGACGCTGGTGCGCATCGCCGACGACGGCGAGGTGCTGATCGGCGGCCGGGGCATCATGCGCGGCTACCACGGGCTGCCGAAGGAGACCTCTGAGGCGCTGGAGGACGGCTGGCTGCGCACCGGCGACATCGGCGAGCTCGACGACCAGGGCCGGCTGACCATCACCGACCGCAAGAAGGAGCTGATCAAGACCTCGGGCGGCAAGTACGTGGCCCCGACATACCTGGAGGGCCGGGTCAAGGCGGCCTGCCCGTACGTGTCGCACGTGTTCGTCCACGGGGACCGGCGCAACTACTGCACGGCGCTGGTGACGCTGGACATGGAGGTCGTCAGGCCCTGGGCCGAGTCCGAGGGCCTGCCCGCCGACCCCGCGGAGCTGCGGGAGCACCCGCGGATGCGCGAGGAGGTGAGCAGGGCGATCGACCAGGTGAACGCGGGAGAGGCGAGCTACGCGACGATCAAGAAGTTCGTCATCCTGGGCGAGGACTTCACGGTCGAAACGGGCGAGCTGACGCCGAGCCTGAAGATCAAGCGCAAGGCCGTCGAGGAGCGCCACGGCGACGTCCTCGACGCCTTCTACGACCAGCCATGAGGACGGCCCCTACAGGACGCGCCTCGCGCCGGGGATCGACCTGACGAGGTAGGCGAGCCCCCAGCACAGCGGCAGGGAGACGGCGGTCACCAGCGCGAACTTGACGACGGCCGCCGCCTCCAGCCCGCGCAGCGCCACGGCGACGCCGACGAGCACGATCGGGTGGACGACGTACACCGTGTAGGCGTGCGCCGACAGGAACCGGCCGAGCGGGCCCTGCCCGTCGAAGCGCTCCCGGAAGAGCACCACGAGACCGGCGATGAGCCCCACGGCGAAGAACGACTGCCAGAGCGCCGTGGCGGCCCAGGACGGCGCGCCCGTGGTGAGCACCGACAGCGGCAGCGGCACGGCCACCGCGACGGCCGCGATGACGAAGCCCAGGCGGCCGGTCCGGCGCGGCAGGCTCTCGAACCAGCCGCGCCGGAAGGCCACGGTGCCGGCGGCGAACATGGCCACGTACTGCGGCAGGTAGTCGGGGCTGGGCAGCCCGAGGAAGGGGACGTACGTGCCGGTGGGCACCGCGAGCCGCCACAGGAACGTGACCGCGGCGAGCCCGGCGGCGAACAGCACGAGCGACCGGACACTCGGCGGCGACCGCCGCGCCGTCACCTCGGGCCCGACCTCCGGCGCGCCCTCCGGTCCGCCTTCCGGCGTGCGATCCCGCCCGGCGCGCATACGCCGCCACAGCGCGTACGCCAGCGCGAAGACGAGCAGCACCTCGGCGAACCACATCGGCCCCGGGTCCCAGGTGCGCAGGTAGAACTCGGCGTACGGCATGTCCCGGCCCTGGGCCAGGTACTGCGGCAGCGTGACCAGCGGGCGCAGCAGCACGACGAAGACGAGCAGCGGAATCCCCAGCCGGACCAGCCGGTCGCGGACGAACGCCCGCCCGCCCTTGCGGTCGTGGGAGCCGGGGCTGAAGAACCCGGAGACGAGGAAGAACAAGCCCATGAAGAACGCCTGGTTCAGCGTGACCAGGATGTCGAGGGCCAGCCCGGAGGGGTCGCGGGCGGGCTCGACGTAGAACCACACCGGGATGTTGCCGTAGGTCACGGCCACGTGGTGGATCACGACGAGCGCGGTGAGGACGACGCGGAGGTTGTCGACCGCTAACAGGCGGGTGGCGGATCGGGTCTCGGTGGTCATGTGCAGGCCCTTTCGAGGAGGTCGGCGAGCTGCCTGGCGTGGGCGTCCAGATCGTGGTCCGGGTGGGCCTGCCAGTAGGCGAACATGGAGTCGACGGCCGCCTGGTGGGTGACGGCCATGACGCGGACGTCGAAGGCGCGGAACTCCCCGCGTTCCTGCCCGTGGCGGTAGATCCCCTCCAGCGCCTGGTAGAGCTCGTCGCTGGTCTGGACGCCGTAGCGCGGAGTGCCGTCGGCCGCGCGCAGGTTCGTGAAGATCTCACCGAGGGCCCGGAGCTGGACGCGGTTGGACCGCATGTGCTCGGCCACGGACAGGACGTGCGTCCTGAGCAGGTCGGTGGCGGACTCGGCGCCCTCCATGCGGGCGACGACGAACTCGGCGATCTGCGTGTAGACGCGGGTGACCACTTCCTCCATCAGCTCTTCCTTGCCGGCGAAGTGGTAGGAGATGACGCCCTTGCTGATGCCGGCGTGCTGGGCGATCCGGGCGAGCGACGCGCGGGCGAAGCCCACCTCGGCGATCACCTCGACGGCGGAGCGGACGATCTGGTCCCGCCGCGCCTCCTCGATGAACGACCGCGCCTTCTGGCCACTCGGCTTGTTTTCTGACCGCATGGCCAAAAATTAGCACAGGCGGACAGAAGATCGGTAGGACCGGTGAGTCAGAGGGGCAGCCAGCCGGCGCGGCCGTACCAGGTGCCGCCCGCCGCGAGGTGGTCGGCGATCGCCCGCTCCAGCCGCGTGCGGCGCGGCAGCTCCGGCCCGTACGCGTCGGCCCCGAGGACGAACGCCAGCATGTCGCTGCCCTCGAACCGGTGCAGCAGGTGGAAGCGGCGCTGGAAGGCGACGATGTTGGAGCCGGCCGGCAGGTAGCGGGCGAGCTGGTCGTCCAGCAGCCACGAGTGGCAGGTGACGACCCGGGGGCGCTCCTCGGGGAAGTGCCGGGCGAAGAAGGCGCGGGCCCGCGCGAACGCCGCGTCGCACGCCTCGGGCGTCATCGGCCCCTTGGAGTCGGGGACGTGCACGGCGAGCGCGGCGTCTCCCGGGGCGACGGGCAGCCCGGCCCGGGCGACGCCCTCGGCGGTGGTGCGCCCCAGACGGGTGCGCTCGAACTGGAGGCGGCCCAGGTCGTACATGAGGCCGCGGGCGTGCAGGGCGAACCACCAGGGCGCGTGCAGGCCGGGCCCGCCGTGGCGCCTGCGGTGGGCGGCCATGGTGCGGCCCAGGTCGGTGAACGTCGCCCAGGACACCGCTTCGGGGACGCCGCGCTCCCGGTGGTAGCCCCTCGTGTACGGCAGGGCGCCCAGGAAGACGTGCGTGAACACGTACGGGCCCAGCTCAGGGGGCAACCGGTCGGGGAACGCGGGGCCGCGCTCGACCAGGCCCATCGCGGCGACGAGCGAGTGGACGCACCGCTCGACCAGCCACCACTGCGGGGTGCCGCGCTCGGGCAGGGTGGAGACGACGCCGTTGACGTCCTCGTGCGGGACGGCCAGCCGCAGCAGCTCGGCGACGGGATCGCGGGGGAACTGCACGTCGATGCCGCCGAGGGACTCCAGGTGGTCCAGCCAGCCGGGATGGTCCCGGAGCAACGCCTTGATGTCCATCGCCGTCCAGCGTAGCCCCGGGCCCTGCGATGACCGGCGGACGAGACGTGGCGCGGCGACGAGCGACGTTCAGGGGCGGGTCAGGAGCGTTCAGGGGCTGATCGGGGGCGGGTGAAGGCGGACAGGAGGCGGTCGGCGGCGAGCGACGGGGTGAGGGTGCCCGCGAGGACCTCCTTCTCCACCTCCTCCGCGATGGCCGCGACCCGCGGGTCGTGACGCAGCTCCGACAGCAGCCGGTCGCGCACCAGCGTCCACGTCCACCCCACCTGCTGGCGACGGCGCTTGTCGTCCAGGTCCAGGCCCTCCTGGTGCGCCAGCACGTGCTCCCACAGCTCCGCCAGCCCGTCGCCGGTGAGCCCGCTGCACGTCAGCACGGGCGGCGGAGTGCTGTCGGAGCGGAGCATGCGCAGCGCCCCGGCCAGCTCGCGCGCCGCCTTGCGCGCCGCCGTCGCGTGCTCGCCGTCCGCCTTGTTCACCGCGATGACGTCCGCCAGCTCCAGCACGCCCTTCTTGATGCCCTGCAGCTGGTCTCCGGTACGGGCCAGCGTGAGCAGCAGGAACGTGTCCACCATGTCGGCGACCGCCGTCTCCGACTGCCCCACGCCCACGGTCTCGACCAGGACGACGTCGTACCCGGCCGCCTCGACGACGACCATGGCCTCCCGGGTGGCCTTGGCGACGCCGCCCAGGGTTCCGGAGGTGGGCGAGGGCCGGATGAACGCGGCCGGGTCGGCCGCCAGGCGCGACATGCGGGTCTTGTCGCCCAGGATGCTGCCGCCCGTACGCGTCGAGGACGGGTCCACGGCCAGAACGGCGACCCGGTGACCCTGTCCGGTGAGCATGGTGCCGAGGGCGTCCACGAATGTGGACTTCCCCACACCCGGCACGCCCGAGACCCCGACGCGGCGCGCCCGGCCGGACAGCGGGGTCAGCTCCACCAGCAGGCGTTGCGCGAGGGCGGCGTGGTCGGGCCGGGTGGACTCGACCAGCGTGATCGCGCGGGCCGTCCAGGTGCGGGAGCCGTCGCGCACACCCTCGGCGTAGTCCTCCAGCGACCGCACGCGCCCTCCCTGCCCTGCCGGCCCAACCTGCTAGGAGTTTCCCGTTTGATCAGCTTAACTCCCGCCAAGTCATAACTTTTGACGCTAAGGTGCAGAGCGTAGTCGTCCCACCCGTCACAGGAGTCACTCCCCTCATGCCCCATGTCGAACCCCTGCGCGAGGGCGACCCGGCATCGGTGGGGCGCTACCGGCTCGCCGGCCGTCTCGGCGCCGGCGCCCAGGGCGTCGTCTATCTCGCCCAGGCGCCGAACGGCGCTCCGGTGGCGGTCAAGGTGCTGCACGAGGGACTCGCCGGCGACGACCGCCTGGCCCGGGAGATGGCCGCCGCCCGCCAGGTCGACCCGGTCAACGTCGCCCAGGTGCTCGACGCGTCCGTCAGCGGCCGGCCGTACGTGGTGAGCGAGTACGTGGACGGGCCGTCGCTGCAGCAGGCGGGACCGCAGGCGGGCGCGGAGCTCCAGCGGCTCGCGGTCGCCACCGCCACGGCGCTCGCGGCGATCCACCGGGCGGGCCTCGTCCACCGCGACTTCAAGCCGGCCGGCGTGCTGCTGGGGCCCGGGGGGCCGCGCGTGATCGGGTTCGGCGTCACGGGCGCGCTCGACTCCAAGCTCTCGGCCACCAGCAACGTGGTCGGCACCCCCGCGTACATGGCGCCTGAGCAGCTCGCGGGACAGGCGGTGGGGCCGGCGGCGGACGTGTTCGCGTGGGGGTCGGTGATCGTCTTCGCGGCCACGGGGGTGCCGCCGTTCGGCGACGACTCGCTGCCCGCGGTGATCAACCGCATCCTGCGGGCGGAGCCGCACCTCGGGGAGCTGCCGCAGCCGCTGCGCGCGGCGGTGGCCCGCTGCCTGACCAAGGCCCCGGCCGGGCGCCCGACCATGCACGAGGTCCTGCTCCACCTCCTCGGCGACCTTGCGTCCTCACCCGGCTCTCAGGGCTCACCGGGCTCTCCGGTCTCCGCCGGCGCGCCGGGCTCTCCCGGTACGGACCCGCACGGGACGCACGGGGACGCGTGGCACACGGCGCCGCAGACCGCGGTCCGGCAGGAGCCGATCTCCCAGTCCACGGACCCGGTCCGCCCGGTGACGGGCCCGCAGGCCCCCGTCTGGCCACCCGCCGCCACCACCCAGGACCACTCCTTCGACACCCCCCAGCCCTCGGCCGCACCGAGCGCGCCTCGCCCGAGCGCGTCCGGCCCGAGCGCGTCCGGCCCGAGCACATGGGGTCAGAACGCACCCGCCACGGGCGCGGCCGGTTCCGCCGGGGCGGGTGCCGCGCAGGCGGCCTCGTGGGCCCGTACCGCCGATCAAGGTGAGCGGTGGCCGGCCGACGGAGCCCCCGAGGACCCGTGGCCCCAGGACGGAACGCCGCGCGGCCCGCGGCCCCAGGACGAAGCCGGGCGTGACCCCTGGCCGCAGGACGGACCCCGGCGCGAGCCGTGGCCCCAGGACGGACCCCGACGTGACTCCTGGCCGCAGGACGAGTCGGTGGCCGGGCCGGGTGCGGCCGGGGAGCGGCAGCCGGAGCCCGGCGGGAAGCCGGCCCCCGCGGCGCCACGGAGGCGGCGCGCCAAGACACTGGTCATCGCCGCGGCCTCCGGCCTGACCGCGCTCGCCCTGGGGGCGGCCATCGTCTGGCTGACCCCTTCCTCCCCGCAGCCGAGGTCGCAGAGCCTGGTCGGCGCCTCCTCCAGCACCTCCCCCACCGCGTCGCCGTCCCCGTCGCGCAAGCGGCCCACCAGGACGCGCACCCCCGCCCCGGCCCACCCCGGCACCGCCGACCCGGTCACCACCCGCTCCGCCGATCCCGACGGCACCGCCTCTCCCACCGACGCTCCGGTGACGGGACGGCTCACCCTCACGTACGTGCGCGCCGTCGGCACCAGGGAGGGCACCTGCTGGGCCGGTGACCACGTGGCTCTGACCGCGCTGGTGGAGCGCGCCGGCGACCAGCTTCCGTTCGGCTACGTGTGGATGGTCGACGGGCGCGTCACCGGCCGAGCGACGACCGTCGTGGCCCCGGACGGCCGGCTCGTCCTGAACGCGCCCCGCACCCTGGCGGCCGACGGCGGCACCCACCTGGTCACGCTGCGCATCACCACCCCGGTGACCCGCCAGCGCTCGCTGTCCGTGACGTTCTGCCCGCAGCCGTAGAGGGGCGCTTCCCCACCCGCGGCCGGACGTCACGCCGGCCGTAACGATGACCTCCTGTGCAGCCCACCCGTCCGGCCAGCCCGGGGAGCACCTACGCGTGGCGCTCGCGGAGGTCGTTCAGCAGGTCCAGGGCCGCGTCGGCGATCACGGTGCCCGGCGGGAAGATGGCCGCGGCCCCGGCGGCCCGCAGGGCGGCGAAGTCGTCCGGCGGGATCACCCCGCCCACCACGATCATGACGTCGGAGGCGTCCAGGTCCGCCAGGGCCCGCCGGAGCGCAGGCACCAGCGTCAGGTGGCCGGCCGCCAGCGACGACACGCCGACGATGTGCACGTCGGCCTCCACCGCCTGCCGCGCCACCTCCTCCGGCGTCTGGAACAGCGGACCGACGTCCACGTCGAACCCCAGGTCGGCGAAGGCCGTGGCGATCACCTTCTGGCCCCGGTCGTGGCCGTCCTGGCCCATCTTGGCCACCAGGATGCGCGGGCGGCGGCCCTCGGCGCGCTCGAAGTCGGCGCACGCCTGCCGTACCCGCTCGATGTTCCCGGCCGGGCCGGCCTCGTCGCGGTACACGCCGGAAATGGTACGGATCTGACCGGCGTGGCGCCCGAAGACCCGCTCCAGCGCGTCGGAGATCTCGCCCACGGTGGCCTTGGCCCGGGCCGCGTCGACGGCCAGCTTGAGCAGGTTGTGGTCGAGCCCCGGCCGGGGGTCGGCGGCGGCCTCGGTGAGCGCCTCCAGCGCGCGGCCCACCGCCTCGGGGTCGCGTTCGGCGCGCAGGCGGCGCAGCTTGTCGAGCTGGCTGGCCCGTACGGCGCTGTTGTCGACCTTGAGCACCTCGATCGGCTCGTCGGCGTCGGGCCGGTACTTGTTCACGCCGATGACCGGCTGGCGGCCCGAGTCGATACGGGCCTGGGTGCGGGCCGCAGCCTCCTCGATGCGCAGCTTCGGCAGCCCCGCCTCGATGGCGCGGGCCATGCCGCCGGCGGCCTCGACCTCCTCGATGTGCGCCCAGGCGCGCTCGGCCAGGTCGTGGGTGAGCCGCTCGACGTAGTAGGAGCCGCCCCACGGGTCGATGACCTTGGTCGTGCCGGACTCCTGCTGGAGCAGGATCTGGGTGTTGCGGGCGATGCGGGCGGAGAAGTCGGTGGGCAGCGCGAGCGCCTCGTCCAGCGCGTTGGTGTGCAGCGACTGCGTGTGGCCCTGCGTGGCGGCCATGGCCTCGACGCAGGTGCGGGCGACGTTGGTGAAGACGTCCTGCGCGGTCAGCGACCAGCCGGACGTCTGCGAGTGCGTGCGCAGCGACAGCGACCTGGGGTTCGTCGCCCCGAACCCGGACACCAGCTTCGCCCAGAGCAGCCGCGCGGCGCGGAGCTTGGCGACCTCCATGAAGAAGTTCATGCCGATGCACCAGAAGAACGACAGCCGGGGCGCGAACCGGTCGACGTCCATGCCGGCCGCGATGCCGGCCCGGAGGTACTCCACGCCGTCGGCCAGCGTGTAGGCGAGCTCCAGGTCGAGCGTGGCCCCGGCCTCCTGGATGTGGTAGCCGGAGATGCTGATCGAGTTGAACTTCGGCATCTTCTCGCTGGTGTAGGCGAAGATGTCCGAGATGATCCGCATGGACGGGGCCGGCGGGTAGATGTAGGTGTTGCGGACCATGAACTCCTTGAGGATGTCGTTCTGGATGGTCCCGGCGAGCTGCTCCGGCTCCACCCCCTGCTCCTCGGCCGCCACGATGTAGAGCGCCAGGACGGGCAGCACGGCCCCGTTCATGGTCATCGACACCGACATGCGGTCCAGCGGGATCCCGTCGAAGAGCTGCCGCATGTCGTAGATCGAGTCGATCGCCACCCCGGCCATGCCCACGTCGCCCTCGACGCGCGGGTGGTCGGAGTCGTAGCCGCGGTGCGTGGCCAGGTCGAACGCCACCGACAGGCCCTTCTGACCGGCCGCGAGGTTGCGCCGGTAGAAGGCGTTGGAGTCCTCGGCGGTGGAGAAGCCCGCGTACTGGCGGATGGTCCACGGCTGGTTGACGTACATGGTCGGGTACGGGCCGCGCAGGTACGGGGCCGCGCCCGGGTAGGTGCGCAGGAAGTCGAGGCCGTCGAGGTCGGCGGCCGTGTAGAGCGGCCTGACGGCGATGCCCTCGGGCGTCTCCCACACCCGCCCCTCCGCCGGCGGGGACGCCTCGGGCGGCGCCTTGCCCTCCAGCGGCACGCCGGTGAAGTCGGGGATCATCGGGCCACCTCCAGGACGTCGAAGGTCGTGCGGAGCACGCCGAGCGCGTCGCACCCGGTGTGGAGGCAGGCGTCCACGCCGTCGTACGAGCCCTGGCCGGCCAGCCAGACCAGGCGCGCCCCGGCCTTCCTGAGCGCGGCGGCCACGGCCTCGGCGTGCTGGGCGTACAGGCGGTCGGTCGAGCACAGGCAGGCGACGGTGGTGCCGCTGACGGCGAACGCCGTGGCGATCTGGTCGGGCTCCGCCCCCGGGCCGGCGGTCTCGGTGGCCAGCCCGCCGGCGTGGAAGAGGTTCGCGGCGAACGCGGCGCGGGCCGAGTGGGCGGCGACGGGGCCGATCGTGGCGAGGAACACCTTGGGGCGTTCGGGCAGCGCGTCGGCCACGTCACGCAGCTCCTCGAACTCCTGGGCGTACCGGATCACCGGCAGACCCGCGGGGGTCCCCTCCCGGGAGGAGGCCGGCCACGGGCCGCCCCGCCGGAGGCGGCGCGGGGGCTTCTCGCCGGGCTGCGGGTACTCGCTGACGCCCGTGATCGGGAAGCGCCGGTGCGCGACGTCGGCGGCGCGGCGCTCGCGGGTGGCGGCGACCCGCGACGCCACCAGGCCGGCCGCCGGCTCGATGCCGCCCGCCGCCTCGATGTCCTGGAACCACTCCCAGGCCCGCTCGGCCAGGTCGGCCGTGCGCCGCTCGACGTACCAGGACCCGCCGGCGGGGTCGGCCACCCGGCCGACCCCGGCCTCCTCCAGCAGCAGCGCCTGCGTGTTGCGGGCGATGCGGCGGGAGAACGCGTCGGGCGGGCCCAGGCAGGCGTCGAACGGCTGCGCGGTGACCGCGTCGGCCCCGCCCACCCCGGCGGCGAAGCAGGCCACGGTGGTGCGGAGCATGTTCACGTACGGGTCGCGCGCGGTCATCATCGCGGAGCTGGTCACCACGTGCTGGAGCTGCGCCCCGGACGCCCCGGCCGCCGGGGTGCCCGTCTCGACCCCGCACAGCTCGGCGATGCGCGCCCACAGGCGGCGCGCGGCCCGCAGCTTGGCGATCGTGGCGAACTGGTCGTCGGTCGCGGCGTAGCGGAACTCCAGCTGCCCGAACGCCTCCTCGACGCCCAGCCCGGCGTCGGTGAGCGCGCGCAGGCAGGCGACGCCCAGCGCGATCGAGCAGCCCAGCTCGTCGGCGTCGCCGCCGCCCGCGTCGTGGTACGGCGTGGCGTCCACGGTGACGGCCCGCAGCCCCGGGAACTCGGCCACGCACCGCCGGGCGAGCCGCACGGCGGTGTCACGGCCGCCGGCCGTACCGGCTCCGAGGTTGCCCCGGGCGGGGGTGCCGCGCTCGGCGGCCAGCGCGAGCAGCGCCTCGGCCGCCTCGGCGGTGCGGTGACCGGCGTCCAGCGTGATCGGCGCGAGGTCGAGGTGGACGCCCTTCAGCACCCGGCCCAGCTCGCCCACGGGGATCGCGCCGTCGCCGACGGCCAGCCACAGCGAGGTGACGCCGTTCTCCAGGTCGGCCAGCACGGCCTCCGGGTCGGGGACGGCGTGGCGCTGCCGCACGTCCCAGCCCCCGGCGGCCCGCGCCGCGTGCGCGGCCCGGTCGAAGGGCGGGGCGGCCGGCAGGTCGTCGGCGTCGTACAGCGGGGAGAGCGTCACCCCGTCGTACGTCGGGCCGGACAGGGCCTCCTCCGGGGACGCGGCCTCCACCCCCGACCTGCGCAGGACCGCGAGCGCGAGCGCCCGCCAGTCGTCGCGAGTGGTCGCGGGAAAACCGGCTGCCAGGTCCATGATTCGGATAGTAGGCGGAACGCCGCGAACCGGGTAACCCCAGGGGTCCCCCAGCGAAACGCCCGGCCGCCCCGGTGGGCCGGTCAGGAGCCGGGGGCCTCCCAGGCCAGGCGCCAGGTGACCGGGCCGACGACGCCGTCCGCCTCCACCCCCTGCTCGCGCTGGAAGCGGAGGCAGACGTCGCGCGACGACGCCCCGTAGGCGCCGTCCACGTCGAGGTCCCACCCGCGAGCCTTCATCTGCTGCTGCCAGGTGCGCACGTCCTCCCCGCGCGTCACCGGCGGATAGCGCAGCAGCCGGCCGGGGAACGGAGGCGCCGCGGGCTGCTCGCCGTCGCCGCCGTCCCCGTCGCCGCCGTCACCGCCGGGCCGCGGCGCGCCCCGGCGCACCCACGCGTACAGCGGCTCCCCGGGGCAGTCGGTCGCGTACCCGTCGCGGTGCCCCTTGATCTCCAGGCCCGCGTCGCCGTGCTGACGGACGTACTCGACGGCGTCGAGGATGGCGTGCAGCACCCCGTCGGTCGGCTCCACCAGCCCGGCGTTGCCCACGAGGCCGAGCACGGCGTAGTGCCCGGAGTTGAGGCCGGGACCGTTGGCGGCGGGCAGGTGGTGCAGGCCCCGCCCCTCGAACACCTTCCTGTGCGGACAGGCCACGAAGGAGTAGCCGATGTCCAGCCAGCCGTTGCCGTCCTGGTGACCGCGCTGGATGGACTGCACCAGCGACACGCAGCCCGCGTGGTCGGCGACGATGCCGGGATTGACCACTCCGCCGGTGTAGTGAACTTTCACCCCCCTGGTGGAGGCGAGCTGCGTATAGCTTCCCCGGGGCGCGCGGGCACCCCAGTCACGTCGTGTCACGAGATCGATGGCCACCGTTGTGCTCTCCGGATGGTCGAATATGTGACAACCGAGGGTAACGTGGCCTATGCGGACAGATGGGTGAATCGACGATTATTCGCTTTATGGACGGATCACTCGCTTGTCGGTGACGATGGCGGTGATCAGGTCGTGCGGGGTCACGTCGAACGCGGGGTTGACCGCGTCCGTGCCTTCGGGCGCCAGCCGCATCCCCCGGACCGTGACGATCTCCTCGGCGCCCCTGTCCTCGATCTCGATCCCGTCACCCGTGGGAGTGGCGAAGTCGATCGTCGTCTCGGGCGCCACCACGACGAACGGCACCCCGGCCCGCGCCGCGCCGAGCGCCAGGGCGTACGTGCCGATCTTGTTGGCGGTGTCGCCGTTGGCGGCGATGCGGTCCGCGCCGACGAGCACCGCGTCCACGCCGCCCCTCGCCAGCAGGTACGGGCCCGCGCCGTCGGCGACCAGCCGGTGCGGCGCGCCCATGCGGGCCAGCTCCCACGCGGTGAGCCGGGCGCCCTGGAGCAGCGGGCGGGTCTCCAGTGCCAGCACCTCGGCCAGCCGGCCGCGTTCGAGCAGCGTCTGTGCGACGCCGAGCGCCGTGCCCCGCTCCACGGCCGCGAGGCCGCCGGCGTTGCACACCGTCATGACGCGCAGCCCGCCGCCGGGACGGCCCTCGGTGAGCAGGTCGGCTCCCCGCTCCCCCATGGCCAGGCAGGCCGCGATGTCCTCGTCTCGGATGCGCAGGGCGGTCGCCAGGACCGCCTCGCGGCCCTTCGGCAGCCAGGCGGCGGCCTGGTCCACACCCCAGGCGAGGTTGACGGCCGTGGGCCGGGCGGCCCGCAGCCTGGCGATGGCGTCGCGGTCCCCGCCCGCCAGCACGACGCCGAGCGCTCCGGCGACGCCCAGCGCGGGCGCCCCGCGCACGGCCAGCCGCCGGATCGCGTCGATCAGCCGGTCGACGGTGGTGATCCTGACCATGACGCACTCGTCGGGCAGCCGCGTCTGATCGACCAGCTCGACCGCCCCGTCCACCCAGTCAATGGTCCGCACTCTCCGCACGCTAACCGACTACGGTCGATTCGCCACCATTCCGGGATCACATGGACGAGATCGGGTGGTCAGTGTTCGGCGAGGACGATGACCGAGTCGCCGTCCGCGAGCACGAGAGCCTGCGACTTCGGCGGGTTGAGGACGATGCCGTAGTGCGGCGGCGTGTTGCGCTCGCCCGCGTCCCGGTAGCCGATCGCCGTCTCCCCGCGCCGCCGCGCCGCCTCGATGATCGTCGAGAACGTCACCTCGGTGCCCGTCTTCACGTAGTCGCCCGCCGGCCGGGGGTAGATCTCCGAGCCGTGCGAGTCGAACAGGTAGCTGAAGACGTCCGCCAGATGCCGGTTCTCGGCCAGCTGGGCGAGGAGCAGGCCGATGACCGTGTCGCTGATGACGATGTCGTCGGCCTCGGTGACCTCGGCGAGGACGCGGTTGCTCTCGTCGTGCATCTCGCTGACGATCGAGTAGTGCTCGCCCCGCGCGGTCTGCATGTCGCGCAGTTGCAGCAGCGTCATGAGGGTGCGGGTGTCGGCGTGGTGGGGGTCGAAGCGGTCGTCCGACAGCACGATGACGTGCTGGAACAGGCCGAGGCCGAGCGCCTCCAGCTGGTAGCGGTCGGTGGTGTCGCACTCCTTGACGTTGACCGTGAGGTTGGCCAGGCCGTCCAGGCCCGCCCCGGCCTTGGGGTGGTCGGCGGCGACCTCCAGGGCCGAGCCGGGCGCGACGTAGCCGTCGAGGTAGCGGACGATGTGCTCGGCCCGGCCGTTCCAGTTGAGCACCAGCGTGCGCTCGGGTTCGGGCGCGGTGGGCGGGGCGCAGACGACGGCCTCCTCGTCGACGACGGGCTCGCCGGTGGCCAGGCGGACGTGGGAGTCGTCGTGGGCGATGACGACGACCTGGTCGTCGCCGCCGATGACGGTGTCCGACGGCGGGTTGAGCACGACGCCCGATCGCCCGCGCAGGCCGAGGACGCTGGCCGTCTCGTAGGCGTGCAGCGCCTCGCCGTAGGTGCGCCCGGCCAGCTCGGCGCCGGAGCGCAGGTAGATCTCCCCGCCGTCGAAGTTGAGCAGGTCCATGCAGACGACGGACATGCCGGACTGGCGCGAGGACTGGACGATGAGCCGGGAGGCGGTGTCGTCGGCGTCGACGAGGTGGACCTCTCCCCCGCCGGCCAGGCGGGCGGCGGGGATGTTGCCGGAGGCGGCGACGGCGGCCACGACCGGCGGGTGCGCCCCGGCCCGCTTGGCCAGCGCGAGCAGGATCTTGATGACGTGGGCGTCGGGGTCCTCGCCGTCGGGCGAGAGCACGACGACGGACCGGGCGCTCTGGAGGTTCATGAGCGCGAGGTCGCGCGGCTCGGTGGGCCGCCCGGTGCGGCAGACCAGCCGGGTGCGCCCGAGCTCGACGTGCTCGCGGATCTCCTCCTCCATGTCGAGCTTGTCGCGGTCGGCGAGGACGGCGATGACGGAGCCCGGCTGGCTGGCGTGCGCCTTGACCAGCTCGCCCACGATCGTGAACACCTGGTCCGACCAGCCGAGCACGACCGTGTGGCCCTTCTCGACGATGCGCGAGCGCCCCCGGCGCAGGCGGTCGACCTTCAGCTTGAGGCCGTTGGACAGCAGGCCGACGAGCATGCTGACGACGAACAGCCCGCCGAGGGAGCCCGCGAACATGACGGTCATGTACGCCGTGGAGCCCTTGTCGCCGGCGACCTTGCCGGGGTTGAGGGCGTGCATGAGCGCGACCCACAGCACCTCGCCGGCTCCGCCGACGCCCTCGGGCTCGTGGGGGGCCAGCCATAGCGTCAGGCCCGCGACCGCCACGACCAGGGCCACGGACAGGACGGCCAGCAGGCCGACGAGCGAGGCGGTCCCCCGGGACATCGTGTTGTCGAACCAGTAACGCGCACGCTCGCGGAACGTCACCCCTGCCACCCCGGTTTACCTCCACCATTCGCACACTTGACCGACACAACACCGAGGCAACAAGGTACCGGTGGATCGGCCCGTCCGCAGCGTTACCGGTGACCTGGCGATATGCCCCGTCCCGGTCTCCCACCCGCTCCGGGGCCGGGCGCCATGACATATCGGTATGGCTCCGGGATGGCGCCAGATCGCAAAACCCTTCGACAGACCGCCGCCCTGAGTGGATCATTATCCTCATGTCCGTGATGAAGGAGGTGCCGTTCCCGAGCCCGGAGTCGCCAGACCTCCCGATGAACATCTGGATCGACGACGCCGACTCCGCGATCGACGTCATCGACGCGCTGGCGCTGTCGCCGTTCGCGACCGGCGTGCAGCCCTGGTCGCGCCTGGCCAACCTGGAGCGGGTGCGCCCCGACGCCACGCTGAGCCCGGCCGAGGGCCGGCTCGTGCGCACCGCGCAGGTCCAGGACGGCTCGGAGTCGCGCCTGATCTGCGGTGAGGGCTGGACGCTGCGAATCGTACGGCACCGCAACCGCACCGCGACCGTGAGCGTCACCGCCGTCACCGAGGAGCTGGCCCGTTCGGTGCTCAAGGAGAGCACGGACGGCGCCGTGGAGCCGGAGCCGGAGACCGACCACGTCGACATGGGCTTCTGGTGGCGCGGCATGCACGGCGGGACCCGCTCCGAGAAGCCGATCACGGCCCAGCCGTGGGAGGAGATCAGCGGCAACTACTCCGCGCAGGTCCGCCGCTCCCTAGACGCGCTGATGACGGTCACCCCGGCGGACGTGCACGGCCGGCTCATCCTCATGCACGGCCCGCCCGGCACCGGCAAGACGACGCTGCTGCGCTCGCTGGCCAAGCAGTGGCGCGAGTGGTGCCAGGTCGACTGCGTGCTGGATCCGGAGCGGCTGTTCAACGACCCCGGCTACCTCATGGAGGTCGCCGTCGGCTACGACACGGACGAGGACCGGCACCGCTGGCGGCTGCTCGTGCTGGAGGACTGCGACGAGCTGATCAGCTCGGCGGCCAAGTCGCAGACCGGGCAGGGCCTGTCGCGGCTGCTCAACCTCACCGACGGGCTGCTCGGCCAGGGCCGGGACGTGCTGGTGGCGATCACCACGAACGAGGACCTGGCCCGCCTGCACCCCGCCGTCGTCCGTCCCGGCCGCTGCCTGGCGCAGCTGGAGGTCGGGCCGCTGACGCGCGACGAGGCGGTCGGCTGGCTCGGCTCCTCCGAGGGGGTCGGCCCGGCGGGGGCGACGCTGGCGGAGCTGTACGCGGCCCGCTCGGGGCGGGCGGTGCCCGTCCACGCCTCGGACGAGTCCACCGGCCTCTACCTCTGACCCTCGCCCCGGGGGCGGTGCGTACGTAAACCATCCGATGCGGGCGACCAGGCCGGGGACCACAATCGGCATGGTGCTCACCGTCGATCCGGCCCGCGTCGCCTTCCGCCGCCTGGCCGTGTCCTTCGGGACCGCGACCGGCGTCCCGGGCGGGCTCGCCCCGTGGACCGGCGACGAGGTGCCGATCGGCTTCCCCGCCACCCAGCTCGTCCCGTCGTGGACCGCGCGCACCCCGCCCGGCTCGTGGGTGGAGGTCGAGCTGCGGGCCAGGACGGCGGCCGGGGCTCTCACCAAGTGGTACGTGATGGGCCGCTGGTCCGAGCACGGCGACCCGCGCACCTCCGTGCCCGGCCAGGGCGACGACGACGGTGACGTGGCCGTCGACACGTTCGTGGCGCGGCGGCCGGTGACGGCGTTCCAGGTGCGGGTGACGCCGTGCGGCCCCGGCGTCCGGATGGGCTCGCTCGGGGTGATGGCCTCGGCCGTGCCGCCGTTCCCGGTCGTCTCCGCGTACGAGCCGGGCCGGGACGGGGCGGCCGCCGTCGAGCTCGCGGTCCCCCGTCACTCCCAGCACGAGCACGCCGGCCACCACCCGCACATCGACGGCGGCGGCGCCAACTGGTGCGGCCCGGCCGCGGTGGCGATGGTGCTCGGCTACTGGGGGCTCGGCCCGGCGCCCGAGGAGCTGGCCTGGGTGGGCGCGGGCGACCCGTCGCCGCTCGTGGACCACGCGGCCCGTGACACCTACGACTCCAGCTACCAGGGCACCGGAAACTGGCCGTTCAACGTGGCCTACGCCGGCCGGTTCGGGCTGTCGGGGTTCGTCACGCGGCTGCGCTCGGCGGCCGAGCTGGAGGCGTTCGTCCGGGCCGGGATCCCGGTGGTCACCTCGCAGTCGTTCAAGGCGCACGAGCTGCCCGGCTCCGGCTACTCGACGGGCGGGCACATCATGGTCGTCACCGGCTTCACCGCCGGGGGCGACGTCGTCGTCAACGACCCGGCGGCGCCGAGCGACGCCGACGTGCGCCGGGTCTATCCGCGGGCCGCGTTCGAGAACGTGTGGCTGCGGGGCTCGGGCAGCGGGGGCATCGTCTACGTGCTCCATCCGCCCGGCCATGCCCTTCCTCCCTCCGATGGCAACTGGTGAGTCCATGAGCATTCGACCGATCGACGTGGCCCGTACCGACGGCGGCCCCCTGTGGGTGGAGGCCGTCGCCACGCCCGCCGGGGTGGAGGTGTGGTGGGACGAGCCGCGCCCGCACGAGGGCGGCCGGCGGTGCGTGGTGCGGCGCCTGCCGGACGGGTCGCGCGTGGACGCGCTCCCGGCCGGCTGGAACGCCCGCAACCGCGTCATCGAGTACGGCGGCCGGTCCTGGCGGCCGCTGCCGGGCGGCGGGCTGGTGTTCACGAACTGGGCGGACCAGCGCCTGTACCGGCTCGACGGCGACGGCGAGCCGGTGGCGCTGACGCCGGAGGGCCCGGCCCGCTACGCCGACCTCTACCTGGCGCCGGGACGCGACGAGGTGTGGGCGGTGCGCGAGACCGGCACGACGCGTGACCTCGTCGCCGTGCCGCTGGCCGGCGGGCCGGTGCGGGTGATCGTGCGGGCGCAGCACTTCCTCATGTGCCCGCGCCTGTCGCCCGGCGGCGGCCACGTGTCCTGGATCGGCTGGGACCACCCGAACATGCCGTGGGACGGCACGGAGCTGTGCGTGGCGCCGCTCCGCCCCGACGGGACCGCCGGGCCGCGCGCGGTGGTCGCGGGCGGCCCGGCGGAGTCGGTCGTGCAGGCGGAGTGGCGCGACGAGGATTCTCTGTACGCCGTCACCGACGCGACCGGCTGGTGGAACCTCCACCTGGTGGGCCGCGAGGGCGGGCCGGCGCGCAACCTCACGCCGCGCGAGGAGGAGTTCGGCGACGCGCCGTGGAAGCCGGGCGCGTCGTGGTTCGCGGTCGCCGAGTCCGGGCTGGTGGTGGTGCACGGCACGGCGGACCGCCTGTTCCTGTCGGTGCTGGACCCCGCGACCGGGGAGCTGCGGGACGTGGGCGGCGAGGCGACGTACTGGGCCTCGACGGTGTCGGCGGCCGGCGGCAAGGCCGTGGGCGTGTCGGCCACGCCGTACACCCCGCGGGAGGTGACGCTCGTGGACCTGGCGAGCGGCGCGCGCGAGGTGGTGTCGGCGCCCAAGCCGCTGCCCGAGCGGGAGCTGCTGCCCGGCCCGGAGGCGTTGACGATCGAGGGCGTCCACGCGCACGTCTACCCGCCCGCGGGGGCGCCCGGGCCCGCCCCGTACGTCATCTTCGTGCACGGCGGGCCGACCGGGAGCCGGCCGATGGTGCTCGACCTGGAGATCGCCTACTTCACCAGCCGGGGCATCGGCGTGGCCGAGGTCAACTACGGCGGCTCCACCGGCTACGGCCGGGCCTACCGGGAGCGGCTGCGCCACCAGTGGGGCGTGGTCGACGTCGAGGACTGCGCCAAGGTGGCGCGCGGCCTGGTCGAGATGGGCAGGGCCGACGCCGCGCGGATCGCGATCCGGGGCGGCAGCGCGGGCGGCTGGACCACGGTCGCGGCGCTGGTGCACAGTGACGTGTTCGCGGGCGGCGTCGCCCACTACGCGATCACCGACCCGGAGAGCTGGGCCGCCGAGACGCACGACTTCGAGTCGCGCTACCTGGACGGGCTCATCGGGCCGCTGCCCGAGACCCGGCAGCGCTACACCGACCGCTCGCCGCTGCTGCGCGCCGCGCACGCGTCCGGCCCGTGCCTCATGCTGCACGGGCTGGAGGACGCGATCGTGGACGTGAGCCAGGCCGAGCGGTTCACGGCCGAGCTGGACCGGCACGGCAGGCGGTGGGCGCTGCTGACCTACCCCGGCGAGCAGCACGGCTGGCGCCGCGAGGAGACCATCGTCTCCGCGCTGGAGGCCGAGCTGGCGTTCTACGGGCTGATCTTCGGGTTCGAGACGCCCGAGGTGCCGCCGCTGAAACTGGAAGGAAGAGCGTGAAGAGCGTTGCCGAGATCTGCTCGGACCTGATCAGGTTCGACACCACCAACCCGGGCTCGGGCGAGCGGCCGGCGGCCGAGTACGTGGCCACGCTGCTGGCCGACGCGGGCCTGGAGCCGGAGGTGTTCGAGTCGGCGCCCCGCCGCACGACCGTCGTCGCCCGCCTGGAAGGCGCCTCGCCCGACGCGCTGCTCGTGCACGGCCACCTGGACGTGGTCCCGGCCGACCCGGCGGAGTGGCGCATGCACCCGTTCTCCGGCGAGATCGTCGACGACTGCGTGTACGGCCGGGGCGCGGTCGACATGAAGGGCTCGTGCGCGATGACGCTCGCGACCGTGCTCGGCATGCGGGCGCGCGGGCAGCGGCCGAGGCGCGACGTCGTGCTGGCGTTCCTCGCCGACGAGGAGGCGACCGGCGACTACGGCTCGCGGCACGCGGTCACCGAGCACCGTGACCTGTTCGACGGGGTCACGCAGGCGATCAGCGAGTCGGGCGGCTTCAGCGTCGCCTCGGGCGAGCACCGGGTCTACCCGGTGGCGGTGGGCGAGCGCGGCACGGCCTGGATGAGGCTGACCGCGCACGGCGTGGCGGGCCACGGCTCGCGGCCCGCCGTGGACAACCCCGTCGCCACGCTCGTCCACGCCCTGTCCCGCGTCGCCTCCCACCAGTGGCCGGTACGGCTCACGCCGTCGGTGGCGGCGCTCATCCAGGAGCTGTCGGAGATCACCGGGCAGCCCGTGGACCTGGACCGGCTGGATGAGGAGGCGGCCCGGCTCGGCGCTCTCGGCACCCTGTTCAAGGGGCAGATCCGCAACTCCGCCAACCCGACCATGCTGGACGCGGGCTACAAGGTCAACGTGGTGCCGTCCACGGCCCAGGCGCACGTGGACGGGCGCTACCTGCCGGGTCTGCAGGAGGAGTTCCTGGCCACGATCGACGAGCTGCTCGGGCCGAAGATCACCCGGGAGTTCGTGAACCTGGAGGACGCCCCGGCCGCGTCGTACCCGTCGCCGTTCTTCGACGAGCTGGCGGGGGCGCTGGTGGCCGAGGACCCGATGGCGCGGCCGGTGCCGTACGTGATGAGCGGCGGCACGGACGCCAAGTCGTTCGCCCGGCTCGGCATCGAGGGCTACGGGTTCGCGCCGCTGATGCTCCGGCCGGACCTGGACTACTTCGGCATGTTCCACGGCAAGGACGAGCGGGTGCCGGTCGAGGGGCTGGAGTTCGGCACGCGCGTCCTCACCCGCCTGCTCACCTGAGTCCCGCCGTGCCGTGACAGGTCCCTGGAACGGCTCGCCACAACAGTGGAACAAAGCATTCCGTTCTGATATGATGATGACATCAGCGAAACGGAAGGGCTGCGGAACATGAGCGAGATCGTGAACACCGGCTGGGACGTGCTGGACCTCTCCCACGAGGCGCTGCGCCGGGTCGTGCGCGGGGTCCCCGCGGACGCGTGGCACCTGCCCACCCCGTGCGCGAAGTGGGACGTGACCCAGGTGCTCCAGCACGCCGCCGGCGACCAGGTGGGCTTCGCGGCGTTCCTCACCGGCGAGCCGGGCCCCGCCGAGGACCCGTTCGCGCCCTCGGGCACCCTGGCCGAGGACCCGGAGGCGTACACGGAGTCGGCCCTGGGACGCTCGGCCGCGGCCTGGGCCGGCGTGGACCGCGACGCCGAGCAGGTGCCCGTGCCGATCCCGCCGAACGCGATGGAGCCGTCGCTCGGGGCGGGCGCCTGCGCGCTGGACGCCGCCGTGCACGCGTGGGACATCGCCGTCGCGACCGGGCAGCCGTCGCCGCTGACCGCCGGCATGGCGCGGGAGCTGCTGGAGGTGGCCCGGCGGATCGTCGAGCCGCTGCGCGCCTGGGGGGCGTACGCGGCGGTGCTGCCGGCGGCCGAGGGCGACGACGACGTGGCGGCGCTGCTGCGCTACCTGGGCCGCGACCCCCGCTGGACCCCCGCGGCCTGATCCTTGTGCGGACGGCCGTCCCGCCGGCCTCCTGACGGGACCCGGGACGGCATGGTGCCGTCCCGGCCGCCATGCCGGGGTCCTAGAGCTCGTCCAGCACGAACATGATGTGCTCGTCCTCGCCGTGCAGGACCGTGCCCTCGCGCCGGAACCCGCTCTTCTCCAGCAGCCGCACCGACCCGGTGTTGCCGCCGAAGGGGTCGGCGTACAGGGGACGGGCCTTCTCCTCGCGCAGGAACAGCGCGAGCGCCCGGGTGCCGACGCCTCTCCCCCAGAACGCGCGCCCGAACCAGTAGCCGATGAACCGCCGCTCGCCCTCCCACCAGGCGACGACGTTGCCCGCCACCTCACCGTCCACGACGACCGCCCGGACGAGGACGGTGGGGTCGCCGAGGACCCGCGTCCGCCAGTGGGTCATGAACCTCTCGCGCTCCCGCGCCGGAAACCTGGAGCGCCGGGTCGCCTCCGGGTCCTGCTCCTGCTCGAAGAGAACCTCCAGGTCGGCCTCCGTCACGGCCCGCAGGCTCACGTCCACGGCCCTGGGCCCGCTCATGCGGCCGCTCGTGTCATCGCTCATGCCGGCCCAGCGTGCCATCCCCCACCGACAGTAATCACCCCAGCCAGAATCAGCCCGGCCAGAATCCGCCCGGCCAGGATCAGCCGGGCTCGTGCAGCCCGACCGGGTTGCGCCTCTCCCACAGCTCCAGCGCCTTGCGCAGCTCCCGCTCCACCGCCGGCGAGCGCGTGGCGGCCAGGCCCTCGCCGAGCAGGCGGACCGGGGCGGGCCCGGCGATCCACCGGTCCACCTCCGCGTACCACGCGCGCTCGGCCGCCGCCCGGACCGGCCAGTCGCGCATGAGGCCCGCCAGGTGCCGGGCCGCCGCCTCCTCACCGGCCGCCTCCTCCCATACGGCCAGGTACGGCAGCGGGTCCAGCCGGTAACCGTCGCCGATGAGCGCGATCAGCTCCGGGGCGCCGAGCTCGCGCGGGTAGGCGCTCAGGGTCACCTGCCACCACGCGCCGACGGCCGCCACGACGGCCTCCCTCTCGTCGTCCGGCCAGCCGGTCCAGGCCCGCGCCGTCCGGGCGGCCAGGTCCGGCGCGACGAACCAGCCGTCCATCTCCTCGGTGATCAGCAGCTCCAGCAGGCGTGGCAGGTAGTGCTTGAAGTCGGCCTCGTCACCCCACGTCCCGTGGTTCCAGGCGTACGGTTCGAGGACCTCCGCGCCGAGGGAGCGCAGCGGCCCCGTGCGCGCGGCCCGCACCACGTCCGGGGAGACGCAGTGGTCGCAGACGACGGTGTGCTCCGGCAGCGGGTGCCGGGCGAAGGTCTCGTACAGGTGGTCCAGCGCCGTGCGCGCGTGGGGGTCCGTGCTCACCTCACCGGATGGTAGACCGCCCGGCGCCGCGCCACGCGCACAGCGCGCCGGATTGACGAGATCACTGAACGTGAGAAGGGGGGGTCGGGGGCGCGGGCGGTCCCCTCCGGCCGTCCGCGCCCGTCCCTCGGCGGGCGCCGCGGGGTCAGCCCTGCACCACGGTGACCTGGGCGTGGATCTGCGAGGAGGCGCCCGTCCCGAACCTCGTGCCGTTCACGACCGCGCCGTACCCGGCCCCGCTGGCCCAGTCGAGGGTCATCACCCCGGGGCGGGACGAGAAGTCGATGCTCCCGATCAGCTCGGTGAAGGCGCTGCTGCCACCGATGCGCGAGGACCCGTTCGCGGCGAAGCTCACCCGGTTGCCGTCGATCCGGTAGCGGCCCCGCAGCGGGTACAGGTCGGTGCGGACGTCCGTGGTGGTGAAGGCGAAGGTGCCGTTCTCGAAGAACGTCAGGACGGCGTTGGCGACCCGGGCCCGGGCGCGGCTGCTCGGCGCCCCCTTGACCTGCTGGAACCGCAGGATCTGCCCGGTCCGCAGCACCACCACCGCCCGCGCCGCCGCCGCTGACGCCACCGCCGATGCGGCCGCTGACGATGCGGCCGCTGACGATGCCGCCGCCGAGGTCGCCTCCGCGTACGCCGTCGCCGGTAACGCCCGCGCGTTCGCCTGGGCCGGCGCGACCGCCGGCACGCCCAGTCCCGCGATCAGCGCCACCCCGGCCAGGATCCGCCACCCGCCCGGCCCGCGCCTCGCATGCTCCGTGCCCATGTTCCCCTCCGGTCCAGCCGTCGTCACTCTCATGGGTACCGGCCCTTGGAACGGTCCGGTAGCCCCGGAAAGCCGGGTATTGCCGGTCGCGCCCCGCCGTGCTAGGGAAGGATTCCCAGCTCGTTGGCCCAGCGGATGGCGGCGCTCAGCGGCGCCAGGTTGCGGCTCTCGCCGGGATGGCAGGCCACGTACTTGTCCCGCACGCCCGCCAGCAGATCCGACAGCCGGTCCTCGCCGACGCCCAGCTCGCGGGCCGCCTCGTGGCGGGTCATGCCGAGGTGGCCGACCAGCCGGACCACCTCCCGCTCGCGCCCGGTCAGCCGGTAGCGGCGGTCCCTGCGACGGCGTCGTACGACCTCGAAGACCCTGGCGACCAGCGCGTGCAGCTCGGCCTCGGGCACCCCGGCCCGCAGCGCGGCCTCCACGGCGCTGTCGCCCTGCGCGAACGCCCGCACCACGCCCAGCTCCACAGCGCCCAGCTCGCCGTCGGCGAGCGGGCGGCGGCGGACGTCCTCCAGGATGTAGCCGGCCAGCCGGGCCGAGACGTGGTGGCGGCCCTCGACGACGGCCGCGACCGCCGAGACGAACTCCGCGGGCATGGACGTCTTCTCCACGAACCCCCGCGCCCCCTGCTCGATCGCGTCGAGCACCTGCTCCGGCGTGGCCACCCCGGACATGGCGAGCACCCGGCAGCCGTGGCCGGCCAGGTGCCGGATCGCGCCGCCCCACGACAGACCGGGCAGGAGCCGCAGGTCGCAGATCGCGACGTCCGGGGTGAGCGCCCAGTCGATGTCCTCCACGTCCGTCACCGCGGGCAGGACCGCGAAGCCCGCGTCCAGCAGCCGCAGCGTGATGGACTCCGTGACGGACGGATGGTCGTCCACGATGATCAGCTTGGCGGAGGCCGCGCCCGGGGACGCGCCGGGAGGTCCGCCCGGGGCGCTATCCGGCATGGGCGGCTTCCGGCCAGCGGATCGCGACGCGGGTGCCCGCGCCGGGCTCCGAGGTGACGTCGCAGACGCCCCCGTGCCCCGCGACGGCGGCGAACGTGCGCAGGAACCCGCCGCCCGGCCGCGCCTGCCCCGTCGCGAACCCGCGCCCCCGGTCGCGGATCACCACCTCCAGCCGGTCGGGTCCCGACTCCACGAACAGGTTCACGCGGGCGTCCTCGCCGGCGTGCTTGAGCACGTTCGTGAGCGCCTCGCGGGCCGCCGCGGCGACGGCCTCCCCCACCTCCTCGGGCGGGTCGCCGTCCACGAGGATCACCGACGTCAGCGCGAGCCCCCGCGCGATGTACGTGTCGCAGACCTCCTCCATCAGCTGCTCGAACGGCAGCTCGTCGGCGGCCCGCGGGTCCATGATGAAGCGGCGCGCCCGGTTCGCCCCGAGCCGCGCCTGCCGCGCCAGCCCGGGATCGACGTGCTGGCCGGCGGCGACGTGGTCCACGATGGGCAGCAGGTGGTCATGGATCTCCCGGTGGGTCAGCTCGCGATGCCGGGTGATCATGTGGAGGCGTTCCTGCTCGGCGAGCAGGCGCTCGGCCCACCGGGTGGCCTCCTGGGCGCTCTGCGCGGCCCCGGCCAGCGTGCGCAGCTCCCGGCCGATCAGCACCGCGATGCCGTACCAGAGCACGAACCCGAGCAGGTCCGAGACCAGCTTCAGCGCGTAGTGCGGGTAGAGCGCGGCCACCCACGACACGCACAGCGCCACGAGCCCCGGCACGGCCCGCGCGGCGAACCCCAGCCCGAACCCCATCGCCGCCGGCGCCACCAGGCTGAACGGCAGGAACTCCGTCGTGATCACGTTGCGGTCCGCCGGGAACGCGGCCCGCGTGCCGGCGAGCATGAGCACCACGCAGAACGCGACGTCGCCCCAGACGAGCAGCGGGTCGCGCAGGTCGCCGGAGCGCCAGGCGCGGCGGAAGAACCAGGCGGCCTCGGCCGTGGCCGCCGCGGCCGAGACGACGGACAGGGCCGGGTGCTGGAGGTGGTGCCAGCCGAGCAGCGGGATGTAGACGAACGGCGTCGTGCCCGCCCGGGTGTAGGCGATCATCCTGGCCATGCGCGCCTCGGTATGGCGCCTCACGCGCTCCGACACCGCACCCCCTCGCCCAGCCCCTCCTTCCGACATCGCCCTCAGTGCACTGTTGGTTACGGAAACTGGCCAGGCGCAACCATTTTTCGCACCATGTCATGACGGATCGGGGTGCCTCGCCGGACACGCTCTGGAGACCTGAGCGCCACATCCTCCACTCGACATCTCGGAGACACCCGGAACTCAACAGCTGGTCATGCAGGATTGTCAGGTTCAGAGGCGGAACCGCTCCCCCGGACCCGAGGAGACTCATGAGCCGACGACCCGGTCTCGTCATCGTGACCGCGCTGACCGTCCTGGCCGCCGTCATCCCTCCGCCCGCCGCCTCGGCGGCGGGACCCGCCCCCGTGCCGTCCGTCGTCGCGCACCGCGGTGCCTCCGCGTACGCGCCCGAGAACACCATCGCCGCCTTCGAGCTGGCCGCCGAGCAGGGCGCCGACCTGTTCGAGCTCGACGTCCAGGAGACCCGCGACCACCGGCTCGTCCTCATGCACGACGACACGCTCGCCCGCACCACCGACGCCGAGAAGGTCTTCCCCGGGCGCGCCCCCTGGCCGGTCTCCGACCTCTCCCTGGCCGAGATCCGCAAGCTGGACGCCGGCTCCTGGTTCGACGGCGACTACGCCGACGAGCCGGTTCCCACGCTCGCCGAGACGCTGCGCGCGATGAGCGGCAGCGGGCTCGGGCTGCTGCTGGAGATCAAGGCGCCGCACCTGTACCCCGGCATCGAGTCCCGCGTGGCCGCCGAGCTGCGCCGCGCCCCGGCGTGGCTGGAGCCGGGGCGGCTGGTGGTGCAGTCGTTCGACTGGGACTCGATGCGCAGGTTCCACGCGCTCATGCCGGACGTGCCGATCGGGCTGCTCGGCAAGCCGTCCACGGGACGGCTCGCCGACGTGGCGGGATTCGCCGACGAGGTCAACCCGCCGTACCAGGACGTCACGCCCGAGTACGTGCGGCTCGTCCACGCGCGCGGCATGCGCGTGCTCGCCTGGACCGTGGACGACCCGGCGGTCATGCGCCGGATGCTCGGCCACGGCGTGGACGGGATCATCACCAACCGGCCGGACGTGCTGAGGGACGTCGTCGGCGAGGACCGGCGCCGCGCCGCCTGAGAGGGCTCGGCAAGGCCCGCGGGGTGAACCGGCGACGCTCAGCCGACGCCGAAGGCCGCCAGCGTGGCCCACGTGGCGGCGACGCCCACCAGGGCTCCCACCGCCACCTGGGCCGCCGTGTGGTGCGCCAGCCGTACGCGGGCCCAGCACACCAACGCCACGACGGCCGCCCCCGCCAGCGCGGTGGGGACGGCCGGAAGGACGTGGGCCAGCACCACGACCGTGCCCGCCGACACGGCGGCGTGGAAGGAGATCTTCCAGCGCAGCGTGACGGGCACGGTCACGGCCAGGGCGACGAGCATGCCGGCCACGGTGGCCACGAGCAGGGTCGGCGCGCCCAGCGCGATGAGCAGCACGAGCGCGACGAGCACGGCCGCCACCGCCGACAGCAGCGGCCCGGTGCGGCGGGCCCGGTCGACGATGTGGTGCGAGTCCAGCCGCCCGGACCGGACGCCGAGCGCGATCACCAGGGCCGGCACGCCACCGCACAGGACGGAGGCCAGCAGGCCCCACAGGGCGCCGGTCCAGCCCTGGGCGATCAGCCCCACGACGGGGGGCATGGCGATCACCAGCACCTGCGGCGCCAGCAGGTCCGTCACCCTCCGCGCCATCTGGTCGGCCGTCATGCCAGCAAAGATTACGCGATCATGTGGGCCGTGGCCCGCCGGTGCCGGCGGTGTGGAGGAGGCATCCGGGTTCAGCGTGGCTGGGCGAAAGGTCAGGGCCTCGTGGGATATAAAGAACCGTGGCCGAGATCACCCTGAACGTCCGCCAGTTGCAGGCGTTCGCCGAGGTCGGCTACGAGGTCGCGGGAGGCGGCGGCGCGCACGCCGCGATGGCCGCGCTGCGCCGCGTGGTGCCGCTCGACGCGTACGAGTTCGTCGCGTTCGACCCCGCTACCGGGAGGCATCACAGCGTCGTCTCCGACGGCCACCACCGCATCGACGGCGACGCGGCCGAGGAGTACACCGGGCTCGACGCCTACCGCCGGGCCATGACCACGCGCGCTCCGGTGAGCATGCCCGAGCCGGGCACCGAGCGCTACTTCCGCCGCCACCTCGCCCCGTACGGCTGGACGGCCGGGCTGACCACGCCCCTGTTCCTGTCCGGGGGACGGTACACCGGCCTGCTGCACCTGGCGTCGCGCGGCGCGTTCCCGGAGCTGGCCGAGCCGCTGGTCACAGCCGTCGCGCCGATGCTGGCGCACGTCACCGACCTGACGCGGTGCGTGATCGACCCGGTGGGGCTGCCGCCCGGGTTCAGCGCGGTGACGTTCGACCGGCTGGGCACGCGCCGCGACGTGCCGGGGTTCACCGCGTCGCCGGCGCTGACCGGGGAGCCCGGCCTGGCCGCGCTGGCCCGGGCGTTCATCGACGCGAGGGAGCTGAACCGGCACGGGCTCTGGCTCGGGCGCGACGGCCGCTGGCACGAGCTGCGGCTGCTGCGCGCCGGGGTCGGGTTCCAAGGGTCCATCCAGGGCGCGGTGGTCGCCGAACGGCCGTGCGCCCTGCCGTACGAGCTGACGGGGCGGGAGGTGGACGTGCTCACCCGTGTCGCGGCCGGCGACTCCAACCCGCAGATCGCCGCCGCGCTGGTGCTCAGCGTCCGGACGGTCACCACGCACCTGGAGCACATCTTCACCAAGCTGGGCTGCGACAGCCGCACGCGCCTGACCACCAAGGCCCTGGCCGAGGGCCTGTGCCGCCTGGACCTCTAGCCCTGCGGTGTCAGGCGGGGGTGAGCTCGAACCAGACCGTCGTGGCCCCGTCGGCGCGGCTGAGGCCCCAGCGATGGCTGAGCGCCTCCAGCAACGGCAGGCCGCGCCCGTTCGTGGCGTGCGCGCTCTCCGGGTCGTCCCCGTCCCCCGTCGTACGGCAGGCGCAGGGCGGCTCCTCGGAGCCGGCGTCCGCCACCCAGACCCGCACCGCCGGCCCGGAGGCGCGCACCCCCACCGTGAACCAGCCGCCCGCCCCGGACCGGGAGTGCAGGATCGCGTTCGTGGCCAGCTCGCTGGTGAGGAGCGCGCAGTCGTCGTAGAGCGGGTGGTCGCGGCCCAGGACCGCCGCGACGAGCCGCCTCGTCCTGGACACCTGTGACGGCACCCCGGGGAAGTGGACGAGCAGGTCCCGCGTGCCTGGCGGTCGCTTCGTGCCCGTTTCCTGCTCCGGGTGGACTCCCTGGTGGGCGTTGCGTGCGTGCGGTGGCGTCACTGCGGCCTCCCCCATTCCGGCGACGTCATAAGACGCGCCACCCCAAGCACTGAGATATCGCCAAAAGGTAGGAATGCCCTTTCCGTTGGTCGCCAGCGCGGCCCGTCCGGATGACCGAGTAGTCTGCGATCGACGCATCGACGAAGAGGAGTGCCCACGTGAGCAGCCTGGAGGCCGTCTGGGTGCAGCCGTACGCCCAGCCAGGGGCGGCGGTCGTCACCGGGGTGTTCGACATCCTGCACGTGGGTCACGTGCGCTACCTGGGGGAGGTCGCCGAGCGCGGGCTTCCCCTGGTCGTGGGCGTGGAGGACGACCCGCGGGTGCGCGCCTGGAAGGGGCCGAGCCGGCCGCTCAACCCGGCCGCCGAGCGGGCCGAGGTGATGGCCGCGCTGCGGTTCGTGGCGGGCGTGTTCATCGTGACGGGCCCGCCCGAGGCGCACGGCCCCGAGGACTACATCGACCTGCTCGCCCCCATGCGGCCCGGCGCGCTCGCGCACACCGCGGGCGACCCCCACGCGGGCGGCCGGCGCGCCGCCGCGGCGCTGCTGGGCGCCGAGTGCTGGGAGCTGGAGGCCATCCCCGACCGCTCCACCACCCGCATCGTGAACGCGGCAGGCAAGGGCTGAATTCCACGCCGACGCTCCTGCGGCGCGACTTCGGCACGCTGACGCGCGGTGCTTTTCCGGTCGGACGGCATTGCTGTTTTCGGTCATTGAACCGCCGTCCCGAACGGCGTTTTCGACCGATGCGTGATCTTTGTTGTCAAGGAAGGGTAACGGCCCCTTCCCTGGACCGGTAAAGGGAACGTACATTCCCCGAGACGCCGTGTCGGGGAGGGCCCTGTTGACCGAGGTGAGCGATCGCGCGCCGGAGCCGGCGGCGGCCCAGGAGCAGGAACGCCCGGCCCGGGTGCTCACCGGCCCCCTCTGGACGGGTGTGCGCGTCGTGGGCGCGGCGCTGTCGGTCTACTCGCTGGTCGTGGTGTTCCGGCCGGTGGAGGCGCTGGAGCAGCGGATGACGTTCCTGGCGGTGGCGCTGCCGCTGGTGTTCCTCTGCTACCGGTCGGGACGGCCGTGGCCGGCCCGGCGGGTCCGGGTGCCCGAGGAGGAGGGCGTGCGGCGTGGCGAGCGGCCGACCGTGGCCGACTGGGCGCTCGCCGCGGCGTCCCTCGCCGTGCTCGTCTACCCGCTGCTCGGGATCGACGCCTTCCGCGACCGCGGCTCCGGCTCGGCCCTGACGACGCTCGACCTCCTGGCGGGCGTGGTGCTGACCGTGCTGCTGCTGGAGGCCGTACGGCGCACGGTCGGCTGGTCCCTCACCATCATCTGCGCACTTTTCTTGATTTATGCCTATTTCGGTGCCTATTTGCCTATCAGTTGGCCGATCGGGCACCGCGGATTCGACATCTCCCAAATCGTGTCCCAGCTCTACACCGGCACCGAGGGATTCTTCGGCGTTCCCCTCCAGGTGGCCGCCAGCTACATCATCCTTTTCACCATCTACGGCGCGGTCCTCGACTTCTCCGGCGCCACCCGATTCTTCATCGACCTCAGCTTCGCCGCGTTCCGCCGCTCCCGCTCCGCCCCCGGCCGGACGGTCACCATGGCCGGGTTCCTGCTCGGCACGGTGTCCGGCTCCGGTGTGGCGACCACGGTGAGCCTGGGCAGCGTCGCCTGGCCGGTGCTCAGGCGCGCCGGCTACCCCAGGGAGCCCGCCGGCGGCATCCTGGCGGCGGGCGGCATCGGCGCCATCCTGTCCCCGCCGACGCTCGGGGCGGCGGCGTTCATCATCGCCGAGCTGCTCCAGGTCAGCTACCTGGAGGTGCTGCTCTACGCGACGATCCCGACACTGCTGTACTACCTGGGCATCTTCCTGGCCATCGAGGTCGACTCGCGGCGCTTCGGCACCCGCGCCGTCGAGGTGGACGCGCCCAGCGCGAGCCGGCTGCTGCTGCGCTTCGGCTACCACTTCAGCTCGCTCGTCCTCATCATCGTGCTGATGGCGCTGGACCGGTCGGCCTTCCAGTCCGTCGTCATCGCCACCGCGATCGCGTTCGCGCTGTCGTTCCTGGACCCGGCGCACCGCATGGGGCCGCGCCGGGTCGGCGAGGCGCTGGCCAAGGGCACGCTGGAGGTGCTGCCGGTGACGGCGGTGTGCGCGGCGGCGGGCATCATCGTCGGCGTCATCACCCAGACCGGCCTGGGCCTGAACCTCAGCTCGATCATCGTGGACGTCGCCGCGGGCAGCCTCGTGCTGACGACCGTCCTCGCGGCCGTGGCGGTCATGCTGCTGGGGCTGGCCGTGCCGGTCACCGCGAGCTTCATCATCGCCGCGGTGATCATCAAGCCGGCGCTCACGCAGCTCGGCGTCACGCCCGCCGAGGCGTACATGTTCGTCTTCTACTACGCGGTCCTGTCCGAGGTGAGCCCGCCGACCGCGCTGTCGGCCGTCGCGGCGGCGGCCATCACGGGCGGCAACACGTACAAGACGATGATGATGACCTGGCGCTACACGCTGCCGGCGTTCCTGGTGCCGTTCGCGTTCGTGCTCACGCCCAACGGCCAGGCGCTGCTCGGGCAGGGCCCGATCGGGACGGTGCTGCTGATGGCGGCCGTCTCGGCCGTGGCCGTGGCGGCGCTGGCCATGGCGACCGGCGGGCTGCCCGGCGTGCCGGAACGGCTGCTCGCGGCGGTCGCCGCCGTGCTGCTGCTCTTCCTCGAACCCGTCCCCATCGCCGCGGGCCTCGCCGTGCTGGCGGTCGCGGCGGCCGTCCACCTCATCAGGCGAAGGAGACACCGAACGTGAAGCGGATCATCGCGGTGCTCGCCGCGGCCGTCCTGGCCGCCGGCGTGGCCGGCTGCGGCGGCGGGGCGGGCGGCGGGCGGGGCAACCGGCTGTCGATCGCCACCGGCGGCACGACCGGCGTCTACTACGTGTACGGCGGCGGCCTGGCCAAGCAGCTCAGCGACGGCATCGCCGACACCCAGGCGACGGCCTCGGTCACCTCGGCCTCGGTCGAGAACATCAAGCTGCTGGCCACCGGCAAGGCCGACATCGGCTTCTCCCAGTCCGACACGGCCGCGGACGCGGTCAACGGCACGGGCACGTTCACCGCGAAGCAGCCGGTCAAGGCCATCGCCCGCATCTACGACAACTACGCCCACGTCGTGGTCGCCCCGGGCGTCAAGGCGGACAAGGTGGCCGACCTCAAGGGCAGGCGCGTCTCCCTCGGCCCGCCGAACTCCGGCACCCAGGTCGTGGCCCGCCGCATGCTGGAGGCGGTCGGCCTCGCGCCCGACACCGACGTCAGCAAGCAGCAGCTCTCGATCAACGAGTCGGTGCAGGCGGTCAAGGACGGCACCATCGACGCGTTCTTCTGGGTCGGCGGCCTGCCCACGGCAGGCGTCGTGGACCTGGCCAGCAGCCGGCCGGACATGAGGATGCTCGACACCTCCGACGCCCTGGCCGGCATGCGCGCCAAGTACGGCGAGGAGTACGTCGGCCTCGACATCGACCTGTCCGTCTACAAGCTGACGGGCGCCATCAAGACGGTCGGCGTCGCCAACGTGCTGCTGGTGCCCGACTCCATGAGCGAGCAGCTCGCCTACGACATCACCAGAGTCCTGTTCGAGCGCAAGGCGCAGCTCGCGGCCGTCCACCCGGAGGCGAACAAGCTGGACCCGAAGCTGGGGCAGCAGGTGGCGCCCGTGCAGCTGCACCCCGGGGCGGCCCGCTACTACAAGGAGAACGCCTGACCCGCCCGCGGGGAGGTGGGCTGACCCGCCGCCTCGCCCTGGCGGGCGCGCTGGCGTGCGTGCTCGCGCTCGCCCCCGCCGCCGGAGCCGGGCGTCCGGCCGTCGGCGGGCTCGTGCTGCCGCCCTCGGGCGTCTTCGCCCTCGCGTACGTCCACTCGGTCTACCGGGCTCCGTCGGCGGAGGTGTTCACGGCGCGCGGCGGCCGGTTCACCATGCGGGCCGTGGTCTCGGCCAGTGGCGGGGTCCTCGACTACTACGCCCTGGAGGGGACGCGGGGCCGTACCCCGGACGGTGACTGGGTGCTGCGCCTGGCCGTCCCCGCGACGTACGAGGAGCTGCCGGTCATCGCCACCCCGATCGGCCGCAGGACGCTCGTCGCCGGCGGGCGCTGCCTGCCGCTCTATCCCGCCTCCGGGGCCAGGGAGCTCCGGCTGACGGTACGGCTCGTCCTGCGGGGCCGGGGTGGGCCGTGTCCGCCGCACTCGTGGTTGGCCGCGTTCGGCGGACGACTACGAGCAGCCGGCGCATCGGCGCTCACAACCAGTCCCGTTTCTTGAACGCGGCGTACAGCCCCACGGAGATCCCGGCGATCAGCACGGCCGACAGCCAGAAGCCCCACTCGGCCCCGTAGCCCGGGTAGGGCACGTTCATGCCGTAGAAGCCGGTGATCAGGGTGGGCACGGCGATGATGGCGGCCCAGCCGGTGAGCCGCTTCATGATCTCGTTGAGGCGGAAGCCCTGCTGGGCCAGCCGGGTCTCGCGCAGGTTCGCGACCTGGTCGCGGGTGGACTCCAGCCACTCGTCGACGCGGATCACGTGGTCGTAGACGTCCTCGTAGTAGGGGGCCATGGCGGTGCCGGCGACCAGGCCGTGGTTGCGGCGCAGCAGGGTGCCCAGCACCTCCCGCATGGGCATGGCGATCTTGCGGAACCGGGTCAGGTTCCGGCGCAGCTCGTAGATGGCGCGCTGGAGCGCGGGGCCGTCGATCGGCCGGCTCTCGTCGAAGAGCTGCTCCTCCAGGTCCTCGACGCGCCCGTCGATGTCCTCCACGTAGTCGAGGTGGCCGTCGACCACGTAGTCGAGCAGCCCGTGGAGGAGGAAGGCGACGCCGTTCCCGCCGAGGGTCCCGTTGGTGGCGTCCCAGCGCCTCATCACCTCCCCGATGTCGAAGCGCTCGTTCTCGCGGATGGTGACGAGCGCGTTCGCGGTGACGAAGATGTCCACCTCGACGGGGTCGATCCGCCCGTCGTCGACGTGGACCCCGTAGACGGTGATGAACAGATGCTTGTCGTACATGTCCACCTTGGGGCGCTGGTGGCCGGAGACGACGTCCTCGACGGCCAGCTCGTGCAGGCCCAGCTCCTCCTCCAGGACGCCCAGCTCCTCCCGCGTCGGGGAGCACAGGTCGAACCAGACCGTGTTGTCCGGGTCGCGGACGTAGTCGGAGACGTCCTCGACGGGAAACCCTTCCTTTTCGAGGACACCGTTGCGGTACAGGCGTGTGTGCACCTAAAGGAGTCTCGCAAAGCGGGTGGCGTTCCGCACCGCCGCGCCCCCCGGGTCGTTGTTGAAGTAGACGTAGGCGTCCTGCCAGCCCGCGTCCCGGACGCGGCCCGCCCAGGTGCGCAGCGACGTGTCGCCGTACGAGGGCCGCGGCGTGGCGCGCCCCTCGTGCAGCCGCACGTACCCCCAGGGGGCCGTCCGCCAGAGCGGCGCCACCGGCCGGCCGAGGCGGTCGGCCCAGCACAGCGCGGCGCCGCGCGCCTGGAGGAGGTCGCGGACCTCGGGGGTCCACCAGGACTCGTGCCGGCACTCGACGGCGACGCGCACCCCGCAGGGGAAGCAGGCCAGGCAGCGGTCGAGACGCTCGGGGTCGGCCTTGAGCGTCGGCGGGAGCTGGAGGAGGACCGGGCCGAGCTTCTCCTTGAGCTGGGAGGCCGCGGTCATGAGCCGCTGCACCGGCTCCTCCGGGTCGGCGAGCCGCTTGATGTGGGTGAGGAACCTACTGGCCTTGACCGCCATCACGAACCCGTCGGGGGTGCGCTCCCGCCAGCCGGCGAACGACTCCGGCGAGGGCAGGCGGTAGAAGGCGTTGTTGCTCTCGACGGTGCGGAACGTCTCGGCGTACGTCTCCAGCCACAGTCGCTGCGGCACCCCGTCGGGATACAGGCCGCCGCGCCAGTCCTTGTACTGCCACCCCGAGGTGCCGACCCAGGTCGTCATGAGCTGCGCCTACCCCGCGCGGCGGCGAATACCCGGCCGTGGTTGCAGTACTGTCACTGATCGCGGTGGCGGAAAGCGACAGGTGGCGGCACGGGACAGGGGTGCGGATGGGCGCCGGACACGGGCACGGGCATCACCACGGCGGGAGCGTTCCCGCTTCGCGGCGGGCGGTGGTGGCGACGCTGGCCGTGCTGGTGCCGCTCGCGGTGGCGACGCTCGTCATGCTGGTCTGGCTGTGGCCGTCCGGGCGGAGCGCGGAGCCCGCGGGGGCGGGCTTCGACCAGCTCGGCGGCACGGTGACGGCCGTCCTGCCCGGGAAGTGCGCGCAGGTGCCGGAGGGCGCGGCGCCGCCGGACCCGGCGACCTGCGGTCACGCCACCGTACGCGTCGAGGAGGGCCCCGACCTGGGGCGGGAGGTGAAGCTGGCGCTCCCCACGGGACCGGGGACGCAGCCTTTCGCCGCGGGTGACGACGTCGTGCTCATCCGCGTCAGCGGCGGTGAGGACCCGGAGGACGAGCCCGGCTACCAGCTCTCCGACCACGACCGTACGGACGCGCTGTGGCTGTCGGCGGTGGCGTTCGCGCTCGCGGTGATCGCGTTCGGCCGCTGGCGCGGGGTGACGGCCCTGGTGGGGCTGGCGATCACGTTCGTGCTGCTGCTGGCGTTCGTGATCCCCGGCATCCTGGAGGGCGAGCCGCCCATGCTGGTCGCCATCGTGGGCGCGGCGGCGATCATGCTGACCGTGCTGTTCCTGACGCACGGGTTCACGCTGACGACGTCCATGGCCGTCCTCGGAACACTGGCCAGCCTCACGGTGACGGGCCTGCTCGCGTACGGGGCGATCGGGTTCGCGCGGCTCACCGGCGTCACCGACGACAGCTCGTTCATGCTCGGCTTCAGCACGAGGATCGACACGCAGGGGCTGCTGCTGGCCAGCGTCATCATCGGCGCGCTCGGCGTGCTGGACGACGTGACGGTCACGCAGGCGGTCACGGTCACCGAGCTGGCCGCCGCCAACCCGTCGTACGGCTGGCGCCGCCTCTACCGGGCGGGCAGCCGGGTCGGGCGCGCCCACATCGCCTCGGTCATCAACACGATCATCCTGGCGTACGCGGGGGCGTCGCTGCCGCTGCTGCTGCTGTTCAGCGTGGGCGCGCAGCCACTCGGAGAGGTGCTGGGGACGCCCGTCATCGCCCAGGAGATCATCCGGAGCGTGGTGGGCACCCTCGGGCTCATCTCGGCCGTGCCGATCACCACGGCCCTGTCCGCGCTGGTGGCCTCGCGGCGCGGCGCGTTCCCGGGTGAGACGGCTCAGCCGACGGCGCTGCTGCCCTCGACGCCCAGCTTGCGGCGCGCCCGCTCGTAGAACGTGGTGCCCAGGCGCACGACGTTGGCCGCGCCGGGCACCGCGACGATCGACACCTGGTCGCCCGGGCACAGGTGGGCGTGCACCGCGCCGTCCACCTCGACCGCCACCCGCCCGCTGGTCGGCATGACCTCCAGCGTGACCTCCTCGTCGGCGGGCAGCACCAGGGCGCGGTTGAACACCGAGTGGGCCGCCGCCGGCACCACCAGCACCGCCTCGACGCGCGGCGACACGATGGGCCCGCCGGCGGAGAAGCTGTAGGCGGTGGACCCGGTGGAGGTGGCCACGATCACCGCGTCGGCGGCGTAGCGGACGAACGGGTCGCCGGCCGGGGTGACGGTCACGGCCGCCAGGCCCTCACCGGGGATGCGGGCCAGCGCGATGTCGTTGAACGCGGTGACCTCCTCCTCCCCCAGCTTGGCGCGGATGGCCATGCGCGGCTCGACGGCGTAGGCGTGGCCGTCGATGGCCGAGAGGGTGGCGGGCAGGTCGCGCACGTCGATCTCGGCCAGGAAGCCGAGCCGGCCCAGGTTGACCCCCAGGACCGGGGTGGGGCGGCCGGCGATGAGCCGCATCGTGCGCAGCATGGTGCCGTCGCCGCCCAGGCTGACCAGCAGGTCGGCCCGCTCGACGAGGGTTTCCGCGTCGACGGCCACGGCGCTGCAGTCGATCCGGCCCACCTCCTCGGGGAGGCCGAGCACCGTGACCCGGCGCTCGTCGGCCCAGCGCAGGATGTCGCCGATCGCCTCCTCCGAGTCGCGTCGCGGATGCAGCACCAGCCCGACCGTTCCGACCATTCCCATGGAAACCACCCTAGACGCCCCCTCCAGCCGTCCGTCTACGTGCGCCCCGCAGACCCGCGCCCGCCGGGACTCCGCCGCGCATCCCGTTTCGCCGGGCGCGGAAACCGCAATCGGCGGGCCTCCGGCGCTGCCGGGCCGCTCCGGCGGGGGAGGAATGCACGAGTGAAGCAGGAACGCCATCCCCCGTCCCAGCCGCCCCCGTCCCAGCCGCCCCCGGCAGGCGGCGCCCCCCACTCCCCCTCGCCGGCCGGCGGGCACGCCGGCACGCCGAGCGGGGTGCGCCACTCCCTGCGGGCCTTCCGGCACCGCGACTTCACGATCTTCTGGTGCGGCGCCCTCGTCTCCAGCACCGGGAGCTGGCTGAGCAACCTCGCCGTGCCGTACGTGCTGTACCAGATCACCGGCAGCGCCTTCTGGGTCGGGCTGGTGAGCGTGGCGCAGTTCGTGCCGAGCGTGTTCCTGGCGCCGGCGGGCGGGACGCTGGCCGACCGGCGCTCGCGCAAGCGGATCCTGCTGGCCACGCAGTCGGGCATGGCGGTCTCGGCGCTGCTGCTGTGGGCGGTGTGGACGTCCGGCCAGCGGGACCCGGCGGTCATGCTGGTGCTGGTGGGCGTCGGCGGGGTCTTCGCCGGGTTCAACATGCCGACGTGGCAGTCGTTCGTCAGCGACCTGGTGCCGCGCGGCGACCTGCACTCCGCGGTGACGCTGAACAGCCTGCAGTTCAACACCGCCCGCTCCCTCGGCCCGGCGATCGCCGGGCTGCTGCTGGCCGTGCTGGGGCCCTCGTGGACGTTCCTGCTGAACGCCGTGTCGTTCCTGTTCGTGCTCGCGGCCCTGGCGGCGATCCACCCGCGCGCCGGCCGGCCCCAGCAGGCGGCGCCGGCGGGCATGACCCGGCAGTTCCTGGCGGCGCCGCGCTACATCCGGCGCCAGCCGGGGATCGTCATGTCGCTGGTGGTGTCCGTGCTGGTGGGGATGCTCGGGCATCCGATCTTCCAGTTCACGGTGGTCTTCGCGGAGAGCGTCTTCCGGGCCGGGCCGGTCGGGCTGGGACTGCTCAACGCGGCGCTCGGGCTGGGCGCGGTCGTGGCGGCGCCGCTGGTCTCCGGCTGGCACCACAAGCTCCGTCTCGGGCCGGTGGTCCGCTGGGGGCTGATGCTGTACGGGCTCTCCATGATCGGATTCGCGGCGGCTCCCGGGTACGCCTGGGGGGTGGTGGCGCTGATCGTCGTGGGGGGCTCGTTCCTGGCGGTCATCTCTTCGGTGAACACCTCGATCCAGGTCATCGTGGCCGACGGCATGCGGGGGCGGGTGATGGCGTGCCGGATCGCGTGTTACACGGCGTCGCTGCCGGTGGGCGGGCTGCTCCAGGGGCTCGCGGCCGACTGGCTGGGGCCGCGCTGGACGGTGTGCGGAGCGGGGGCGCTGCTGGCCGCGGGGGCGGTGACGCTGATGCGCCCGCGCGGCCGGGCCCGGCTGGACCGGCTCGACGATCCGCACGACGACGCCCACCTGTGCGCCGCCACCGCGACCTGACCTGTGACGGCTCCGCTGTATGCGCGTACACAGCCGCATAAAGCATGAAATATCTCAAATCACAGTCAAAGCGATCGATGCCGAGTTTGTCCCAGAACCATGGACGGCCGTTCACGAGGAACCGACGCGATATCCGGGAGGGCCGCGGCGGGCTTCCGGGATCGCGCGGATTCACCTCTGGCCCCGGACGCCTCCCGCTTTCCCGTTGGACGCTTCCCACCGCCTTTGCTGGGCGCGTCCCGCCGCCTTTGCCGGACGCGCCCCGCCGCCTTTGCCGGACGCGCCACGAGCGCGTTCGCGCCACCCGGCCGACCGCCACGACCACGGCGGACGTACGCCCAGACCGGCGATTCGCCCGCCCGGCCGGGGCGCACATCCGCCACCTGGGTGGGTTTGCATCTGGCCGCTGTTCAAACCCGCGGGGCGGTGTAATTACGTGGGCCGTGGAATCTTTTGGCCCTCAGCGGGCGCCGCGGAGCCCGCCTCCCTGCCGGTTGGACATATCAGATATTTCCTGCCATGCAGTGATATATCCGGAAATAAGGCTTTGCCTCTTGCCGGGAGACTCCGCCAATCACCGCCCATAGCCTGAGTTCAGTGCGCCGCATCCGGCGTATCCCGGGAGAAACCGAATTCGACGCTCCTGCCAGACCGCCTCGCACATCCGGCGGGCGGCCCTCATCTCAGGGAGTGATCTCTGATGCTCAAGCGTCTCATCATCACCGCCGCTCTGGCGGGTTCCACGCTCGTCGTCGGCGGCGCGGCCAACGCACAGGCCGCCAGCGCCGCCCCCAAGTGCGCGACGCCCATGTCGCAGCACGTCACTACCGCCGGCTCGGCCAACAGGTGCCGGTGGCGCTCCTGGAACGGCCGCAGGTGCTGGTTCTGCTGGCACAACGGCGCCTGGGAGCTCCAGTGGTGCCGGGGCGGCGGCGGCGGCGGAAGCGGCGGCTGGAGCCACGGGAACGGCCACTGGGGCCACTGGGGCCACGGCGGTAGCGGCGGCGGAAGCGGCGGCTGGGGCGGCGGCAACTGGAACCACTAGCCGCACGATGACGGGCTGCCACCCCGCGAGACACGCTCTCGCGGGGCGGCAGCCCTGCCGCGCCTCTCCACGCCACCATCTCTCCCTGTCGATCACTCCGGACGCGACCTCTCCACGCCCGCCCGGCCGTGCCCGCCTGCCCGTGCCCGCACCCGACCGTGCCCGCCTGCCCGTGCCCGCCTGTCAGCGCCCGAGCCTCCACGCCCCCCCTGTCCGCGCCCCCGGCCCTGCCGCGGGGTGCGCCCGCGAGGCGTGCCCGTACAGCTCGTCGTACGTCCGGTGGACCACCACCGGAGGCGCGTCCCGGTACCGCTCCCCCGGCACCACCGGCTCCAGCAGCACGGCGTCCCTCCCCCGTCCCCCGCCGGCACGAACACCGCGCCTCGCCGGGCCATCGTGCCGGCGGCCGGCTCGTACGCGCTCGCGGCCCCCGACCCGATGTCGCCCTTGACGATCGCGCACGGCTCCGCGCCGCGTGGCTCGGCGCCGGTGACCGTGCAGAGGTGGCGGGCGGGGCCGCCTGTCATGGCGTTCTCCGGTCGTGTCACATTCCCGGCGTCCCGGGGGTCGAGAGGGCAGACCCACGAGATCCGGTCCTGGAGGCCGGCAAGGACCTTGGAGCAGCCATGACGTCAACCATCCTGGTCACCGGTGGCACGGGCACGCTGGGACGCCTCGTCGTACCGCTCCTGCGTGAGGCCGGGCGCGAGGTGCGGGTGCTCAGCCGCGGCGCACGGAGCGAGCCCGGGGGCGGCGTCGAGTTCGTGACGGGCGACGTGACCACCGGCGAAGGGCTGGAGGCCGCGGTGAGCGGGGCCGAGGTCGTCGTGCACTGCGCCGGCAGCGCCAAGGGCGACGAGGACAAGGCCCGGAACCTGGTGCGGGCGGCGTCGGGCGCGGGCGTCCGGCACCTGGTGTACATCTCGATCGTGGGCGCCGACCGGGTCCCCGTCGTCAGCGGGATCGACCGGGCCATGTTCGGCTACTTCGCCGCCAAGCGGGCCGCCGAGCAGGTCGTGGCCGGATCGGGCATTCCCTGGAGCACCCTGCGGGCCACCCAGTTCCACGAGTGGATCCTGATGACGCTGCGGCAGCTGGCCAAGCCGCCGGTGCTGCTGCCGACCTGGGGCGGCGTGCGGTTCCAGCCGGTGGACTCCGGCGAGGTGGCGGCCCGGCTCGCCGAGCTGGCCCTCGGTGCGCCGGCCGGGCTGGTGCCGGACATCGCGGGGCCGCGCGTCCACACGATGGAGGAGCTCGCCCGCGACTACCTGCGGGCGAGCGGGAAGCGCCGGCTGGTCGTGCCCATGCGGACCCCGGGCAGGGCCGCGGCCGCGTTCCGGGAGGGGGCCAACCTCGCGCCGGGGCGGGCGGTCGGCCGCCGTACCTGGGAGGACTTCCTGGCCGAGCAGGCGCGTCACGGCCTGTGACAGCCGCGCCCGCGGTTCTCGTGCTCCCCGCGGGCCACGCCTCGTCATCCCGTGGTCCGTTCCCCCCGTGAGCGGCGCCGTCTCCGGACGATCAGGAAGGAAACCGCCGCGAGCGCCGACACGCCGGCGCCGGTGCCGATCGCCGCTACGGGGAGATGGCCCTCCATGGTCGCGGCGACCGCTTCGGCCGTCCCCGCGGCGGACGGGAACCGGATGTCCGCCGCGGCGGTGCCTTCGGTCAGTCCGCTCACCAGATGGATCCGGGCGTGCCACGGGCCGTCGGGCACCTGTTCGGTGAGGAGCGCGACGACCGATCCGGTGTCGCCGGGCGCGAGTGTCGTGCCCGTTTCGACGTTGTAGGGGCCGGCGCTCAGGCCGCCGCTGGTAAGTCTCAGCTCCCCGCTCAGGTCCAGCGCGCGGCCTCCGGTGTTGTGCACCTGGGCCAGGACGGATTGCCGCCCGTCCGCCGACCGTTGGGCCGTCAACGAGTCGATGGTGAAGCCCGCGGCGGGCGCGTTGCCGCCGCCGACGGACAGGTAGATCCGGACGCCGACGCGGTTGACCTCCCGGAGGCCCCCTCCGGGAGGCGGGTCGCCGGACACCTCGGCCCAGATCATCGCGTAGCGCTCACCGGGGGCGGCGTTCTTCGGCACGTCGATGGTCGCGGTGACCATCGAGTGCGCTTGCGGGGCCAGGGTCACCTCGTCCCGGCTCATGCTGGTCCACGTGGACAGCTCGTTGGCGGTGCGGCCGGGGGCGAACTGGAAGGTCCGGTCGCGGATCTCCCCGGCTGCCGGGTAGAGCGCCACCCGCTGGGGCGAGTCGGTCGTGTTGGCGATCTCGACCCGCCGGTGGATGACCGAACCCGGCTTGAGGTGGTCGACGATGTAGCGCCGGGCTCGCGAGTCGGCTCGCGCCTGGACCGGCGCGTCGACCAGGCGGATCCCGATGCCGTTCCCACGCTGGTCGGCCGCTGCCGAGGCCGGCGCGTGCAGCATGCCGGCGGCCGGGGTGAGCGCCCCGGCCACCAGCAGCCAGGCAAGGAGGTTGTGAAGACGCACGGCTGTCGCTGTCCCGGGGCCGGTCAGCCGACCGAGTGGGTGACGGTGCCGGTGTAGACGCCGACGACCGTCCCGTCCGGAATGGTGATGTCGAGCGTCGGATTCCAGGTGGCGGTGTTGTCGCCGACGAGGTCGGTCCCGGTGAAGGCGACGCGCGGCACGTTGATGATGCCGCCCGGCCCGGACGTGAAGGTGCCTGTTCCCGTGTGGGTGCCCGAGCCCGGCGAGTAGGTGACGTTGACGTTGGGAATCGTCTCGGGCGCGGTGGCGCCCCCGGTGGTGAAGTCGGTGCTGATGGCGGTGGCGGTCCAGGTGCCGTCCAGGAGGCCGCGGTCGTCGGTCACCGTGACGGCACCCATCGGCCCCGAGATGCTCGTGGTGCCGGACACCACCGAGCCGAGGTTCGCCGAGGTGGGGGCGTCGATCGTGAGAGTGCCACCGGTGATCGTGAAGGTGACCTCGGTGTCGTCGGCCGCGGCCGGCGGGGCGGTCGCCGCCACGAGGCCGAGGCCGATGGCCGCAGCGGCCACGGCAAATGGTTTACGCATCGTTGCTCCGATGTTCGAGCGAGGACATGAGAGGCGCGAGGACCGCGACTCGCACCGGCGGTCCCGAGCGGTCAAGGAAGCCGATATGTCGCCACGCCTCGCAATTGAAATATAACCGTACGTAGTCAATTAGTGATCAAAAGTCAGTCCGGGGCGAGCGGTGAAAGCGTATGGAGCTCGATCTCGACGGCCAGGACGTCCTGGGCTTCGCCGCTCCGCGCCGCACCAGGACCTCGGCCGCGGTCGCAACCCAGGCGCAAGTGGATCACCAGAAGGCGCTGTGATGCTCCGTGGTGACAGCGAAATCGCGTCCCAGGAGACATACATATGAGGCAGAAAGCTCTGTCCGCCGTGACGGCCGCCCTGGCCGGGCTCGCGGCCGTGACCATGGCCGCTCCCGCTCCGGCGTCCGCTTCGGCGGTGACGATCAGGGTCGAGCGCGGCTACACCGAGACGGTGCGAGAGTGGTTCGACCCGTTCACCTGTCCGACGAACATGGTTCTCACCGGCCGCTCGCACCACGGCGACGAGAACAACGCGACGACCTACTACTGCAGCTTCATCTTCATCAACGACGAGCAGGCCCGGGTGTTCGTCGGCGACTGGACCGCCGGCCAGAAGGAGAGCAGGTCCAGCTACTCCGCCCCCGCGGATCAGGCGCTCGTCGGCAGGTGGCACACCGGGGACGAGAACGGCACGACGAAGTACCGCCCCGCGACGATCTCCTGGCAGGGCCGGCAGGTGCGGCTGACCGATCCGCTCTGGACCGGTGAGTACAAGGAGAGCAGCCACACCTGGCAGGCGGACTACAACAAGGTCATGGTCGGCCGCTCGCACACCGGGGACGAGAACGGCAGGACGAAGTACCAGTACGCCACCGTGACCGTCGCGGACTGACCCGATCGCCGTTCAGCACACCATCACGTAGGTAAGGGAACCGCAGAAGATGAGGATGTACCGCAAGGCCATACCGGTCGTCGTGGCCGCCGCTCTGTCGGCCGCCACCATGGCCTCTCCCGCGGCGGCGGCGGTGACGATCAAGGTGGAGAGCATCTCCTCCCAGACCGTGTGGGAGGCGGGCGCACAGTTCGCCTGCCCGCCGAACCAGGTGCTCACCGGCCGCTCGCACTACGGCGACGAGGGCAAGCCGACCACGTACTACTGCAGCCGGATCCTGGTCAACGGCGAGCAGGCCGAGGTGCACACCGGGGACTGGAGCTCTCCCCAGCGGGAGAACAGGTCGAGCTACACCGCTCCCGCGGACCAGGTCGTCGTCGGCAGGTGGCACACCGGCGACGAGAACGGCATGACGCAGTACCTCAGCGCGGCGCTGTACTGGCAGGGGCGGCAGGTGCGGCTGACCGATCCGCTCTGGACCGGTGAGTACAAGGAGAGCAGCCACATCTGGCAGGCGAGTGCCGGCAAGGTGATGGTCGGCCGCTCCCACAGCGGGGACGAGAACGGCAGGACGAGGTACCAGTACGCCACCGTGAGCTTCGACGGCTGATCCCGGCTCACGGCGGCGGCGGTGGCCCGGGATCCCCGGCCACCGCCGCCCGGCCCCGGCGGTGCGGGCGGGCTACCCGCACTTGCCGCTGAGCCAGGCGCGGTACTCCTTCGTGTAGTTCGTCATCACGCTCTTCGACGCCTGGGCGAGCACGGACTGCCACCGGCTCACGTTGCCGCTCCAGGCGGGCGGCGGCTCCTCCCAGCCCACGCTGTCGGTCCAGCGACCCTCGGAGCCCTTGAGGAGCCCCGGGTGGCGCCTGGCGAGCTCGGCCTGGATCCAGGAGTCCTGGGAGTAGACGAGGATGCGCTGCGAAGCCTGGCGTTCCTTGATCGGGTCGGAGATCTCCTTCCAGGCCGCCGTCGCGTACGCGGTGCTGGAGAGGAGGGCCTTGGTCTCGGGCTTGACCTCCAGGAGGGCGACCAGGCCACGGGAGCGGACGTGGTCGAGCCACTGCCGGAGCGTGTAGACCTGCTCCCCCGCGTACGGGCCGCGCGCTATGCGCCGGTCGCGCAGGTTGTCGCTTCCGGCGGTCCACCAGATGTCCGGGATGTTCTTCGTGACGCCTGTCAGCCCGTTGGTGGAGGTGTTGTGCCACATGACGGCCTTGGTGCCCTGCTTGGTCAGCTGGACGTCACCCTCCACGCCGTCGGCGCCCCACGTCTTCTGGTCGTTCACCGCTCTGAGGTTGTTGGGCTGGCGCACCTGGTCCCTGGTCCACGGGCTGGCACCCGTGGGGTAGCCGCCGTGCCCGAAGACCAGCGGGCAGGCGGCCGCACGGGTCGCCGCCGCCTCGGCGTGCGCCGCCGGCGAGGCGGCCACCAAGGTGATCGCGGCCAACGATGCCGCGAATGCCGACTTCGTCCTCATCGTCATCAGGGGTGCGACTCCGTCCATGGGGTGCCGGCCAACGTGGGTGATCCGCACGCTATTCGTCCCGTCCGAAAGGATCAAGCAAGGTCGCGAAGTCGGGAGGCACCAGAGCCGTCAGGCTACGATGGCAGGTGATCCCTGCTGATGTCGTGGCTTACGGCAACGGCATCGTCAGAGGCAGAGGAGCGAGCGGACACATGACCCCCCTTACCGTGAGCGTGCGACAACGATCCGGCGTGGACCTGGTGTGCCTGAGCGGAGAGCTCGACCGCGGCACCCTCGGCCAGCTCGCCACGGCCCTGCGGCCTCCGCTGGACGCCCCCAGGCCCAGGATCGTCGTGGACGTGGCCGGGCTCCGTTTCTGCGACTCCAGGGGCGTGCGGGGACTGATGGAGGGCCAGCGGCAGGCCGAAGGCGCGGGTGGCGGGCTGCGCCTGATCGGCGTGCGCGGCACCATGGCGCGGCTGCTCACCGTCGCCCACCTGGTCGACCGGTTTCCGCCCTACGACAGCCTCGAACACGCCTCCCGCTGGGCGGCGACCGGCTGACCACCGCGTACGGTTCGCGCGACCAGGCCGAGGTCAGCGGCCTGAGGCGCCGTAACCGCCGGCGGCGGGGTGGCGCATGCGCAGCCTCAGCCGCGAGCGGTCGTCCAGGTGATCGAGTGTGACCTCGTCGCACAGCCGGTGCATCAGCCAGAGGCCGTAGCCGCGAAAGGCCACCGTGGGCGTGGCGTCGGCGCCGCGGCGCACGTGCTCGCTGGTCAAGGTGCCGGCCGTGTCGATGACGTCCACCCAGATCCCGGCCGCGTCGGTGCCCGCGACGAGCGTGCCGGTGCCGCCGCCGTGCTCCAGGACGTTGTCGGCCGCCTCGTTGACCGCCAGCACCAGATCGTCCAGGCGATCCCCGCCGAGACCGGCGTCGGCGGCGAAGGCGGTCACCAGATCGCGCAGCCGGCTCAGGTTCTCGGTGATCGGGCACCGCAACTGCCGCCCGGCCTCGCCCATGGCCCCCCTTCCCTGAGCCGACCTGGGCATCTCCTGCCCTGCTGCCGACGCCGAGAGCGTCGAACATCCGTGTCTCCTACCGCGCACCCGCGGAAAAATGCATCGGGCGCGCGATCGGCACAAGTCGGGAATGTGGCTGACCAGGCTACCTGAACCGGTACACCTGAGGGTGTACCGGTGGTCCCGGCCGATTTGTCCGCCCACGCGTGGCGGTCGGGGATGGGGTGCGCCGCCGGTATCGGCGGCCTGTCCTGGGCAGCCAGGAATATGCGGCCGGACACGGTTAAGCTGTGGCGTCACTCGTCATCGAGTCATGCCGCTTGTAAGACCAAAAGCGGACATTCGGTGATAAACATGTCTACTCACTGACTTTTGTCAGATGGGGGTCGTATGGCGTCTGAACTCCCCTCCTTCCCTGTCGCTAACGAGAACCCGCTCGACACCTGCGTCCGGTTACGCGAAATCGCTCCCGTGGTGGAAGTGGAATTCCCCGGAGGCGTGCCCGCCTATCTGGCACTGACCCACACGGCCGTACGAGAGATCCTCGCCGGGGACAACAAGACCTTCCTCCGCGACCCCAGCCACTGGCCCGCCCTGCACGACGGGTCGATCCCCGAGGACTGGCCGCTGCGCGCCATCGTCCAGGGCGGTCACCTGGCCACCATGGACGGCGCCGACCACCGGCGGCTGCGCGGCCTCGTCGGCAAGGCGTTCACCCCGGCCCGGGTGCAGGCCCTGGAGCCGCGGATCCAGCAGATCATCGACGGCCTGCTCGATGACGTGGTGGCCGCCGGCGACGGCGTCGACCTGGTGCCCGCCTTCACCGAGGCGCTGCCGATGTGGGTGATCTGCGAGCTGTTCGGCGTGCCCGCCGAGGACCGGCTCCGGCTGCGGGAGTGGACCGCCGCGCTGCTGGCGCACACCACACCGCCGGAGGTGGCGTTCGCGACGCAGAACGAGCTGCAGGCGTTCCTGCACGACCTGGTGGAGCGCAAGCAGCGCGAACCGGGCGACGACCTCACCTCCGGCCTGGTCCAGGCCCGCGACGAGGGGGACAGCCTGACCACCGACGAGCTGGTCGGCGTCCTGTGGCTCATGCTCGTCGCCGGCCACGAGACCACCGTCCACCTGCTCGGGCACGCCATCGTGGCGCTGGCCCAGAGCCCCGGCCAGCTCGACCTCGCCAAGGCCGGGGAGCGGTGGGCCGACGTGGTCGAGGAGACCCTGCGCTACCGCCACTCGGTGATGATGACCAGCTTCCGGTTCACGGCCGAGGACGTGAACGTCGCCGGGGTGCACATCCCCAAGGGCCGGGCGGTGGGCGTGGTCTACCAGGCCAGTGGCGTCGATCCGGCTCAGCACGGCGAGAGCGCGGACCGGTTCGACATCACCCGCGAGCAGACCGGGCACCTCGGCTTCGGGCACGGCCCGCGCTACTGCATCGGGGCGCCGCTGGCCCGGATGGAGAGCCGGCTGGCGCTCGCCTCGCTGTACCGGCGGCTGCCGCGGCTCAGCCTCGCGATCGACCCCGGCGTCATCCCGTACTCCCCGTCGTTCTTCACCATCGGCCCGCTGTCCTTGCCGGTGAACCTCGGCCTCACCCAGCCCTGACAAGCCGTCGGCCACGCCCGGCACCTCAACCCCGGCCGGCTCCAGTCCTGGCTCATCGTGCGCGGAAGTCGGAGGTGATCACCGTGCATCCGGTCTCATGACAGCCCCAGCCCGGGGTGTCACGGAGCCGAAAGGTGACCGTATGAGCAAGACCGACAAGACCCGGCCCTGGTGGGTGCGGATGGCAGACGCGCCGATGGTGACCTGCCTGCCCGTCCACGACCACCGGTTCGGGCCGTGCACGCTGCCCGGCGAGATCACCGCCGACAGCGCGTCCCTGAGCCACCGCACGAGTGGCTGTCACTGGGGCTCCCCCATCCCCTACGTGTTCGGTTGCGGCACCAGGGGCGGGAACCGGGAGTGGTACCACTTCCGGCGCGAGGAGCGCCGCCGAAGCCGTCACCGGGCGCGCCGCGAGCTGCGCGCCCACCACGGCGACGACTGAAGGAGGCGCCGAGCCGGAGGGCTCGCGGCCCTTGAGGGGTGGCGCACGTCGAAGGCGCCGGTACGGCGACGCGCCCCGGCTCGGTGACGAGTCGGGGCGCGTCGGTGTCGGCCGGCGGAGCAGGCCGGAGCCGGGTCAGAGCCGGCCGGAGCTCAGCCGGACGTCCTCGGCCGGCCGGCGACGGCCGTGGTCGCCGGCGGCCGGGCGGAGGTCACGAGCGGAGCGCCCCACGGAAGCTTGTCCGTCGGCCACAGCTCACGCTGCCGCTTCTTGAGCAGGGTCTCGACCCTGCCGCCCACCGGGCACCGGAAACCCTGCGGGGGCAGGGTCAGTGAGATCAGGTAGTCGTCGATCGGCACCGTGCTGCACTCGTCCTTGCCGTAGATGCGGTGCCCCCAGCCCTCGTAGGTGATCAGGCGCGCCTTGGAGCCGAGCTGACGGGCCACGCCGGCCGACCAGGAGTACGGGGTGGACGGGTCGTGCAAGGAGTTGCCCAGCAGGATCGGAGTGCTGCCCGTGTAACGCAGCCGGTGCTGCGGGTTGGTGGTGGGGTGGCCGAGGCAGACGGGCAGGTCCTCCATCGGCATCGGGTTGTAGCGCATGTCCGGGGCGCGGCGGTTGGAGCTGCGCAGCAGCGCGGCGTACTCCCTGTAGTTGCGCACCCGGAGCCGGTAGTCCTGACAGAGGATCGCGGTGGGCAGCTGGGCGACGTCCCCCGAAACGGGCCCTCGTCCGGGCATCGGCGGCACCCACGACGACGGCTCCCCGCCGTCCAGGGCCCGAAGCAGCTCGCTCAGCAGCTGCCAGGCGGGCCCTTCGGTGCCCAGCACGCCGTTCCACAGGACCTGGATCTCGGTCATCGGGCGGTCCGGGACGCCCGGGTAGTACAGCCGGCCGCTGCGCGCCTTGGCCAGGATGCTCTCCCACACCGCGCGGACGTCCTTGCCGTGCAGGGCGCAGCTCGGATCCTGCCCGCACCAGCCGGCGAACTCGTCGAAGGCGTCCTCGACGGCCGCGGCCTCGGTGTCGAGGAAGTTTTTGACGCCGAGGCTGTGGTCCATGTTGCTGTCCAGGGCCATGGCCCGGATCCGGTCCGGGAACAGCTCGGCGTACATCTGGCCGATCAGCGTCCCGTACGAGACCCCGTAGAAGGTGAGCTTCTCCTCGCCCAGCGCGGCGCGCAGGGCGTCCACGTCGCGCGCGACGTTGACCGAGTCCACATGGTCGTACAGCGGGCCGGTACGGGCCCGGCAGTCCGCGCGCAGCTTCCTGGCGAAGGCGCTCCACCTGACGAAGTCGGCCTGGCTCTTCATGACGGCGTACGGGATCTGGTTGTACACCGACGCCGAGCAGATCACCGGGTGACTGCGGCCGACACCCCGGGGGTCGAAGCCGACGATGTCGAACCGCTTCTGCAGCTCCTCGGTGAAGAACCCGGGAGCGCCGAAGGCGGCCTCCACGCCCGACCCGCCCGGACCACCCGGATTGATCACCAGGGAGCCGACGCGGGCCGCCGGGTCGGTGGCCTTGCGGCGGGCGACGGCCAGGTCGATGGTGGCCCCGGCCGGACGCGACCAGTCGATCGGGACCGCCAGCTTGCCGCACTCGGCGGAGGGCTCCTCCTCGCAGGGCGCCCAGGCGATGCGGCCCTTGCCCGAGGCCGGCTGCTGCGGGCTCGGCGAGGACGTCGGCGAAGTCGTCGGCGTGGACGACGCCGTCGGGGCGGGGGTCGTCCTGGCTTCCGCTCCAGGGCCCGCCGCGACGGCCGGCGACATGGGTAACAGCGTCGCCATCGCCACGAAGGCGACGGCGAGCAGAGATGACCTTCTTCGCACAGTGCTCCCATCGTCGATCGGCCGGTGGGACCGCTCAAGCGGCGCCCGGCCCGGCTCTGATCATCATCGGTCGACCGCCGCGACGCCCCGAAGCCGGCGGCGGCGAACGCGGCCCCCGTATCAGACCGCGACAGATCGACGGCAGCACGATACAACGGCGGCATAACCAAGATCCGCGCAATGGCCGCCGTTCATTCGCCTCCCCGGCCGGTTCAGTACCGAGGGATTCCGCCTCGTCTACGGCGACCCGGTGCCCGGCTACCAGGCCCCCGAGGGCGGCGCCGCCCCGGCCTTCCCCGACCTGCCGCCGGCCGGCGTGGCACTCGCGCTGCGCTGGTGACGTCTCCCGCCGAGGCGTCGAGGAACCATCGGACCAGCGCCGATCGTTGTCGGAGGTGAGTCGTTCAGCGGCCCACCTCAGGAGCGGCAGCATGGAAATCACCGGCATCATCTCCGCCATCATCATCGGCATCGCGATCGGCGCTCTCGGAAGGCTCGTGATTCCGGGCCGGCAGCATCTGCCGATCTGGCTCACGATTCTGATCGGCATCGTTGCCGCGCTCATCGGCACCGCCATCGCCACCGCACTCGGGGTCGCGGACACCCGCGGGATCGACTGGATCGAGCTGGCCATCCAGGTCGCACTCGCCGCCCTGGGCGTGTCCCTGACGGAGGGGATGTACAGCAGGCGCCGGAGGTAGCCGGCCACCCCCGAGGCTCCATGCTCTCCGGGCCGGCCCTCGTCCAGCACGACGACGGCACTCTGCCCGGCCTCGTCAGCCCGCACGACCTGACCACGCTGCTCGTACCCGCGTGACGAAGGCCGCTGTCGACCCCCGCGACGCACAGGGGCACGTCGAGGGCCAAGAAGCGGGACGCGCCCCGAGAACGGTTACGAAGTCTCTTCGGTCAGGCCGAAAGAGGTCCAGCCGCCGTCGGGGAAACCGGCCGCCACGGCGACGGCGGCCGAGGCCAAGTTGTCCGGGGCGTGCATGTACGTGGGGACCGCCCCCTCGTCGAGGACCCGGCGGGCGGCCTGGGCGACGAGTCCGCGTGCCAGCCCCCGCCCCTGAGCCTGGGGTGCCGTCACGACGGCCAGTTCGTGCCCGTACGCGTCGTGGCGCTTGATCCCGACGCCGGCGAGATGCGCCCCGGTCTCCGGATCCCGGGCCACCAGCACGTCGCCGCCGAAGGGCCGCAACCACGCCGGGACGTGCGGGTCGTCCGCGGGGACCCACTCTCCGGCCTCGGGCAGCGACGCGGGCCGGAGGGTCCACCGGTACACGGCGGTGAACCATCCCCGCTGCGGATGCCCCACCATGGCCGGGACCTGCGGCCCCACCACGGCGAGGTCACCGTCGGCGGCGTATCGCCGCGAAACCGGCCCGGCATGCTCGGGCGGGACCGACAGGACGCCGCCTTCCGGCCCCGCCACTCCCAGGACCGGATGGAGCCTGCCGTCCCAGCCGGGCCGCGTCCGTCCCGGCTCGCCGACGACGTCAAGGCCGGAAGCGGGCGGCCACGCGCCGAGCCAGCGGGCCAGGTGCTCGGACAGTCGTCGTTCAGGTGTCATTCCCTGCCTCCTCGATATACGGTGCGGGGGTATAGTATCCCGAACCGGATGCTTGAGAAGGGAACCCACATGCGACGACTGACCGCACTCGACCCCGCCGAAGCGCCGGGGAGATCCCGTGAGCTGCTGGACGACATCATCGCCAGGAGAGGTGGCGTCGGTGAGATGGTCGCCACCATGGCCCACTCCCCCGCGCTGCTCCAGGGCTACCTCGACTTCTCCCGCGCCATGAAGCGGTCCAAGCTCCCCCGCGCCCTCAGCGAGAAGATCTCACTGGCCGTACAGGAGTGGATCGGCTGCGGCCTCTGCCTCGACGCCCACACCCAGGGCGCCCGGGCGGCGGGGCTGAGCGAGCCGGACATCGCCCTGGCCCGCCAGGGCACCTCCACCGACGCCCGCGAGGCGGCGCTCATCGCCGTCGCCGTCCGCGTGCTCGCCGAGCCGTCCTCGATCACCGACCAGGACGTCGCCGACCTCCGGGCGCACGGCTGGAGCGACCGCGTCATCGCCGAGCTCCCCGGCCTCGTCGCCCTCAACCTGCTGACCGGCTCCTTCAACCTCCTGGCCGGACTCGAACCGGCCGATCATCCGGCATAGCTCCCCGGTTCCGGGTGGCCGAGGCGACGAACAGCGGGACGGCCAGGAACAGCCGCCCCCGCCGGGCCCGTTCCGTCTGCTCCGCGGTCCAGGCGTCACGCTGCTCCAGGCTGATGGCCCCCACCGCGAAGGCCGCCTCCGCCCTGCCGGTGAGCAGGGGCAGCGCCTTCGCGTCGGTGAAGACCACTGTGTGGATCTCCACGTGGACGTCGCCGAAGCCCGCTGACAGCAGCAGGTTCCGGTAGCGGCGGGCGGCGCGGGGATCGGGGATCTGATCGGCGCCGGCGTGCACGATGGTCCGGGTGAGGGCCGGGTCGCCGGAGTCGATGACGAACGCGTCCCAGTCCTGGCCGGTGAGCACGATACGGCCTCCCGGGGCGAGCACACGGCCGGCCTCGCGCACGGCGCGGCCGGCGTCGGCCAGCTCGTGCATCACCTTGTCCGCCCGGTACCCGGCGACCTCGCCGTCGTCGAGCGGCAGGGCGTAGGCGTCCCCCGTCCTGAAGTCCCCTTCGGGCCATCTCCGGCGCGCGACGGCGATCATCTCGTCGCTGAGGTCCACGCCGATCGACCGGCATCCCCGCCCGGCCAGCTCGGCGACCGCCCGGCCGGTCCCGCAGCCGACGTCCACGACGCCGGCCCCGGGTCCGAGCCGAAGCAGTTCGTACGACCGGGCGCGCAGGGCCACGGCCGCGGCAACGCCGTCCAGCTCGTCCAGGCGCGTGATGAGTTCACTGGTGTTCGACATGCGCCCCAGCATCCGACTTAATGTCGACATGAAGTCAAGCACGGCGATGGCCATCGGTGCCGTCGCGGCGAGGTTCGGCCTGGCCACCCACGTTCTCCGGCACTGGGAGACGATGGGACTGCTCTCGCCCGCCCGGGTCGCGGGAAGGCACCGCCGTTACGACTCCGCCGACCTCAACCGCGTCGCGATCATCCTGCGGGCCAAGGAGGCCGGCTTCAGCCTGGAGGCCGTCCGGGAGATGCTCATCACCTCCGACCCCGTCGTCCGGAGACGGATCCTCCAGCGCAACCGGGACGATCTGGCGCGACGCATCGCGGAGGCCCAGGCATCGCTGGAGCTCATCGACTGCGCGCTCGGCTGCGATCACGAGGACCTCGCCGGTTGTCCGCACTTCCTGGCGGTGCTCGCGGAGCGCGGCGCCCCGCTGCCGGGCGCCTCCGGGTGATGCTGCGGCGGCAGGCCGGCTCAGTGATCGGCGGGTTCCCACCACACCAGATGGGCGGCCGCCTGGGCCACCGGCTCGATGATCTCCCACGCCTCGGCGATCAGCCCGTCGTCGATCCGCCAGATGTCGACGACCACGATCTCCGGCCCGCCCCCGGGAAGCCGGCGCCGGGAATGCATCACGACGTGATCGCCGTCGGCCAGCACGTGATCGATCTCGACCTGCATACCGGCGAGCGGGACGAGGGCGGCGCGTACGGCGGCGAGCCATTCCGCCTTGGTGGAGGAGGTCGAATCCGGCCTGTGATGGACGAAGTCGTCGCTCAGCAACGGCGCGAGCGCGTCGACGTCGCCCGTTCCGACCAGCTCCGTCAGCGCCTTCTGAACGATGCTCTTGTTGTCCGTGGTCATGTTCTGCGTAGTCATGGGAGCAGTTTTTCCGCCGTCGCGACGATTGTCGATGAACTCGCATGTCATGGCGTACGGCCGCACGAGGAGTAGCATCGGCGGCCATGCACACGGTCGGGGAACTGTTGCGGGAATGGCGGCATCGCCGGCGACTCAGCCAGCTCGATCTCGCGATCGCCGCCGACGTCTCGGCTCGTCACGTCAGCCTGGTGGAGACCGGCAAGTCCAACCCGAGCGCCGACATGGTGCTCCGGCTCGCGGATCAGCTCGATGTGCCGTTGCGTGAGCGCAACCGGCTGTTGCTCGCCGCCGGCTTCGCGCCCCGCTACGCCGAGCGGCCGCTCGACGGGGACGCGCTGTCGGCGGCCTGGGAGGCGGTCGGGAGGGTGCTCCGCGCACACGAGCCGTACCCGGCGCTGGCCGTGGATCGCCGATGGAACATCGTGATGACCAATCGCGCCCTTGAGCCGTTCCTCGCGGACGTCGCCCCCGACCTGCTCCAGCCGCCGATCAACATGGTGCGGCTGGGCCTGGACCCGCGCGGGCTCGCTCCCCGGATCGTCAATCTGGCCCAGGTGCGCGCGGTGCTCCGGACCCGGATCTCGCGTCAGCTCGCCGCTGCTCCCGACCCCGAGCTCACCGCGCTCTACGAGGAACTGCTGACGCCCGGCTCCGGGGACGTGAGCCACCCCGTCGAGTCCGAGGTCGTGATCCCGATGATCTTCAGCTTCGGCGGACGGGAAGTGCGGCTGTTCTCGACCACCACCACGTTCGGCACCCCGATGGACATCACCCTGGACGAGGTCTCGATCGAGTCGTACTACCCGGCGGACGCGGAGAGCGCCGCCTACTTCACCAGGCCCGGCACCGACCCTCACACCGGCGGGTAGCCGCCTGCGCCCGGGGCACTCCGTGCCGGACGGTCCGACGTGATCGCGAGTGCTATATAGTCGAATTCGTCTAGTCGCGTTCGACTATCTGGAGCCCCGGTGCCCGCACGCCCCCTGCGTACCCCGATGACCGTGGCCGTGCTCGGCCTGCTGGCCGAGCGCGCGCGCCACGTCTACGACATGCGCGTCGCAATGCGCGAACGCGGCCACGACCGCACTCTGAAGATCAAGAACGCGTCGTTCTACGACGCCCTGCCCCGCCTGGTCAACGCGGGCCTGATCAGCGAAGGCGAGACCGTTCGCGAGGGCGCCCGGCCCGAGCGGACCGTCCACCGCATCACGGAGGCAGGCGGCTCGACGCTACGTGACTGGCTGCGCGAACTGCTCGACGGTCCCGAGGACGACACCTCCGGCTTCACGGTGGCGCTGATGTTCATGTTCGCGTTGCCCAGGACCGAGGTGATCGCTCTCCTCGAACGCCGCGCCGAGCGCATGCGGGAGCATGTCGACGAAACCGGCCACGCCCTGGACGCCGCCGCGCGAGACGGCGTCGCGCCGGTGTTCCTGGCCGACCACGCCTTCCCTCAGGCCCTGCGCCGGGCCGAGCTCGACTGGCTACGCGCATTCACCACCCAGCTCCGCGACCCGGCCACGCACTGGCCCGGCCCCGGTTCCGACTCCCCGACGAAAGAGCGCAGGTAAATGAGCGCGTCCTCCCCTCATGAGACCAACCGCCTCCTGGCCCGCACCGTCAACATCGGCGCCGACTTCGGCGCCGCACTCGAACAAGGATGGACCGTCCCGGTCGGCCCGCGTCATCTGGACCTGTGCCACGAGGCCGGATTCTCCGCCGTCCGGCTGGCGACCTGCTGGGCCGCGCACACCATCGAATCCCGGGGACGATTCACCGTGGACCCGGCGATCCTCGACAGCGTCGACCTGCTCCTCGACCAGGCCGCCGAACGCGGATTGACCGTCGTCCTGAACAATCTGCAGGACCCCGAGCTGGTGGCCGACCCACCCCGTCACCTCGACCGGCTGCTCGCCACCACCCACCAGGTCGCCGAGCGCTTCTCCGGGCGCCCCGCCCAGGTGATCCTCGAACCCCTCGCCGAGCCCCGCGGCCCGCTCGATCCCCTCTGGAACGACTACCTGCGACAGATCCTCACCGCGCTGCGCGAGGCCGACCCCGCCCGAGCCGTCGTCATAGGCCCGGCCTCCTACAACAACATGCGGCGCCTGCCGGACCTCCGCCTGCCGGAGGACGACCGCAACCTGATCGTCACGGTGCACCAGTACTGGCCGATCACCTTCACCATGCAGGGTGAGACCTGGCTCGGCACCGAGACCCCGTTCGGCGACCCCGTCTCCTGGCTGGGCACGACGTGGCAGGGCAGCCACGAGGAGCGCTCCGTGCTGTCCGACGCCTTCGCCGGCCTGGCGGAGTGGGCGCGCGCGCACGACAGGCCGATCTTCGTCGGCGAGTTCGGCACCTCCGGCAACGCCGACCCGGGCTCACGCGCGCGCTGGGCCGCCGTCAACCGGCGCCTGGCCGAGGAGCACGGCTTCTCGTGGGGTTACTGGTCCTTCGGGCCGACCTTCGCCCTGTACGACGAGAGCACCGGCGGGTGGGACCCCGCGCTGCTGCAGGCCCTCGGCCTCGGACAGGCGAGAAACGTCACCGCGATCTAGCGCTGCGAGTCGTCCGCCGGCGGCGCGCCGAACAGGCTCAGCACGCCCGCCATCGCCCCGAGGTGGATGCCCTCGGCCGTCGTGCCGCCCTGGACGTCGCGGACATCACTGTTGAGCGCCTCCACCAGGAACGGCTCCGAGGCGCCCGGCCGGACCCGGGCCAGCACCCCGGCGTGGACGACGGCGCTCAACGTGGAGCCGTGACAGGTGCGGGCCAGGTAGTAGTCCACGGTCCGCGCCGCGGCCCCGGGGCCCCAGTCGTAGGCGAGCCCGGCGAGGAGCTCCGCCACCCCTTCCTCGCCGAGCAGATGGAAGAGCATGAGCACGTCGGCCTGCTTGGAGGCCTTGTAGCGGTTGGGGGTGTCACCCTCGGCCTCCAGGATGCGGTCCAGGCGCCGGATGTCACCGTAACGGCGCCGGTAGTGCTCCCAGTCCAGCTCCCGCAGGTCGCCGTAGCCCTCGAACTGGCTGATGACCCCGTCATGGAAGTCCACCCGCATCCGCGCGGCCAGGTCGGCGAACCGTTCGGCCTCCTGACCGGTCACATCGCGGGCACCCACCAGGTTCAGGATCTACAGTGCGCGGCGCATCAGCCAGGCGGTCATCACATTGGTGTAGGCGTTGTTGTCGATGCCCGGTGCCGCCCTGCCGGGGTAGCCGTCGTGGTACTCGTCCGGCCCCATCACGCCCCGGATCGCGTATCGGTCGCCCTCCAGGACGGCCAGCGAGGCGAAGAAGCGGGCGACCTCCAGCAGCAGCTCCCCGCCGAAGCCGGCCAGGAAGGCGATGTCCTTCGTCACCAGGTAGTGCCGCCAGACGTTGTAGGCGACGGCGAGCCCGACATGACGCTGCAGATGTGAGTGGTCGGCCAGCCAGCGGCCCGAGCGGGGGTTGTAGTGCACCTCGGGAGTCTCCTCGCGACCGTCGCTCCCGCTCTGCCAGGGGAACATGGCGCCGGCGAAGCCCGCGTCGCGGGCGGCCCGGCGCGCCTGCGGCAGGCGGCGCCACCGGTAGCGCAGCAGTGCTTCCGCGATGTCGGGGAAACGGGGCGCCAGGTAGGGGAAGACGAACAGCTCGTCCCAGAAGACGTGCCCGCGGTACGCCTCGCCGTGCAGGCCCCGGGCGGGCAGCCCGGCGTCGAGCTCCACCACGTGCGGGGACGCCGTCTGCAGGAGGTGGAACGCGTACAGGTTGAGGATCTGCTGCACCTCGGCGTCCTCGGAGGCGACGTGCGCCCGCGACCAGAGGCGCTCCCAGGCCCGCGCGTGCCGCTCCAGGAGGACCGCGAAGCCCGCCGCCCTCATGACAGCGGTCCTGGCGGCCTCCCCGGCCGAGGCGATGGCGCGGTCCCGCGAGGTGTGCACCGCCGTGACCTTCTCCACGTGAACCGCCTCGCCGGCCCGTACCTCCACCGCGAGCTCGTCCGCGGCCCATCCCTCGCCGGCGCGCGCGTGGCGGCGGGCGCCCGCCATCGTGGTCCGTGCGGCGAGCGCGATCTCCACCCGGGAGGTCGCCGTACGCACCAGCACCTCCGTCACCTCGCCGGAGGCGTGCGCGGAGATCGGGACCAGATGGCGTCCCTCCAGCGCCCGGTAGCGGGCGACCCCGGCGTTGACGACACGGCCGTCGATCGCGGAACGCACCTCCAGCGATCCGCTCCAGTCCTCGGGCGTGATCGTGACGGCCAGGGCGGTCAGGTGCGGGTCGTCCATGGAGACCAGGCGCCGCTCCTCCAGCCGCGTGGTCCGCCCGGCGCGGTCGCGCACCCGTACGAGCCAGGTCAGGGTGCCGGAGAGCATGTCGAGCCGCCGATGCCACGTCAGGATCTCGGCCCCGTCACCTGGGGCGAACCACCGGCCGCCGCCGGTGCGGAAGGTCAGCGGCAACCAGTTCGGCGCGTTGACGAGGTCCTCGTTGCTGACCGGGCGGCCGCCCACCTGCGAGGTCAGCCGGTCATAGCAGCCCGCGAGGTAGGTGCCCGGGTAGTGGACGCCGTCGGCGCGCGCCTCGGCGGCGGCGCCCCGGGTGGCGACGTACCCGTTGCCGAGCGTCGTCAGCGCCTCCCTCAGCCCTTCCCGCACGGGGTCGAGGCCGTCATAGGTCAGGAGCCAGGGATTCACGTCGTCTCCCGTGCAGTCGGAGGTCGGCCAGGTCGGCCACGACCACGTCGGCGCCCGCGGCCAGCAGGTCCGCGCGCCGGGCGTGCCGGTCGACGCCCACCACGAGACCGAACCGGCCTCGCCGCCCGGCCTCCACCCCGGCGAGCGCGTCCTCGACCACGGCCGTCCGCTCCGGTGCCGCGCGGAGCCGCCGGGCCGCCTCCAGGAACAGCGCGGGATCGGGCTTGCCGGCCAGGCCCAGCCGGGCGGCGTCCACACCGTCGACCCGCACGTCGAACAGGCCGTCGGCCCCGGCCGCCCGCAGGACCTCCGCGCAGTTGCGGCTCGCCGAGACGACGGCCGTGCGCACGCCCCGGCGCCGCAGCTCGCGCGCCAGCTCCACGCTGGACGGGAACGCGGCCACGCCGTGGTCCCGGATCTCGGCGAGGAAGCAGGCGTCCTTGCGGGAGGCGAGCTCCCGCACCGTGTCCGGGTCGTACGGCAAGCCACGCGAGCCGAGGAAGCCACGCACGCCATCGGTACGGGACCTGCCGTCGACATGGCGCAGATAGTCCTCCCCGGCGTCGAAAGGGCGGAAGGGCTCGCCGTACCGGGTGGCCCGCTCGCGCAGGAACGCGTCGAACACCCGCTTCCAGGCGGCGGCGTGCACCCGGGCGGTGTCGGTGACGACCCCGTCGGTGTCGAACACCGCCGCCACGATCCGGGCGAGATCCACCTCGGCGCAGCACGTCACGGCTTACTCCCTTCCCTCGGACGCCGCGAGGACACGAAGACGGCCTTGCGGAGCCGTCGGTGTCGGAGTGTCATGAAGAAGGGGACCTCAATGGACGAATACATTGTTGTCGGCACAGACGGGTCGGATCTCGCCGTAGCAGCCGTGCGCTGGGCCGCCCGCGACGCCGCCCGCCGCGCTCTGCCCCTGCGCATCGTGCACGTGGTGGATCACCGCCCCTACGGGGTGCCCGCGCCGGACCAGGCCGACCCCGGAGTGTCCGCCGGGGAGCGGATGCTCCGCCAGGCGGCCGGTGCCGCCGGTGAATGCGAGCCGGGCGTCGCCGTGGTGACCGCCCTGGCCGAGGGGCCGCCGGGCGAGGTTCTTCGCGACCAGGCCGCGACGGCGGCCGAACTGGTCGTCGGCAGCCGCGGCGTGGGCGGTCCGGCCGGGGCCCTGCTGGGCTCCGTGCCCGTCCAGACGGCGGGTCACGCGCCCGGCGCCGTGGTGGTGGTCCGGCCTGAGCGCGCCGGGTCCGGCGAGATCGTCGTCGGCGTCGACGACTCCCCCGGGTGCGAGCCCGCCCTGGAGTTCGCCTTCGAGCAGGCCCGGGCACGTGGGTGCGCGCTGCGCGCGGTGCACGCCCGGCGGTCGCCGCAGGAGCGTTCGAGCGAACCCGGCACCGGATCAGTCCTCACCGACCGGCTCGCCGGCTGGCGGGAGCGGTATCCCGACGTCGAGGTGAGGGAAGATCTCAGGCACGGCCCGCCGGTCCCCGCGCTGGTGGACGCCTCCGTCGGCGCCGACCTGCTCGTGGTCGGGTCCAGGGGGCTGGGCGCCGTCGGCTCGCTGCTCCTGGGCTCGGTCAGCCGGGAGGTGCTCCACCACGCGCAGTGTCCCGTCGCGGTGGTCCGCGGCGCCGCGGTGGCCGGGCGTGACGACAGCACGTCCGGTCGGGCATGAACGGGAACGGGGCCGGGGCAGGCGATGGCGCTGACAGCGGAGGTGAGCGGCGAGGCCGGGCTTGATGTCGCCGCCGCGGGCGCGCTGCGCGCCGACGAGGTGCTGGCCCGTCTGGGCGGCACGGACGACGGATTGAGCCGGGCACAGGCGGAGCGCCGTCTGGCGGCGGTGGGTCCGAACGCGCTGCGCACGCATCGGGCCCGGCGCGCCGCGGTGCTCGCCCGCCAGCTGCGCTCGCCCCTGCTGATCCTGCTGGCCGTCACCGCGGCCGCGTCGTTCTTCCTCGGCGAGCCGGCGGACGCGCTGATCATCGGCGTGATCCTGGCGGCGTCGGTCGGGCTGGGGTTCTTCAACGAGTACCGCGCCGAAAAGGCCGCCGAGGCTCTGCACTCCCAGATCCGGCACCGCTGCCTGGTACGGCGTGACGGTCACCCCGGTCTCGTCGACGTGACCGCGCTGGTTCCCGGCGACGTCGTGGAGCTGCGGCTCGGCGACGTCGTACCGGCCGATCTGCGGCTGCTGCGGGTGGCGGAGCTGGAGTGCGAGGAGTCGGTGCTGACCGGCGAGTCGATGCCGGTGGCCAAGTCCACCCGGCCCGTCGGCGCGGGTGCCGCGCTGGCCGAGCTGTCCTGCTGCGCGCTGATGGGCAGCGTGGTGCACACCGGTTCGGGAACAGGCGTGGTGGTGGCCACGGGGGGACGGACGACGTTCGGACGGATCGCGCTCCGGCTGGGCGAGCGTCATCCGGAAACCGAGTTCCAGGTCGGGCTGCGCAGATTCTCCCTGCTGCTGGTGCGGGTCGCGGCCGTGCTGACCGTCGCGATCTTCGTTATCAACATCGTCCTGCGCCGCCCGGTTCTCGACGCGCTGCTGTTCTCGCTGGCGATCGCCGTGGGCATCTCCCCCCAGTTGCTGCCCGCCGTCGTCTCGACCGGCCTGGCCGCCGGCACGCGGCGGCTGGCTCAGCACAAGGTGCTGGTCAAGCGCCTGGTCTGCATCGAGGACCTGGGCGACATCGATGTGCTGTTCACCGACAAGACCGGAACCCTCACCGAGGGACGGATCAGCTTCATGCGCTCGCCCGGCCCCGACGGCCGGCCCGCCGACGAGGTGCTGGAGCTGGGCCTGCTGTGCAACGAGGCCGTCGTCGACCGCCGGAGCGGCCAGGCCGGCGGGCCCGGTGGCGTCGCGGGCGGCAACCCGCTGGACGTCGCGCTGTGGAACGCGCCCGCCGCGGGCACGCTAGCCGGTCTGAGCCGCTACCGGCGCCTGGCCATCGTCCCCTTCGACCATGAACGGCGGAGGGTGACGGTCCTGCTCGAACACGACGACGGCCATCGCCTGATCGTCACCAAAGGTGCCCCCGAGACCGTGCTGGAGCTGTGCACCGGCATCGGCGACCAGGCCAGGACCATGCTGGAGGCCGAGTTCGCCGCGGGCAACCGCGTGGTGGCGGTGGCCACCCGGCGGCTCCCGGACGCCGCCTCGCAGGTCGCCGCCCTGACTCCGGCCGACGAGCACGGCCTCACCTTCCGCGGCCTCCTGGTCTTCCTCGACCCGCCCAAGGCCGGCGCCCGGCACGCGCTGGAACGGCTCTCCGGCCTCGGCATCACCGTCAAGGTCCTCACCGGGGACAACCCGGCTGTCGCGGCGAAGCTCTGCGCCGAGCTCGGCCTCGCGAGCGGACGCGTGCTCACCGGAGCGGACGTCGACGCCGCCGACGACTCCCGGCTGGCCTCACTGATCGAGCAGTGCTCCGTCTTCGCCCGCGTCAGTCCCGAGCACAAGGCGCGCATCGTGCGGACCCAGCGGCGCGGCGGTCTGGACGTGGCCTTCCTCGGCGACGGCGTCAACGACGCCCTCGCGCTGCACGCGGCGGACGTGGGCGTCTCCGTCGACGCGGCCACCGACGTGGCCAAGGACGCCGCCGACGTGCTCCTGCTGGAGAAGGACCTCGGCATCCTGGCCGACGGCGTCACCCAGGGCCGGCGCATCTTCGCCAACACCATGAAGTACGTCCTGATGGGCACGTCCAGCAACTTCGGCAACATGTTCTCCGCCGCCGCGGCCTCGGCGTTCCTGCCCTTCCTGCCGATGCTGCCCTCCCAGATCCTGCTCAACAACCTGCTCTACGACTCCAGCCAGCTGGCCATCCCCACCGACACCGTCGACGCCGAGCAGCTGAGCCGCCCCTCCCGCTGGGACGTGCGGCTGATCCGCCGGTTCATGCTCTTCTTCGGCCCGATCAGCTCGCTGTTCGACTTCGCCACCTTCGCGGTCATGCTCGGCGTCTTCCACGCCGGCCCGCCGCTGTTCCGGACCGGCTGGTTCGTCGAATCCCTCGCCACCCAGGTCCTGGTGATCTTCGTGATCCGGACCAGGCGGGTCCCCTTCTTCCGCAGCCGCCCCAGTGTCCCCCTGCTGCTGGCGGCCCTCGGCGTCGTGACCGCCGGCGCGGTCGTCCCCTTCACGCCTGTCGCCCCCGCTCTGGGCTTCCAGCCGCTCCCCGCCCCGTTCTTCCTCATCCTGCTGCTGATGGTCGCCGCCTACCTGGCCCTCATCGAGGTGGGCAAACGGTGGTTCTACCGGACCACGCCCGCGGCTCCGGCCGGCCGTGAACGCACGCCCGCCCATCCCCTGCACCGCAGGGCGCACCGGTTCACCACCACCGCCGCCATCACCCGCGGGGCCCTCAGTCCCGCCGTGTCACGGGGTGCAGACGGGAAACGAGCGAGGTGAAGATCATGACCGGATCTCGCGTCGTCGTCGGGTACGACGGCTCCGACTTCTCCATGCAGGCGCTCGACTGGGCTCTTGACGAGTGTGAGCTGAGACACGCGCAGCTGACGGTCGCGCACGCGTGGAGCTGGCCGTACGGGGAGGCGTCCGAGGAAGCGAAGCTGCACCTGCGCAAGGCCGCGGAGCACGTGCTCCAGCACGGCGCGGACTGCGCCCGGTCCTCCAGCGCGGTCGGCGACGTCGTCGCCGACCTGTACGAGGGCTCGGCGGCCGAGCGGCTCGTGGAGCTGTCCGCCGGCGCGCGCCTGGTCGTGGTCGGTTCGCGCGGCCTGGGTGCGCCCGCCCGCTCCGTGGTCGGCTCCGTCGCCGGCCACGTCGCGGCCGGTGCCCGGGCGCCGGTGGTCGTCGTCCGTGGTCCCGGGCCCATCCCCGCGGAGGCGGAACCCGGCCCGATCGTGCTCGGGCTGGCCTCCGCCACTCCCGAGGACGCGGTGGAGTTCGCCTTCGCCGAAGCCGCTCTACGGGGCCTGCGGTTGACCGCCCTGCACGCTGTCGACCTCCGGGAGCCGGAGTGGGGGATGAAGGTCGCCCCTCCCCCGTGCCTGGATCAGCTCGCGGAGGCGGTCCGTGCGCGCATGGACGATCGCCTGGCGGCATGGCGTGACAGGCATCCGGCGATCCACGTCGAGATCCGCACCGTCATCGCCTCGGCGAGGGATGCGCTGCGCACCGCTTCCGGCGGAGCCGCCCTGCTGGTCGTGGGTGCGGACCGCACCGGACCCGGCGGACAGCTGGGCACGGTCGCCAGGGCGATGACCGAGACCGCCCTGTGCCCCGTCGCGGTCGTGCCTGCCGGCCGGCCGTCGGGAAAGGGGATTTGACCGAGTTCTTGCACCGCGTTGCACGGGCGGGCGGGGGGCCGCGCCGGGCCACGGGAAGGTATTCGCACGTGGATCCAGCCGACCGTTCCCATGCGTTCCCGGGCGAGAGCCATGGTGAGATCCTCGATCGCGACGCCTGCATGGCCCTCCTGTCGGCCGCCGTCATCGGTCGCGTCGCCTGGCCGCACCCCGACGGCCGGGTGGAGGTCATCCCGGTGAACTTCGTGGTGGACGGCGACGACCTCGTGTTCAGGACCGCGCGGGGTGGCAAGCTCACCGCCGTCGAGCGTGGTGTGCCGGTGTCCTTCGAGGTGGACGACGTGGAGCCGGCCCTGCGCGTGGGCTGGAGCGTTCTGCTGAGCGGCCACGCCGAGATCGTCGACGACGCCGAGCAGGTGCGCCGTCTGGAGGCGCTCCTCGGCGCGCCGTGGGTCGCGATGACGGAGCCGGTGTTCGTACGCCTGCGTCCGGGCACGATCAGCGGCCGCCGGCTGCCTCTTCACCCAGGCGGCGTCTCGGTCCAGCCCGGCGGGGACGGCTGAGTCCCGGTCTCCGGCCCTCGCACCGCCCTCATGTCCGTGGTTCACCAAGGAGGAGCTCGGTGGTTGCCGTACCGTCGGGACTGTCGTCCGCCGAGGCGGCGGTGCGCCTGGAGCGGGACGGCCCCAACCTGCTCCCGCAGCAGCCGCCGGTCCCGCTGTGGCGGCGGGTCGCCGCCCAGCTTCGCGATCCGCTGATCATCGTCCTGCTCGTGGCGGCGGCGTTGACCGTCGCCACGGGCGACTGGACCGACACCGTCGTGATCATGCTCGTGATCGTCGTCAACACCTCCGTCGGAGTCGTGCAGGAGGTGCGCGCCGACCGGGCCATCACGGCGTTGTCACAGCTCACGGCCCCGGTGGCGCGCGCGATCCGCGACGGCTCCCAGACCGAGGTCCCGGCGGCCGACATCGTCGTGGAAGACCTGCTGGTCCTGGCCGAAGGCGACATCGTCGTGGCCGACGCCACGGTGGTGGAGTCGGCGGCCCTGCTCGTCGACGAGTCGTCCTTGACGGGAGAGTCGGTGCCGGTGGACAAGACCGGCGGCGATCCGGTCTCCTCCGGAACCGTCGTGGTGCGGGGACGTGGCCGCGCGAGGGTCACGGCCGTCGGAGCGGCGAGCGCGAGCGGCCGGATCGCGTCCATGATGGTCGAGGGGGCCGGCCTGACGCCGTTGCAGCGGCGCCTGGTGGATGTCGGCCGCCTGCTGGCCGGCGTCACGGTGGCGCTGTCCGCGGTGGTGCTGGCGCTCGGGCTGGTCCGCGGGCAACCGGTCGAGTTGATGGTGGTGACCGCGATCAGCCTGGTGGTCGCGGCCGTGCCCGAGTCCCTGCCCGCGGTCGTGACGCTGAGTCTCGCCCTGGGAGCCCGCCGGATGGCCGCGCGCGACGCTCTCGTACGCAGGCTGGCCGCCGTGGAGACGCTGGGCGCGGTGACCGTGCTCGCCACCGACAAGACCGGGACCCTCACCGAGGGCCGGATGGTCGCCCGGCACCTCTGGACCCCTGCCGGAGAGGCCGTGATCACCGGCTCCGGATACGCCCCCGACGGCGAGATCGTGCGCGACGGCACCCTCGACAGTGCGAGCCTCACCGACCTGCTGGTGGCGGCCGTGCTGTGCAACGACGCCAGATTGTCGCCGCCGCAGGACCCCGGCGGGGAATGGACGGCGCTGGGGGATCCCACCGAGGCGGCCCTGCTCACCGCCGCCGCCAAGCTCGGCCTGGACCGCGGGCACCTGCAGGAGCGCTGCCCCCGGGTGGCCGAACGCCCTTTCGACAGCGAACGCAAGCGCATGAGCACCGCGCACTCCCTGCCCGGCGGACACGGCAGGGTCATCTGCAAGGGCGCGCCCGACATGCTGCTCCGGCCGCCTGTCCTGGTCGACGACCCGGCGCTGCTGGCCCGCGCCGCCGAGCGCGCCGAGCGATTCGCCCAGGAGGGATACCGGGTCCTGGCGGTCGCGAGCCGCGATCTGGACACCGTTCCGCGAACAGCGCCGGAGACCGCGTTGTCGTTGCTCGGGCTGGTCGCGATCCTGGATCCGCCGCGTCCGGCCGCTGCCGCCGCGATCGCCGCCTGCGAGCGGGCCGGCATCAGGCCGCTCCTCATCACCGGCGACCATCCTGGGACCGCGCGGGCCGTCGCCACCGATCTGGGCATCATCGCCGCCGGCGATCCCGTCGTGGACCTCCGGGTCGCCGGGATGCCCGACCAAGGCGACATCGGTGTGTACGCCCGCGCCACGCCCGGGCAGAAGCTCGGGATCATCGAGGGTCTACGGGCTCGTGGCGAGACCCTCGCGATGACCGGTGACGGCGTCAACGACGGCCCCGCGCTGCGACGCGCCGACATCGGCGTGGCCATGGGCAGACACGGCACGGAAGTCGCCCGTCAGGCGGCCGACCTCGTGCTCGCCGACGACAACCTGGACACCGTCGTCGCGGCCGTCGAGGAGGGTCGCCGCGTCTACGCCAACATCCGCCGGTTCCTGGTGTACGGCCTGTCCGGTGGAGCCGCCGAGATCGCGGTGATGTTGCTGGGGCCGTTCGCCGGCCTCGCGCTCCCCCTGCTTCCCGCCCAGATCCTGTGGATCAATCTGCTCACGCACGGGCTGCCCGGTGTGGCCCTCGGCGGCGAGCCGTCCGTGCCGGGGTCCATGGCCGTCCCACCGCGGCCTCCGGGCCAGAGCATCCTGGGCGCGGGGCTGTGGCAGCGCCTGGTCCGGATCGCCGTCGTCCTGACCGCCGTCACGCTCGGCGTCGCCGTCTGGGGCCATCAGACCGGACGACCGTGGCAGAGCATGGCCTTCTTCGCCCTCGGCGCCACCCAGCTCGGCGTCGCGCTGGGGTCCCGTACCCGGCCCGGCACGCTGGCCAACCCCATGCTGTTGCTCGCCGTCGCCGGTGCGCTCGTCCTGCAGCTCGCCGGGCTGTACCTCCCGCCGCTCCAGGAGCTGCTCGGCACCGAACCCCTCGCCCCGGGTGATCTGCTGATCGTCGGCGCGCTGTCGATCCTCGGCTACGCCGCCGTCCGCCTCGACCGGATCCTGCATCCCTCCCGGCCATCCGCGTCAAGGCTCTGACCGGAATGGGCAAAGCGGTCGCGATCGTGCGCCAGGAGGGCCGGGCGACGGGGCAGGGACCTTCGGCCGCAAGGCCGGGGACGTCCGGCACTCCGGTCGCGCCCGCCTTTCGGAGAGCCTCGGTGGTGACCCGGCAGTGACTCGGCACTGCGCGGCAGTGAGAAGCGGGAGATCCGGCATGTCTGAGGGTTACGACGTCCTGCTGCGCGACGGCGGGATCGCCCACGTGCGCCCGCTGCGGCCCGCCGATCGGCAGGCCCTGCACGAGCTGGTGGAGCGCTCCTCGGAGCGTTCGGCGTACCTGCGCTTCTTCACCGGTGGGCGCGGCACCGCGCACGCGTACATGGACCGCATCACCAGCGGCACCTATCGCGGGCATGCGCTGGTGGCCGGCCTGAGAGGCCGGCTGGTCGCGGTCGCCGAGTACATCCCCATCGACGACGGCCACGCCGACCTCTCCATTCTTCTGGACGACTCCATCCACGGGCACGGCCTCGGCACCCTGCTGCTGGAGCACATCGTGCTGGACGCGGCCGCGCACGGGGTACGGGAGCTGGTGGCCGACGTTCTGGGTGAGAACCTGCCCATGCTCCGGGTGCTGCGGGACCTGGGCCTGGACGTCTCCCGACGCTGCGACGGCGGGACGCTGCACCTCGGCATCGCCGTCGAGCCCACCCGCAAGCTGGGCGAGGCCATCTCGGCCCGCGATCACGAGGCCGGGCAGGCGTCGCTGGCGCGGGTGCTCGCGCCCCGCTCCGTGGCGGTGATCGGCGCGAGCCGCGACGAGCGGGCCGTCGGGCACAAGGTGCTGGGCAACCTGCTCGACAGCGGCTTCCCCGGGACGATCCACCCCGTCAACCCCAACGCCACGTCGGTGGCGGGCCTTGCCTGCCTCCCCAGGGTGCCTGAGGGGGTCGACCTGGCGGTGGTGGCAGTGCCCGCCCGGCACGTGCTGGAGGTGGCGCGCGACTGCGCGGCGGCAGGGGTGGCCGGGCTGGTGGTGCTCAGCTCGGGGTTCGCCGAGGCCGGGCAGCGGGGCGTGGAATCGGAGCTGCTGACGATCTGCCGAGCGGCCGGTGTCCGGTTGATCGGCCCCAACTGCCTGGGCGTGGTCAACACCGGGGCGTGGCTGAACGCCAGCTTCCTGCCGCACCACCCGGTGCGGGGGCGGGTGGCGCTGATGTCGCAGTCGGGCGCCGTGGGGGCGGCGTTGCTGGAGCGCCTGGAGGTCTCCTCGTTCGTGTCGGTCGGCAACAAGGCCGACGTGAGCGGCAACGACCTCCTCGAATACTGGGAGGACGACCCCGGCACCGACGTGATCGCGCTGTATCTGGAGTCGTTCGGCAACCCGCGCAAGTTCGCCCGCATCGCCCGCCGCGTCGGCGCGCGCAAGCCGATCCTGCTCGTCAAGAGCGGCCGCAGCGGGGCAGGCGGCCGGGCGGTGCGCTCGCACACCGCCGCCGCGGCCACGCCCGACGTGGCGGTGGACGCGCTGACGCGCGCTGCCGGTGTCATCCGGCTCGACAGTGTCCATGAGCTGATCGACACCGCCAGGCTCCTGGCCGCCCAGCCGCTGCCCGCGGGACGCCGCGTCGCGATCGTCGGCAACTCGGGCGGCCCGCAGGCCATGGCCGCCGACGCCTGCGAGCAGCACGGTCTCGTCGTTCCGGAGCTGCCGCCCGGTCTGCTGGAGGCCCGCGCCGCCGCCGCGCTGAGCAATCCGGTGGACCTGACCGCGGACGCCACCGCCGCCGAGATCGGCGCCGCCGTCGGGGCGCTGGCCGCCGCGCCGGAGGTGGACGTGGTCCTCGTCGTCTACACGCCGCCGTTCGGAGACGGCCTGGACGCGAGCCGCCAGGCCATCGCGGACGCCACCAAGGACACGGCCAAGACCGTGCTGGCCTGCGTCATCGGCCATGACGAACTGATCGACGGCCGGGTACCCGCTTACGCCTTCCCGGAGCAGGCGGTCCAGGCCCTCGCCCAGGTGGTGCGCTACGCCGAATGGCGCCGCCGCCCCGCCGAACCACCCGCCGCCCCGCCCTCGGCGGACGAGAGAGCGGCGCGGGAGATCGTCGAAGCGCGGCTGGAGGCAGCACCGGACGGCGGCTGGCTGTCCCCGGAGGCCACGGCCCGGTTGCTGGGCTGCTACGGCGTGCGACTGGTGGAGTCGATCGACGCGGACAGCCCCGAGGCCGCCGTCCGGGCCGCCGGGCGTGTCGGGCTGCCGGTGGTGCTCAAGGCCGTCGGTCCCGTGCACAAGAGCGACGTCGGCGGTGTCCGGCTCGACCTGCGGACCCAGGAGGAGGTACGGCTGGCGTATCGCGAGATGTCGGCTCAGATCGGCGACGACATGACCGGCGCGATCGTGCAGCCCCTGTTGCCGGGCGGCGTGGAGATCATCGTGGGCGGTGTCAACTACCCGGCGTTCGGGCCGCTGGTCATGGTCGGCATGGGCGGGGTGATGGCGGACCTGCTGGCCGACCGCGCCTTCCGGGTGCCGCCCGTGGCCGACGCCGCCGACATGATCGGCGAGCTGCGGTGCGCCCCGCTGCTGCACGGCTACCGCGGCTCGCCACCCGCCGACGTCGACGCCCTGGCCGACCAGGTCACGCGGATCGGCAGGCTGCTCGACGACCTGCCGCACGTGGCCGAGCTCGACCTGAACCCCGTCATCGTCACCCCGGACGGCGCGACCACGGTGGACGCGCGGATCAGGGTGGCGCCCTGCGAGCCGCCGCCCTCGCCGTTGCTGCGCCGCCTGCGCTGACCGGCGACCGGTCGAGGACGCCATCCGCGGGCTGGATCGGGGGCACGCGCGAAGTGGCTGCCGTCGTGCGACGTCTCCCGGTCCGGCCTCCGGAGGCCAAAGCCGTCCGGGTGAGGGACCTTCGCCCCTGCCCGGTTCGGCCCATTTCCGACGAGCGTGGGAGAGGAAGGCCGACGAGGAGGCACGATGAAGGCGCTCATCTATCACGGGCCGGGTCAGCGTTCGTGGGAGGAGACTCCCGATCCGCGGGTGACCGAGGCGACGGACGCGATCGTACGGGTGGACGCTGTCACCATCTGCGGCACCGACCTGCACATCCTGAAGGGCGATGTGCCCGCCGTACGGCCGGGCACGATCCTCGGCCACGAGGCGGTCGGCACCGTCACCGCGACCGGGACCTCGGTCACCACCGTCGAGCCGGGAGACCGCGTCCTGGTCTCCTGCATCTCGGCATGCGGGCGCTGCCGCTACTGCCGGACCGGCATGTTCGGCCAGTGCCTGGGCGGCGGCGGATGGATCCTCGGCCACCGCGTCAACGGCACCCAGGCCGAGTACGTGTGCGTGCCGTTCGCGGACACCTCCGTCCACCTGCTGCCCCAGGGGGTCTCCGACGAGGCCGCGCTCATGCTGGCCGACATCCTGCCCACCGCCTACGAGGTGGGCGTCCTCAACGGCTGCGTGAGGCCCGGTGACACGGTCGCGGTCGTCGGCGCGGGGCCGATCGGACTGGCCGCCATCACCACCGCCCGGCTCTTCACGCCCAGCCACATCATCGCCGTCGATCTCGCTCCGGCCCGGCTGGAAGCCGCCGGACGGCTCGGCGCGGACGTGGTCGTCGGCGCTGGTGACGACCCCGCGGCGGCGATCGCCGAGCTGACGGACGGGCTGGGCGCCGATGTCGCGATCGAGGCCGTCGGTGTGCCGGAGACCTTCGAGCTCTGCACCCGCCTGGTGCGGCCCGGAGGCCATGTGGCCAACGTCGGCGTGCACGGGAAACCGGCCGCCCTCCATCTGGAGGACCTGTGGATCCGCGACCTGACCATCACGACCGGCCTGGTCGACACCTTCTCCACGCCGGCCCTGCTGGCCATGGTCGCCGCCGGACGGCTGGATCCCGGCGGGTTCATCACCCACCGCTTCGCCCTGTGTGACATGACGGCCGCCTACGAGACGTTCGCCGACCCACAGGTGACCGGAGCGCTCAAGGTGGTCCTGTCGCGCGCCTGACCGGCTTCAGCGGGGCGACTTCCTACTCCAGAGCCTGCGTTTCACCGCGAAAGACCCGACATAACCCTTCACACGGCAGAGACACCGCAACAAACGACACCCGACAACAACTCATGACACCAGCAAACCGGCCCAGAAATATCCGGCATTGCGGTTGGACCCCTTTTAAGCGATCATCGTCGAGTGGCCGCGGCCGTACCGGTTCCCGTAGGTTCTGGGAGAGGACGCATGTCGTGATATTCGCTGTTATAGGGCGTTCTACCCCGGCATCGCCCTCTACGGCCCCGACGGTCGCCACCGCCGCCGGTGTCGGCCTGCGGGGGCCGGCCCGGACCGCGCATCCTTCGGCGCCGTGAGCGGCGACGATGACGTGACGGAGCCGAGCGTCTCCGTCGTCCGCGGGATGAAGGCGGCCTACGCGCTCGCCTGGCAGGCCTCCCCCGGCATGCTGCTCCTCCAGCTCGTCACGGCGGTGATCAGTGGCGTGGCGCCGGTGGCGACCGCCTGGCTGACCAAGGTCGTCCTCGACGAGCTCACCGCCACCGACCCCCGTACCGGGGCGCTGGTGTGGATGGCGGCCGGCATCGGCGCCCTGGGCATCGCGATGGCCGCCACCTCGGCCGTCACGCAGTACGCGCAGGGACGCGCCCGGCGGGCCATCGGCCTGCACTCGCAGGACCGGCTGTTCGACGCGGTCAACCGGATGAGCGGGCTGGCCCGCCTGGAGGAGCCACGCTTCCACGACCGGCTTCGACTGGCCCAGCAGTCCGCGGAGCACGCCCCGGACCAGCTGATCCACATGGGCCTGTCCAGCCTGCAGGGGACCCTGGGCATCGCCGGGTTCCTGGGCACGCTGGTGGCGATCAACCCGGTCATGACGGCTGCCGCGCTGGTGGCCGCCGCACCCGCGATGATCGCCCATCTGACGCTGAGCCGGCAGCGGGCAGGGCTGATGTGGCGCACCAGCCCGGGCATGCGGCGCAAGATCTTCTACCAGATGCTGCTGACCGACCTGCAGGCCGCCAAGGAGGTCCGCCTGTTCGGGCTGGGCGGCTTCCTGCACGGGCGGATGCTCACCGAACTGCGCGCCGCCAACAACGCCGAGGACCGGCTGGAGCGGGGCGTGGTACGCGTCCAGGTCTCCCTCGCCGCCCTCGGGGCGCTGCTGTCGGCCGGCGGGCTGCTGTGGGCCGTGCACGCCGCGGCCGAACGGACGATCAGCATCGGCGACGTGTCGGTCTTCATCGCCTCCCTGGCCGGCCTCCAGGGCGGGCTCAGCGTCCTGGTGCAGGGCATCGCCATGGGACATCAGTCCGCCCTGGTCTTCCAGCACTACCTGACGGTGGTCGAGGTGCGGGACGACCTGGCCGCGCCGTCGCAGCCCCGGCAGCTCGCCCCGCTGGCCCACTCCATCGAGCTGCGCGACGTGTGGTTCCGCTACGGCGAGGACTTCCCGTGGGTGCTGCGCGGGCTGAACCTGACCATCCCGTACGGCACCAGCGTGGCCGTCGTCGGGCTCAACGGCGCCGGCAAGAGCACCCTCGTCAAGCTGCTCTGCCGGTTCTACGATCCGCAGCGCGGCTCCGTGCTGTGGGACGGGGTGGACATCCGCGACGTTCCGGTGGCGCAGCTGCGTCAGCGGATCGGCGCGGTGTTCCAGGACTACATGGACTACGACCTCACCGCCGCCGAGAACATCGGACTCGGCGACCTGGCGGCGATCGACGACCAGGACCGGGTCCGGGCCGCCGCCGAGCGCGCCGGGGCGCACGAGATCGTCGAGCGGCTGCCGGCCGGCTACCGGACGATGCTGAGCAGGGTGTTCCACCCGGGAGAGGAGGAGGACGGGGAGGAGGCCGCGCAGGTGAGCGGCGTCCACCTGTCCGGCGGGCAGTGGCAGCGCCTGGCGCTGGCCCGCGGGCTGATGCGTCAGGGCCGGGATCTGATGATCCTGGACGAGCCCAGCTCCGGGCTGGACGCGGTGGCCGAGGCGGCGGTCCACGACCGGCTGCGGGAGCTGCGCGCGGGGTCCACCAGCGTCCTGGTCTCCCACCGGCTCAGCGCCGTCCGCCGGGCCGACCGGATCGTCGTCGTGCAGGACGGCCGGATCCTGGAGAGCGGCGACCACGCCTCCCTCACCGCGTCCCCGGACAGCGTCTACGCCCAGCTCTTCCGCACCCAGGCGGAGGGGTACCAGGAGGACCCGGCCGCGTCGCCGCCCGGGCAGGACGGCGCGGTGCCGACCACGGTGGCCGCCGGATGAGCCAGGCCCTGGGCTGGGCCGGCGCGGTGGCGCTGGTGATCGGGGCCGCGCCGGCGGCGCGGCTGCCGCTGTCCACCGTCACCGTGCGGGGCGGCAGCATGACCCCGACCCTGCTCCACGGTGATGTGCCAGTGGGGCCTGTGCCCGGCGGACCGGATGTACGGAGTGGTGCTGCCGCGGCTGCGCACCGGGGGCGAGCACGCCACCGCCTGACACCAGCGCCTCGCTTCGGGCTCTACGCCGGCATCCGGAAGGCTGCTCCCGCCGCGGCCGGCTTCCGCGTGACGCGGCGGCGCCGGGCCGGCAGCCCGAGCGTCGGGTTGGCGACGCTCCAGGCGGCGCCTTTGCAGACCAGCTCCTTGTAGACGGCGGCGAGCCGTCCGGTCAGGACCGCCCGCACGGCGCGGTCGTCCGCGGTGACGTACTGGATCAAGCCCTCCTTGCGGCCCAGTGAGATGCACTGGTTGACGTAGCGGATCGACACGTTCGGGAGCTTTCCGCCGGTCAGGCGCGCCGCGATCGCGTCGGCGGCCTGCCACGCGGTCGGACCTCCCGAGGCGCACGACATCCGCAGCGGCTTGTCCCCGGGGCCCATCACCATGGCCGCGTCGCCAACCGCGTACACGTCCGGGTGCGAGACCGAGCGCATGGTCCCGTCCACCACGATCTGGCCGGTGCCGGTGACCTCCAGGGCGCTCGCCTTCGCGATCGGGTGGACCGCGAAGCCGGTGGTCCACACGGTGACCGCGGCCGGGATGACCCTGCCGTCGGCGGTGGTGACGCGGTCGGCTTCGACGCCGGTGACGGCGGCGCGCTCGTGCACGGTGATCCCGAGCTTGCCGAAGACCTTCCGCAGGTGCTCGCGGCCCTGGGGAGAGAGCCAGTCGCCGAGGCCGCCGCGGGCGGCGAGGGCGACGTCGAGGTCCGGGCGGGCCGCGGCGATCTCGGTCGCGGCCTCCAGGCCGGTGAGGCCGCCGCCGACGACGACCACGCTCTGTCCGGCGTCGAGGCGGGCGAGGCGCTCGCGCAGCCGGAGTGCTCCGGGTCGGCCGGCGATCTCGTAGGCGTGCTCGGCGGTCCCGGGGACGCCTTGGGCGTCCCAGCCGCTGCCGAGGGCGTAGACGAGCGTGTCGTAGACGAGCTCTCCGGCGCCGGCGCCGTTCGCGTCGGTGACGGTGACGGTCTTGCGGTCGACGTCGACGCCGGTGACCGTCGCCAGCCTCGGTACGACGCCGGTGCCCGCGAACATCTCGCTGAACGGCCGGGACTTGAGGTCCTGGCCGGCCGCCAGCTGGTGCATGCGGACGCGTTCGACGAAGTCGGGCTCGGCGTTGACGAGGGTGATGGCGACGTCCTCGCGGCGGAGCCGCTTGGCGAGGCGGCCGGCGGCGGTGGCTCCGGCGTATCCGGCGCCGAGAACGATGATGCGATGCTGCATGTCCTCGCTCCTGTCTCTTGCGCGGGTCTGCCCCTTGAACCGGGCAGCCCGCCGTTTCCTGACAGGGACGCGATGTGAAACACCTCACACAGCGCTCAGAAGGCGTTGAACAGGGGCTCCCCGTGGTCGGCGGTCGCCCAGTGCGCGGTCGCGCGTTCGAGCTTGTCGGGGTTGAGCTGGTTGCGGCACGCGGCGATGCCCTCGGCGGTGACCTCCAGGCACATGACGCCGACGACCCGGCCGGCCACGACGGCCACGACGGCGGGCTCGCCGTTGGCGGTCCAGGCGTAGACCTCGGGCGTGCCGCCGACCAGGGCGCGCTTGGCCACGCCGGGTCTGAGCAGGCCCCACACGAACTTCGCGACCGCGACGGCGCCCTCGAACGCCTTGGTGCGGGCCGGGATCCTCCCGCCGCCGTCGCCGATCGCGATGGCGTCGTCGGTGAGCAGGCGCACGAGCGGCGCGGTCCGGCCGCTGGCGGCGGCCGCCAGGAACTCCTCGGCGATCCGCCGGGCGGCGGCCTCGTCGACCTTGGTGCGGGTCCTGCCGTCCGCGACGTGCTTCTTGGCGCGGTGGAAGATCTGCTGGCCGGCGGCCTCGGTGATGCCGAGGATCTCGGCGATCTCCCGGTGCGGGTAGTCGAAGGCCTCCCGCAGCACGTACACCGCCCGCTCGTCGGGCGAGAGGCGCTCCATGAGGGTGAGCACCGCGTACGAGACCGATTCGCGCTGCTCGGCGGTGTCGGCCGGGCCGAGCATCGGGTCCCCGGCGAGCAGCGGCTCGGGCAGCCATGGGCCCACATAGGTCTCGCGCCGCGCCCGCGCGGAGGTGAGCTGGTTGAGGCACAGGTTGGTGAGGACCTTCGTCAGCCAGGCCTCGGGGACCTCGATGCGGTCGACGTCGGCGGCCTGCCAGCGCAGCCACGTCTCCTGCACGGCGTCCTCCGCCTCCCCCGCCGAGCCGAGAAGACGATAGGCGACGGCCTCCAGTCGCGCTCTGGAGTCCTCGAAACGCTCGATGTCGTCCGCGGACAGGGGCATGGCCGGATCCTAGCCCGCGCGGCCGGCCCGAGCCCCGGCACGGTCACGTGCTCCCTACCGCCGCCCGCCGAACTCCCAGTCGTGCACCTCGATGCCGGCGTACCGGTCCGGGGTCAGGAGGGCGAACTCCATGCCGGGAGTACCTACCATGGGCCTCACCGGGAGGTGCTCGTCACCGTCACCTCTGTCAGGGCTTGACGAGGACCTTGAGGGTCTTGCGGTCGGCCATGTCCCGGTAGCCGGCGGGGACGCCGTCGAGGGTGGTCGTGGCGTCGAAGACCTTCCCCGGCTCGATGGTGCCGTCCAGGATGTCGGGCATCAGCTGCTCGATGTAGGCCCGGACCGGTGCCGGTCCGCCGGCGAGACGCAGGTTGTGGCGGAAGAGGCTGCCGAAGCCGACCGGGGCCTCCTCGTACTGCGGGACGCCGACGCGGCTGATCACGCCGCCCGGGCGGACGACCCCGACCGCCTGCTCGTAGGCGGGCATGTTGCCGACGGCCTCCAGGACCACGTGCGTGCCGTGGCCGCCGGTCAGCCCGCGGACCTGGTCGATGCCCTCCTCGCCGCGGGCGGAGACGACGTCGGTGGCGCCGAACTCCCGGCCGAGCTCGGTGCGCGCCGTGTGGCGGCCCATGAGGATGATCTGCTCGGCGCCGAGGCGCTTGGCCGACAGGACCGCCAGCAGGCCGACGGCGCCGTCACCGATCACGGTGACGCGGGTGCGCTCGTTCACGCCGCCCGCCACGGCGGCGTGGTAGCCGGTGCCGAACACGTCGGAGAGCGTCAGCAGGGACGGGATGAGGGCCGAGTCCGCCGCGACGGGGAGCTTGACCAGGGTGCCGTCGGCGAGCGGGACGCGGACCGCTTCGGCCTGGCCGCCCTCTTCCGGCTCGCCGTCCCAGAAACCGGCCTCCGGGTGGACGCACGAGGTGTGCAGGCCCTCGCGGCAGAACTCGCAGGTGTTGTCCGAGATGGCGAAGGGAGCGACGACCAGGTCGCCCTTCTTGACGGTTGTCACCTCGGAGCCGGTGTCCTCGACGATGCCGATGAACTCGTGCCCCATCCGTGCGGGACCGTCCGCCGGGGACAGCGAGCCGTACGGCCACAGGTCACTGCCGCAGATGCAGGAGGCGGTGACGCGGACGAGCGCGTCGGTGGGCTGCTTGATGACGGGGTCGGGGACCTCCTCGACTCGGACGTCGCCGGCGCCGTGCAGCAGAGTTGCGCGCATCAGGTGTTCTCCGTTTCGGGTGGTGGTGCGGAAGCAGTGTTTGCCCAGATCAGGCACTAGTTCACTGTGGCTCGTATCGGGCAAATGCCGGGCAAAGGCGGCGGCGCCGGGTGAGGGCCATGGTGACCGTGGGGATCAGGGTCAGTGCGGCGATGGCGGTGCCGACCGCGGCGGGACCCGTGGCGCCGAGGGCGGAGCCGAGGGCCAGGCCGGCCAACGAGGAGCCGGCGGCGGTACCGAAGTTGAACGCCGAGACGGTGAGGGCGGACCCCAGGGTGGATGCCCTGCCCGCGAAGCGGACGGCCAGGGAGATCAGCACGGGGTTGGCGCCGAGCCCGAAGAGCCCGAGCAGGGCGACCAGCGCGGCCGTGGGCACGGCGTAGCCGGACAGCAGGCAGATCGCCAGCAGCAGGACCGTGGTCGCCGCGGCCGCCGTGATGGTCGTCGCATGCGGGCGTACGTCGCCCAGACGCCCTCCGACGAGGAAGCCCGCCAGGGCGCCGACGCCGAAGCCGACGAGCACCAGCGGCACGAGGCCGGCGGCGAGGCCGGCCCGGTCGGTCATGAGCGGCGAGACGTAGGAGTACGCCGACAGCACGCCGCCGGTCGTGGTCGCGCAGGCCGCCAGCGCCAGCCACAGCCGGCCGGAGCGCAGAGCGGACAGCTCGGACCGGATCGACACCGCCTGACGGCCGGGGCCGTCGTGCGGGACGTAGCGGGCGATCAGCCCCATGGCGGCCACCGCGAGGGCCGCGAGCACCCAGAACGGTCCCCGCCAGCCCATGAGCTGCCCGGCGAGAGCGCCGAGCGGCACACCGACGACGTTGGCGAGCATGGCGCCGGAGCCCACGACGCCCAGGGCGCGGGAGCTCGCGCCGGGGCCGGCGACGCGGGTGGCCACCACGTTGGCCACCGCCCAGAAGGCCCCGGTCGCCAGCGCCGTGAGGAACCGCGCCGCCAGCAGCAGCGCGAAGCTGGAGCCGAGCGCGACGATGACATGTCCGGCCGCGAAGACGCACAGGGCCAGGATCAGCGTCGACCGCCTGGGCAGGCGCAGCGTCAGCATCGCCGTCAGCGGCGCGCCGACGATCATCCCGGCCGCGAAGACCGTGATCAGCAGTCCGGCCCGGGCCACGCTCACCCGCAGGTCACCCGCGATCTGCGGCAGCAGGCCCGCCACCACGAACTCGGTCGTGCCCATCAGGAACGTGCCCAACGCCAGCACATGGATGACGAACGGGAGCCGGGCCGGCCGAGGCTCGCGGTCTTCGACGCGCGCGTCGCCGGGGGCGTGGAGGACTCCTCCTCGCGTGCTCATGCTTCCATCTCCATCGGGGTCGTGTTCGAGCGGTCGATCCCACGAAACCGGGTTCCCGGCGTGTGGAGAAGGTCGGGTTTATGGGGGGTACAAGCTCAACCTCCCTCCACGGCGGCCGGCGGCTACCGTGGAAGGCATGGACCAGCGACCCGACAACCGCTCCGAGATCCGGGACTTCCTCGCCAGCCGGCGCGCCAGGATCACCCCGGAGCAGGTCGGGCTGCCGACCAGCGGCCGACGCCGGGTTCCGGGGCTGCGGCGCGAGGAGGTCGCCGTTCTCGCAGGCGTGAGCACGGAGTGGTACACGCGGCTGGAGAAGGGCCACATCAGCGGCGTGTCGGAGGACGTGGTCGACGCGGTCGCCCGGGCACTGCACCTGGGAGAGGACGAGCGCACCTACCTGTTCGACCTGGCCCGGTCAGCCCGGCCCGCCCACCGCACGCCTTCCCGGCGCAAGGATGTCGAGGTCGCGCCGCGTGTCCAGTGGCTGCTCGACTCCATGACGATGTCCTCCGCCTCCGTGCAGAACGGCCGCATGGACGTCGTCGCGAGCAACGCGCTGGCCGGAGCCCTGTTCGCGCCGGTGTTCGCCAGTGAGACCATCGGCAGGCGCGGCCGCGCCAACATCGCCCGCTACATCTTCCTCGACCCGGGCGCCCACCACTTCTTCGCCGACTGGGACGCCGCCGCTGCCGCCACCGCCGCGCTGCTGCGCGCCGAAGCCGGGCGCGAGCCCCACGACCGGGCCCTGCGTGAGCTCATCGGCGAGCTGTCCACGCTCAGTCCCGGCTTCCGCGCCCAGTGGGCCGCGCACGACGTCCGTATCCGCCACGACGGCGTCAAGCGGCTGCGGCACCCCGAGGTCGGCCACCTGGAGCTGACCTACCAGTCCCTGGACCTGCCGATGTCCAACCGGGCAGTGCACGACCTGACCATCTACACCGCGGAGCCGGGCACCACCTCCGAGGACCGGCTCAAGCTCCTCGCCAGCTTGGCGGCCACCCGCTCCCGGGCAGCGGAGCCCACGAACCAGCCGCGCTGAAGCGCACCGCCCGCGCAGGCGGCATGTCCGTGACCTGCGGCGGCGACCGGACCCGTCCATCTCCAGGGACACCGCCGGATCAGGCCAGATCGGCCCAAGGGGCCGGCGGGGCCGAGGCGAAGAAGCGGAGCAGGCCCAGGAGCCGGCCGGCTGGCGGGGCGGTCCAATGGCGTTCGCCGGGGCGCGGGACGGGATCCGGCAGGCGGCCGAGTGCCCAGGTGAGGTGGAACCACAGCACGCGAGCTTCCCAGCTCGGTGTGCTGGCCGAGACTCGCTCACCGGTCGCCTGCCGGTAGCCGTCGAGCATGGCCGGGATGCCGGTCAGGGGCATCTTGGCGAAGTCGACAGCAGGGTCGGCCCACTGGGCGTCGCCCCAGTCCACGATGCCGTTGAGCTCGGCTGTCGCCGGGGAGACAAGGAGGTTCTGCGGGGCGATGTCGCCGTGGACCAGGACCAGGGACGGCTCCGCGGGGAGATGCTCCGAGAGCCGGTCGAACCAGCCGGTGAGCCAGCGGGCGGCCTCCGCGTCGATCCAGCCCGCCACGAGGAGACGGTCGGTGAGTGCCCAGGGGTCCGCGTCGTCCTCCACGGGGACGGCAGGAAGGTCAGGTGCGGTGGCCGGGGACAGCCGGTGCAGCTTGGCCAGCTCCCTGCCCACCTGGTGGTGGACACGGTCGGCGTCGGCGGCGGGCAGGTCGAGGCCTGCGAGATCTGCTCCCCGCGCTCGGGCGAGCACCATGTACGGCACGTCCACCACCGAGCACGTGTCGTCGAAGGCGACGACTTCCGGCGTCCGCACGCCCGCGTGCAGGGCGGCGGGGATGACCGCGACCTCCTTGACCAGGTCCGGGAGGAACTGCTTGGTCCGTGGGATGCGCAGGACCAGGTCGTCCCCGAGCAGGAAGACGCGGTTGGCCACCCCTGCCGGAAGGGGCCGCACCTGCTCGGCGGTGATCCCGTGCCGACCGGCGATGGCGGCCAAGATCTCGTCGCTCGCCTCGAATTCCGACATGATCGAGCATGGTGACACAGACGGCCGGGACCCGTCTCGCGCACCCGTCCCCATGCCGGCCCGCCGTCTCCCGCCGGTCCCCCGCGTGGCGGCTCAGTCACCACTCCCCTGCCGCACCTTGGCGTAGTGGCGGGCGGCTCGTGCCCGGTTGCCGCAGCCGGGTGAGCACCATTCGCGCCGCGGGGTGTCGCGGACGAAGTACAGGATGCAGCCCGGGCCCTCGCAGGCGCGCAGCCGGTGACGCAGGGGCCCGGCGAACAGGTCGACGGCGTCCTCGGCCACGGCAGCGAGTGCGGCCGCGACAGGGCGACCCGCGGTGCACTCGGTCGTGTGCGGCTCGGGCGTGGTGCGCAACTCCCGCCAGCGCGTGGTGTGGCCGGCGTGACGGTTGAGGGTCGCCACCATGTCCGGATCGGGTGCGCGCTCGTTCACGGCTGCGGCGGCGAGGGCCCGTACGACGTCCCGGAGCTCCCTGGCCAGGTGCAGGTCGTGGTCCGTCACGCCGTGGATGTCGGCGTCGGCGAGTCCGACCGCGAGACGTGGGCGCATGTCGCGCAGCCACGCGGCCAGGTGCTCGACGCTGCGCAAGCCGTCCTTGGGCCGGCCTCTCACCGCGTACGAGGTGTTGCCGAGTTCGATGGCCGGCGGTTCGCCCAGGAACGGAGCGCCGCCATCCGCAAGGTGTGCCACTTCCACCCTTCTAACGCTACATCCAGGTTGACAGCGTTATAAAACGTACTGCATATTCTAACGGCACAAGGGGTTTCTAAACGTTAGAAACGGCCTTCCCGGCAGACGGGCAGCCATGCCCGCCACCAACTCGACCGCATCCACATGGAAGGTTCCGCATGAGCACACCTGCCCTGCAGACCGGGCACGTCGGTCTGAACGTGACCGATCTGGCACGTTCCACCGCCTTCTACCGCCAGGTCTTCGGGTTCGAGATCATGGGTGAGCAGACCGACGGCGACCGCAGATTCGCCTTCCTCGGCCGCGACGGCACCCTGCTGGTCACGTTGTGGCAGCAGAGCGGCGGCGTGTTCGCCACCGACCGGCCCGGCCTGCACCACCTGTCGTTCCAGGTGCCCGACATCGAGGCGGTCCGGCGCGCCGAGGCCACCCTGCGCGAACTCGGCGTGCGGCCCTTCCACGAGGGGATCGTCCCGCACGGCGAGGGCGCGTCCTCCGGCGGTGTCTTCTTCGCCGACCCGGACGGCATCCGCTTGGAGATCTATGCGCCGACCGGCGCCGACACCGCACCGGCGCCCACGAAGGGCGCGCCGACCTGCGGCTTCTTCTAACCGATCCGACGGATCCACCTGTGCCCGGGCCGCGCCGCCGCGGCCCGGGCCCACGACGGAAAGGGGTCGCCCATGCTCCACCCAGGCGAACGCTCAGTACAGCGCCGCGCCGGTCTGACCGCCGACGGATGGGGGTCGGCCGGCGCGGGGGCGGCCATCCCGCCGGTGGCGGCGGAATTCCTCACGCAGCAGCGTCTCGCGGTGATCGCGGCCGCCGATGACACCGGCAGGGCGTGGGTCAGCGTGCTCACCGGCCCGCCCGGGTTCGTCACCGCCCCTGACGACCGCTCCGTCGTGGCGGACCGGCTGCCCGGCGCCGGCGATCCGCTCGCGGGCCTCTTCGACGCCGAGCGGCAGGTGGGCATGCTCATGATCGAGCCGGCCAGCCGGAGACGAATGCGGGTCAACGGCCGGGCCCGCCGGCACGGGAGCCGGCTCCTCGTCCGCACCGAACAGGTGTACGCCAACTGCCCGAAGTACATCCAGACCCGCGCCCACGTCGACGACGTGCCGCCGGGAAGCAGGACGGCGCTCGTCACCGACGAGCTCACCGCCGGCCAACAGCAGTGGATCGGCACGGCCGACACGTTCTTCGTCGGCACGTATGCGGAGGGGCTGGGAGCCGATGCGTCCCATCGCGGCGGCAACCCCGGATTCGTCACGGTGGCCGGCAGCCGCCGGCTGACCTGGCCCGACTACGCCGGCAACTCGATGTACATGACGCTGGGCAACCTCGAACTCGAGCCGCGCTGCGGGCTGCTGTTCCTGGACTGGGAGAACGGTCACACCCTGCACCTGACCGGACGCGCCCGCATCGACTGGGACCCGGAGCGGGCGGCAGGAGTGCCGGGCGCGCAACGGCTGATCGACTTCGACGTCGAACGAGCCGTCCAGATCCCCGGTGGCATCCCGCAACGGTGGTCCTTCGGCAAGTACTCCCGGTTCAACCCCACAGCTGAGAAGGATTCATGATGCGTGTCCGTGTCGACATGACCCTGTGCCGGACCCACGCCCAGTGCGTGTTCGCCGCCCCTGAGGTGTTCGCCCTCGACGACGATGACGAGCTGGTGTACGAGGCCACGCCATCAGACGCGCTGCTGCCCGCCGTGGAGGAGGCGGCTCGCGCCTGCCCCGTGCAGGCCATCCTGCTGGACGACTGACCGGCGCATCGCGATCGCCGGCGCCCGTCCTTGGGCGCCTCGGCTAGCCGGTGAGACCGCGGTCCGTCATCTCGTCGAGAAGGCTGTCGCTCGTTCATGATGAGGGACGCTCCCCGTCTGACGTCACGCCTTGGCAGGCGTGCTCACCGCCTGGGCGGCTTGCGGTATGTGATCGGCTTGTCCCCCTTGCCGGGGAACGCCATGATCAGCAGGCGTTGGCCGCCCTCGTGCGGTCCCTGCCACCTGAACCAGTCGTAGTGCACGCGGACCCGGTAGTGACCCGCGCGGCCGTCGAGCGACAGGTCGGGGAACTTCGTCCCGCTCATGTCGTCCCTGAGCACGATCTCACCGGTGGGGCTTTCGTAGCCGACCTCGACGACCTGGTCCCAGCCCTTGGTCTCCACCGGCGGACGACGGCTGTAGGTCTCCACCGTGACGCAAAGACGGTAGTCGGAGTGCGTGCGGATCATCAGGTGGCCGGGGAGGGCGGTCACCAGGCCGTCGGCCCCGGCCTGATCGAACGAGTCGTCCTCGAACGGGTCCCCGCCGTCCTCGGTGGGCTCGTACGTCTCCACGATCCCGTAGTCCGTCCACTGGGGTTCCTTCATGCGGATCGCCGTGGCCGGCTTGACGAGCGGGCGGTGGCGCGGGCTCGAGTCGCACATGCGCTGCGCGTCGGCCTGCCACTCCCGCGTCTCCCGGTCCTGTCTGGCGGCCGCGGCCTCGACCGCGGCGCGGGCACTGGGGCAGATCTCCGCGAGCGGGTGGGTCAGGGCGTCGCGCTTCAGCCCCTCCGTCGCCTGGAGGCGGGCGACCTCGTGGGGATCGTTGCGGGTGTAGACGCCGCACAGCCGGCGGGCGTGGGCGAGGATCACGGCGTCGGGCGTGGCGGCGGCGAACTTGATCAGGTCGGCCTGCCGGAGGGAGCACACGAATCGCTGGTCCCGGGTGAGCTCGGGCCTCTCGCGCTCGCGCGACCACGTCTCGCGCGGCTGACAGGCCTCGGCCGCGGTGACCGGGCCGCGGGCCTGGTCGGCCACGGGCACGAAACCGAGCGCGACCAGTGTGGCGAGCCCGGCCGGCAGCACGTGGTGGCGTACGCGCCGGGCGGGCGCGGCCGGGTACAGCGACAGCAGGAGCAGGGCGGAGGCGAGCAAGGCCGCGCTGTACCACGACGGTGAGATGCCGAAGAAGAGCTCACCGTCCTCTCCCTGGGAGAACAGCCCCTCCGGATAGATTTGCGTGCCTTCGTAGAAGAAGTCGCCGACCTCTCCTGACACCGGCGTCGCCGTGAGCGCGCTGACGACGCCCACGGCCGCGGCGATGGTCAGCGTCAGCGCCGCGATCCGCACGACGCGGCGGGTCCGCCGCAGGACGGCGGCCAGGATCAGCAGCGCGGGGCCGCCGACGCCGACGAAGACGTCCAGGACGAGCCACGTCAGGGCGTTCCCGCTGCCCCCGTTCAGGCGGACGGTCTCCTCGACGACGCCCCTCGGGCCGATCCAGAGATACCTGCCGTGCGCGAGGTTGACGGCGGCGGGGATCAGCGGGAGCACGATCGCCACGGCGGGCAGCGGCCACCGCCTGGCCGCCGCCCGCGCCGGCGCCTGCCCGGGTACCGGCGGTGGAAGGGGGTTCGCCAGCTCGTGGGCGGTCCTGGCGTCCCACACCAGCCCGAAGACGCTGACGGCGCCGAGGAGCGCATAGACCCTGAAGATCTCGGGGAATCCGCCGCCGCCGAAGGAGACGACCCCGTTCGGCTGGAGAACGGACAGCACCTGGGCGATGACGCCTGTCCGGACGGTCGCCGCGCTCCAGCGGGGATCCCTGGCCTGGGCTGCCAGGATCGACACGGACCACGCCAGCCAGACATAGCCGTACCCGTCGGCAAGAGCGAAGATCCTCGCGACGGAGTACAGGTCGAAAGCCCCCGTGATCTCCTGGCCGATGCTGCTCACGCCGGCGACGGTCCCGACGACGAGCGAGAACAGCCGCGGCCCGCGGGAGACGGTGTCACGGAGCACCAGGAAGAACAGCGCCACGACGGCCAGCTGCACCAGACCGGAGACGATCCCCGTCACCGACCAGAACCAGTGGATCTCCCAGGCGAGAACCAGCGGAGCGCTCGCGATGCCGATCAGGCCGTTGCCGACGCCCAGGTACAGGGCGAGCCGCAGCAGGCCGACCGTCCTGCCCCGGGGTGCCGGCTCGCCGCCGGCCCGCCCGCGCAGCACCTGCCACAGGGCCCACGCCTGAAGTGCCCCGATGAGGATCAGGACGAGTGCCAGCCCCCATGAGACGGTGAACGTGTCCTCGCCGGAGCCGGGGAACCAGCCCGTTCCGGAGTCGCGGGTGACGACGTTCCAGAGAAGCTCGCCCCGGTCGGTGGTCAGCGCGAAGGCGCCCAGCACCGTGACTGCGGCCAGGTAGCCGAGCGCGATCAGGGCGGCGATCCTGCCGAAACGGTAGCGACGCATGGCCATCCCTTGGGGGCGGAGCCGTCGAAGCGCCCAACCCTAGCGAGCCACCAAGAAGTTGATCAAGTCGTGGCGGGTGCGCGGTCGGCCGGCCGGCTCAGCGGACCCGGTCGTAGACCATGGCGATCTCACCCAGCTCGCCGGTCTCCTGGTGGGTGAGGGTCCACCTCGAAGCCGGCAGGCCGTCGTCGAACAGTCGCTGCCCGCCTCCGGTGATCTCGGGGCAGATCATGAGGTACAGCCGGTCGAGCAGGTCCGCCGACAGGAGCGGCTTGATGACGCTCGGGCTGCTGTTGACGAGGATGTCGCCCGCACCGGTGGCCTTGAGGTCGGTGACGACGTCCGCGGCGGGGGCGTTCACCACGCGGGTGCGTTCCCACGGGGCTTCGGTCAAGGTGGCCGAGAGGACCACCTTCTCCGTGTCGACCAGCCACTTGGCGTATCCGCGATCACGCGGATCGGCGTTCTCGTCGGCGGCGACCGACGGCCAGAATCCCATGAATCCCTCGGCGTTGATCCGGCCGAGCAGCGCCGTCGTCGCGCCCTCCCAGATGCGGTTCATGTGGTTTCGCGCGACCTCCGTGATCACATACGGTGCGAACGCCCCGAAGTCGCTGGGCCCGCCGGGACCGTGGTAACGCCCGTCGAGGGAGAGGCTGAGGTTGGCGGTCACCCTGCGACCGGCCGGGTTCGTCATTGCGTGCTCCTTGTATCGGTGTCGTGCTCGGTGTCGCGCAGGTCCGCGGCGAGGGTCGCCGCGAGCTTGTCTAGGCTCTGGCCGAAGCCGATCTCGATGCCTGCGATGAAGTCCGCGGAGCCGACGGTGCTGCCGGTGATCCGCCAGTGGACGTCGAGGTCCGTGCCGGCGCCGGTGGGCCGGAGGTCGAACTCGACGTGCGAGGTGAAGGCGAGGCTCCCGTCGGGCAGCAGCGGGGAGAGCCGGTACGCGAGGCGCTCCCCCGGGTGTACGTCGTCCACGACGCCCTCCGCGCGACCGGCGACCACGTCGGAGCCGTCGGCGTCCTCGGCGTCGCGGTACTCGTGGATGATCCGCCCACCCGGTCGCGCCTCGAACACCAGCTCGGAGACGCGCAGGTCGTCAGGCGTCCACCAGCGGACGAGCAGGGGCGCCTCGGTGAGGTGGCGCCAGACCAGCTCGGGGGGTCCCGCCAGCGACCGGGAGAACCGGAACGAGCGGCCGTCGGCCCACCCCGGCTCCTTCGCGGCGAACCGCTCCGCGTCGAGGCTGAGCCCGTAGCGGTCGTACGTCTCGCGCGGGCCGCCGGCCTGGTCGGCGGTGTCGGCGAGCCGGCCGAGGACGGCCGCCAGGTCGCGCAGGGGGGCGGGCTGGAGCGCGTAGACGCGGCGCCGGCCGGTGCGGTGGGAGGTGACGAGGCCGGCACGCTCAAGGGTCTGCAGGTGCTTGGTCGTCTGCGGCTGGCGCGCCTGGGCGAGCTGGGCGAGGACGCCGACCGGCCGGGGCCGCTCGGCCAACAGGCTCACGAGCCGCCAGCGGGCCGGGTCGGCCAGTGCGGTGAGGAGTGCGTCCATGCGGAGAAGTATTCTCCACAACGAATATTCGTGTCAAGGAATATCTTAAGCCGGAACGCGTCCGGTGGCGCATCTGGCGCGACGCGGGCAGGCTGGGGCCGCGGGACGATGTCCGGAACGGCGCCTCGGCTCCGACGTCCCTGCTGAGAGAAGGGAAACCGATGAAGTACATGATCCTTTCGTACGCCTCCCAGCAGGACTACGACGCCATGTCGGGCAAGGACACCGGCAAGCCGGCCTGGTCGCAGGAGGACGTGGCGGCCATGGTGCGGTTCATGGAGACGGTCAACCGGGAGCTGGAGGAGTCCGGCGAACTGGTCGAGACCCGTGCGCTGGCGGCGCCCGTACACACCCGCAGGCTCGGATCCCGCGGCGGCGCCGGCTTCGTCACCGACGGCCCCTACGCCGAGACCCAGGAGGTCCTGGCCGGTTACTGGATCGTCGAGTGCGAGAGCTTCGACCGGGCCACCGAGATCGCCGGCCGCCTGGGACAGTGCCCGTACCCGGGCGACACCTACAACGACGCCTACGCCGACATCCGGCCCATCAGCGAGTCCGCCGGAGACATGGGGTTCTGATCGACGCCGCCGCGGCCGAGAACCTGCTGCGCGAGCTGGCGCCGCAGGTCCTCGGCGCGCTCGTACGCCGGTACGGGCATTTCGACATTGCCGAGGACGCCGTCCAGGAGGCGCTGCTGGCCGCCGCCACGCAGTGGCCCGAGGAGGGCCTGCCGGGCGACCCGCGGGCCTGGCTGATCACGGTGGCCGCGCGCCGGCTGACCGACCTGCTCCGCAGCGAGCAGGCGCGCCGGCGCCGCGAGGACGCGATGGCCGCCAGGGCGCTGCCGGGCGACTGGCTGGCGCCGGCTGCCGACCAGCCGCTCGCCGCCTCGGACGACACGCTCGTGCTGCTGTTCATGTGCTGTCACCCGTCGCTGTCGCCGACGTCCCAGATCGCGCTCACCCTGCGGGCGGTCGGCGGCCTGACCACCGCGGAGATCGCCCGCGCGTTCCTGGTCCCCGAAGGCACCATGACGCGCCGCATCACCCGCGCCAAGCAGCGCGTCAAGGACAGCGGCGTGCCGTTTCGCCTGCCCCGCGCGTCCGAGCGCGCCGAACAGCTCGGCGTGGTGCTGCACGTGCTCTACCTCGTCTTCAACGAGGGATACGCCAGCACGTCGGGGCCCGATCTGCAGCGGGCGGAGCCGGCCGCGGAGGCGATCAGGCTGACCCGCATGGTCCACCGGCTGCTGCCGGACGACCCCGAGGTGGCCGGGCTGCTCGCGCTCATGCTGCTCACCGACGCCCGGCGGCAGGCACGCACCGGTCCTGACGGGGCGATGATCCCGATGGCCGAGCAGGATCGCGGCCTCTGGAACTCCGCCCAGATCGAGGAAGGCGTCGAACTCGTCACCGCGGCACTCACTCAGGGGCCGCCGGGACCGTATCAACTGCAGGCCGCCGTCGCGGCCCTGCATGACGAGGCGCCGAGCGCGGAGGAGACCGACTGGCCGCAGATCACGGCGCTGTACGAGCTGCTGATGCGGATGTCGGACAATCCCATGGTGGCGCTCAACCACGCCGTCGCCCTGGCCATGTCCCGCGGCCCTGAGGCCGGCCTCGAACGCCTCGAAGGACTCCGCTCCGACGGGCGCGTCGCGGGTGATCATCGGATGTACGCGGTCCGCGCGCACCTGCTGGAGATGGCCGGCGACCTGGCGGCGGCGCGGGACGCGTACGAGGCGGCGGCCAGGCGCGCCATGAGCTTTCCCCAGCAGCGCTACCTGCACGCCAGGGCCGCCCGGTTGCGGGGCTGACGGACCTGACGCCGGTCAGGCTCCTGGGCTCCGGCCTGTGATGGGGGCCGAGCTCGCCGGGCTGCCTGCGCGTCAGCCGTGGCCGGCCGGGTCGTCCGTGGGACGGGGGCCGCCGGGCCCTTCGGAGGCGTACTCCGCGGGGATGTCGAGGATTTGCAGGACGGCGCAGGCCAGGGTCTTGCCGGCGCCCACCCCGATGAGCAGCACGTAGTCGCCGGGGGCCAGCGCCCCGTCGGCCAGCAGGTGGTCGAGGGCGACGAACTGGTCGCTGACCCCGAGGTGCCCGATGCCGGCGCCGTAGTCCCAGGTGGTGTCGGCCAGGGTCAGCCCGAACCAGCTCGCCCGCTCCTCCACGTTGTCCCAGCGCCCGTGCGGGAACGCCACACGCTCCACCTCGTCGAGCGTGATCCCCGCCTCCTTGAGCGTCCGCTCCACCAGCTCCATCAGCGTGCTCTGCATCGCCAGCATGACGCCGGCGCCGTCGCGGGCCAGCAGTCGCTTGCGGAACTCACGGTGCCGGGCGGCGAAGTCGAGCGGCCGGCCCACGGTCGCGTCCGGCGGGAACATCGGCACCCCGCCGTCGTTGACCGCCTCGGCTTCCGGCAGCACGGTCACGTTGACCGACCGCACCTGCGCGAAGCCCGGGTCCGTGGTGACCAGCAGCGCGCACCCGGCGTCGCCCACCACGTAGCCCTCGATCATGCGCCACCGGTCGACCAGCGGGCTGCCGTGATTGTCGGCGCCGACCAGCAGCGCCGTGCCGCCCGGCCGCAGGTACCCGGCGGCGAGCTGCAGCGCGCCGAACATCCCGCAGCATCCCTGCCGCAGCTCGACGGCCAGGACGTCGCCGCCGACCAGGTGCTGCTGCAGGTAGTACTGCGGCTGCCAGCCCTCCGGCCCCTGGTGCCAGACGTCGGCGTACAGCATGAGGTCCAGGTCGCGCGGCGACATCCCGCCGGAGCGCCCGAACGCGTGCCGGGCCGCCCGCAATGCGAGCTCCGGAGCCGGTACGTCGCCCGCCACCGCCGCACCGCGCAGGCGGAAGTACTCCATCTCGCCGGCCGGATAGCGGCCCTCGGCGACGGCCGTCTCGATGCTGACCACCGGTGGCAGATGGACGCCGATACTGCGCAGGTAGATGTCGGATGTACGCATCCGTCCTCCTTCAGCGCGGCAGGCCGCGGCGCGGACGTGGTGGAACGAACAACCCTCGGCAGGGAAGGACGAGCCTGCTGGAAGAGCTGCCGGGTTGCCGATCACGGGCCGGCGATACGTATGACGGCCTCGCGACCTGAACGTTGACAGATGTGTCCTGGGCGGTCAGCGCCGATGGTAATCGGAGAGATCATCCATGACCAGTGGTGTCATTTTTCGGGCGGACCATGGATAATCGTCACCGCCGTTGATCACCGGCGTGCCGGAGCGGAGACAGCGATCGCGGGCCAGGTCTGTCGGGCGGCGTGCCGACACAGGGGGGCCACCGGCCGGAAGCACACCGGCCGGCTCGTTCTCGTGCTCGCGGGCCTCACCGCGGTCGCTCCCCTGGCCGTCGACATGTACGTGCCCGGCTTCCCCGGCCTGGCCAGAGCCTTCGGCGCCCCGGCCTCCTCGGTCCAGCTGTCCCTGACGGCCTTTCTCGTCGGGCTCGCCGCGGGGCAGCTGCTCCTGGGCCCGGTCAGCGACGCGGTGGGCCGCCGCCGCGTCCTGCTGGCCGGCGCCGCGCTGTTCACGGTGCTGTCGCTGGCCTGCGCAGTCTCCCCCAGCATCGAGATCTTCGACGCCGCGCGGCTGTTGCAGGGCGTCGCCGGGGCGGCGGGCATGGTGGTCGCCCGGGCCGTGCTCACCGACCGCTTCCACGGCACCCCGGAGGCGGGTCGTCGCTTCGCGACCCTGTCCGCGATCGTGTTCATGGCGCCGGTGGCCGCGCCGGTGCTCGGCGGGGCCATCCTCGGCATCGGCTCCTGGCGCCTCGTCTTCACCGCGCTGGCGGGCTTCGGCGTCCTGCTGATCGCGGGGCTCCTCGCCTGGGTGCCGGAGAGCCTGCCCGCCGCCCGCAGGCGATCGGGCGGGGTGAGCGGCGTGGTCAAGGCCATCGCGATGCTCGCCGGGCAGCCCGCCCTCGTGGGGTACGTGCTCGCCTCGTCCTTCACCGGGGCCGCGCTCTTCACCTACATCGCCGGCTCGACGTTCGTCTTCCAGGACGTCTACGGCCTCTCGGCCTCTCGGTACAGTCTCGTCTTCGCCGCCAACGCCCTCGGCATGCTGGCCTCCAGCGTCCTGTTCGGCCGCCTGTCCGCCCGCGTCCGGGCAGGGACCCTGTTCGTCGCGGGGCTGGCCGTGTCCGGCACCGGTACGGCGGCCCTCGTCGCGTCGCTGGCCACGACCGGCGGTTCCTTCGCCGCCACCTGGGCCTGCCTGTTCGTCACCGTCGCCGGCCTGGGCACGGCGCTGCCCGCCACCACGACCATCGTCCAGTCACTCGGCCACGACGCTCCAGGAGCGGCCTCCGGCCTGCTCGGCGGCAGCCAGTTCATCCTCGGCGCGGCCGCCTCCCCCTTGTCGGGTCTCCTCGGGAACGGCCGCACGGTCTCCATGGCGGTCATCATGCTGGCCGCCTTCGGCCTCGCCGCGCTGTCCCTCAGCCTGGTGCACGGCGCTCGGGGGCGTGCGGCCTCCTGGCGGCTTCGCCGCTGAAAGGCGGGCCGCTGCGGAGTTCGTACGGCTTGACACTTCTTTCGGAATGTGGGCGTAATAGCCGCCGCGTCGCGTGTCGCCGCCGGGAGGACGGACGGAGGCATGGAGGCGCCGAATCAAAGGGGATGACACCGTGGCCACTCACACCGTCGGTCGTGCCTGAGCACACCGCGCCCGCGCGTCGTCCCATGCCCCTTGCGGTGTCGTAGCACCCGCTCGCGTCGGCATGCCCGTGCGGGTCTCCCATGTCATCGACACCCGCAGCAAGGAGCCGGACTCAGCATGCCCATGGACTTCAACCAGCAGATCATCGACGAATACCGCGCCAACAAGGGCCAGGTCGGCGGCCCCTTCGAAGGAGCCCGCCTGCTCCTGCTGACCACCGTGGGCGCCAGGACCGGCGCCGAGCACACCACGCCGCTGGGCTGCCTGCCCGACGGCGACCGCATGCTCGTCATCGCCTCGGCCGGCGGCTCGCCCCGGCATCCGGCCTGGTATCACAACCTGCTCGCCAACCCGCAGGTCACCGTGGAGGACGGCGTCTGGACGTACCAGGCCAAGGCGGTCGTACTAGAGGGCGAGGAACGCGAGCGCGTGTTCGCCCGCGCCGTCGAGGCGGACCCCGGTTGGGGCAGGTACCAGGAGCAGTCGGGCCGTGTCCTGCCAGTGGTGGCGCTGATGCCGATCGCCTTCCGGCCGCCCGCCGGCGCTCTCGGCGACGCGCTGATCACCATGCACGACGGTTTCCGCCGCGAGCTGGCCCTCATCCGCGCGGAGGCGGCCCGGTCGGGGCCCCGCGTGGCCGCGCAGCTGCGCGTCAACTGCCTGACCATGTGCCAGGGTCTGCACGGCCACCACGCGAAGGAGGACGCGTACATGTTCCCGGAGCTGGAGAGCCGCCATCCGGAGCTGGCCGCGGTGATGGCACGGCTGCGGGCCGAGCACGAAGTGGTCGCACGGCTGCTCGACGAGCTCCAGGCGCTGCTGGCCGCCGAGGATGTCGCCCCTGAGACCCTGCTGAGCGGGGTGAACCGGCTCACCCAGGAGGTGGAGGCCCACCTGGACTACGAGGAGGAGCAGCTCGTACCGCTGCTGCGCTGATCTTCCGGAGTGCCGCGGAGGCCGGTTCCGGCTGCTGCAGCCGCTCGCGCAGGTCGGTCTGCTCGCCGAGGTGTCGCGGCTACGGTCGCGACCCCGGCAACGCGCGCCCAGGGCCTCATCCCGCCCTCCTCGCCGCCGTGGCAACGCACCCCTCACCGCCGCGCCATATCACTGTCAGTGATCGTCACGTTACGTTCGGTGTGCAGGACGGTGGCGATCGCCGAGTCCCGGGGCGCCCGTGGGGGCGCAAGGGCGAGGGGATCGCCTCTCGGCTGGAGGAGCGGACCGCGGTGGGGCCGAAGGCCGGTCATGCCGCGTGATCCGCGCCGTTGGTGGCCCCGGGACGACCCCCGGGAGCAGAGCGAAGGTGAGGTGGCCGAGATTCATCTGACTCCGCACGAACAGGAACGCCTGCTGATCCATGTGGCCGCGGACGTGGCCCGCAAGCGGAAGGAGCGGGGAGTTCTCCTCAACTACCCGGAGGCGGTCGCGCTGATCACGGCGCATGTGCTCGAGGCGGCCCGGGACGGCAAGTCCGTTCACGAGCTCATGACCGCCGAAGAGAAGATCCTCTCCCGTGACGACGTCATGGAGGGCGTCCCTGAGATGATCACCGACATCCAGATCGAGGCGACGTTCCGCGACGGCACCAAGCTGGTCACCATCCGTGCCCCCTTCGCCGAAGCGGAAGCGGAGACGCTGGTCCGTCCGGGGAAGATCGACCATCCTGAGGGCGCCGCGGAGGTGGCCTTCAACGAGGGCCGCGAGGTCACGACGGTGACCGTCACCAACAGTGACGACCGTCCCATCCAGGTCGGCTCGCACTACCACTTCTACGAGGCCAATCCCCGCCTCAGCTTCGACCGCTCCGCCGCCTACGGCAAGCGCCTGCACATTCCCGCCGGCAGTTCCATCCGGTTCGAGCCCCGGTGCACCCGGACGGTGCAGCTCGTGCCCATCGAGGGCAGGCGCATCGTGGCCGGCCTGCGCGGCGAGGTCGGAGGGCGGCTCGATGGATGAGTCCCTGACGGACACATCGGCGGACCAGCCCGCCGAGCCGGTGGCGGAGGCATCGTCGCGGGACGGCGGGCCGGCACCGGAGGTCCCGCCGATCGAGCAGCCCCTCACCCGGACGCAGTACGCCGACCGGTTCGGCCCGACCGTCGGGGACCGCATCCAGCTGGCAGACACCAACCTGCGGATCGAGATCAGCGAGGACTGGTCGGGTGGTCCGGGACGCAGCGGCAACGAAGTCATCTTCGGCGGCGGCAAGGTGATCCGCGAGTCGATGGGCCAGTCGTGCGCGCCGCGCGACTCCGCGAGGTTCGGCGCCCCGCAGCCACCTGACACCGTCATCACCGGCGCGGTCATCCTGGACCATTGGGGCGTCGTCAAGGCCGACGTGGCCATCCGCGACGGCCGGATCGTCGCGCTCGGCAAGGCCTACAACGACGAGACCATGGACCGCCTGCACGACGGGCACGAGCGGGCCACGGACTTCCTGATCGGCCCCGAGACCGAGGTCGTCGCGGGCAACGGCAAGATCCTCACCGCGGGCGGAATCGACACCCACGTGCACTTCATCTGCCCCGAGCAGGTCCGCGAGGCCCTCGCCGCGGGCGTCACCACCCTGATCGGCGGCGGCACCGGCCCCGCCGAAGGCAGCACCGCCACCACCGTCACGCCCGGCGCCTGGCACATCGCCCGGCTGTTCGAGGCGCTGGACGCCTTCCCGGTCAACGTCGGGCTGCTCGGCAAGGGCAGCACCATGTCCACCGAATCCCTCTACAACCAGGTGGAGGCCGGCGTCCTCGGGTTCAAGATCCACGAGGACTGGGGGGCCACCCCGGCAGTCCTGCGCCGCTGCCTGGAGGTGTGCCGGGCGACCGGCGTCCAGCTGGCCCTGCACGCCGACTCGCTGAACGAGGCGGGCGCGGTCGCCGACACCATCGAGGCCATCGGCGACCACCCGATCCACGTCTTCCACGTCGAGGGCGCCGGGGGCGGCCACGCCCCCGACATGATCACCATGGCCGGCCTGCCGAACGTGCTGCCCGCCTCCACCAACCCCACCCGCCCCTTCACCGTCAACACGGTCAAGGAGCACATCGACATGGTGATGGTCTGCCATCACCTCAACCCGCTGGTGGAGGAGGACCTGGCCTTCGCCGAGTCGCGGATCCGGCCCTCCACGATGGCCGCCGAGGACATCCTGCACGACCTCGGCGCCATCTCGATCATGTCGTCGGACGCCCAGGCGATGGGACGCATCGGCGAGATGATCATACGGACGTGGCAGACCGCGCACGTGATGAAGGCCAGGCGCGGCCCGCTGGAGGGCGACCGGGCCGGCGACGCCGGGGCCGACAACCACCGCGCCCGCCGCTACGTCGCCAAGTACACGATCAACCCGGCCGTCGCGCACGGCATCGATCACGAAGTGGGCTCGGTCGAGGTGGGCAAGCTCGCCGACCTGGTGCTGTGGGAGCCGAAGTTCTTCGGGGTCAAGCCGCACCGGGTCATCAAGGGCGGCCAGATCTCCTACGCGCAGGTGGGCGACGCCAACGCCTCCATCACCACCCCGCAGCCGGTCCTGCCCCGGCCCATGTGGGGGGCCACGGGGCGGGCGCCGGGCGCCAACGCGGTCAACTTCGTCACCGAACAGGCCATCAGGGCCGGCTTGGCCGAACGGGTCAAGGTGAGCAAGGAGTTCAAGGCGATCCGCGACACCCGCAAGGTCTTCAAGGCCGACATGCGGGAGAACAACGCCTGCCCCGCCATCCGCATCGATCCCGACACCTTCGAGGTGGAGATCGGCGGAGCGGAGGCCAAGGACGTCAAGGCCGAGATCGACGACCAACTCGTCGACGGCAATCAGTTCGCCGACACGCTGCCCATGGCCCAGCGGTACTTCCTCTTCTGATCACCGCCACCTGATCGGCCGCCGTGACGGCCCCATGACGGGTGACCCACGAGATCGACCGACGTGAACGAAAGGTGAGCCACGCACGATGAGCCGCGCCGCCCTGCTCGTCCTGGCCGACGGCCGTTTCCCCGCCGGCGGGCACGCCCACTCCGGTGGGGCCGAGGCGGCCGTCACCGCGGGACGCGTGCGCGACGTGGCGAGCCTGCAGGAGTTCTGCCGCGGCCGGCTGCACACCAGCGGCCTGGTCGCGGCAGGGCTCGCGGCCGCGGCCGCAGCCGGGTACGACCCGCTGCTGCTGGAGGAGGCGGCCGACGCCCGCACGGCCGCCCCCACCCTGCGGCAGACGTCGCGCAGGCTCGGGCGGCAACTGCTGCGGGCCTCCCGGGCCGCCTGGCCCTGCGCCGAGCTCGACGCCCTCGCCGCGGCACGGCCGCGGGGCGCTCACCAGCCTGTGGTCCTCGGCGTGGCGGCCCGCTGCGCGGGGCTGACCCCGCTGGACGCCGCGTACGTGGCGGCGTACGAGAGCATCGGCGGCCCGGTCACCGCGGCCGTCCGCCTGCTGCGGCTGGACCCCTTCGACGCCGCCGCCGTCCTGGCCCGCCTGGCCGCCGACATCGACCACGTCGCGGCCCGGGCGGCCGAGGCCGCGCAGCGCGTCCACGCCGACGGGCCCGCCGCGCTGCCGGCCGTCTCGGCGCCGCTGCTCGACATCGCCGCCGAGCAGCACGCCGCCCGCCCCGTCCGTCTGTTCGCCTCCTGACCAAGCCTTCGACCCTCCGGGAGCAGCCATGCATCTCCACCACAGCGGTACCTTCCCCGAAGGCCACGTCCACGGCCCCGGCGGCTCCTTCGAGCGACCTGGCGGCCGCCGTCGCGCCATGCGCATCGGCCTCGGCGGGCCGGTCGGCTCCGGCAAGACCGCCACCGTCGCCGCTCTGTGCCGGGCGCTGCGCGAGGAGATGTCCATCGCCGTCGTGACCAACGACATCTACACCCGCGAAGACGCCGAGTTCCTGCTGCGCGAGGCCGTCCTGCCCGCCGAGCGCATCACCGCGGTCGAGACCGGCGCCTGCCCGCACACCGCCATCCGCGACGACATCTCCGCCAACCTCGAAGCCGTCGAGGACCTGGAGGACCACCTCGGCCCCCTCGATGTGATCCTCGTCGAATCGGGCGGCGACAACCTCACCGCGACCTTCTCCAAGGGCCTGGCCGACGCCCAGATCTTCGTCATCGACGTCGCCGGCGGCGATGACATCCCCCGCAAGGGCGGCCCCGGCCTGACCGCCTCCGACCTGCTCGTCATCAACAAGACCGACCTCGCCCCCCATGTCGGCGCCGACCTGGCGGCCATGGCCCGCGACGCCAAAGCCCAGCGCGGCGACCTGCCCACCGTCCTGACCGCGGTCAGGACCCCGGGCGGCATCACACCCGTGGCCGACTGGGTCCGCCGGCGCCTGGCCGATTGGACCGGTGGCCCCGCATGACCCTCGGGCCCGCTCCGCCCGCAGCGGCCCAGCGCACCCCGCCCGGCGTCCGCGCCACCGCCCGCATCCGGGCGACCCGCGCGCGCGACGCCACCGTCCTGCCCGTCCTCGCCGGTGACGGCCCCTTCGACCTGCGCCGCGCCCGCCCGCACGGCAACCAGGCACGGGTGTGCATCCTCGGCGCCATGAGCGCCCCCCTCGGCGGCGACCGGCTGCGCATCGAGGCCACCGCCGAACACGACGCCCACCTGCACATCACCACCGCCGCCGCCACCATCGCCCTGCGCGGCCCCACCACCGAGCACGCCACCTACGACGTGCGCCTGGCCGTGGCCGAGCGGGCCAGCCTGCACTGGCTGCCCCGGCCGCTCATCTCCGCCGCCCGCAGCAACCTGCGCCAGAGCTGCACCATCGACCTCGCCGCGACCGCACGACTCCTCCTGCGTGAAGAAATCGTCCTCGGCCGTGTCGGCGAGCCGCCGGGCCGGCTCGCCACCCGCCTCACCGTCCGCCGCGACGGACGCTCCCTGCTGGAACAGCACACGATGTACGGCGCCGGCGCACCCGGCTGGGACGGCCCCGCCGTCCTTGCCTGCCACCGCGCCGTCGGCCAGATCCTCGTCGTCGACCCGGCTTTGGACCAGCAACCGCCCCACGCCCGGCTGCTCGGCGACGACCCGGCAACCGGCCAGGCCGTGCTGGCCCCCCTGGCGGGCCCCGCCATCCTCGTCACGGCTCTGGCCCCTGACACGCTGCACCTGGGCCGCCTGCTGGACGCGGCGCAGCAGGTCTTGCGAGCCGTCGCCCCGCCTCCGCAGCCGGCCACGGCTGACCAGCGCAGCGCGGAGGCGTGCTCGCCGGCCCGTCCGGTGTGAAGGTGTGAACAGGTGAACGCCGCCGCGCTCGGCCAGCAGGCCCGTCAGCAACGGCCTCCCTCATCAACGGCTTGCAGGCGCGGCGGCTCTTCGACGGCGACTCGGCCGGCTTCCCGGCCCGGAACCGGTCAGGGAGCGGCGACGTCGATGTTCTTGGCCTGCATGTCCTTGTTGTTGAACATCCTCCTGCCCATGGCCCTGCCCACGCCCGGCATCCGCATCACGCGCATCATCCCCGCACGCAGGAGATGCTCCTTGCGGTCGTGCGGGGTGAAGATGCGGCGTCCGGGCAGGGCGCTGTCCTGCTGGAGGTGGATGAAGGGCCTCATCTGCGTCTCCCAGGCCCGTAGCGCGCCGGGCACGTCGCCGGGGTGGCGTTGCAGCATGGTGCCCAGCAGTTCGCCGCCGGCAAGGCCGCTGGAGGCGCCCATGCCCGCGTACAGGGTGACGCACCAGGCGGAGTCGCCGATCAGGACGACCCGGCCCCGGTGCCAGCGCGGCATCTTGACCTGGTGCACCGAGTCGAACAGCGTGTCGGGGGCCCGCTCATAGCGCGTCAGCAGCCCCTCCAGCAGCGGGCCGGTGGGTTCGGGGCCGAAGGCGGCGCGGATGGACTCGATCGGCGGGCGGCGGAACTCGGCGTCGATGTCGTGGGTGCGGTAGGAGAACAGCAGGCTCGGGGCGTGATCGGCGAACGGGAAGGCCCACACCGAACGGCCCGGCTCGGCCAGGACCAGGCCCTCGTGCGGGCCGAAGCCGTCGACCGGGCCGTCCAGCACCGTGGCGCCGACCATGTAGTTCAGCGGGTGCAGGTACTCCTCGGGGCCGAAGACGAGATCGCGCACAGTGGAGCGCATCCCGTCGGCGCCGATCACCAGGTCGAAGCGCTCGGTGACGGTGGTGTCCGCGGCGGTGTCGTGCAGGGTCACCTCCGCCGCGGAGTCGTCCTGGGCGATGTGGGTGGGCACGGTGGAGTAGCGGATCTCCACATCGTCCGGCAACGCCGCGAACAGTGCCCGCTCCACATCGCCGCGCAACAGCGGGCGGGGGCCCGCGGCCATGGCGAAGGGGTTCATCCCGGGACGGCGGCGCCCCCTGCGGTCGACGTCGTAGGAGACGACGCCGGGGCCGCCGCGGTCGCCCATGGCCTCCAGCACGCCCAGCCGCCGGGCCGAGGCGACGCCGGCGCCGAACAGAGCGATGAAGTATCCGCCGGAGCGGCGCGCGGGCGCCCGTTCCACCACCACCGGCCGCCATCCGACCTGGCACAGCCGCAACGCGGTGGCGATGCCGGCGACCCCGAGTCCGACCACCAGGGCCCGCCCGCCCTTGCCCGCCTCCGTCATGACGGCTCCTCTCCTAGGCTCCCCGCCATGCTATACGGCGAACTGACCAAATGGTCCAATTGGTCAGTCACTTCGGCAGGCCGTTCCGGACCGGGGAGATGACCGGCCCAGGGCAGTTCGAGATGCCGCGCGGAAACCCGCGGCCGAAGATCGCTAGGCGTCGCGGCGCAGTGTGAACCAGAAGGTCGGCACCGGGTTGGTGCCCGGTGTGACGTCGAGCAGCTCCCAGCCGGTGAACCTGGCGCGGAGTTCGTCGGCTGTGACGCCCGCCGCCCACGACTTGACCTCGGGGATCGGATTGCCGAGCGGCTCGGGGCCGTACCCGAACATCAGCAACCGGGCTCCGGGGGCGGCGCGGTGGGTGAGCCCGGCGGCGTAGGCGTCACGGCGGTGCAGCGGGATCCCGCAGTAGCAGCTCAGATCGAAGAACAGGTCGAAGGGGCCGGGCACGTCCAGCTCGCCGAGGCGGGTGGCGTCTCCGTGCAGGAGGCGGACCGCCACCCTCGCCGCCTCGGCCTTCTCCCTGGCCTGATCGACGGCGCTGTCGATCAGGTCGACGGCCGTCACCTCCCAGCCGTGCCGTGCGAGGTAGGTGGCGTTGGTCCCCGTGCCACAGCCGAGTTCGAGAGCGCGGCCGGGCGGCAGCGCGCCGTGCCCCTCCACCAGGGCGACCAGTTCGGGCGGCGTCACGCCGGTGTCCCACGGTGCCTTGCCGGTGCGGTAGTAGGCCTCCAGCGCGCGGTGGACGGACTCCTCCTCCTGGTCTCGCTGCGTCGGGGTCAGGTCCAGGTCGGGGCTCTGGGCGGCGGCGGGCTGGTTCATCGTCTGCTCCAAGTTATTAGAGTTGAACTCTAGTGTCATGCACTAGAGATACACTCGCTGTATGGATGGAGTCAAGCGGACGGACAAGCGAGCCGAGCGCTCACGCCGCACCCGCGAGAAGATCGTCGAGGCGGCTCGCGAGCTGTTCGTCGCGCAGGGTTACGGGGCGACGAGCCTGCAGGAAGTGGCGGACCGGGCGGGCGTGGCCGTCCAGACGGTCTACTTCGTCTTCCACAACAAGCGCACGCTGTTCAAGGACGTGGTCGACACGTCCATCGCCGGGGACGCCGAGCCGGTCGCCACCATGGATCGTGAGTGGTTCCGCGCCGCGTGCGCCGAGCCCACCGCTGCCGGGCAACTGCGCGCGCACGTCCGCGGCACCCGCGAGATCCTGGGCCGGGTCGCCCCGATCATGCCGCTGATCGCGGCTGCCGCGGCCACCGACCCTGAGATCGCCGCGCAGTGGCCGGACGGCCCCGACCCGCGTTACACCGTGCAGCACGCGGCGGCCGAAGCCCTGGCCGGCAAGCCCGACGCCCGTCCCGGCCTCTCCGTCGAGATGGCGGCGGACCTGCTGTTCGGCCTGCTCAGCCCGCAGCTCTACCTGATCTTCGTCCGCGACCGCGACTGGTCGCCGGACAGGTGGGAGGAGTGGGCCCGCACCGCCTTGACCTCCCAGCTCTGCGCCGATCCCGGCTGAGCGGGCGGACGTCACGATCGTCCGCCCGCCGCGAGGCCGGCGACCGACCACCGGGCCGGGAGCCCGCCCGATGCACCGCACTAGTACTATCGGGCATAGTTGTCAGCGATCGACGCCCATGACGGGTGGCCGGTTTCTCGAACACCAGGCAGCGGCAGCGGGAGGAGGGGGCACATGGGCGGATCGGCCCGGCGCCTGCCTCTTTCCTGGCTGCGATGGCTGCTGCCGGTCGTTCTCGCGCTGGGCGTGTGGGGCATGCACACGCTGGGGCACGTGTCCTCGCACCACGGCCAGGCCACCGCTTCGAGTTCGCACGCTCCGGCGGACGCGGGCAAGGCGGCGAGGACGGCGCCCGGCGAGACGATGCCGATCCACCGCACCACCATCGAGCCGATCCCGTCCGCCGACGCGTCCGGCGGACTCTCGGCCGGCTCTGGATCATCGCCATGGCTCGATCCGACCGTCGTGTGCCTGGCCGTGCTGTCCTCGGTCGTCGTTCTGCTGCTCATGGCGGCACAGGCGGCGGCCTGGCGGTGGATGGGGAAGATCGCCGGCAGCACAACCTGGGCCGGCGGGGTGGCCAGGTCGCCTCCGCGCCGCCTGGCACCGCCCCTGGCGAGCCTCTCGGTGATGCGTACTTAGGCCGAGCCATCCCCGGACGACCGGGCGGTCGGCCGGGACGCAGGCCCATGTACCTCGTTCACCGGAGAGAGCACCATGTTCATCGACATCAGGAAGAACTTCGCTGCCGTGATCACGTCGGGAGCCGTGCTGGCCCTGCTCACGGCGTGCGGGGGCACGGACAACGGCTCCATGGGCGGACACGACGCCTCCACCATGTCCGGCAGCGCACCCGCCACGACCACGGCGAGCGCGCAGCCGGAGGCCGTGGCCAACGACGCGGACGTCATGTTCGCGCAGATGATGATCCCGCACCACCAGCAGGCCGTCGACATGGCCGACCTGGCCGGCACCCGGGCCGCGGACAAGGCGGTCAAGGACCTGGCGGAGAAGATCAAAGCGGCCCAGGATCCGGAGATCCGGACCATGCAGGGCTGGCTCACCGCCTGGGGCAAGCCGATGCCCTCCGGCGGCATGAGCCACGGCATGCCCGGAATCATGTCCGAGGAGGACATGACGAAGCTGGAGAAGGCCGAAGGCACCGCTTTCGACAAGCAGTTCCTTCACCTGATGATCCTGCACCACACCGGGGCGATCGAGATGGCACGCACCGAGCAGTCACAGGGTTCCGACCCGGAGGCGAAGGAGCTCGCCAGGACCATCGAGACCGCCCAGCGGGCCGAAGTCGAGCAGATGAGGAAGATCCTCGCCCGGCTGTAGGCATGAACATCGGCTGCCCGGGTCGCTCCCGGGCAGCCGGCGGTCCTGTCGCCGCAGGTGAATCGGCGGGTCAGAGCGTGAGGAGCGAATGGCAGTGGTGGGCGAGGAAGGAGCTGAAGCCGGGCACCAGCGCGACCGTCGCCGGGCCCGCGAGCAGCATCGCCACCGTCAGCAGCCCGGCGACGCGCTCGCGGCGGGCGAGCGGCGCTTCGGGGTTCAGCATGCGGCGCACGCGCGTGAGCGCCGTCTCGCCGCCCGCGCCGAGCGTGGCGGCAGGCGCCCGGCCGGTGGCCAGGCGGACCAGGGCGGCGGCGAGCTGCGCGCGGGGATGACGGCGGGCGGCGACGTCGTCGGCCAGCAGCTCGATCAGCCGGGCGATCTCCGTCCTGCCCCGCTCGAACAGCGGCACGCCGGGAAACGCCCTGGCCAGGGCCTCGGCACCGGCGAGCGCGAGGTGATGGCGGCCACGCAGGTGCGCCCGCTCGTGCTCCAGCACCGCGGCGACCTGCTCGGGCGCCAGCGTGCGCAGCGCACCGGTGGTGATGACCGCCTGGGCGCGCCTCCCGGGCACGCAGTACGCCAGCCTCTCCTCGTGGTCGATCACGATCGCGTCCAGGCCGGCGTCGCGCCGGCCCAGCAGGGCGAGCAGCGCCGCGTGCTCGCGACGCTCCATCCCGGCTCGGAGCAGGACAACCGCACCGCAGCAGGCCACCCTTGCCGGCACCGCACCCGCCACGAGCAGGACCGCCACGCCCGCCGCGCTCAGCCCGGAACCGTCGTTCAGCATGGCGGCACACACCTCGAACAGGCCGGCCAGACCGTGCCCCACCATGTCGGCGGGAACGGCGAAGGCCAGCGCGGCGAGCACGGCGGACGCGACCACCGACACGCCCGCCGCCTGCCACAACACGATCGCCAGCCGCGGCGCCCGGTCCGCCCAGCTCGCGACCCAGCCCGGCCTGGGCAGCCAGATCGCGGCCACGATGGTGTAGAGCGCCAGGACCACGGCGGCGCTCATTCCGGCCGCCCCTTGGGCGGGAAGACCTGCAGCGCCGCCTCCAGCGCGGCGGCCTCCTCGGGTGTGAGCCGCTCGAGGAAGTGCACGAGCGTGGCGGCCTGGTTGCCGCCGCCCGCGAGCACAGTGCGCATCAGGTCGGCGGTGTACGCCTCCTTGGAGGCGACCGGCTCATAGACGTACGCCCGGCCGACCGGCCGGCGCTTGAGCAGACCCTTGGTGTGCAGCTTGTCCATCACGGTCATCACGGTGGTGTACGCGATCGTCCGCTCCTGCTTGAGGTCCTCGAACACCTCGCGGACGGAGGCCGGCCGGCGTCGGGCCCACATCCGATCCATGATCGCGGACTCGAGCTCGCCCAGACCTCGTATCATGCCGCCGATGCTACCGGCGATCGTAGACGCGGCTGTCGCGGTGGCCCGGGCGGCGCCGCGCCTACGTGGAGGGGAGCCCCGATCAAGGATCGGCTCGGTGCTCAGCCGGCGACCACCTCGTAACCGGCCTCTTCCACGACATCCCTGATCCGCTCGTCGTCGAGCGGGCCATCCGAGGTCACGGTCACCTGGCCGGTCGCCAGTTCGACATCCACCGAGGAGACCCCGGCGAGCTTGCCGATCTCGGTCGTCACCTTGCCGGCACACCCGCCGCAGGTCATCCCGGACACCTTGTACGTGCTCGTGCTCATCGCCATGCCTCCTTTGTTCATACCCCTACCGGGTAGCGGTCATGCGAGAGGGTACGCCGTGATGATCACCGAGGCAAGGGCCAGGCGGCGGGGACATGGGAGACCCATGTCACATTGCGGACTTGATACCCCGTATGGGTATCGTCGAAGCATGAGCGAACTCAGCAGGATCACCGTTGTCGGCGCATCCCTGGCGGGCCTCCGGGCCGTGCAGGCGCTGCGCCGGGAGGGCTTCGAGGGCGACGTCACGCTGGTCGGCGCCGAGACGCATGTGCCCTACAACCGCCCGCCGCTGTCGAAGAGCGTGCTGCGCGGCGACGACGACGTCACACTCCCCGGCGCGGAGGAACTCGGGGACCAGTGGCTGCGTGGGCGGCAGGCCGTACACCTCGACGTCCGAAGCCGGACGGTCACGCTCGACGACGGCGCCGAGCTCGGCTACGACGGCCTGGTCATCGCCACCGGCGCACGCCCGAGACAGCTCGACGGGGTGCACCGGCTCCGCACCATCGACGACGCGCTGGCACTGCGAGCGGAGCTGGAGTCGGGACATGAGCATGTAGTGGTCATCGGCGGCGGGTTCATCGGTGGCGAGGTGGCCTCCACCGCTCGGCAGCTCGGCCGGAAGGTCACCCTGGTCGACGCCGCGCCGTACCCCATGCATGCCGGGCTGGGTGAGGAGGCCTCGCGCTGGCTGGCCGTGCACCATGAGCGCAACGGCGTCGAGCTCATCACCCAGGCGCGGGTCACCGCCGTGGACGGCGGCCTGGTCCTGCTCGGCGACGGCCGCTCCCTCGCCGCGGACCTGGTCGTCGGCGGCATGGGCGTGGTGCCGAACACCGAATGGCTGGACGGCGCCCTGGCCGTGAACGACGGGGTGCTGTGCGAACCGACGCTGTTCGCCCAGGACACCGAGAACATCGTGGCCGCAGGGGACGTCGCACGCTGGCCGCACGGTCTCTTCGGCGGGGAGATGGTGCGCGTCGAGCACTGGTCCAACGCCAACGAGCAGGGCGCGGTCGCCGCCCGCAACCTCCTGACCGGACCGGAGAACGCCCAGCCATTCCTGGACGTGCCGAACTTCGCCACCCATGTGCACGGCGCCCGCATCCAGACGGCCGGGCTGCCGCACCTCGCGGACTCGGCGAGCATCGTCACCGGCTCACCCGAAGAAGATCGCTTCGCCGTGGCGTTCGCCCGGGACGGTGTGCTGGTGGGCGCCGTCGCCGTCAACTCCCCCAAGGAGCTGATCAAGCTCAAGCGGGCGATCACGGCACGCGAAACCGCCGCTCGCGACGCTTAGGAGGCCGCGCCGGCACTACTATGACCTATAGGAGTTGCGATCATGCCGGCCCAGCCCCAAACCGCCGTGACAGCCGACTTGTGACGTCATTCAGCCACTTTCTTTATATACCCCGTACTCGTATGATGCTGGCTCCACTACTAAGGAGCCTCATCATGGACCACAGTGGTCACCATCCGTCCCCGGAACCCGCTCTGCCGGCGGAGCACGAGCACCACACCGCGCCCACGGCCACCTGGGCGATGGCTGCGCAGGCGACGCTGCACTGCCTGACGGGTTGCGCCATCGGCGAGGTTCTGGGCATGGTCATCGGCACCGCCGCCGGCCTCTCCAATCTCGCCACCGTGGTTCTGTCCGTGGCGTTGGCCTTCGTGTTCGGCTATGCACTGACCATGCGCGGCGTGCTGCGGGCCGGGGTCGACTTCCGCACCGCGTTGAAGGTGGCGCTGGCCGCGGACACCATCTCCATCGCGATGATGGAGATCCTGGACAACGGGGTGATGCTGATCGTGCCTGGGGCCATGGACGCGGGTCTTGGCAACTGGCTGTTCTGGGTGGCGCTGGCCGGGTCGTTGCTCGTGGCCTTCGTGCTGACCACACCGGTGAACAAGTGGCTGATCTCCCGCGGCAAGGGTCACGCGGTGACACACCAGTACCACCACGGCCACTGAGGACCGCCTCACGCCATGCGGGCCCGTAGAACGCCGGCGTGCTCCTGGGAAAGATCCGTACGGCTCGTCGCCAGGATGCCCGACATGCGAGGATGCCTCATGAGCAAACTGACCGGACAGCAGATCGCGGACGAAGGGCTGGACGGGTGGGCATACCTGCTCGGCGGTCTGCAGGCCCGTATCCACACCAAGAACTTCGCGGCCGGGCTGTCGGTCGTCAACGCCATCGGCGCGGCAGCCGAGGAGATGGATCATCATCCCGATCTCAACCTGCGCTACACCCACGTAGACGTTCGGCTGACCAGTCACGACGAGCGCGCGGTCACGGACCGCGACATCCGGTTGGCCCGCGTCATCTCCTCCATCGCCGCCGACGCCGGGGCTCAGTTGGAAGCCTCGAACGTCTCCAGGCTCGAGCTCGCCCTCGACACCGCGGCCCGGGAGGAGATTCTGCCGTTCTGGGCCGCGGTGCTGGCGATGGAGCATCTGTCCGGCCCCGACTTCGGCGACGAACTCCGCGACCCGGCCGACGTTCTGCCGACCGTGTGGTTCCAGACGTCCGACAGCGAGGAACCTCGCCAGCGCTGGCATCTCGACGTGTGGGTGGATCCCGCGCAGGTCCAGCCACGCATCGACGCGGCGCTCGCCGCCGGCGGCACGCTGGTCAGCGACGCGGAGGCGCCGAGCTTCTGGGTGCTCGCCGACCCCGAAGGCAACCGGGCCTGCCTGTGCACCTGGCAGACCCGTCGCTGAGAGCAGCCGGCATCGCTGCCGGCGACACGTCCGGGAGTGCGGAACGAACAGGCGGCCGTCGGCGCTGACCTTGCATGACGGGTCGACGGAAGCGCGCGCCCACCGCTGTCAGAGGCCGGCCTGTGCCAGGACGTTCGCGAGTCCGGACGCGTCCAGCCTGGTCGAGAGGTACCAGGCGGTGCCCGCGCCTGCCTGGTGCCGGGTGACCGCCGGGCCGCCGCCGGCGTAGGTCACGGTCGCCGTGGCGCCGGTCAACTGGACGGTCTCGCTCCAGAAGGCGCCGGTTGTCCCGTCGGACAGCGCGACGGGGCCGGTCAGGGGGCGGAACTCCTCGACGCGGACGCCGAGCAGGTCGCGCAGCGCGCCGGGGTAGCCGCCCAGCCGGACGCGGGTATCGGGGTCGGCGATGCCGCTGAAGTACGACACGATCAAGGTGCCCCCGCCCTCGACGTACGCGGTGAGGTTGGCGACGGCCTCGTCAGAGATCAGGTACAGGGACGGCATCAGCACCGCCCGATAGCGCGAAATATCGTGGGAAGGGTGGACGAAGTCGGTGGCGAGACCCCGCTGCCACAGCACCCGGTGCGCCTGCTCCACCGACGCGCGGAAGTCCATCCCGGTCACGGGCAGGGCCGGGTTCCGCAGCGCCCAGGCGGCCTCGTCGTCCCAGAGAATGGCCACCTCGGCCTCGGCGGCCTCGGCGGGCTCCGCGGGCGGAAGGGCGCCGAGCGTCCGGCCCAGGTCGGCGATCTCACGGAAGATCCGGCTGTCGGCGCCCGCGTGCGGGACCATGCCCTGGTACCACTGCTCCGCCCCGCCCTGGGAGGCGCGCCACTGGAAATGCAGCACGCCGGTGGCCCCGCGGGCCACGTACTCCAGGCTGCGCCGCGCGTGCTCTCCCGGCTCCAGCGGGAGCGTCCCGTCGGGGGTGTACATGGCCGCGACGCCCTGCTCCATCAGCAGCCACGGCTTCCCGCGCGCCCAGGAGCGGGCCAGGTCGGAGGCGAAGGCGACCTGGGCGAGCCCGCCGTCGCCGGGCTCGTCGGTGTAGTGGTCGATGCCCACGAGATCGACCTCGGCCGACCACTTCCAGTGGTCCAGCGGCGTCCACCCCGCCATGACGTAATTGGTGGTCACCGGCTGCCGCCCATGGACGCGCAGGATGTCACGCTGCTCGCGGTAGTGGGCGAGCAGGGCGTCGGAGCAGAAGCGGCGGTAGTCGAGCAGGTGGGCGGGGTTCGACCGGTACTGGGTGGCCCGCGGTGGCATGATCTGCTCCCACGCCGAGTAGTGCTGGCTCCAGAACGCCGTGGTCCACGCGTCGTTGAGCGCGTCGAGGGACTCGTGCCGGTCACGCAGCCAGGCGCGGAAGGCCGTGGCGCAGTGATCGCAGTGGCAGGTCGTGCCGTACTCGTTGTGCACGTGCCACATGGCGGTCGCCGGGTGGGCGCCGTACCGCTCGGCGAGCACCGTCGCGATGCGGCGCGAGGCCGCCCGGTACGCGGGCGCGTTGACGCAGTACGTGTCACGGCTGCCATGGGTGAGCCGGGTCCCGTCGGCCCGCACCGGCATCGCGTCCGGATGGGCCAGGCCGAACCAGGGCGGCGGAGAGGCCGTCGGGGTCGCCAGGTTGACCTGGATGTCGTTGTCGTGCAGCAGATCCATGACGCGATCGAGCCAGCCGAAGTCGTGGACGCCCTCCGACGGCTCAAGCCGGGCCCAGGAGAAGACCCCCACGGTGACGAGGTTGACCTTCGCCTCCCGCATCAGCCGGACATCCTCCAGCCAGACGTCCTCCGGCCATTGTTCGGGGTTGTAGTCTCCGCCGAAATACATGCTCTCTCCAACTGGGGGTGTCGCGGCCGCTGATCAGTCGCTGCCGGTTACGTAACTCTGGATGGCCACGACCGCGCCGCCACGGGCCCATTCGCGGAAGTCGTCCACCTCGATCAGCACGTCGACCGAGTTCGCCTGGCCGCGCCGGTTCTCGCTGAGCGCCCGGTCGAGACCGTCCTTGGCGACGCGGGCCAGCTCCACACCCTCACCGGCCACGATCACCGTCTTGACCATGGAGAACGTCGCGACGTGGGCGATGAGCCTGCCGAGCGCGTCCGCGGCTTCGGTGACGACGCCGAGGCACACCTTGTCGCCTTCCGTGGCCAGGCGCATCACCTCCTCGTACGTCACCGGCCGCCGCAGCCCCTGCCCGGCGGCGGTCACGATGGACCCGCTGGCCAGGTAGGCGGAGGCGCAGCCGCGGTGGCCTTCCCCGCACATCGGCCCGCCCGCGTTCAGCACCAGGTGGGCGAACATGCCGAGGTCCGACTCGGCCGCCGTCACCAGATGATCGTGTACGACCAGGGCGTAGCCGACTCCCGCCCCGATCGAGACGAGCGCGAAGTCGCGCAGCCCGCGGGCCGCCCCGAACCAGTGATGCTGGTGACCGAGCGCCGCCACGTCGTTCTTGACCACGCACGGGATGCCCAGAGCCTGCTCCAGCAGTGACTTGAGCGGGACCTGCCGCCAGCCGAGAAACGACGAGTCGACCAGCCGCTCACCGCCGAGCTGGACCGCCGAGCGGGCGTCGCCGCCGAGCGTGACGCCGGCCCCGACCGGCGTCCGCTCGCCGCCGGCCAGCTCGTCGAGCAGCCCTCTGATCTGGCGGCACACGGCCTGGGGGCGGTGGTCGGAGATCGGCTCGTCGCGGGCCGCGACGATCTGGGCGCGAAGGTCGGTGACGACCGCGTGGACGCGGTCCGCGGTCAGCTTGACGCCGAAGAAGCAGTGCTCGCCCGCGGCCACGTCCAGCGGGCGGGTCGGGCGGCCGTTGACCGGGTCGTGGACCACGTCGCCTTCGACGAGGAGCCCGGCGTCGACCATGGGCTTGGTCAGCCGCGTCAGGCTGCCGGTGGACAGGCGCAGCGTCCTGGCCAGCGCGGTCCTGGACTGCGGACCGTGGATGATGAGCTCCTTGACGATGGAGCGTGCCGCGTCGGGCAAGGCGTCCCACATGCCGCACCATCCTTGGGGCTCCACCCGCATCAGCGCCAGCCTCTCTCACTTGATTTCGCGGCAAAGCTAGCATGTCCGCCACGTCACGAAGCGTTCACATAACACGCACGAAATCTATGCACAAGTAGTGACATGCCTCTCACCTTCTCCCTAGGTTGGCTCTGTTGCAAAGCTCGTCCGCTTTGTAGGAAGAAGGCACGGATGCGTATCACGAGGCTCGCCGGCTCGATCGCGGTGCTCAGCACGGCTGCCGTCCTCACGGCCTGCTCGTCGGGCACGTCGGGGAGCACCAGCACGCCGGCAGCGGCCGCAGGGCCGGTCACGCTGGAGTTCTGGTGCTGGGGCACGACTCAGAAGCCCAAGGTCGAAGCGTTCAACAAGTCCCACCCGGACATCCAGGTCAAGCACACCGACGTGGGAGGCGGCACGGACACCGCCGCCAAGCTGCTCACGGCGACCCGGGCGGGCAACGGCCCCGACGCCGCCTGCATCGAGTACGACACCCTGCCTTCCATGATCGTGGCCGGTGCGCTGGCCGACATCTCCGCCCACACCGGCGACGTCAAGACCGCCTTCAGCCCGGAAGTGTGGAACCTGACCAGCTTCGACGGCGCGGTGTACGGAGTGCCGCAGGACGTCGGCCCGATGGTGCTGGTCTACAACAAGAAGCGCTTCCAGGAGCTGAAGATCGAGCCGCCGGCCACGTGGCAGGACTTCGCGAAGGTCGCGGCGGACGTACGCAAGAAGGACCCGGAGACCTACCTCGCGACCTTCGCACCCGCGGAGTTCGGCAACTTCGCCGGGCTGGCGCAGCAGGCCGGCGCGTCCTGGTGGAAGGTCCAGGACCAGACGTGGACCGTGGGGATCGCCGACCAGCCCTCCCTCGAGGTGGCCGACTTCTGGCAGGGGCTCATCGACAAGGACCTCGTCAAGGCCGAGCCGCTGCTCACCCCGGAGTGGAACAACAAGCTGAACCAGGGCAAGATCCTCACCTGGCCGAGCGCGTTGTGGGCGCCGGGCGTGCTGTACGGCATCGCGGAGAAGCAGGCGGGCGACTGGGCCATCGCGCCGCTTCCCCAGTGGAAGGCGGGCGACGACCGGGTGGCCTTCCAGGGCGGGTCCGCGCTGACCGTCACGAAGACCTCCAAGCACGCCGAGGCCGCGGCCACGTTCGCCAAGTGGATGAACACCGACAAGGCGGCGAACGCTGTCCAGATCGAGCTGGGCGAGTACCCGGCGTCGCTGGCCGGGCAGCAGGCCGCGACAACCAGCGCGCCGCCCAAGCTCACGGCGAACCAGAAGGACTACTGGGACATCGCCACGAAGGCGGCCCAGCACACGATTCCGCACATCAGCTGGGGCCCGAACGTCAGCACCGCCAGCAGCGCGTACCAGGACGCCGTCGCCACCGCGGTCCGTGACCACACGCCGCTGCGGGACGCGCTGACGAAGACGCACAACCTCGTGGTGGCGGACATGAAGACCACCGGCTTCAAGGTCGCCGGCCCATGACCGCCCTGCCCAGGGCGGAGCGCAGGTCCCGGGCTCCCTATCTCTTCGTGGCGCCCGCCGTGCTGCTCTTCGTCGCCTTCCTGGCGGTCCCCATCGGCTACGCGATCCACCTCAGCGCGCGCGGCCTGAGACTGACCGGCAAAGGCATCTTCGGCACGCGCGAAGAGGTCTTCGTCGGGCTCGACAACTACGTCAAGACGCTCACCGATCCCGAGTTCTTCGCCGGCTTCGGCAGGCTCGCGATCTACGGCCTGATCAGCGTGCCGCTCACGCTCGGGCTGGCGCTGCTGTTCGCCCTGCTCCTCGACCACGCCGGTTCGCGGGCCAGGAGGTTCTCGCGCACGGCGATCTTCGTCCCGTACGCCGTACCCGGCGTGACGGCCTCGCTGCTGTGGGGCTTCATGTACCTGCCCTCGACCAGCCCCTTCAGCTACCTGACCCGGGAGCTGGGGCTGGGCGAGATCCCGTTTCTGGGGGCGGGCGGCATCTACCCGTCGCTGGCCAACATCGCGGTGTGGGGCGGCGTCGGCTTCAACATGATCATCATCTTCACGTCGCTGCGCGGCATCCCGCCGGAGCTGTACGACGCGGCGCGCATCGACGGCGCCTCCGAATGGCAGATCGCCTGGCGGATCAAGATCCCGCTGGTGGCGCCGGCCCTCGTGCTCACCGGGCTGTTCGCGCTGATCGGAACGCTGCAGGTGTACGGCGAGCCGACCACCGTGAAACCGATGACGCCGGAGATCTCCGGAGACTGGGTGCCCTTGATGCACATCTACCGCGACGCCTTCGTCCGCGACGACCTGGCGCTGGCCTCGGCCGCCTCCGTCCTGCTGGCGGTGGGCACGCTCGTGGTCTCGGTCGTGCTCCTGAAGGTCACCCAGAAGCGCGCGTTCGGAGGCATGCAATGAGCGCCGCCAACAGCGTGCTCGCGCACCGGCGCGCCCAGATCCTGCCCACCGTCGTCCTGCTCCTCGGCTCGATCTACTGCCTGGTGCCGGTCGCCTGGGTGCTGGTGGCCTCGACCAAGTCGAGCGGCGAGCTGTTCTCGACGTTCACCTTCGCGCCGGGAACGGGCCTGCTGGACAACCTGCGCGACCTGTTCACCTACGGGAACGGCCTCTACCTGCGGTGGACGGCCAACAGCGCCCTGTACGCGATCGCCGGCGCCGCGGCCTCGACCCTGATCTCGGCGCTGGCCGGGTATGCCATGGCCAAGTACGAGTTTCGCGGCCGGAGCGTCCTGTTCTACGCCATCCTGGCCGGCGTCCTCGTGCCCGGCATGACGCTGGCCATCCCGCAGTATCTGCTCATGTCCGAGCTCGACCTGGTGGGCGGCTACTGGTCGGTCCTGCTGCCGAGCCTCATCTCCCCGTTCGGCATCTACCTGGCCAGGGTCTACGCGATGGCCTCCGTCCCGGACACGACGATGGAGGCGGCCAGGATCGACGGAGCGAGCGAGTATCGCATCTTCGGCTCGATCGGGCTGCCCATGATGGTGCCCGGCATGGTGACGATCTTCCTGCTGCAGTTCGTCGGGAGCTGGAACAACTTCCTGCTGCCCTACATCATGCTGTCGGACGAGACCAAGTTCCCGATCACCGTGGGCCTGTACACCGTGCTCAGCAAGGGCTCGGGCCAGCCCACCCTGTACGGCATCGCCATCGTGGGCGCCGCCGTGTCGGTGATCCCGCTCATCGTCCTGCTGCTGACCCTGCAGCGCTTCTGGCGGCTGGACCTGCTCAGCGGAGGACTGAAAGGATGAAACAGCCGTCCATGGAGATTCTGCACTTCAGAGCCGCCGGCGTGTCCGTGGTGATCGAGTGTCCGCCCGATGCCCTGCCGGCGATCCTGCACTGGGGTCCGGACCTGGGCCCGCTCGAGGACGCGGCGCTGGCCCACCTGACGGCCGATCTCCGTCCGCGGCTCGACGCCGGCGTCGACGTGCCCGTACGGGTCCCGCTGGTGCCCGAGGCGCGTACCGGCTGGATGGGCCTGCCCGGCCTGTCCGGGCATCACCTGGGACAGAACTGGTCCCCCGCCTTCACCAGCGTCGTCTACCGGCGGACCGGGCAGACCCTCACCGCCACCGCCAGGGACGAGCACGCCCTCCTCTGCCTCACGATCGTCATCGAACTCGGCGACTCCGGCCTCCTGCGGGCCCGCGCGGACCTGCGCAACCAGTCCGAGTCCCCCTACAACCTGGACACGCTCAACCTCGCCTTCCCCGTGCCCGGCACCCCCACGGACCTGTTCGACCAGGCCGGGCGGTGGGCCAAGGAGCGCATCCCGCAGCGCCGCTCCCTCACCACCGGCATCCACCTGCGCGAGAACCGCCGCGGCAGGACCGGCCCCGACGCCGCCACCGTCCTGTTCGCGGGCACCTCCGACCTCGGCTTCCGGCGCGGCGAGGCCTGGGGCCTGCACGTCGGCTTCAGCGGCAACCACCGCCACTACGCCGAGCGCACCTCCAGCGGCCGGACCATGCTGGGCGGCGGCGAGCTGCTGCTGCCCGGCGAGATCATCCTGGCGCCGGGTGAGAGCTACGAAAGCCCCTGGCTCTACGCCACCTACGGGCGCGGCCTGGACGCCGCGGCCCGCCGCTTCCATGAGCACCTGCGCGCCAGGCCCGCGCACCCGTCCGGGCCCCGGCCCGTCATGCTCAACACGTGGGAGGCCGTCTACTTCGAGCACGACCTCGACCGCCTGCTGGAGCTGGCCGGCCGGGCCGCCAGGGTCGGGGTCGAGCGGTTCGTGCTGGACGACGGCTGGTTCCACGGCCGCCGCGACGCCCGGGCCGGGCTCGGCGACTGGACCGTGGACGCCGCCGTCTGGCCGGACGGGCTGACGCCGCTGGTCAAGCGGGTCAGGGAGCTCGGCATGCAGTTCGGGCTCTGGTTCGAGCCAGAGATGATCAATCCGGACTCCGACCTGGCCCGTGCCCACCCCGGCTGGATCATGCAGACCGGCGACCGCCTGCCGCCGCTCGCCCGCGATCAGCAGGTGCTGGACCTGACCAACCCCGAGGCGTACGCGTACGTCAGGACGCGGCTGCTCGCCTTGATCGGCGAGTACGACCTCGACTTCATCAAGTGGGACCACAACCGCGACCTCGTGGACGCGGGCTCCACGGCGAGAGGCGGCCGGGCCTCCGTCCACGCCCAGACGCACGCCGTCTACCGGCTGCTCGACGAGATCAGGGCCGAGCACCCGCGCCTGGAGATCGAGTCCTGCTCGGGCGGCGGCGGCCGGGTGGACCTCGGCATCCTGGAGCGGACCGACCGCGTCTGGGCCAGCGACTGCATCGACCCGGCCGAGCGCCGGCAGATCATGCGCTGGACCGGGCAACTGCTGCCGCCTGAGCTGATCGGCAGCCACATCGGCGCCGGCCGCTCCCACACCACCGGTCGCCGCCACGATCTCGCCTTCCGGGCCGCCACCGCGTTCTTCGGTCACTACGGGATCGAATGGGACCTCACCACGCTCACCGACGGCGAGCTGGACGACCTGGCCTCGTGGGTCGCCCTGCACAAACGGCACCGCCACCTGCTGCACACGGGCGTGGTGGTCCGCGTGGACGACGCTCCCGAGAGTGTGCAGGCCTATGGCGTCGTCGCCGCCGACGCCTCCGAGGCCGTCTACGAGATCGCCATGCTGGACCGCCCGTCCACCTGGCCGCCGGGCCGGCTCCGGCTGCCCGGGCTCGACCCGGCGACCGTCTACTCGGTGCGCCCGCTCATGCCCGTGACCTCGCACGGGACCGCCCCGGCCTGGACGACCGGCGACTTCGCCCTGCCCGGCTCCGCGCTGGCCGGCTCGGGCATCGCCGTGCCGCCGCTGTTCCCCGACGAATCCGTGCTGGTCCACGTCGTCGCCAGGAGCCGCTGATCAGGTCGCAGGCGATCCGAGCCGCCCGGGCGTGCGAGCACGACGCCCGCCCGGCTGCCGAGGTGGTGTCTCGCCGTCGCCCTCCTGCTCAGAGGAGGCCGGCATCGCGGACTTTCATCGCGACCTGGACGCGGTTGTCGGTGCCGAGCTTGGCGAAGATACGGGTGATGTTGGCCTTGACCGTGGCGACGCTCATGTAGAGCTGCTGCGCGATCTCGGTGTTGGAACGGCCTTTCGCCACCTCGACGGCGACCTGCCGTTCGCGGTCGGTCAACGTGGCCAGCTCGCGCTGGGCCTCCTCGCGGCGCGGCTCGTGGCCCCCGGTGGCGGCGGCGATCACCTGGTGGGTGACGCTCGGCGACAGCACCGGCTCGCCGGCGGCCACGGCGCGGACCGCCGCGACCATCCTGGCCGGCGGGGTGTCCTTGAGCAGGAACCCGGCGGCACCGATGCGAAGCGCCCGCAGCACCATGTCGTCGGCGTCGAAGGCGGTCAGCACGAGGATCCGCGGCGGCTCCGGCCAGGACAACAGCGTCTCGGTCGTGGCCAGGCCGTCCTGGCCCGGCATACGGATGTCCATCAGCACGACGTCCGGCCGCAGCTCGCGGATCACGCCGGTCGCCTCACGGCCGTCGCCCGCCTCGCCGATGATCTCCATGTCGGACTCGCCGCCCAGGATGAGGCGCAGGCCCGTCCGCACCATCGGGTCGTCGTCGACGATCACCACTCGGATCACGGGGTCAAGCCTTCCACGGCAGCTGGACGTCGAGGACGAAGCGTCCGTCGTGGTGGGCGTGCGCCATCGTGCCGCCCGCCATCCGGACCCGTTCGCCCAGGCCCACCAGGCCGAGCCGGCCACCGGGACCGGCGGACGCGCCGTAGGGCGTCGGGTTGGTCACGCGGATACGCAGCGCGTCGCCCGGCCGTCCGTCGAGCTCGACCACCACGCTGCTCCCCGGCGCGTGCTTGCGCGCGTTGGTGAGCGCCTCCTGCACGACCCGGTACGCGTTGCGCCCGGTCTGCGTGGGCAACAGGTCGCGCTGCTCGACGGTGTCGGTCACGACGATCTTCTGCCCGGCGGCCCGTACCTCGTGGAACAGCTCCCGCAGATCGGCCAGGGTCGGCTGCGGCGGCGCGGTGGCGCCGTCGGAGCGCAGGGTGCCGAGCACGGTGCGAAGCTCGTTCAGCGACTGGTGGGCGTTCTGCTGGATGGCCTGGGCGGTCTGCCGGGTCTGCTCGGGGTCGAGGTCGGTGCGGTAGGCCAGGCCGCCGGCGAGCATCGCCAGCAGCGACATGCGATGGGCCAGGGCGTCGTGCATCTCCTGGGCGATCTTCATGCGTTCGGCCAGCTTGGCCTGCGCGATGCGCTGCTGCTCCGCCAGCTCGGCGGCCAGCTCCGCGTCGCGCAGGGAACGCAGGTAGAGGCCGAGGACGGTCAGCCCGCCGAGGATCGCGGTGCTCGTCGTCAGGCTGATCACGGCGTGCTGCGCTGTGCCGCCCAGCACCGACTGAAGACACATGCACGTCCAGAGCAGGACCGCGAGCGGGATGATCTGCCGCCGGCGGCGGTGCGTGCACAGGGACACGTACGCCACCAGGGCCGGGCCGGTCGCCATGCTGGACAGGGCGGTCAGCAGCGCGGTCACCGCGGCGATCTGCCACGGCCACCGGTGCCGCCACCGCAGGAGGACCAGCCCCAGCACGCTCGGCCCCGCGTCGAGCAGGGCGCGCGGCAGCCGCTCCGGATTCTTCATGACGACCCAGACCCAGATCGCGCCGAAGAAGAGCATCGGCGCCAAGGCCGCGAGATGGCGCAGCGTGTTGCCCCACCGGTCGAGGGGCGGTCGATGGTCGGGGCAGTCGTGCACGCGCCCAAGCCTAGGAAGGCCGCGGCCGTGCCCCTAGCGACCCGGGTCGATCGCCGTACCACCCTGGGTCTATCCGATCGTCGCCCTGCCTCCGATGAGGCAGCCGCCCTTCTCGCGATGCACTTGGCCACGTGATCGAGTTCAACCATGTCACCAAGAGCTACAAGGACGTGAAGGCGCTCGACGACGTGTCCTTCACCGTCGAGCCGGGCAGCGTCACGGGATTCGTCGGTCCCAACGGCGCGGGCAAGTCCACCGCGCTGCGCATCCTGGTGGGGCTCGGCCGGGCCACCTCCGGGTCGGCCACCGTGTCCGGGCTCCCCTACCACCAGCTGGAGCGTCCCGCCCGCCAGGTCGGCACGCTGCTCGACGCCGGCGCCCTGCATCCGGGCCGCAGCGGGCGCGAAACCCTGACCCTCGGCGCCATCGCGCTGGGACTGCCCAGGGCGCGCGTCGGCGAGATGCTCGACCTGGTCGGCCTGACGCGCGCGGAGGCACGGCGTGCCGTCGGCTCGTACTCCCTCGGCATGCGACAGCGGCTCGGCATCGCGCACGCGCTGCTCGGCAAGCCCGGCGCGCTCGTCCTCGACGAGCCGGTCAACGGCCTCGACCCGCAGGGCATCCACTGGATGCGCGCGCTGCTGCGCGACCTGGCCGACGCGGGCTGCGCCGTCCTGCTCAGCTCCCACCTGCTGCACGAGGTGGAGCAGGTGGCCGACCACGTCGTGGTGATCGGCCGCGGCCGGGTCCTCCTCCAGGGGACCGTCGCCGAGCTCAACCGCGGCCGGGGCCTGGAACAGACCTTCCTCGAGTTGACCGCGAACGCCGATCGGAGCCTGGCATGACCGTCCCCTTCCACCGCCTGCTGGCCGTCGAGACCCGCAAGCTCTTCGACACCCGCAGCGCCGTCGTCCTGACCGCGGTCCTGCTCTGCCTGACCGTCGCGGCGATCGCGGGGCGCGGCCTGTACGCCGGCCCCGATCTGCGATGGCTGATCTGGACGGCCGGCATCGGCTACACCACCCTCCTGCCGGTGCTCGGGATCCTCACGGTGACGAACGAGTGGAGCCACCGCACGGCACTCACGACCTTCGCCCTCGAACCACGCCGGTGGCGGGTGATCGCCGCCAAGGTGGTCCCGCCGGCACTCGCCGCCGTGGTGGCCAGCCTGCTCGCGATGCTCGTCGCGGTTCCGGCGACCGCGCTGACCAGCGCCGTGCAGCACGTCCCGGCCCACTGGAACGCCACGCCCACGACGATGGCCGGCTGGACGGCCGCCAACGTGCTCTTCACCCTGATGGGGGTGGCCCTGGGCACGCTGCTGCTCAACGCCCCGGCCGCGATCGTCGTCCACCTGGCGAGCACCGGCGTGTGGAACGCCGTCGCCATGCTCGGAAGCGCCGGCGAGACGCTCGCGCGATGGCTCGACCTCAACAGGACCATCGCGCCGCTCGCCACCGGCGACTGGGCGGACATCTCCCCCGCCCGCCTCGCCGCCTCGGCCGCCGTGTGGATCGTCATTCCCCTGCTGCTCGGCACTGCCCGTGTGTCGCGCAAGGAAGTGAAATGACAGCACATCGATGATGAGGGCACCCACCGGCTCAGGGGGTACGTCCCCGGGCATGCCGGAAGGACATCTCATTCACCGTCACGCGGCTGAACAGCGGGCGGACCTGGCCGGGCGAGCGGTGCGCGTGTCGGGGCCGCAGGGGCGGTTCGACGCGCGGCCGTGGGACGGGCGGATGCTGACGGAAGTGGAGGCGGTCGGCAAGCACCTGCTGTACCACTTCGAGGACACCCCCACCGTGCACGTGCACCTGGGCATGCGGGGGATCTTCCTGCGGTACGACGTTCCGGGCACATCGCCGCGGCCCGGGACGCGGTTGCGGTTGGCCACCGACGAGGTGGCCTACGACCTCATCGCCCCGTCCCGCTGTGAGGCATTGTCGGCGGCGCAGGTGGCGGCGCTGCGGGGCTCGCTCGGGCCCGATCCGTTGCGCGCGGACGCCGTTCCGGAGCAGGCCGTGGCCCGGTTGACGGCCTTCACCGGGCCGGTGGGCGCGGCCGTGCTCGACCAGGGAGTGTGGTCGGGGATCGGGAACGCGTGGCGGGCCGAGTTGCTCTTCCTCGTCGGCCTGCACCCGAACGCCCGCGGCGTCTCCCCGGAAGCCGCCGGGCGGCTCTGGGACACCGCGGTCACGTACCTCGCTCTCGGCCGGGACGCCGGGCAGGTGGTGAGCGACCCGGAGGCGCCTTCGGAGCGCTGGGTGTACCGGCGCGAGCACTGCCGCAGCTGCGGCGCACCCGTCCTGACCTGGCAACTCGCTTCCAGGACCGCATATTCTTGCCCCATGGAACAGCAGGAGTGCCGTTGACCGGCCTCCTCGACATCCGGCGTGTCTACGTCGAGCCCGAGGCGGCCGTCCTGCCGCGTGGGCGGCAGATCCTCGCTCGATTCCCCGGCGCCGAGATCGTCGAAGTCGAGAGCCACCACCGCATCCCGCAGTTGTACGGCGACGAGGCGAACGTGGCCCGCTGGGTGCGGATCAAGACCGAGGCGCTCGTGCTCGGCGTCAAGAAGTCGCTGACCGCCCGCCCCAACGGCCGTTCGGCCGACTTCATCGCGCCGTCCACGGCCAACGGCTGCGCGATGGCGTGCGCCTACTGCTATGTGCCGCGCCGCAAGGGCTACAGCAACCCCATCACGGTGTTCGCCAACATCGACAAGATCGCCGGCTATCTGCGGCGGCATGCCGGTCGCCAGGGCGACAAGCCCGAGCCCGACCAGGTCGATCCCCGTCTGTGGGTGTACGACATCGGCGAGAACTCCGACTGCTCGGTCGACGCCATGATCTCCGAGAACGTACGGGACCTGGTGGAGCTCTTCCGTGACCTGCCGAACGCCAAGGCCAGCTTCGCCACCAAGTACGTCAACCGCGACCTGCTCGACTGGGACCCGCGGGGGCACACGCGCATCCGCTTCAGCCTCATGCCCGCCGCCGACTCCAAGCTGCTGGACATCCGCACCTCCCCCATCGCCGAACGCATCGACGCGATCAACGACTTCGTGGCGGCCGGTTACGAGGTCCACGTCAACCTGAGCCCGGTGGTGGTCCGGGACGGCTGGCTGGAGGACTGGGCCGAGCTGCTGGACCGGCTCGACGACTCGGTGTCTCCCGAGGCCCGTGCCCAGCTCGCCGCCGAGGTGATCTTCCTGACCCACAACGACCGGCTCCACCAGGTCAACCTGGGCTGGCATCCCAAGGCGGAGGAGGTGCTGTGGCGGCCGGAGCTTCAGCAGGCCAAGCGCTCCGAGACGGGCGGCTGGAACGTCCGCTACCGCAACGGTCACAAGGGGCGCTATGTCACCGCCCTCACCGACCTGCTCGCCGCCAAGCTCCCCTACTGCCGCATTCGCTACGCCTTCTGAGAGCCGGAACCTCAGCGACGGCCAGGCCGCGCAACACAGGTGTCGTTCCTCAGTCGAGCCGGGAGACCTGGTAATGGCTGATGAGCCAGCCCTCCTCGATCCGCCGCACCAGCACGCTGAGGTAGACGTGGAGGGTGGGGCGGTCCCGGAAGGAGAAGTCGACGGCCAGGTAACCGAGGACGAGGTCGTCAGCGGGCGCCCTGGTCTCCAGGATGCGGTACGCGGCCGTCAAGCCGGGTGGCTGGGAGGCATAGTAAGCGGCGATACCCGGCCGCCCGACGTCGTAGGGGTGCAGCCCCTGGAAGATCGCGTCCTCGGTGAACAGGGCCGCGATCTGCTGGGGTTCGTGCGCGTCGATGCCGGCCTTCCACCGGTCGAGGACGTCGCGGAGGACCGTTTCCCGGTCCATGTCACTGGTCATCAGACTTCTCCTGTCGCTGGAACGGGACTCACATGGTTGGGCTCGGTGAGTGGTCCCCGGTCAGTGGCCGGCGCTCATGCCGCCGTCGACGTGGAGGATTTCGCCGGTGACAAAGGGGGCGTTCTCCAGGAAGACGACCGCGTCCACGATGTCCTTCGTCTCACCCATCCGGCCTGCCGGATGCAGCGCCGCGAGGGCCTCGTGGGTCTCTTCCGCATGCATGGGGGTTTTGATGGTCCCCGGTGAGACGGCGTTGACGCGGATGCCGCGCGTGGCGTACTCGATGGCGAGGGATTTGGTGGCGGCCTGCAGGCCGCCCTTGGTCAGTGAGGCCAGCACGGACGGGACCCGGGAGTCGGGGTTGTCGACCAGGCTGGTGGTGATGCTGACGACGTGGCCGCCGCCCTGGGTGAGCATGCGCGCGATGGCGAGCTGGGTGAAGTGGAAGAAGCCGTCGAGGTTCACGTCGGTCACCACGGCGTAATCATCGAGGGTGTAGTCAGTGAACGGCTTGGCGACGAAGATGCCCGCGTTGTTGACCAGGGTGTCCACGCGGCCGAATCGCTCGACGGCCGCGGCTGTCGCACGTTCGGCGGTGACACGGTCGGCGATGTCGCCCTGGACGGTGACGACGCCGGGGTCGTCCGAGGGAGCGATGGTGCGGGAGACAGCAACAACGGCGTAGCCCAGGTGGCGATATGCCTCGACGATGCCGGCCCCGATGCCCTGCGACGCACCGGTGATGACCGCGACCTTCTGACCGTGGTTGTTCATGATGACCTTCTCTGGTGGTTGAGGATGCTTCCAGCCGAACTAGCCGACCGGTCGTCTATAAGGTAGACGACCGGTCTACAATCGTCAAAGTGAGCCGGAGTGGCCTCAGCTTCTCGGTCGCATGCGACGAGCCTGTTGGCCGGCACCTCTCCCCCGTCGATGCTAATAGGCGACCGGTCTAGTAAAAGTAGATGACCGGTCGTACACTAGTAATATGGGACGAACGAGTGACGCCAAGGAGAGGATCCTCAGCGCCGCGCAGACGCTCATCGAGCTGCGTGGCTACTCCGCGTTGGGCGTGGCCGAGATCTGCAAGGCGGCGGGCGTGCCGAAGGGTAGCTTCTACTACTTCTTCAGCTCCAAGGAGGACCTCGCCCTGGCCGTCATCGACGAGCACTGGGCCGCCCAGCGCAGCAACTGGGACCGTATCCTGCGCAACGATGACCCGCCGCTCCAGCGCCTTCGGCAGCTGTTCGAGGTGACCCAGGCCGACCAGCGCGCCGGGCAGCAAAGCTGCGGCACCGTCTCGGGCTGTCTCTTCGGCAACCTGACCCTGGAGATGAGCAACCAGACAGAAGCCCTCCGTGTACGCCTGCAGCAGATCTTCGACGCGCAGGTCGACATGGTCGACAAGGTCATCGCTGAAGCCCGCGAGCGCGACGAGGCCATCGTCGCCGACACCCACGAGGCGGCACGATCCGTCGTCGCCCAGCTTGAGGGCCAAGTGCTCTTCGCCAAGCTCTACAACAACACCCAACGCCTCGACGCTCTGTGGACCAACTGCCTGGCCATTCTCGGCGCCACCGCATCCGTCGGAGGTCAGGAGGCGCCGGTGACCCCGGCGCGGTGAAGAACCTGCACCCGTCCATCCCGGCAGTTCCCGGCCGCGGCACGGGCTTCACGGCAACCATCATCACGCCCGAGACCTCACGAGTCAGCGCCACGCCAAGGTTGTGACACAGGCACCCAGCCGGCCGATCAGGACAGGGCGGTGCCTGAACGCGCGGGAACCTGGAGATACGGCTTTGCCCCGCCTTGAGGTAGGGCGCAGGCCCACCGGGCAGGCTGCGGGGGTGCACGGGGTCGATGCATGGCAGGGGGTCCCGGTCGCCGGCAGCGGATACGCCGGTGGCGCTTGCCCTGACCGTTCGCGGCGACACCGCAGCCGGCGGCCGCTGGTCCTCCGCCACCCGGCACGCCCAGCGGCAATCAGCGAAAGGACACCGTGATGACTTCTGTGAGGGCCGACGCGTCCGGCCGATTCATGATCGACGATGCTCTCCCCGTCAACCGCCTCGGCTACGGAACCATGCAGCTGACCGGCCCCGGCGTATGGGGGCCTCCGGCCGATCCGGACGGGGCTGTGCGGGTGCTGCGCCGGGCGGCGGAACTCGGTGTGACTCTCTTCGACACCGCCGACTCCTACGGCCCGTTGGTGGCCGAGCCGCTGCTCCGCCGCGCCCTCGCCCCGTACGGCGAGGACATCGTCATCGCCACCAAGGCCGGGCTCACCCGGCAGGGCCCCGACAAGTGGACACCTGTCGGTAGGCCGGCCTATTTGCGCCAGCAGTGCGAGATGAGCCTGCGCATCCTCGGAGTCGACCACATCGCGCTGTTCCAGCTGCACCGCGTCGATCCAGAAGTGCCCCTGGAAGACCAGGTCGGCGAGCTGAAAGCGCTGAAGGACGAAGGGAAGATCGCGCACATCGGCCTGTCGGAGGTGAGCATCGACCAGATCGCACAGGCCCGCGCCATCGTCCCGATCGCTTCCGTGCAGAACCTGTACAACCTGGCCAACCGCACGGCCGAGAACGTGCTCGAGTACTGCGAAGACCATCACATCGCCTTCATCCCGTGGTTCCCGCTGGCCACCGGCGGCCTGGCGAAGCCCGGCGGACCGTTCGAGGAAGTCGCCTCCCGGCTGTCGGCCACGCCGTCACAGCTCGCGCTCGCGTGGCTGCTCCACCGCTCACCGGTCATGCTGCCCATTCCTGGCACCTCGTCGGTGGAGCATCTCGAGGAGAACGTGGCAGCTGCCGGCCTCCAGCTGACCGATGAGGATGTCGCCGAGATGACCGCGGCCGTCACGACCGCCGAAACCGGATGACGAGGCAAGGAGGCAGAGCCATGTCTCAGGCGTATGACCCCCGCCACACAGCCGTCCTGCTGGTCGACCCTTACAACGACTTCCTTTCTGAGGGCGGCAAGGTCTGGCCGCGCGTAGAGTCCGTGGCGCAGCAGGTCGGGCTGCTGGGTCACCTGCGCTCTGTGATCGCGTCCGCCCGGGAGACCGGCATACGGGTGGTGATCGTTCCGCATCGGCGCTGGGAGCCTGGTGACTACGAGACATGGGACCACCCCAACCCCACACAACGCGCCATCATGCAGCGGCACAGCTTCGCCCGCGGGACCTGGGGTGGGGAGTTCCACCCGCACTTCCAGCCGCAGCCCGGCGACGTCGTGGCCCGTGAGCACTGGGCGCAGAGCGGGTTCGCCAACACCGACCTTGACTTCCAGCTCAAGCAGCACGGCATCACCCATGTCGTGCTCGTCGGCCTGCTGGCGAACACCTGCATCGAGTCCACCGGCCGCTTCGCCATGGAACTCGGCTACCACGTCACGCTCGTGCGTGACGCCACCGCGGCGTTCCTCCCCGAGATGATGCACGCCGCGCACGAGCTGAACGGCCCCACCTTCGCCCACGCCATCATCACTACCAGGGAGCTCACCACCGCATTCGAGGACGCGGCCCCGTCCGTGCCACGGACGCCGCCACAAACGCAAGCGGGAAGCTTCGGTGAGTGAGCGCCGCCACATCCGCCGTCCGACGCCCTGCCGGATCGGCCGCGTGGTGCCGACGTGATCAGGGGTTCCATGCCAGGCACTCCAGGTCGGCCCCGCTCAGCTGTCAGCCCTGTTGAGGACCGCACCTACGGGAGCGACACATCCTGTCTTGGACGGCCACTGAGTTTCCCCGGGGCGACCCCGGGGCAGGCTGCACGAATCTCATCATGTCGGCCTTGCTATGAGCACAGGGGGCGCAGGTCATGGACATGAAACTCGAAGTCCTCGTGGTGCCGGTCGCCGATGTCGACCGGGCCAGGGACTTCTACACGGGGCTCGGCTGGCGGCTCGACGCCGACATCTCCACCGGCGAGGACTTCCGGGTGGTGCAGGTCACTCCGCCCGGCTCCCCGGCCTCGATCATCTTCGGCACGTCGGTCACGTCCCAGACACCGGGCTCGGCCCAGGGCATCCATTTGATCGTGGACGACATCGACGCCGCCCACGCGGAGCTCAAGCGGCTCGGTGCCGAGCCGAGCGAGGTGTTCCACGACGAAGGCGGCGTCTTCCACCACGCGGGTGCCGACGCCCGGGTGCCCGGCCCGGATCCGCAGCGTACGAGCTACGGCTCGTTCCTGTCGTTCAGCGACCCGGACGGCAACGGCTGGATCCTGCAGGAGATCACCACCCGGCTCCCCGGACGGGTGGACCCGTCGATCACCAGCTTCGCCTCGACGGCGGACCTCGCGGCGGCGCTACGCCGCGCCGCCGCCGCGCACGGCGAGCACGAGGCGCGCACCGGCGCCGAGGACCCGAACTGGCCGGACTGGTACGCCGACTACATGGTGCGCGAACAGGCCGGAGACGAACCGCCGTCATGAGCGCGGCCACCTACCGTGCCACGCCCACGCCCGCCACACGTGCCGGCCGCCCAGCGCCGCGAGCGCGCCCGCGTCCGAAGCGAGAAGGGCATCCGCTGCGGCGGCCGGCCCCTGGCTTCCGCAGCCTGAAATCCTCCTGCCCAACCTGGTGATCGTTCCCGGTCACAGCACTGGGGACGCCGCTTCGGCTGTCACCGTGCGAGCCGGTGCACCGATGTGGCTCGGTTCATCCGGTGATGCTCATGCGGGTTCCTCCAGTTTGCGGGCGATGCTTTCCAGGGCGGACAGGTCCGCGGGCGAGAGCCGGTCGATGACGTGGCGGCGGACCGATTCCAGGTGGGCCGGGGCGGCGTCCTCGAGCGTCTCCAGGCCCTGCTCGGTGAGGACGAGATAACAGCCCCGGCCGTCGTCCGGGTCGGGCTCGCGCCGCACGAGACCGCGGGTCTCCATGCGGCTGGCGTGCCGCGACAGGCGGCTGCGCGACCAGCCCATCTTGGCGGCCTGCTCGTGCAGCGTGCTGGCGTGGCCCGGGCGCTCGGAGAGCGTGCTGAGCACCTCGTAGTCGGGGTCGGACAGGCCGATCGCGGCCAGGTCTTGGGCGGTGCGCGACTGGATCGCGATCATCATCCGTCGCAGGGCGCGCCAGGCGCGTTCCTCGTCCGCGTCGAGCCAGCGCACCGTCTCACCGGACCATGTCTTTGACATGTAAACAAATTACCAGCTAGGTTCGTTTCCATGTCAACGAAACCTGTGCGGGTCCTTGTCCTCGTGTGCAGCACCCGTCCCGGCGCTCTCGGGCCGGTGGTGGGCCGGTGGCTGATCGACACCATCGCGCCACAGGCCGCGGAGCTGGGCGTGGAACTCGTGCCGGTGTCCCTTGGCGACCTCGCCCTGCCGTTCCTCGACGAGGAGGACGTGCCGGCCGCCGGCGTCTACCGGCACGAGCACACCAAGCGGTGGAGCGCGATGGTGGACGCGGCGGACGGCTTCATCGCGGTCACCTCCGAGTACAACTACGGCATGCCGGCGGCCTTCAAGAACGCCCTCGACTACCTGGGCCGGGAATGGGCGTGGAAGCCGATGGGGTTCGTCAGCTACGGCAACACCTCGGCGGGCACCCGATCGGTCCAGCACGCCAAGCAGGTGGTGACCACGCTGCGACTGGTGCCGCTGGGTGCCACGGTCGCCCTGCGCATCGCCGACACGGTGGACAGCGGGCGGCTCCGCCCGGACGCCGGCCGCGGCCAGGCCGCCATCGGGGTCCTGGACGAGCTCGTCCGCCTCGCCCACGCTCTGCGGCCGATGCGCGAGCGAACCCGCTCAGGTCCGGAGGCGGTGCCGCTGCCGGGGTCGTACGTGAGAGCGCTGACCCCGGACGACGCTCCGGAGGTTCTGGTGCTCCAGCGTTGCTGCTGGGTGGAGGAGGCGCTGGCCAACGAAACCCTGGCCCTCTCCGCCCTGGAGGAGTCGCTGGAGCAGGTACGCGCATGGCTGGCCACCTGGCAGGCCACGGGCCTGTGGCGGGACGGCCGGCTCCTCGGCATGGTGCGCACGCGACGCGTGGACGACGACTGGCACGTGGGCCGCCTCGGCGTCGTCCCCGACCTGCGCGGCCAGGGCGTGGGGCGCTGGCTGCTGCGCGAGGCCGAAGCCGCGGTCGACGCCGGGTGCCGCCGCATCGTGCTGTCCACCGGCGCCCGGAGCCGGCACAACATCCGCCTCTACCACGCCCAGGGTTACCGCACGGAGTCGTCCGACGGCGCGACAGCCTTCCTCACCAAGCCCGTGCCCGCGGATGGCGCCGTCGGCGTTCCTGACGAGGAGCTGACAGGGGCGGGATGACGAGACCGCCGCCCCAGGCGAACCAACCCCGCTGGAGCCGCGTTCGACCACTCTCGCGGGTCAGGCGCGTGGTCCGGCGCCGTGCAGCAGGGTGTCGATGATACGGGCGGCGAGGGTGTCCGGGTCGGCGCCGTCCGCGTTGCCGTGCAGGGATTCACCGATGAGCGCGTAGTAGACCCGGCGCACCCAGTCGAGGTCGGCCGCCTGGTCGATGAGCTTGTCGTCCTGGGCCCGCTTCAGTACGGCGGTGCAGCTGCGGGCGATGTCCTGGTGGAGGGCGGCGGCCTCGCTGCCGGGGTCTGCCGGCAGCCCCAGCGCGAACGCCCAGGCGCCCTTGATCTCGAGCACGTTGGCGGTGATCCGGTGCATCGCCACCAGCGGCGGCGCGGTGTCCGGCCGGCCGTCGTCGACCGCCTGGGCGAGCTGGCGGGCCGCGGACGAGGCCAGCGCATCGACCAGCGCCTGCCGGCTGGCGAACCGCCGGTGAATGGTCGTGCGGGCCACTCCCGCGGCTGCGGCGATCTGCTCCATGGAGGCGCCCGGCTCCTGGGCGAGCACCCGCTCGGCCGCCTCCAGGATCGCTCGCACGCTGCGCTCCGCGTCCGCCCGCAACGATCGCGCCACCGTCTCACCCATCACGCCTCCTGTTCGACCACTTATCCAGAAACACATTACATCGTTGATGCCGTCACGCACTTATCTGCATCACCTCTGTTGCATATAGACGGTTTGCTGGTACATTCTGATTCCAGTTGACACCGACTCAGGTGCCACCGGCCAAGGAGAACCGCATGCACAGCACCGCCCTCATCACCGGAGCGTCGTCCGGCCTCGGCAAGGAATTCGCCACCCAGCTCGCCGCCCAGGGCCACGACGTGATCCTGGTGGCGCGCTCCGGCGACCGGCTCACCGCCCTCGCCCAGCGTCTGACCGCCGAACACGGCGTCCGCGCCCATGTGCTGGTCCAGGACCTCGCCGAGCCGGACGCCGCCCGCCGCGTCGCCGACCAGCTGACCACCCGCGGTCTGAACGTCGACCTCCTGATCAACAACGCCGGCTTCGGCACCTGCGGCCGCTTCGAGGAGATACCGGCGGCCCGCGACCACGACCAGCTGATGGTCAACGTCGTCGCACTCGTCGACCTCACCCACGAGGTGCTGCCCGGCATGCTGGAGCGCGGCCGCGGCGCGATCGTCAACGTCGCCTCCAACGCCGCCTTCCAGCCCTCCCCGTACTTCGCCGTCTACGGCGCGGCCAAGACCTTCGTGCTGAACTTCGGCCTCGCCCTGCGACAGGAGTACCGCCGGCGCGGCATCCGCGTGCTCACCCTGTGCCCCGGCCCGGTCGAGACCGCCTTCTTCGACACCATCGGCACCCGCAACGCGGCCGTCACCGGCTCCATGACCACCCCCGAGCCCGTCGTCCGCGCGGCCCTGCGCGCGCTGGAGCGAGACCGCGGCTACGTCGCCCCCGGATTCAGCAACGCCCTCACCGCGCACCTGACCCCCCGGCGCCCCCGGACCCTGGTCGCCGCCATCGCCGAACGCATCACCCGCAAGGTCCTCACCCCCTCGGCTGCCGCCCCCTCGACCGTGGCGGAGCACGTCGCATGAGGCCCTCCGCCGCCCCCGTCGGCGCGGCCTCGGCGATGCTGCTCGTCGGCACCTCCACCGCGGTCTCCGCCACCATCGCCGACTACCCGGTCTTCACCGGCCAGGCCCTGCGCTATGCCATCGCCGCGGCCATCCTGCTCGCCGTCGTGGGCCACCAGCGCCTGCCCCGCGTCCGCCTGACCGCACGTGACATGCTGCTCCTGGTCGCGCTGGCCGCCACCGGCCTGGCCGGTTTCAACCTCTTCCTCGTCGAAGCCACCCGGCACGCCGGCCCCGCCATGATCGGCACCGTGATCGGAGCCGTCCCCCTCGTCCTCGCCCTCGTCGGCCCCCTGATGGAACGCCGGCGCCCGGCCCCCCGCACCGTCGGCGCCGCGCTCGTGGTGGCACTCGGCGCAGCCGTCGCCGCCGGCCTCGGCTCGGGCAGCCTGACGGGCCTCCTGCTGTCCCTGGGCGCGCTCGCCGGCGAGGTGGCGTTCTCCCTGCTCGCCATCCCCCTGTTGCCCAAACTCGGCCCCCTGAGGGTCGCCGCCTATCCCGCCGCCCTGTCCGTCCCCATGCTGCTGGCCGCAGGGCTCGCCCTGGACGGCACGGCCTCCCTGCGGCTGCCCACACCCGGCCAGGCAGCCGCCTTCGGCTACCTCGGCGCGATCGTCACCGCAGCCGCCTTCTTCCTCTGGTACGACGCGCTGCGCCGCCTCGGCGCCGACCGCGCGGGCCTCTTCGCCGGCCTCGTACCGGTAGGGGCACTGCTCACCACCCTCGCGCTCGGCCTCGGCCAGGCGGGCCCCGCCGACGTCGCCGGCACCCTGCTCGTCGCGGCAGGCGTCGTCCTCGGCCTGCGGCGACCGAAGGTCCGGTCACGGGCTCACCGCCGGGCCACGGACGCGGCCGAGCGAACGATCCCGGCTCCATCTCCATGAGAGTGCCCTCGACGAAAAGGGACATCAACTGGCGAAATGCCCTCTCAGCCCGGCGAAGAGGGCTTCGAGAACGCGGTCGACGTAGGCATGCGTCAGCTGTTCGTTGGTGATCAGGTACCTGAAGTACAGAGGTCCGGACAGGATCGCCATCGCCAGGTCCAGGTCGAAGTCGGGTGAGATCTGCCCCTGCTCGCGCGCCCTTTCCAGCCGGGCGACGGTCTTGGCCTCCTGCGGGGCGATGAATCGCTCGCTGAGCGCGGCGGCGATCTGGGGATCGTACTGGGCCTCGCCCACGAGCGCCCGGACCAGCGGGCCGAACGGCGGCCGGCCCAGCAGGTCGACGGCCGCGTGGATCTGCGCGCGCAGGTCGGCGACGATATCGCCGGTGTCGGGGTAGTCCAGTCCCGATTCGTTCAACGACATGAGGGAATCGAGGAACAGGGCTCCCTTGGACGACCAGCGGCGGTAGATCGTGTGCTTGCCGACGCCGGCGCGGGCCGCCACCGCCTCGATGCTGAGTTTGGCGTAACCGATCTCCTGGCCCAGCTCCAGCGTGGTCCGCATGATGGCTACGGTCCGGTCGGCGCTCTTCTCCCTCATTTTCGCCACCATAGCAGCACGGCACGTGCCGTATTGACAGCTTTGACATGATTCCTCCATCCTGTACGGCACGTGCCGTACCGGATAGGGAATGGAGGACGGACATCGTGGAGTCACCCGCGCTGAGCCTGATCGGCCTGACCAAGACGTTCGGCCGCAGACACGTCGTGGACCATGTCGAGCTGCAGGTGCCGAGCGGCTCTTTCTTCGGCCTGGTCGGCCCCAACGGCGCCGGCAAGACCACCTCGTTGTCGATGGCGGTGGGCCTGCTCCGGCCGGATGCGGGCCGTGCCGAGATCTTCGGTGCCGACGTGTGGACGGACGCCGTACGGGCCAAGAGACTGATCGGCGTGCTGCCCGACGGGCTGGCGATGCCCGAACGGCTGACCGGCCCGGAACTGCTGCGCTTCACGGGTCTGCTGCGCGGCATGGAGCGTTCCGAGGTCGATCGCCGGGCGGAGGAGCTGCTGGACGTCCTCGGGCTGGAGACGGCCGGCCGGACCCTGGTGATGGAGTACTCCACCGGCATGCGCAAGAAGATCGGCCTTGCCTCCGCCCTGCTGCACGCGCCGAAGCTGCTGGTACTCGACGAGCCGCTGGAAGCGGTCGACCCGGTGAGCGCGGCGACCATCAAGGTGATTCTGCAGCGGTTCGTGCGCGGGGGCGGGACGGTGGTGCTGTCCAGCCATGTGATGGCCCTGGTGGAGCAGCTGTGCGACCACGTCGCGGTGATCGACGCGGGCCGGGTCGCCGCCTCGGGTCCGTTGGAGCGGGTGCGGGGCGGGCTGAGCCTGGAGGAGCGGTTCGTGAGCCTGGTCGGCGGCCGGCTGCCCGAGATGGAGGAGCTGGCGTGGTTGGCGTCCTGATCCGGATGAAGCTGGCCGTCCAGCGTAATTCGATGAGCGGGCCGCGTGCCGCTCAGATGGTCTTCGGTGGTGTGGTGGGCCTGGCGCTGGCGGGCGCGGTCGTGCTGCTCGCCGGTCAGGACTATCCGGTGGCATCGCTGCGGCTCGACCTGCTCGGTGCCGCGCTGGCGCTCTGGACGGCCGGCTGGCTCGTGGGGCCCGCCCTGTTCGGTGGCGGGGACGAGACCCTGCGCCCCGAGCACTTCGCCCTGCAGGCGATGTCCCCGCGCGCGTTGACCGCCGGCCTGGCCGCCGCCTCCTTCATCGGCGTCGCACCGGCGGTGACCCTGGTGGCACTGGCCGGACTGGTGGTCGTGGCGACCGGGCTCGGGGCGACGGTGGTCGCCGTGGTGGCGGTCGTCCTCCAACTCGTCCTCACCGTGATCGCCTCCCGGCTGGTCACCGCCGCCCTCGGCCAGGTCATGCGATCGCGCACCGGCGCCGCGCTGGCGGCGCTGGTCAGCGCGACGGTGCTGGCCGCCCTCCACTCCGGCTGGGTGCTGTCACCCCTGGCCGGTACGGCGCTGGACACCGGATTCCCCAGCGTGGTCGGCACGTGGGTGCGGGCCCTTCCCTCGGGCTGGGGCCTGAGCGCCGTCGAAGCCGCCGCACACGGTGACTGGCCGCTCGTGGCGGCCGCCCTGGCGGGCCTGGCCGCGCTCGGCGCGGGATGTCTGTACGGCTGGACCGTACTGATCCAGCGCCGGCTGACCACCCGCCGCGCCGGCGGACGACCCGCCAGGGCCACCGCCGACCGGTGGGTGCGCGGCCCGGTCACCGCGGTCGCCGCCCGCGAGCTGCGCACCTACACCCGTGACCTGCAGCGTTTCCATTTCGTCTGCTTCGCCCTGGCGTACGCGCTGGTGTTCTGCCTGCTGCCGCTGGTCGCCGGCGCCACGGTGTTCCTGCCGTGGACCGGGCTGCTGTTCGCCGTCTGGATCACGGCGATCTCCGCCAACCTCTACGGCGACGACGGCACCGAGCTGTGGGGGAAGATCATGATCCCCGGCGCGATCCGGCGCGACGTGCGTGGCCGGCAGCTCGGCTGGTTCCTGGTCGCCGCGCCGCCGACCGTGGTGCTGACCGTCGGCCTGGTCGTTGTCTCCGGCCATCACGAGGCCTGGCCGTGGCTGGCCGCTCTGATCCCCGCGGTGCTGGGTGGCGGGGCCGGGATCACGGTGCTCGTCTCGGTCCTGCGCCCGGTCCCGCTGGGCGACCCGCACCGCCGCGGCGGCAACCTGCTGGACAACGGCACCGATTTCGCCCAGGTCCTGCTGATGCTGATCCTTACCGCGGCCGGCGCCGCACCGGCCTTCCTGGCCGCATGGCAGGGCCCGATCTGGGCCGGACCGGTGGTCGGGGTGGCCGGCGGGGCGGCCATGGCGTGGCTGCTGGGCCGGATCGCGGCCGCCCGGCTGCTGAGCACCGCGCCCGACCTCCTCCTGCGCTTTCGTTCCGGCACGCGACCCGCACGCAGGCGCCCGGCGATCGCCCTGACCCGGCACCCTGGCCTGCCGCACCGCCCCCAGCCCGATCCGGGCCTGCGGCGCCTCGGCCTCGACCTCGCCCCCGCCGGGCTACGGGCCTACGTCATCGCCAGCCTGACGCTGTGCTGGGTGCCCCTGGTGGCGCAGGGCGCCATCCCCGCGATCATGCTCTCGACCGGGGAGATCAACCGCTCGTGGTTCCTGGCACTCCACCTGCCGGGGAGCCTTCAATGGCCGGCGATCATCACGATGGTCGTCATCGGACTTGTCCTGCTCACCACGGGTCTGGGGATCGGGCTCCACTACCTGGTCAGATCACGCCGATCGGTCGCCTGGCGCGACCCGTCAGAGCATCTCCGGTGTCGTCAGGCGACCGATCCCACGGCCGGGCCTAACGCTCGCCGGGAGTGACAACGCCGGATTCGTACGCCAGGACCACCGCCTGGACCCGGTCGCGCAACCCGAGCTTCGTCAGGATGCGCCCCACGTGGGTCTTGACCGTGGTCTCCGACAAGAACAGCTCGACTCCGATCTCGGCGTTGGACGCGCCTCGGGCCAGGCTGAGGAACACTTCACGCTCGCGCTCCGTGAGCACCTTGAGCACGGCGTCCGGGTCGGTGTCGGCCTTCGCGACGAGCCGCCCGATGAGCCGCCGGGTCGTGGCGGGCGCGATGATCGAGTCGCCCCGGTGCACGTGCCGGATCGCCGCGATGATCTCCTCCCCTGGCGCGTCCTTCAGCATGAACCCGCTCGCACCGGCGCGCAGCGCGGCCAGGGCGTGCTCGTCCAGGTCGAACGTGGTCAGCACCAGCACCTTCGGCGGGTCGTCCAGCCGCTGGATCTCCCGGGTGGCGGTGACACCGTCCATTCGAGGCATGCGGATGTCCATCACCACCACGTCGACGTGCCGCGACTCCAACGCCTTCAGGGCCGCCAGGCCGTCAGCGGCCTCGGCGACCACCTCCACGTCGGGCTGGGACCTGACGACCATGGCCAGGCCGTTGCGCAGCAGCTCCTGGTCGTCGACGATCATGATCCTGATGATGGAAGGCTCCTCGGCTCATAGGGCACGGTGGCCGACAGCTCGAAGCCGGCGCCGGGACGTCTGCCTGCCTCCAGGGTGCCTCCCACCATGCTCAGACGTTCGCGCATCCCGGTCAGCCCGACGCCGGCCTCCTCGGCGGGCGGCCCGGCGCCGTCATTGGTGATGGTGATGTGCACTCCGTCCGGGCGCCACGCCAGCGTCATGTCGGCGGCGGCCGTCTCCCCCGCGTGCTTGATGACGTTGGTCAGCCCCTCCTGGATGACGCGATAGGCGGTCAGGTCGGCGGCGGGGCGTAGCGGCCGGGCGTCCCCGACCTGCTGGAAGGCAAGGCGTACGCCCGCATCGCGCACATGGTCCAGCAGGTCGGACAGGTCGCCGAGGCCCGGCTGCGGAGCGGTGCCGCCGTCGGCGCGCAGCACGCCCAGCAGCCCGCGCATGTCGCGCAAGGCGTCGCGCCCGACCTCGGCGATGGTGGCGAACACCCCCGCCCCGGGCGAGTCCGGATCGGACAGCCTGCCGCCCTCCGCCTGGCTGACCATGACGGCGAGCGAGTGGGACACCACGTCGTGCATCTCGCGGCTGATGCGGTCGCGTTCCGCCCGCGCCGCCTCCTGCCGCTCCCGCGCACGGTCGGCCTCGGCGCGCTCGGCCTTCGCTCTGAGCTCGGACAGGAACAACACCCGCATCCGGCTGAGACGCCCCAGCGACCAGAGGCACGCCGCCGCGGCGACCAGGCCGACCGACAGGCCGATGCGCCACGCGACCAGCTCGTAGGAGCCCGACGAGCCGCCCCACGAGGCCGGGTCCCACAGACGCGCCAGAACCAGGGCCACTCCGGCCACGGCGACGGCCAGGCAGACCAGGCCGGGCAGCAGTTCGAGCCGGCCGGACGCCGTGTACAGCAGCAGCCCGAAGACCAGCGTGCTCGGCAGCAGCACCGCCGGATAGTAGGCGCCGCCCGGGTCGTGCAGGGGCGGCAGCGCCACCAGCAGCAGCATCGCCGCGGCGGCCAGCGCGTACGCCGGCAGCGGGCGCAGCCGACGCAGGACGACGCAACCATGCAGGAGAAGCAGGCCGGCACCCGCGAGCAGGCGGAGCGACAGGGGACTGTCCGAGGCCCGGAGCAGGCTCAACGAGACCAGGCCGAGCGGCAGGAGGAGCAGGACGGCGAGCACGGCATCAGCACTCACCTGATGCCGGTTGAGAAACGAGTCCACTGCGGCGCCGGCAGGGGACGGGGACTCTCCCACGCCCACCATTATGGTCGGCGTGCGTGGGCGAGGTGCCGGCGGCGGGCGAGGTAGGCCAGGGCGGCCACCGCCAGGGCCGGCCCCCACAGCGGCCACAACATCTCCGGCAGCCAGGCGCCCAGCTCCGCGCCCGCGCCCGCCGGGCCGATCTGCTCGCCGGTGAGCTTCTTGCGGACGTACATCAGTCCGGCGGAGGTGATGGGAAGGGAGGCGGCCAGAGCCGAGTAGGCCGGGAACCGCGCCGGGATCGGCCGCCCGCGCAGGAACGGCACCCAGCGCGGCCAGATCTCACCCCACGGCCGGACCAGGCCGACGGTCAGGACCGCGCCGACGAGACCGAGCGTGCTGAGACCGGCGCCGATCGGGGTGATCTCGGCGATGTAGGCCAGGAAGTGGTCGCTGATACCGACGGGCACGCCCAGGAGCCAGCCGAAGCGGGTGACGGCGTAGACGACGGGGACAGCGACCGCGACAGCGGTCGCGTACCGCCCGATCCGCAGCGCGCCGGCGGCGCTGCCGGACCGACCGGGCCCTCCGATCAGCGTGCGCGTCCCCAGGACCAGCAGGCTGACGCCGGCCGCCATCAGGATGAGCAGGTTGACGCTGGGCCACGTCAGCATGGTCGCGATCAACGAGAACTCGACCTGGCCGGCGAGCGCGGCGGCCAGCATCACCGGCAGGTACCCGGCGCTCATCATGATGCGCACGTCGGGCAGGAGGACCGCCAGGCCGGCGCCGGCCACGACGGCCACGACGGCGGAGGCCCGGTTGAGCGGACCTCTGGCGGCGAGCACCGCGACGACGGCGGCCACCAGCGCCGTCATCGCCAGCACACCCCCGCCGGCCGCCGCCGGAAGAGGGTCGAGCAGCGTGCTGCCCGGACCCGCACGGCCGGCGTCGAACGGATAGCCGGGCCCGCCGAGAGCCCAGAGCAGGCCGAGGACCAGATAGCTCACCGACCAGACGGCGACGATCAGGACCGGCACGATCGTACGGCGGCTTCGTGGAGAAGAGGTGTTCACCCGGCCCAATCTGCCGCCGCGGCGGTGCCCCGCACATCGTCACCGGGTCTCGGCCGCCTCCTCCGGAGGTCGCGACGACGTCGTCCCTGAGGATGACCTCACAGCCGCGGTGACCCCTCGGTTGCAGACGCAGCGGGCACCTGACGCTGTCAGTGATCGGCGCGCTCGCATCGGTGCCGGACCGTGCTGCCCCCGTCCGGGTGCCGTTGCAGCGACAGAGGATCATCGAGCAGGTCACACCGCTGACGGAACGCGAAGGGGTTCAGAAGCAGGCATGAGAGTGTCAACGGCCAGGTGCGTGTCGCCGCTGGTGGCCATGCAAAAGTCTCTCCATTCGGACATCATCCTCGGAATGGGACTCTTGAGTTTCGGGGTGATCATGATCGCGTCCGTATTGATGGCCGGTGCCGGCGGATGCCCATATCCCCAGCGGCCGTGCGCGCGGCTGACCTGGCAGTGGAAGCGAGGGCGTGATGAGTGTCGACATCTTTCCCTTTGATCCGGACAAAGCTTCTGACGCCGAGCTCCGTGGTCAGTACGACCTGGCGATCGCCGCGTTCTCGGTGGATCGGCCCGACGCGCCGAAGCCCGGCTACGACACGTTCGTGGGCCGGTTGCGTGCCATTCCGCCGGGCGTGGACAGGCAGCGGTTCTGGGCGGCGCGCAGGCAAGGTCACCCGGCGGGCCTCGCGATCACGCAGGTGTCACGGTCGGAGGACGACAACAGCATTGTCGTCGACGTCCGCGTCCATCCTGAGCTGCGCCGGCAGGGGATCGGGACGGCGCTGCTCCGCCGAGCGCTCGGCGGCTCGCCCGCCGAAGGCCGTGAGCTCATCGTGGGACGAGGCGTGACCGCCGGCGGCGACGGCGAGCAGTGGATCCGGGCACGGGGCTTCACCGTCGTGCAACGGGTGGCCCTCCAGGTGCTCAGGGTTCCTGAGGTGGACCCGGCGCTGTGGGAGGTCCCCGTGCCGGCCGGTCACCGCTTGGAACAATGGACGGGAGCCGCACCCGACACCCTCGTGGAGTCCTTCGCACGAGCGCGCGGCGCCATCCATGACGCCCCCGTCGGAGACTCCAGCTACCGTCACCCGCACTGGTCCGTACCCCGAGTGCGGCAAGCCGAGCACGACGCGCGCCGGCGCGGCGTCGAACACCGGGCCGTCGTGGTCGTGCACGAGGCGAGCGATGCCGTGGTCGGCCTGACAGAGCTGGAGATCTTCCCCGGCATGCCCGACACGGCCGTCCAGCAGGACACGGCCGTGCTACCCAGGCACCGGGGCCGCGGGCTGGGCCGCACCGTGAAAGCCGCCATGATGCGGTGGCTGCTGGCCGAGCGACCGGAGATCTGCCTGGTAGTGACGAACGTGGACGCGGGCAACGACTACATGACGCGCGTCAATCATCAACTGGGTTATGTCACGACGCGGATCATGCTCACCGCCGAAGCAGCTCGCGGCGCACTCGAATCCCGGCTCAGCGCAGTGGCATGGGAACGCGGCATTCGGTAACGGCTTGGCTGCGGCCGCGATTCCGGTGGCACGATTCGCGCCGGTGATCGGAATCACGGTGATCCGTGCCGTTCGCCCCGCAGGATGGAGAAAGGCCGCTCTATCCGGCCGGAGCCGCTCTGAGCAGCCATCTGTCCGCCGGCTGGTCCCCAGGTCAGAGATCGCGAAGGAGACTGCGATCACGACTACGACAACGAGAAGGGCCGGCCTACTTGGGCTTTCACCCAAGCCGACCGGCCTTGTGTCACCGTCGGGACGACAGGATTTGAACCTGCGACCCCTTGACCCCCAGCCACGGGACGAGGGTCCGGGCCAGTCTGGGCAAGTCGAGTGGGGAGCCACTCACCAGCAACAACAGTCCAGGTACGTCGGTCGAGATCTGGCAGCGCCTGAGCCCGTTGGCTTCCCGGATTGGCTTCCCAGCTGCCCTTCTGCCCGCCATCAGATGGCGCATTAGTCAGGCAGAGGTCTAGCGATCAAAGGGGCATCTGGCCACCCCGGACGGCGTCTGTATCGCCCTGCCACAGGCTGCCAGCTACAGGGACGATCTTCTCGAGCAGCAGGCTTCGCGCAAATCGGCCCGGCAAGCGAGATTACCAAATGTGCGAGTTTAAGGTATGTATCGTTTTTCGCCGCACAAACGTTACATGAACTTGCATCCATCTCGCAGTGATCTTTCTCATATTGATCATCTATGCCTGCCACTCGAAGATCAAGGCCGACAATCCGACTCACCGTGATTGAAGGTGTTAGTGAACGAGTTAGGCTCATTCAGACCTCAACGGCGCGCGAAGCGCAAGCTGGCTGCTGTGACGATACTAACCGTGACAGCGTCACTACTTGTCGCCGGCTCCATTACTGGAGCAACTGCCGCCCCTAACCCAAAAGCCGCCAAGGGCCCCGTGACTCCCGCGGTGACCACCTTCCCGCGCCCGGAAGATGCTGATGCGCCGCTTCGGGCCGCAGTGCAGGAGGCTATGAAGCAGAACAAGGCGGTCGCTGTTGAGACCGCCTTCACTGAGACGTCCCGGACGTGGGCGTATCCGGACGGGCATCTGGCCACCGAGTCCTATACAGGGCCGGCGCAACTGCGTCAAGGAGACGGTGGGTGGGCGTGGATCGACACGTCCTTGGTCGAGCAGAACGGCGCGCTGAGGCCCAAGCTGGCCAAGGGAAACGTGCGCCTGTCGACCGGGGGTTCCGGTCCGTTCGCCTCCATGACCTTGGATCGGGAACGCTCCTTTGGGCTGTCGTGGCCGACAGAGCTTCCGCGTCCGCAGATCAAGGGCAACGTGGCCACGTACGTGGGTGCTGCGGGTCCGTCGGCGGACCTCGTCGTCACGGCGCTGCCCACCGGGTTCCGGCACGACATCGTGTTGCGCGAGCGTCCCACTGGCCCGGTGGAGTATCGCATCCCCGTGCAGGCCAAGGGCCTGAAGCTGGGCAAGACCAAGTCGGGCGGGTTGTCGCTGACCGCGGGTAAGGGCAAGGAGGTGGCGTCGGCGCCCGCTCCGCTCATGTGGGATGCGGCGGCGGAGAAGCCGAGCGCCGGGAGTCCCGGCCGGCAGGATAAAATCGACACCTCGGTGGAGGTGAAGGACGACGCGACGGTCCTCGTGCTGAAGCCGGATGCGGCGTGGCTGGCCGACCCGGCCACCCAGTACCCGGTGACCGTAGACCCCACCACTACTCTGGGGGTCACCCAGGAAGTGGGGATCAAGTCCCCGAACTCGCAGATCGCCCCAGGAAGGGTCGGCCGTCAGAACTACCGGACCTGTACCGGGGAGTGGCCCAACCAGACCTGTGCCGACAGGCCGGAGAGTCTCCGTGCGCTCATGGCTTTCGACACCACTCCGATCGCCAACCGGAACGTTGTCAAGGCCACCATGCAGCTGACGTTGCGCACCGACGCCAGCTCTTGCCTGGTCAACTACCAATCGATCTTCGCGCACCGGATCACCGACGCCTGGGTGGCCGACGACACCTTCTGGAGCAGGCAACCCGCCACCACTGCCGAGGGACGCTCCTCGATCAATCCCTGCATCCAGCCGCAGGCCGCCGGCGCAGTGTGGAGCTGGGACTTGACCACGATGGCCCAGGCCTGGGCTAGCGGCACCGCCAACCACGGACTGATGCTGCAGCTGGGGACCGAAACCACGCCCGCTTCCAACGCCAGCGAGAACTTCGACTTCTGGCCCCAGCTGTGGAGCCAGAATGTGCCCAAGCTGAGCGTGGACTGGGTGCTACCGCCGGAGATCCCGACTGTCGCGGCCGAGTCCATCGACTCCTTGAGCGGCACAGACGCAATCGCCCGCTCCACCGCGGTCAAGGTCACCTACAAGTCCAGCGTGCCTGAGGCCAGCCCGCTCGACTACACCGTCAGCGTCAACGACTCGACCATGACCCCGCCACCGGCGCAGCTTCCCACCGGCGAGGCGGCCTACTGGAAACTGGATGAGACCTCTGGAAACAACGCAGCCGACGCCTCCGGCCACGGTCTGAAGGTCACCCTGGCAGGGAACTACAGTCGCGTTCCCGGGCAGGTCGGCCAGGCCCTCAAACTTTCCGGTGGGAGCGGCGCTACCTCCGGACCGGTGCTCAACACCGATCAGAGTTACACCGTCACGGCCTGGGTCAAGCTGGAGGACAGCACCAAAGACCAGGTGGTCTTCTCTCAGCAGGGTGTCAACCAGCCCGCCTTCACCCTGGCCTACGCCCGCTCAACGGTTCCTGAGGTGGATCAGCGGTGGGTCCTCACCCTGGTCACCCAGGACATTTCTGACCGGATCAACGAACGGTGGGCGGTGTCCAAGAACATCGCGCGGGTCGGCGGGTGGAGCCATCTGGCCGTCCAGTATGACCAGACGGCTCACAAAATCCGTCTGTTCGTCGACGGCGAGCTGGCCGACGAACGCGATCACACCGTGGACTGGAACGCCCGCGGCGCCTTTCAGTTCGGCAAGGGCCAGATCGCGGGCATCCGGACGCCTTTCACCGGCGCGATTGACGACGTCCACGCGTACCAGAGGGTCTTGTCACCGGCCGATCTCCGCACGATGGTCACTGCTCCGGGCACTACGACGAACAACGGCGTCCCTGCGGGCCAGATCCCGGAGAGGATCTTCTCGCTCGATAATCCGGCCAGCTTCAAGTTCGTGGTCAAGGCATGCCGTACCGGTGTGACGCCGCCGTCCTGCAACGAGAGTCCGGCCTATCGCATCACCTCCGACGCGGCGATGCGGCCCACCGACACTGAGACCGGCATGGCTGACCCGACGCAGCCCATCCTGTCCGGCATGGTCAACCGGCCATCGGGAGGCCCGGTCCTGGCCAAGTACTACCTGTACGACAACACCGGCGCGCCGGTCGGATCAGCACCACTGGGCACCCGCACGGTCAACGGCGGCGAACGCGCCTCCTTCCAGATCCCCGCCAACACCGTGCAGGCCGGCACCACGTACAAGTGGCAAATGATCGCCTGCGCCCCCGCGCAGAACCCCGATCCAGGCCCCAACCCCAACCCGACGCCGACTCCCACGCCAACACCGAGTCCCACGCCGGACGGCTTGGTCGCCGCCTACGGCATGAACGAGGGTGCCGGAACCACCATCACCGACTCCACCGGCGCCAACAACGGCACGACGAGCGGCGCAACGTGGGTCGACGGGAAGAACGGCAAGGCTCTGTCGTTCGACGGTTCCAGCATGGTCAACATCAATCACTCACCTTCATTGACCATGACCACCGGACTGACACTGTCGGCATGGGTCAAACCATCAGATGTCACCAGTTGGCGCACCGTCGTCGCCAAGGACTACGCCACGCGCACCGACCTCTCCTACGGTCTGTACGCCTCGAACAACAGAACGCCGGATGGATGGCTGAACACGGAGAACAACAAACCCGGCGAAGTCACCGGAAGCGCACTGCTGCCCCTCAACGCCTGGAACCACCTCGCCCTCACCTATGACGGTACGACAGCCAGGCTCTTCCTCAACGGTAGCCAGATCGGCGAGAAGGCGATCTCAGGCGCCGTGCTCGACGACGGCGGCGCCGTCCACATCGGCGGCAACACCATCTACGGCGAGTACTTCAAGGGCACCATCGACGAGGTCCGCATCTACAACCGCGCCCAAACCGCCGCCGAGATCACGGCTGACATGGGCACCGCCGTCACGGGGGCTGGGCCTTCACCTTCTACAGCCACCAGCCGGGTCGACAGCATGAGTGATGCTGACACTGGCGGGCTGGAGGAAGTCTGCACCGCCAAGACCGGCGCGGTCTCCTTTACAATCCCAGGAACCCCTCCGCCGAACCCGGTTGAGGACGTGCGGCGTCTGACCCTGGCAAGGGACAGTATCGCAATCAAGACCGTCAAAACTGATCCCACCGCTTGCAATGGAAATCCCTGTCCAGTTACCGATGACACCGTGATCCGGATTGGTGGCACAGGTACCGACAAGTCTGCTGCTGCAATCGCGCTAAAACTCGATGAACTTCCAGATGGCGCGGGTGTCTCAGAGGGCATCCTGAAGCTCGGTGCACCTGTTTGCCCTTCAGGAACCTGCCCGGCGGATGCAGTGATCTCGGCAAGACCGCTGAAGAACCCAGTCACCGTCGATACCAAAGGCTCAGACCTGGAAGGAGATGCCGACCTCAACAAGCGATACGATTTCCCCATAGGGAAGCCTCAAGCCGATATTGCGGGAAGCGAATATCAATGGCTGCTGCTTACATCAAACGTTGATGCCGTTATCAGCTTCGCTGATGCCACGTCGACTGAGCAACCGTCTATAGCGATTACCTATCTTCCAGCAGGCCCTCCAAGCGAAGTGCTGAATCTATCGGTCCAAGCTGGCGATAGCAGTGCGGTGGCCAGCTGGGGATTGCCGACAAACAACGGCAGTGTCGCCCTACTCGACGGTTACGACGTTCAGGTGAACGCCGATGATGGTACAGCGGTGAAGAACCTTGAGGTGAAAGAGCCCTACGCCGCAATCACAGGGCTGACGAACGGCGCGAAGTACACCGTTAAAGTACGAGCGAAGACCGCTTTCGGCTCAGGTGACTGGGTCACAGCAGAGGCGAATCCCAAAGCACTGCCTCCACCGCCCGCCGCCGGGGACGCATGCATCCCCTTTTTGGATCAGTCTCAGCCAGCGAGAGCATCAACGCCCAGCGAGTCGAGCGCCAGCTCATACATCGCACGAGTAAAGAAGTATTATGAGGCTCAAAATGCTGTTCTCGAAGGACTCGCACCCACCATATGGGAAGCGCCCGGAGTTTCAGCTACAGCTCCAAATACGGCCAAGCTTTCCCTTCTGAACACCGCGCTGATCCAAGAACGCCAGAGTCTGACAAAACTAGGGGAGCCACGCAAGAATCTCACGGTGGCTCTGGACAATGCGGCTGTTACACCTGGGGCAAACGGTACAATCAATGTCACGACCGAAGTTAAGCGCACGTGGGATGCGCCAGCGAAGTCCCAGTCGGCGACCGCAGGTACGCAAGGGGAGGTGGATCCGGGAACGTTCAGTATCTCGGTCCATGTTTTCGACCGCTGCGGAAACATGACTGTGATCCAAGTTCCCTACGCCACCTATGAAGACTGGACCGATAATGCCGACTCCTGCGCGGGTCAGGTCGACGGAAGTTTTCCGACCTCCATGGCATCTATCTCCAGCGCGGGAACGTGTAGCGAAGGCGGTTCCGGGGGTGGCTCTGGTGGAGGCTCCGCCGGCCAGGGCATATGCCTGAAATATGAAATGAGCGACCCATCAGGCCAATGGAAGTGCGAGAAGCCTGGGTTCAAAACATCTACACTTCTGATCAAGAATGAATACACGCCGAAGGGGAAGAAGCGCAAGGGCTGGGGAATTACAGTAGATGCAGGGTCTTACTGGTTCGCCCGGTCGAGCGAGAACGACGGATTAGGGGAGACTGTCTGGGATCTAGCGACTAACCGAAACTTCCCGTCAACAGATCCAGGGACTTTTTACAACTACATCCGCGTCTGGTCCCAAGAAAGCAAGACGAACACGGCGGAAGCGAAGTACATAAAGCGCAACCTTGCCATCAAATCCGTCGGGGAGGCATGCTTTCTTAACAACAAGTACAGCTCCCAGATTGGGTTTTCGATCGAAATAGACGGCGCCCGTTCCCCCAGCGGTGGAGTCAACGGCACAGTGCAGGGGAATGCAGAAGTAACCTGCAAGTCCTATGAAGCAGCAGGCCCACTAAAGCCATCCGACCCCAACCCGGGAGAAGATTTCGAGCTACAACCCGTCTGGAACAAGAGACGAGTTAAAGCCGAATGCTTCCAGAATATGCTGCAGTACTGCCAGGTCGAAGCATACCGACACTACTTCCGAGCAGAAGTCACATTCTGCTACCACGTGACAAAGTCAACCGCTAGATGCATTCCATGGGAGAATAACGACTACTACAGCTGGTGGATGACCTACTGGGGAAAGCGGTACGGTAGCAGCTGAGTGGCAGCCCACTCCTGAACGGTCTTCGCCGGGAAGCGGCCTGGCGAAGACCGTTCGTTAATATTGAGAGAAGGGATATGACATGAGGACGAACAGCGATATGAATATACTATGGGCAAATGTCGAAGGTTTCCTGATGGGCACGGGCGAGCTATTCGCCATCTCGGCCACCTTGCCCTTGGTTATCGCTTCCGTACTCTGGCTGCGCAAACACAGGAGATACCTCGCCACCAGAACTGCCCAAGCATCCTTCATGATCTTAGGTGTTTTCATGATATTTCGGTCCACATATATAGCGCTGAAGTACGGTGGGGTGCACTCCGTTCTTGACATTCAAGTGAAAGCGGGCATTGGACTAATAGCAGGTAGCTTTACGTGCGTTGCAATGGAGCTTCTTTATCGCTATAGAGGAGCCACAGCTCCTGTCGCACATGACGATAGCGCCGCCGATGCTAAATGATCTAGCATCGGCCTGTCGTGGCGTTGATGTGGTCAGCTGAGGCTCCACGGGACAGCAGCGATCCTTCCATCCCGCAAACTGATCACGGGACGGAAGACCGAATAGGGTGCCCGGACCGGCATTTTCGCACGCAAGTAGACGAGGAAACAAATCCATGACGGAATATATGCAGGTTTCAACAACTATAGATTCCATGACAAGTGCAGCGGAGCTGGCACACACTCTTACCACAACCCGATTGTCTGCGGGCGTGCAGATCATTGGTCCCATACGGTCCGTCTACTGGTGGAAGGGGGCCTTGCACGATACACAAGAGTGGCAGCTACTATTCAAAACACTGGCGACCCTCTACCCTGCGCTACAGAGCCACATTAGGGCGCACCACCCATACGAAGTTCCCGAGATCATCGCGACCCCGATCGTCGCGGGAAGTCCCGAATATCTCCGCTGGATTAGCGAGGAGACGAGGCAAAGTGACGCCTCGTCATGACGAGGTCCTCCAGGAAGGCCCGCACCGGCTGCTGAGTGCGCCAACGCCTCAGCGACTCCCCCAGCACTTCAAAGCGGGGTCGCCAGATCACCGATGCGGTCTCCCGCACGATTGCCAGCCCATCCCTAGCCGCCTCCCACGCTCAGGCGCGCGACCGCGTCAAGCGGAACGTGGCCAGCCTCGTGGACGTCCCGGAAGGTCAGGAGGGCCGCCCGTCCAAGTCTCTCAACCTGGAGGAGGCGAAGGCGGTGATCAAGGTGGCGATGCTGACTCCCCTGCGGGCGTACGTCATCGTCAGCCTGCTTTCCGGCGTACGGACAGAGGAGGCGCGTGCCCTCAGGTGGTCAGAGGTCGATCTGAAGGCCGGCACCGTGGCCGTGTACCGCTCCGTGCGAGCGAAGGGTGACACCAAGACCCGCAAGTCGAGGCGTGTTCTGAAGCTCTCCAAGAGGGCGTTGCAGGTCCTCAAGGACCTTCACAAGGCCAGAGCGGCCGAACGCCTCGCGTCAGGCGAACGGGGCACCGACGATGCTCTCGTGTTCCGGCGAGAAGACGGGCGTCCCATGGACCGTTGGTACGTCCGCCGGGAGTTCCAGAAGATCACGGATGCGGCGGGCATCGGCACCGATTGGTGTCCGCGCGAACTGCGGCACAGCTTCGTCTCGCTACTGTCCGCGCATGATGTCGCCATAGAGGAGATCTCGCGTCTCGTCGGACACTCGTCGACGAACGTGACCGAGACCATCTACCGCCAGGAGATCCGTCCCGCCCTGACCAAGGGCGCCGAGGCCATGGACAAGATCTTCAAGGCCAGGACGGCGTGAGCGAGTGACTTCCCACTTGGCTTCCCAGAACTGAAAAGGGTGCCACCCTTTCGAGTGACACCCTCATCGACCAGCGAGAATCTGGTCGGGACGACAGGATTTGAACCTGCGACCCCTTGACCCCCAGTCAAGTGCGCTACCAAGCTGCGCTACGTCCCGGTGTGTGTCCGTCCCTGTGGGGCGAGACGTCATAACCTTAGCGCACATCGGAGGTGCCTGTGCACAGCGCGGGCGGGAGCGGAGGCGGCCTTGGGGCGTAGGGCGGCGATCGATCGCGGGGAGCTGGCGAGGCTCGTGGCCGAGGGGTGGAGCGTGCGGGAGCTGGCCGCGCACTTCGGCGTGAGCGAGTCCGGGGTGCTCCAGGCGAAGCGCGCCGCCGGGCTGGTGAAGCCGACCCTGGATCACGGTCGTGCCGTGCCGTGGAAGGTGTCCCGGGAGCACATCCAGTCGGGTCCCGCGACGAACCTGCGCAACCTGTCCGCCGCCGCGCAGGGCAAGCCGCCCGCGTCCGAGCGGCTGAACACCGCCCTGCGGTGGGCGCAGCGGCTCGTCGACGCCGGGCTGGATGTGGCGTACGACCCCGTGGAGGGGTTCCGGGAGGTGCCGGTGGGGGCTGGCCGTTCGCATGTTGCCGCGGTGCTGGCCGAGGCGAGGGAGGCGCTGGACGCCGGGTGATCCTGTCCCGGGGGCAGGGGCGGTTCCGCGGTCCCGGAAAGCGCGGCCGGCAGGGGGTTGCGGGCCGTTCCCGAGCGTTTCGAGAGCCGGTTCGGGGGCAGGCGCTGGTCTCAACACAGAGACCGGAGGCGAACATCATGTCCACCTTGATCTGGGTGGCCGTCGTCGTGGTCGCGGTGGTGGCGCTCGCCGCAGTCGGCTACGTGGTGCTCCAGCAGCAGCGCCGTAGCCGCCTCCGCGCCCGTTTCGGCCCCGAGTACGAACGCCTGATGGCCGAGCACGACAACAAGAAGGAAGCCGAGCAGGAGCTGCTGGCCCGGGAGCAGCGGCACGCCGAGCTCGACATCCGCCCCCTGTCGGAGGAGACGCGCAACAGCTACGCCAAGCGGTGGACCGAGGTGCAGGAGCGCTTCGTGGACGCGCCCGGGTTCGCGGTGACCGAGGCGGACCAGCTCGTGACGTCCGTCATGGCCGACCGCGGCTATCCGACGGAGAACTTCGAGCAGCGACTGTCCGACTTGTCCGTGGTGCACGCGTCGACGCTCGACCACTACCGCAGGGCGCACGAGATCAGCGGGCGCGCGGCCCGTAAGGAGGCCTCCACGGAGGAGCTCCGGCAGGCGATGGTCCACTACCGCGCGCTCTTCGAGGAACTGCTGGAAGAGACGACGCGAGGACGGTGAGGGACGTGGGTGACGAGATGAGAGTGCCGCCCCAGCGGGCCGACGAGCGGCCCGGGGACGAGCACGTGGGTGACGAGCACGTGGCTGACGGGCGCCCGGGCGGCGGGCACTGGAGCGGGGAGCGGCGGGACCCGGCGAACGACCACCGTCACGGTGCGCTGGACGACGTGCGCGGCGACGACGACGTGCGGGCCGCGCGGCCCGAGGACGACGATCTGCGCATGATCGTGGACGACGACCACGACCGCGACGGCGGCCGGGCGGCCCTGGATGACGAACCGGCGCGCGGCACGGGTGACGACGTCCTGGTGCACAGCGCCGGCGACGGGGACGGCGCCCGCGGAGAGCGCGACGGCCTCGACCACGGCGGCACCGGGCGTGACGGGCTGGATGACGAGGACGACGTACCGGGGCCGAATGACGACGGCGTGCGGCGGGAGCCGTACGCGACCGGCGTCTCCACCGGCCCAGGTCCCGCGGTGGACGAGGACGTGGCGGGAGCGGACGGCGGCGCGGCCCCGTCCCACGCGGCGCCGGCCGAGATCGTGCTGTTCGACCAGGACCCGGCCGAGGTGCAGGCGCGCTGGCGCGAGCTGCAGGCCGGCTTCGTGGACGACCCGAACGAGGCCGTCAAGCGGGCCGACGGGCTCGTCGGCGAGGTCGTCGAGGCGCTCACGAGCGCGCTGACGTCCCGCACGGGCGAGCTGCGCCGACGCTGGAACGACTCCGACGGGAACGGCGGCGGGCGGACCGACACCGAGCAGCTCCGCCTGGCGCTGCGCGAGTACCGGACCGTGCTGGAACGGCTGCTGGCCCTGTCCGGCGGCGGCACCACGGCGACGCCCGGCGCCACCACGGCATCGCCCGCCACCACGACAACGCCCGCCACCACAGGGACGAGGTGAGCGGCTCATGCTGGCGATCGTCGCGGCCATCGTGTTCGGGCTGGGGTTCCTGCTCGACCTGGTCAACGTACGGATACCGGGCGGCATCTCCGGTACGACGTTCATGCTCCTCGGTCTGATGTTCCTCGCGCTGCACCAGGCCGGTGTGGGGACGGCGAGCGTCCGCAGCTACAGCGGCTGGCGCGGGCGGACCAGGAGGTAGGACCGGCCGGCATGACCGGCCAGACCCCCGGACGGCAACGGTCCGGGGGTCTTTCGCATGAATCACTTGGCGGGGAAGCGCATGATGACCGTGCTGCCGCCGGCGCCCACCCGGAGGTCCAGGTCGGAGGAGAGCATGCGGGCGACCCACAGTCCCATCCCGCCGACCGAGCCGGGCATGGGGCCGGGCTTCCAGGCGCCGCGGTCGTGCACCTCCACCAGGACGTCGTCGCCGTCCGCCCACATCCGCGCGCGGGCCTCGACATGGCCGTGGGTGACGGCGTTGGTGGCGACCTCGTTCACCGCGATGACGAAGTCGCCGACGGCCTCCTCGGGCATGCCGGCGCCGCGGGCCTCGGTCTCGGCGAGCTCCCGGACCCGTGGCAGGTCCTGCAGCCGGAAGGTGATGTTCCTGATGGGCGTGCCGGGTGGCGGGCCCGTCAGGCCCGCGTCGTGAGGATGCCTGTCCTCGTGCACCCGGCGTTCCGCCCTCTCAGCCGACAAGCTCGGCGCGCAGCTGGTCGAGGACCTTGCGCAGGATCCGGGACACGTGCATCTGCGAGATGCCGAACTCCGCCGCGATCTCGGCCTGCGTCATGTTGCCGAAGAAGCGCAGGAGCAGGATGTGCTTCTCGCGGGAGGGCAGGGCGTCGATGAGCGGCTTGACCGCCTCGCGGTCGACCATGGTGCTGAGGGTGTCGTCGTCCTCCGGGATGACGTCGCCGAGCGAGGCGGCGTCGTCGTCGGTGCCGAGCGGCGCGTCCAGCGACAGCGTGCTGTAGGCGGCGGAGGCGTCGAGCGTGAGCAGGACGTCCTCCTCGCTGATGTTCATCTTGGCGGCGAGCTCGGCGACCGTCGGCGAGCGGCCGAGCGTCTGGCTGAGATCGGCGACGAGCCGGTTCAGCTCGGAGCGGCGCTCCTGGTAGAGGCGGGGGACGCGGATGGCCCAGGTGCGGTCGCGGAAGTGGCGCTTGACCTCGCCGGTCATCGTGACGACGGCATAGCCGCGGAAGGCGTGGCCGAGGGTCGGGTCGAAGCCGTTGATGGCCTTCATCAGACCCACGTACGCGGCCTGGAGCAGGTCCTCCAGCGGCTCGCCGCGGTAGCGGTAGCGCCGGGCGATCTCCATGGCCAGCGGGCGGTGCATCTCCACGATGCGCTCGCGCAGCCGTTCCCGCACACTGTCGGGGGTGTCGATCCTGACCATCTCGGCCAGGAGCTCTTCGGCGGTCAACTCCTCGAGAACGAGTTCCTGCAGGGCCATCGCTGCTCCTCATATGGGTCGCAGGGCGGCCTCCACCGAAAAAAGCCCATGCAGAGGCACGCCTCGCGTCTAACTTCGAGACGAAAGCCCTCTGCTGGACTTCAGCTTCCAGTATGCCTCATCCCGCGGGGCGTATGCCTCCCCACCGCGGTGACAGTAGGGTTGCCCCGTGACAATGCCGGAGAACGGTGAGGGCTCTGTGGCCGCTCTGAGCCTGACGTCGTCGACCGTGAACGAGATCACTGTGGTCAAGGTCGACGGGGTGCTCGACGCGACGACGCGCGAGCAGTTCGCCGACTACCTGTCCCTGTCGGGCCCGGATCTGATCCTGGACCTGGCCGGAGTGACGTTCATGGACTCGCGCGCCCTGGGGCTGATCGTGCACCAGTGGCAGACAAGCCTGGCCGCCAGTTCCAGGTTCGCCCTGGTGGGGGTCGAGTACTCGAAGTCCAAGGTGATGTGGATCACCGGCCTGGCGCAGCGGCTGCCGCTGTACGACACGCTGGACGACGCACTGGCGGCGTTCGGCTAGCCGGGTGGCGCCCCTCGGCGGCGTGACCATCTGCGGCGCGACCCTCAGCGGCGTGACTTCCGCTGGTGCTCGTCCACGAGCAGCCTGGCCAGGTCGGCCACCTTGACCTGGTGGTGCTGGGAGATCCGGCGCAGCTCCTCGAATGCGGCCTCGGCGGTGCAGCCGCTGGTCTGCATGATGATGCCCTTGGCCTGGTCGATGACGGCCCGGCCGTTGAGCGCCTCCTGGAGCTGGGCGGCGTCGGTGCGGACCTCCTCGAAGTCCCACATGTTCGCCATGGCGACGCCGACCTGCTGGGTCAGCATCTCGGCGAGCGCGTGCGCGGCCACCGGGGAGAACGCGCCGGGCCGTACGGAGTAGAGGCCGACGAGCAGCAACGCGGGGGCGACCTTGATGGGCAGGACGAGGACCGAGCGGACCCCCCAGCGGTTGGCCAGGGCGGCGTAACGGGGCCAGCGGCCCTCATCGAGCACGTCGCCGACCACCACCTGGCCGGCGGTGCGGCGCGCGTCGACGGAGGGTCCCTCCCCCAGGCGGCGCTCCTCCTCGGCCAGTGTGATCAGCTCGCTGTGCGAGCCGGAGACGAGGACGCGCTGGTCGCGCCAGTGCTCGGCCGAGCTGCCCGAGCAGCCGGGGACGCCGTCGGCCAGCGCCGTGGTGAGGCCGCGCAGCACGCTCTCGGTCGAGGTGGCCTCGTCCAGGCGGCCGAGTGCCGCGAGGTCACGCGCGAGGCCGGGGGTGATCATCGTCACGGTCGATTCCATAGCTTCGCCTCCCTACCCCTTATAGCTAGCATTATCCCGCGTGGCGTAGCGTCAGAGCATGACTGTGCCGGACCTCGAACACGCTCTGGACGCGCTCTCGGCGCGCGTCACGTCTCTGCGTGAGGCGAGGACGGCCTACCCGTCCGAACTCGCCCCTACCCTGGACGCCGCGCTCGCCGAGCTCGACACCGCGACCGAGCTGCTGGCCGAGGCGCGCGCCGAGCTGAGCAGGGCCTCCGACAGGCGGCAGGGCGGCAAGAAGGACGGCCCCCAGCGGGAGCTGAAGCTGCTGCGGCAGGTGTTCCGCGCGTTCCCGGTGCCGGTGATCGTGCTGGACGGCGGCGGCGTGGTGCGGCGCGTCAACGGCGAGACCTCACGGGTGCTGGGCAGCCCCGACGGCTATCTCGTGGGCCGCTCGTTCCCGCTGCTGGTGGACGTGTCGCGGCGGGCCGCGTTCCGCTCGCACCTGACGTCGGTGCTGCAGACCGGGCAGCCGGCCGCGTTCGAGACGCGGCTGGCGCACCAGGGACGCACGCACACCGTCCAGCTCGCCCTGACCCGGCTGACGATGCCGGGCGAGCCGCAGCAGATGGTGGCCGCCGTGGCGCTGCCGACCGAGGTGCAGCTCCCGGGCCCGGCGGCGGAGCGGCCGGAGCAGTCCGACGGCGCGCTGCTGATGGCGGCGGCCCGGCGGCAGGACCTGCTGGCCCGCATGGGCGCGCTGCTGCTGGACGAGGAGGCGCTGCGGCAGCCGGTCGCGCTCCCCCGCGCCACGCGGCTGCTGGCGGCCGGCTGGGCCGACTGGGTGATCGCCGACGTCGTCCGCGACGGGCTGCCGCGCCGCTCGGTCGTGGTGGCGCCCAAGGACCATCCTCTCGGCGGGCTGGTACGGCAGGTCGAGGGCGCGGAGCCGGCGGCCGCCCAGGTGGTGGCGCAGGTGCTGGCGCGCGGCTCGGGCCTCGTCCACGAGATGGTGGACGACGAGACGCTGCTCGGCTTCTGCGCGGACGGGCCGCTGCTGACCGCGATGGGCGCGGGCTCGCTGCTGTGCGTGCCGATCGGCACCGGCGACGGCGCGCTGACGCTGGTGCGCGAGCACCACCGGCCGCCGTTCACGCTGGCCGATCTGGGGGTCATGCAGGAGGTGGGGCTGCAGCTCGGGCTCGCCGTACGGGCGCAGCGAAGCTTCCAGCGGCGCTCGCGGGCGGCGGACGCGCTGTCGGCCAGTGTCGCGCCGCGCAACCTACCGGACGTGCCGGGGTACGAGGCGAGCGCCATCTACCATCCGGGCGCCTCGGTGGGGGCGGAGTTCTACGACGTGTTCCCCGTGGAGGGCGGGTGGGGGTTCGCCCTGGGCGGGGCCGTCGGCAAGGGCGAGGAGGCCGCCTCGGTCAGCGCCCTGGTCAGGGGCGGGCTGCGGGTGCTGAGCGCATGGGAGTCCGACCCCGACGTGGTCGTGCGCAAGGTGAACGAGGCCCTGATGAAGCAGGGCTCGGGCATGTTCGTCATGGCGGTGGCGGGGTTCGTGCAGGGGCGGCGGATCCGGCTGTCGTCGGCCGGGCACCATCCGGCGGCGCTGATGCAGCCGGACGGGAGCGTGCGGTTCGCGGCGGGCGGCGGCGTTCCGCTGGGCATCTCACCCGCGGCCGAGACCGCGGTGGAGGAGATCACGGTCGGCATGGGCCAGACCCTGGTGCTCTACTCCGAGGGGCTGGTCTCCTCCCGCAACGAGGCCGGTGAGCCGTACGGCGAGGAGCGGCTGGCGGACGTTCTGGGCCGGTGCGCGGGGCAGTCCCCGGCGACGGTGGTCAAGGCCGTGGAGGCGGACCGCAGCGCGTTCTCGGGTGGCCAGGTGTGGGACGAGATCGTCGTCCTGGCGCTGCGCGGCGTCTGACCTCGCGGTTTCCGCCGGAGCCGGTCCCGGCGTGGTCGGAATTCTTGGAGCTCCAGCGGGTAGTACGCGGTATTTGGGTGAGAAGTCGGTTCTGTCGGGGTTTGCGCGTGGGCCCGTTCCGGGTAAAGTCTTCAGCACAGATATCCGTGCCTAAGACGCAGGCACACCTTGAAGGCTGTTCTTTGTGCTTTCCACCTGAGGTGTGCCATGAATATCGCGATCGTCGCTTCCGTCAACGGCAGCAAGCGCCACCAGATCCACGCCGTAGCCCGCGAGCTGGGGCGTGAGCACCACGTCACGATCTACTCCCGCCGGGACAGCGCCGAGGGCAAGCCCAGGACGCGGGTGGCCCCGGGGGTCACGGTGGAGCACATCGACGTGGGCCCGGCCCAGGACCTGCGGCCTGACGACGTCATGCCGTACCTCAACGAGATCGGCCGTCACCTGACCAGTCGCTGGAGCCAGGAGCGCCCGGACGTGATCCACGCCCACTCCTGGACCGGCGGGCTGGCCGCCGTGGCCGGCGCCAAGGGCCTGGACGTGCCGGTGACGCAGACCTTCCACTCGGTCGACGCCGCCCACATCAAGCTGGAGCGGGCGCTCGGCCGCCGCGCCAACGCGGTCATCGCGGGCTCCAACGACGAGGAGTCGGCGCTGATCCGGCTCGGCGTGCCGCGCAACAACATCGCCATCGTCCCCTACGGCGTCGACACCGAGCGCTTCCACCGCACCGGCCCGGCCGCGACGCGCGGCTCGCACAAGCGGCTGCTGCACGTCGGAGCCCTCTCCCCCGACCGCGGCGTGCACACGATCATCCGGGCCCTGCAGGGCCTGACGGACGTCGAGCTCGTCATCGCCGGCGGGCCGGACCCCGAGCAGCTCGGCGACGACCGGGAGGCGCGCCGCCTGCGGGCCCTGGCCGAGCAGCTCGGCGTGGCCGACCGCGTGACCCTGCTCGGCCAGGTCAAGCGGACCGCCGTCCCCAAGCTCATGCGCGGCGCCGACGCCGTGGTGACCGTCCCCCGCGAGTCCACGACCGGCATTGTCGCCCTGGAGGCCATGGCCTGCGGCGTTCCGGTGATCGCCTCCGCCGTGGGCGCCCACCTCGACTCCGTCATCGACGGCGTGACCGGCCTGCTGGTGCCGCCGGACCGCCCGGCCCAGACCGCCCGCCTGGCCCGCGAGCTGCTCGCGGACGGCACGCTGCGGACCGCGCTCGGCTACGCCGGCGCCGACCGCGCCCGCTCTCGCTACTCCTGGGAGCGCGTCAGCCAGGAGCTCGTCCGCGTGTACGAGGCCGCCTGCGCCTGATCCCCCGGGCCGGACCCGCTCCCCGTGTCCGGCCCGTACGGGACATATGATCCCCCGCATGCTGATTCACCCCTGGGACGCCGGCGACGAGCAGCAGTCCCTCGCCTACGTCAGGGCCAACTCGTTCGGGCAGCTCATCGCCGCCGGCCGGGGCCGCGATCTCCCCGTGGTGGTCCCCACCCAGTTCCTCCTGTACGACGACCGGACGGTTCTCCTCCACCTGGCCCGGCCCAACCCCGTCTGGGCGGCCGTCGAGGAGAACCCGAAGGTGCTCCTGTCCGTCGCCGGCCCCTGGGCGTACATCCCGGGCTCGTGGCGGGCCGAGCCGGGCACCGACCCGGCGCTCGGCGTCCCGACCACCTACTACTCGGCGGTCCAGCTCGCCTGCCACGCCGAGATCGTCGCGGACCCCGAGGGCAAGCTGGAGATCCTCCGGGCCCAGCTCGGCGACCTCGACGCGGAGGCCGGGGACCCCGCCGCCATGCCACGGCTGCTGTCGGGGCTCCAGGGGCTGCGGCTGACCGTCGAGGAGATCCGCGGCAAGTTCAAGTACGACGGCCACAAGGACGCCGGGCACCAGGGCCGGGTGGCGGGGCTCCTGGCCGCGCGGGGCGGCCCCGGCGACGTCTCGGCCCTGCGTCACCTGTCCTGAGAGCCTCGCCGGGAACCTTCCTCAGACGAGCCGGGCGGCCTTGAGGCCCAGGTGGACGGCCAGGCGGTCGTCGCCGTCCGACAGGTCGCGGCCCAGCAGCCGCTCCGCCTTGCCCAGCCGGTAGTAGAGCGTCTGGCGGTGGATGCCCAGCTCGGCCGCCGTCTTCTGGGCGTGGCCGCCGAGGTCGAGGTACGTCTCCACGGTGTGGCCCAGCTCCGGGTCCAGCACGGCGGTCTCGGCCGCCAGCTCCGTCAGGTCGGCCTGGCCGAGGCGGGCCAGCAGCCGGTGCGCGCCCAGGTCCTCCCAGCGGGCGACGGGCGCGAAGCGCGGGAAGTGCTCGGCGATGCGCAGCGCCTGCCGCGCCTCCCGCCAGCTCTGCCACGCCTCCCCCGGGTCACGCCGGGTCGCCCCGATGCCGGCCGCCGTGCCGTACGCGGCCTGGACCGTGCGCGCGACCTCGGCGGCCAGGTGGGCCGGGGCGAGCAGCGCGACCGGCGAGCCGGGCCGGGCCAGCACCCCGCGCGGCAGTGTCCACAGGGCCGCCACCCGCTCCTCCGACTCGCGCACCGCGATCGCCGCGACCGGGCCGAGCACCTCCAGCGAGGCGCCCGCGCGCTCCTCGGGGTCGGCCGAGAGCAGCGCCCGCAGGTCGCGCCCGGCGTCGCGGCGGCCGCGGGCCTCCTGCGCCAGCGCGGCGGCGGCGCGTCCCACCAGCGGCTCGGCCCGCCTCAGCACCTCGTCGGTGAGGCTGCCGGAGTCGAGCAGCCACAGGTAGCCGTAGGTGACGTCCTGGTGCCGCAGCGGCCAGCAGACCCGGGCCAGCACCTTGAGGTCGGCGTCGGCCGGGATGCGCACCGGGTGGCCGGCGCGGGCGATGCCGTACCGTTCGAAGTAGTCGCGGACCTCCGGCGTGGCGCGGCGGCGCAGGATCGACTCCTGCCGCACGGTGTCGATGTCGCCGTGCTGCGCGCCGTACGCGAGCAGGCGGAACGAGCGGTCCTCCAGCGTCGCGGAGGCCCCGAGCAGGCGGGCGAGCTCATCGACGATGTCCTGCAGATCAGCCGAGTTGTCCATGTGTATGACAGCCTGCCACATTGGGCGTTACGAGTGTGGATGGCCCCGGTTGAGCTGCGGTTTTAGGCTGATTACATGCTCGGTCAAGTATTGCTCGCCACGTCCCGGAGCGCGCTGGTGCGCCGCTCCGTGTCCGGTTTCCCGCTCACGCGGAAGGTCGTCGACCGGTTCGTCGCCGGCGAGAGCGTCGAGGAGGCCCGTACGGCCATCCAACGGCTCACCGACGCGAAACTGACCGTGACCGTGGACCATCTCGGCGAGGAGACCCGCGACGCGGGCGCCGCCGCCGCGACCGCCAAGGCGTACGTCACGCTGCTGGAGTCCCTGCGCCCCCTCGGCCTGGGCCCGAGCGCCGAGGTGTCCGTCAAGCTCTCGGCCGTCGGCCAGCGGCTCGACGACGCGATGGCGCTGGACCACGCCCGCGAGATCTGCGCCGCCGCCGACGCGAACGGCTCGACCGTCACCCTCGACATGGAGGACCACACCACCGTCGACTCGACGCTCGGCATCCTGCGCGCGCTGCGCGAGGACCACCCGTCGACGGGCGTGGCGATCCAGGCGTACCTGTTCCGCAGCGTCCAGGACTGCCGCGACCTGGCCGTCGAGGGCAGCCGGGTGCGGCTGGTCAAGGGCGCCTACCGGGAGCCCGCCTCGGTCGCCCACCAGAGCAAGGGCGACGTCGACCGGGCGTACGTGCGATGCCTGCGCATCCTCATGGCGGGGAAGGGGTATCCCATGGTGGCGACGCACGACGACCGGCTGATCGCCGTCACCGAGCTGCTCGCCGACCGGTTCGGCCGCTCCGTCGGGGACTACGAGTACCAGATGCTCTACGGCATCCGGACCGACCGGCAGGAGGCCCTGGCGGGGGCCGGCCACACGGTCCGCGTCTACGTCCCGTACGGCGACGACTGGTACGGCTACTTCATGCGCCGCCTGGCCGAGCGCCCGGCCAACGTCGCCTTCTTCCTTCGTGCCCTTGGGGGTAAGTAAATGGACGCCATCACCAACGTGCCCACGCCGGCCAACGAGCGGGTGTACTCCTACGCGCCGGGCAGCGCCGAGCGCTCCACGCTGGAGAACCGGATCAAGGAGCTGTCCGGGGCGTCGATCGACCTCACGATGACGATCGGCGGCCGGCAGCGGATGGGCGGCGGCGCCCCGATCGACGTGGTGCAGCCGCACAACAAGGCGGCCGTGCTCGGCCGCACCCACGACGCCACCGTCCAGGACGTCGAGGAGGCCGTCTCCACCGCGCTCGCGGCCGCCCCCGCGTGGCGGGCGCTGTCGTTCGACGAGCGGGCGGCGATCTTCCTCAAGGCCGCGGACCTGCTGGCCGGGCCGTGGCGGGCGACGCTGAACGCCGCGACCATGCTCGGGCAGTCCAAGTCGGCGCAGCAGGCGGAGATCGACTCCGCGTGCGAGCTGATCGACTTCCTGCGGTTCAACGTGGCGTACGCGCGGCAGCTGTACACCGACCAGCCCGCGTCGTCGCCGGGTGTGTGGAACCGGATGGAGTACCGGCCGCTCGAAGGCTTCGTGCTGGCGATCACGCCGTTCAACTTCACCGCCATCGCCGGGAACCTGCCGACCTCCGCCGCCCTCATGGGCAATGTCGTCGTCTGGAAGCCGTCGCCCACGCAGCAGTTCGCGGCGCACTTCACGATGCGGCTGCTGGAGGAGGCCGGCCTGCCGCCCGGTGTGATCAACATGGTCACGGGCAACGGCCAGGCCGTCTCCGAGGTGGCGCTGGCCCACCCCGCCCTCGCGGGCATCCACTTCACCGGCTCGACCGCGACGTTCCAGCACCTGTGGAAGACGGTCGGCACGAACATCGGCTCCTACCGGAGCTACCCGCGCCTCGTCGGCGAGACCGGCGGCAAGGACTTCGTGCTCGCCCACCCGTCGGCCGACCTCGGCGCGCTCCAGACCGCGCTGATCAGGGGCGCCTTCGAGTACCAGGGCCAGAAGTGCTCGGCCGCGTCGCGGGCGTACGTGCCGCGCTCGCTCTGGACGCGCATGCGCGACGAGTTCGTGGCCGTGGCCGAGTCCCTGACCGTGGGCGACGTCACGGGCGACCTGTCGACGTTCATGGGCGCCGTGATCGACGAGCGGGCCTTCGCCAAGCACAAGGCCGCCATCGACCGCGCCCGCCAGGCGTCCCATGTGGACGTGCTCACCGGCTCCTACGACGACTCCGCCGGCTACTTCGTCAAGCCGACCGTCATGGAGTGCGCCGACCCGACGGACGAGGTCTTCGTCAAGGAGTACTTCGGCCCGATCCTCGGCGTCCACGTCTACGACGACGGCGACTTCGACCGGGTGCTCGACCAGATGGAGTCCGTCTCGCCGTACGCGCTGACCGGCTCGCTCATCGCCCAGGACCGCTACGCGATCGCCTCGGCCTCGGAGCGGCTGCGCTTCTCGGCGGGCAACTTCTACGTCAACGACAAGCCGACGGGCGCGGTCGTGGGCCAGCAGCCGTTCGGCGGCGCCCGCTCCTCGGGCACCAACGACAAGGCGGGCTCGATCTTCAACCTGATCCGCTGGGTGAACGCCCGCACGGTCAAGGAGACGTTCGTGCCGCCGGTCATCACCGGCCCGTACCGCGGCGACGTCCCGCAGTCGGGCGCCGAGCAGCCTGACCTGAAGCGCCTCGGCTACTAGCAGCCTCGGTCTCCAACAGGCTCGGCTGCGGATCGGCCTGCCCCGACGCCGTCAGCCGACAATCCCCGGGACTCGTCCACCGAGTCCCGGGGATCTCTCTTTCCAGGGGTCAGGGCCTGGGCAGGGGGATGATCCTGCGGAACTTGGCGCCGGGTGACTGCTGCGGCGGTTCGCCGGCGCGTTCGAGGGTGATGTCACCGGCCTTGTGCTCGGTGAGCAGCCGGGTGATCTCGTCGCGCACGGTCTCCCACACGCGGTCGGTGTCGGCGGCGTCGCCGGACCGCAGGCGGACGCGCAGGGTGGTGTCCGCGGTCTGGAGGATCTGGAACTGGTCGACGCCGGGTATCCGGTCCAGCAGAGCGCCGAACAGCATGGGCGAGAGGCTGACGTGCTCGCCGCGCTCGGTGGGGAAGGTGAGCAGGTCGGCGGCGCGGCCCTGCACGCGGATGGCCGGGAGCGGGCTGCCGCACGGGCAGGGGTCGGGGCGGAGCAGGACGCTGTCCCCCAGGTCGTAGCGCAGGATCGGCTGGACCCGGTTGGCGAGGTTGCTCACCAGGACCGTGTGCGACTGGACACCCGGCGGGACAGGCCGGTGGTCGGCGTCGACCGGCTCCAGCACGGCCCAGTCGCTGTTGACGTGGTACCAGCCGTGCGCGCAGCCGGAGCTGAGGAATCCGCACTCGGTGGAGGCGTAGGCGGCGCGCACCTTGGCCTGGAACGCGGCGGCGATCCGCTCCCGGGCCCCCGGGGTCAACGTCTCGCCGCCGGGGATGACGATCGCCGGGCGGACGCGCAGACGGCCCGCCTCCTGCTCCCCGGCCAGCAGCGTGAGCATGCCCGTGAAGCCGGCGATGCTCGCGGGGTCGTACCGGTTGAGCTCGTCGACCAGCCCCGCCATCGGCTGGTCGATCGAGAAGATCCGCATCATCCGCGCGAGCCACGGCCGGTCCAGGCCGAACCGGACCGTCGCCGCGACGGTGGAGAAGTGGCCGCCGGGCGCGGTGACGACGGCGGTCCGGCCGGCGCGGGCGAGGGTCCGGAGGACATCGCGGGCCGACAGCCCGCCGACGCGCACGCCGAGCGCGGTGCGCACGGCCAGGTCGCGGTCGTCCATCACGAAGAGGCCACGCAGGCCGCTGGTGCCGGAGGTGGTCGCCACCAGGTACCGGCCCTGGAACCGCTGCCCCACGAGGCCAGGGTCGGCCACGAACGCCTCCACCCGCTCCAGGGTCACCTCGCGGTCGGTGACCCAGTCGTCGAAGGCGGCCATCAGCGTCTTCTTGCCGGTGACCGGCAGCAGCGCCGGGTCGTCGACGTGCTCCGGCAGGTCCTGGTACAGCGCGCGGTAGTAGGGCGAGCGGGCGCGGGCGTGGGCCACCATCCGGGCCAGGCGGTCGCGCTGCCGCCGTGCGATCCCCCCGGGGCCGTCCCGCATGACGCGCCGTGCGTCGCGGGCGAGGTGCCGGATGCTCTCTTGTCCGTCCATGACGAGCCGATCCTCTCTCGTACCTGGTCTCATGGGCTCTCGGTGGGCCGCCGCACCGAGAGCAGGCCGTGCATGGCGAGGCCGAGGCCCTGACCGGCGGCCTCCCACAGCTCGTCCTGCGAGCGGCCGAGCCGGACACTGGTCAGGCTCGCCTGCTGGATCGCGCCCATCACGGACCCGATCATCGCCGCCGCGGTGATCGGATCCAGCCCGGGGAACGCCTTCAGCAGCTCGCCGGCGACCCGTTGCTGCAGGTCCTGCAGCAGGTAGAGCCCCTTGGCCTGCAGTGCCGGCGTCGTCAGGGCCAGCCGGGCCGCCGCCGGCAGCTCCTCGGGCTCCCTGAGCGGAGCCTTGGGCCGGCGGTGGGCGGCGTACTCCTGGAACGCCCTCGCCAGCACCTCGCCCGGGCTCTCGTGCGGCCGGCGCCGCGCGATCGCCCCGAGCAGCACGTCGACGTCCTGTCCGATGTCGACGAACAGGACGTCGTCCTTGGTACGGAAGTAGTTGAAGAAGGTCTTGGGGTCCACGTCCGCCGCCGCGGCGATCTGCGCCACCGTGGTCCGCTCGTACCCCTGCTCCTCGAACAGCTTGATGGCGGCCAGGACGATCCGCCGCCGGGTCTCGCGCTTCTTCCGTTCACGCCGCGACTCCTGCATGGCGACAATGTACGTCCGATGGAAACTTCCAGCAACTGGAAAATTCCATTTGCTGGCCTCGACGCGCGGCCGCTCCCGGCAGGAACAAGATCGCGTCAAAAGTTCGCCGGTCGGCCGGTGTCACGTCCCGGCCGGTCGTCCCGCCGGGTGAACCTGCCATGCGGTGCCAGTGCCGGTTGCCCGGTGCTGGTGGACGGAGGCGGTTTCCGCCCGACGAGAGGAACATCACCATGAGGCACATCCGCGGGATGTGTTACCCGGTCGCCGCGCTGGCGGCGATGGCCCTGCCACTGACGCTGTCCCCTGCGGTGCTGGCCGACACCGCGCCGGCGGCCGGCACCCACGCCGGACCGGCCCGGGTGGCCGCGCCGGATCCGGCCTCCTGCCCCGAGCGGGTGGCGTTGGTCAACGGTGGCTTCGAGCAGCCCGTCATCACCGGCGCGCCGTGGCTCTCGTTCCCCGACGCCACGCAGAACCGCCCGAACTCGGTGCCGGGCTGGCGGACGACCGCCTCCGACCACCTGATCGAGCTCTGGAGCACCCGGATGGGCGTCCCGCCCCTCGAGGGGGGCCAGTTCGCCGAGCTGAACGCGACCCAGGTCGCCACCCTGTACCAGGACCACGCGACCACGCCGGGGCAGAAGCTGTACTGGCGGCTGTCCCACCGCGGGCGCTCCGGCACCGACACGATGGCACTGGACATCGGCGATCCGGCCGGCCCGGCGCAGCAGGCGACCATGTCGGACGGCACCACGAAGTGGGGCACCTACTCCGGCGTCTACACCGTGCCCGCCGGCCAGACGACCACCAGGTTCGCCTTCCGCTCCCTCTCCGCCGCCGGAGGGAGCCGTAGCGTGGGCAACTTCCTCGACGACGTCTTCTTCGGCACCGCGCCGTGCGTCATCGTGACCAAGACCGCGAGCCCGCAGGGGCCGGTCGACGTGGGCGACGTGATCACCTACCGGCTGACCGCGGTCAACAAGGGCGGCGGCGTGGCCGAGAACGTCCGGCTGAGCGACGCCGTCCCGCCGGGCACCTCCCTGGTGCCCGGCTCGCTCCAGGTCGTGAGCGGCCCGAACGCCGGCGCCAAGACCGACGGGGCCGGCGACGACCAGGCCGCGTTCGACCCGGGCACCGGGAAGATCGCCTTCACACTGGGCAACGGCGCGACGGCCACGGCCGGGGGCAGCCTGCCCAACAGCGACATCCTGCCCGGCGGCACCACCGTGGAGTTCCGGGTCAAGGTCGGCGTGGCCGCCGCGGGCAAGCGGGTGACCAACCAGGGCACGGTCACCTACGACAACCGGCTCGGCCCCCAGCCCGAGCCGCTGACCTCCACCAGCGGTGACACCGTCACCGAGGTCAACCCGGCCGTCGACCTGAGCGTGGTCAAGTCGGCCGAGCAGGTCCGGGTCTCCGTCGGCGGGATGGTCGCCTACCACGTGACCGTCCGCAACGCCGGGCCGAACGACGCGACCGGCGTCGTCGTCAAGGACGCACTCCCGGCCGGGCTCGCCCTCCTGTCGGCGACGCCGTCCACCGGCACGTACGCCGGCGGGGCCTGGACGGTGGGCACGCTCGCCGCCGGCGCCACGGCCACCCTGGTCGTCCAGGCCAAGGCCACCACGGTCGCCGAGACCGTCAACACCGCCACGGCCGGCAGCAAGGAGATGGAGCTCGACCCGTCGAACAACAGCGACTCCGTCAAGGTCTGCGTCGACCCCGCGCCCGCCTGCCCGTACTGCAACCCGGAGAAGGAGCAGAAGGAGCTGAAGGCGCAGGGCTGAACCGCTCTGACGCCGGCCTGGTCTACAGGTCCAGGACGACGTCCTCGCGCGGGCGGGAGCAGCAGATGAGCGCGTCGCCCTCGGCGGGCGCGTCGAGCGGCTCGGGCGAGTAGGCGACGCTTCCGGCCAGCAGCCCGCTCTCGCAGCTGTGGCAGACGCCTGTCCGGCACGACCAGCGGGTGGGCACGTCGCAGGCCTCCGCCAGCTCCAGCAGGCTCGCGTACGCGCTGCTCCAGCTCACCGTCAGGCCGCTGCGCGCGAAGGAGACCACCGGCCCGTCACCCGGCGGGCCGGTGGGCGGGTGGACCGGCCGCTCCGCAGCGGCCGCGACGCCCGGCGTCAGCGCGGGGCCGGCGCCGAAGACCTCCGTGTGGACGTGGGACGGCGCTAGCTCCGAGGCCGCGAGCGCGCCGGGGAGCTCGCGCATCAGCGCGGGAGGGCCGCACACGTAGGCGTCGGCGCCGTGTGGCACGCCGAGGTCGCGGAGCAGGCCGGCGGAGATCCGGCCCGCGGCGTCGTAGTCGCGCCCCTCCCGGTCACCGGGCGCCGGGCGGCTGTAGGAGACGTGCCGGTGGGCGTTGGGGAGCCGGCCCAGCAGGGTGCGGCTCTCCTCGGCGAAGGGATGCTCGGTGCCGTCGCGGGCGCCGTACACCCACCACACCTCCCGCGTGGAGCGGCCGGCGGCCAGCGCGTGCAGCATGGCGAGGACGGGCGTGACGCCGATGCCGGCCGAGATCAGCAGGACGGGGCCGTCGCCGGCCGTGAGGGTGAAGGCGCCGCGCGGGGCGGCGCAGTCGAGCAGGTCCCCGGCCCGCAGACGGGCTCGCAGCCATCCGCTGGCGGCCCCGTGCGGTTCCCGCTTGATGCTGAGGCGGTACTCCCCGCGGTCCGGCGGGCCCGACAGCGAGTAGCTGCGGACGAGCGCCGGCCCGCCGCCGGGCCGCAGCCGTACGGTGAGGAACTGGCCGGGCAGCGCCGCGGGGACCGGCGTGCCGTCGGGGGCGGTCAGGGTCACGGAGAACACGCCGGCGCTCTCCGCGTCGATCCGCCTGACCCGGAGCGGCCGGAATCCGGGCCAGGCCGGGGGTGGTGCGGCGGCGGGAGCCAGCCCCGCGTTGCCGGCCGGCGCGCCGGAAACGCCGGCCTGGTCGAGCAGCGCCCGCAGCGACGCCTTCCAGCCGGGGCTGAGCGCGGGGATGCGCAGCGCCCGGACGAGGTCGTCGCGGGGGTGGCCCGGCAGGTACAGGAGCGCGTCGATGTCCGCGACCGTCATCTCCTCGGGGCCGGAGGCGACCTTGACGATCTCCTGCCCCGCCTCCACCCGCCCCTCGGCGAGGACCTTCAGGTAGAAACCGGGACGCCGGTGGGCCACCAGCAGGGCGGCCATCCGCGGCTCCCCCATCCGCAGCCCCACCCGGTAGCAGGTGACGCGCGGCTGGGTGACCTCGAAGAGCGCCTCCCCCACCCGGAACCTGTCGCCGATGCAGACCTCGTCGTCGGGCAGCCCGTCGACGGTGAAGTTCTCGCCGAACTGCCCGTAGGCGAAGTCGTCGCGGCGCAGGTGCTCCTGCCAGTGGCGGTAGGAGTCGAGCTGGTACACCAGGACGGCGCGGTACTCACCGCCGTGCCCGGCGAGATCGCCCTGGCCGTCGCCCTCGACATTGAGCCGCCGCACCATCCGGGGGCCGGTCACGGCCCGCTTCCACACGCCGGTGCGCACCGTCCTGCCCTGCCAGGCGACGTCCTGGGGAAGGCCCACGTTGACCGACACCAGCTTGGCCATGGCTCTCCCTACTTCGCCCCCGCGGCGTCCTCGATCGTCTTCGCGACCGCGGCGGGGCGCGAGAGCATCACGACATGTGAGGCTCCCTTGACCTCGACGGTCTCCTTGGCGCCGGCCCGCTTGGCCATGAACGCGTGGACGGCCGGCGGGATGTTCTTGTCCCGCTCCCCGTAGACGAACCAGGAGGGGATCGTCTTCCACGCGGGCGCGCCGGTGGCCGGCTCGCCGAGCGCGGCCTCCGTGACGGGGCGCTGGGCGACGGCCATCAGCCTGGCCTGCCCCTCCGGCAGGTCGGCGGCGAACTGCTTCCAGAACCTGCTCTGCCGGATGTAGAGGTCGGCGCCGCCGCCGGGGATCCGCACCGGAGGCGTCAGCGCGGGGCCGAGCGTGCTGCCGGGGAACCGGCCCGACAGCTTCAGGGCGCTCTCCCCGGCGGCCGGGGCGAAGCCGGCCACGTAGACGAGACTCTTGACGTTCTTGGCGCCGGCCGCGGCCTGGGTGATCACCATCCCGCCGTACGAGTGCCCGACGAGCACGACGGGGCCCTTGACCGTGCCGAGGACGGAGGACACGTAGGCGGCGTCGCTCTTGACGCCGCGCAGCGGGTTGGCGACGGCGATCGCCGGATAACCGTCCGCGGCCAGCCGGGACACGACCCCGTTCCAGCTGGAGGAGTCGGCGAACGCCCCGTGGACGAACACGATGGTCGGCCGCGCGGGCTGACGGCCCTCCGCCGCGGCGTCGGCCGACGCCGCCGGGACGAGCGCGGAGCACCACGGGAGGAGGAGAGGGGCGACGGCCGTCGCGATCAGCCACGGGATGCCGCGGCGGGAAGTCGTCGTGCCGGGGACGTCGTGGTGCTCCATGGGTCGCTCCTCTTCGGTTCCGGGTGGGGTGTCGAGGGCCCAAAACCGAACGTACAGAACGTATGGTCATAAAACGGTCAGCTCATCGGCGGGAGGGCGGGCATGGAGATCCCCGGCACCCGTGCGGCGGGTTCCGGGGATCTCGTGCGCTCGGTGCTCCGGACGAGCTAGACGGCGCCCTGCACCATCTCGCGGAGCTGGGCCTCCTCCTCGTGGCTGAGCGACGTCTGGAGGACGTTCCCGCCGAAGGGCTTGATCTCCGGGATGACCTTGTCCGGGGTGCTCCGGACGACCAGGACGAACAGCGCGGCCATGCCGGGCTCCAGCCGGTCGGAGACCTGGCGCATGAAGTCGTCGTTGACGCCGACGTCGGCCATCGCGCCGCCGGCGGCACCGGTGGCGGCGCCCAGGGCCATGCCGAACAGCGGCATGAAGAACAGCAGCCCGATCAGGCCGCCCCAGAGGGCGCCGCTGGCCGCCCCCATGCCGGCCATGTTGCTGGCCTGGTGCATCTTGATCTTGCCGTCCCGCCGGCGCTCGACGACGGCGACGTCCTCCATCGTGATCAGGTTCTGACGCTGGAGGTCGAGCAGGCGATCACGCACCGCTGTGGCGGTGGCGACGTCGGGATAGGAAATGACGATGAGGTTGCTCATGATTCATCCTTTGAACGGCTGCCTGGGAAGCTTTCCCGACGCCGTCTCGGTATATAGCCATAAAGAGGTAAAACGACCCAATTGATGCCATGCGCCGAACTTTCCGGCCGATAGAGTTTTTTGCATGTCGTGCGGAATTCGACGGAGGCGTCACCGGGGGGACTGAGCAGCCGATGTGCAGATGGATGGCGTACTGCGGAGATCCCGTTCTCGCCGGGGCCCTGCTGTTCCAGCCGGTTCACTCGCTCATCGAGCAGAGCCTGCGCTCCCGGCTCGGGCACACGACCACCAACGGCGACGGTTACGGCATCGGGTGGTACGGCGAGGGGCCGGCGCCCGCCGTGTTCAAGAGCATCCTGCCGGCCTGGAACGACGAGAACCTCCGGGAGATCGCCGGGCAGATCCGCACACCCCTGCTGTTCGCGCACGTCCGCGCCTCGACCGGCAGCCCCGTGCAGCGCAGCAACTGCCATCCGTTCGCGTACGGACGCTGGCTGTGGATGCACAACGGGCACGTGGAGGGATTCCCGCAGCTCAAGCGCGATCTGTCGCTGGCGGTGGACCCGGCGCTCTATCCCGAGATCGAGGGCTCGACCGACTCCGAGCTGCTGTTCTTCCTGGCCCTCACCTTCGGCCTGGCCGACGACCCGCCGGGCGCGGTCGCCCGCGCCGTCGGCCTGGTGGAGGAGCTCGCCCGTCGCCACGGCATCCTCCAGCCGGTCCAGATGACCGTGGCCACGAGCGACGGCGAGTCCGTCTGGATCTTCCGTTACTCCAGTGAGGGACAAACCCGGACGCTGTTCTACTCCACCGACATCTCCCAGCTCCGGGAGCTCCACCCGGAGCTGGCGAGCCTGCGGCGGCTGGGGGCCCGGGCGCGCTTCGTCGTCTCGGAGCCGCTGCTCGACCTCACGGGCGCGTGGAACGAGCTGCCCGAGAGCTCCTGGGCGCTGATCCGCGACGGGCGGTACGAGATCAGCGCCTTCGACCCGGTGGCCGGCCTGTAGAACCCGCCAGTAGAACCCGGTGGTCAGCCTGTGGAGGCGTCGAGCTGCTCGTCGAGGGCGATGGCCGCGGCGATCAGCGCCAGATGGGTGAAGGCCTGCGGGAAGTTGCCGAGCTGCTCGCCGGACGGGCCGATCTCCTCGGCGAACAGGCCGACGTGGTTGGCGTAGGTGAGCATCTTGTCGAAGGCGTAGCGCGCCTGCCGCACCCGGCCGGCGCGGGCGAGGGCCTCGACGTACAGGAAGCTGCACAGGTTGAAGGTGCCCTCGGAGCCGCGCAGCCCGTCCGGGGAGGCGGCGGGATCGTAGCGGTAGACGAGGCTGTCGCTGACCAGCTCCTGGTCCATGGCGTCGAGAGTGCTCAGCCAGGCCGGGTCGCGCGGCGAGACGAAGCCGACCCGGGGCATGAGCAGCAGCGAGGCGTCCAGGACGTCGGTGGCGTAGTGCTGGACGAACGCCTGCCGTCGCGGGTTCCAGCCCCGCTCGATGATCTGGTTGAAGACCGCGTCACGGGTGGTCGTCCAGCGGACGACGTCGGCGGGACGGGAGTAGGTGGTGGCCATGCGGATGCCGCGGTCGAAGGCGACCCAGGTCATCAGGCGGCTGTAGGTGAAGTCCTGGCGTCCGCCCCGGGTCTCCCAGATGCCCTCGTCCGGGCGGTCCCAGGTGTCGGCGAGCCAGTCCAGGACGCCGACGAGAGCCCGCCAGCCGTGGACGCCTCCGATGTCCTGCGCCTGGGCGAGGGCGTCGGCGGCCTCGCCGTAGATGTCGAGCTGGATCTGGTCCGCGGCCGCGTTGCCGGCCCGGACCGGGGCGGACTTCTGGTATCCCTCCAGGTGGTCGAGGACCTCCTCGGTCAGGTGGGGGTCACCGTCGATCCGGTACATGATCTGCAGGGGCTCGCCCGACGCGGTGCTGCCGGCCGCGAGGCGCTCACGCAGCCACCCCCGGAACGCCTGGGCCTCGTCGGTGAAGCCCAGGTCGATCAGCGCCCTGACGGACAGGGAGGCGTCACGGATCCAGGTGTAGCGGTAGTCCCAGTTGCGCTCCCCACCGATCTGCTCCGGCAGGCCCATGGTCGCGGCGGCGATCGGCGCGCCGGTCGGCGCGTACGTGAGCAGCTTGAGGGTGATCGCCGAACGGTTGACCATCTCCTGCCAGCGGCCGTGGTAGCGGGAGGAGCGCAGCCACCGGAGCCAGAAGTCGTGGCAGCCCTCGATGCTGTCGCGCACCTCGCCGGCGGTCAGCGGCGTCATGGTGTGGTTGCCGCTGTCGGCGCTGGTGAGGGCGACGGCGGCGGTCTCTCCGGCCCGGAGGGTGAAGTCGGCGACGATGTCGTCGCCGTCCCGGCGCAAGGCGATGGGCTCGGTGGCCTGCAGGTGCAGGTCCGTGCCGGGGCCGCGGAAGAGGGCCGAGCCGTCGTCGAGGAGGGACAGGGTGTGCGGCGCCCGCCCGTAGTCGAAGCGGGGGCGGCAGACGAGCGTGAAGGGCAGGCTGCCGCGCACCACCCGGGCGACCCGCAGCAGGCGGTGCCGGTCGGTGGGCGTGGAGGAGGTGTTCGGCTCCATGTAGTCGGCGACCTCACCGACACCGCTGGGGGCCATGTACCGGGTGACGAGGATGGCGGTGTCCGGCAGGTAGAGCTGCCGGACGCTCTCTCCGGCGATGCGCTCGACGTCGGCCGCGAACCGGCAGTGGCCGCCGCGCTCGCTGTCGAGGATGGAGGCGAACAGGCTCGGCGAGTCGAAGCGGGGGGTGCACCACCAGTCGACGGTCCCCGTCCCGGAGATGAGTGCGGCGGTCTGCAGGTCCCCGACCATGCCGTGGTCCGCGATCGGCGGATAGTCGTTCATGGATGTCCCCGTCCTCACGCAATACCCCTGTCGAGAGGCATACCCTCACCAGAAACGGACACAACACCACATACTGCAGCTTTTACGGATAAGGCGGGCCCTGTGGCGCCGATGACGCTCGCCGACCGGCTCCTGTCGCAAGGGGAGGACCGTGGAACGAGAGCAGGACGGCCACCCCGCGTGGCACGAGGCCGACACCACGACGGTGATCCGGGAGCTGGACGTCCGCTTCGACCGCGGGCTCAGCCCCGAGGCCGCCCGCGAGCGCCTGCGGACCCACGGCCCCAACAGGCTGGAGACCGCGAAGAAGGAGTCCGCCATCCAGGCGTGGCTCCGCCAGTACCGGGACTTCATGCAGATCGTGCTGCTCGCCGCCGCGGTGATCAGCCTGGTCGTCACGCGCGACGTCGGGACGTTCGCCGTGCTGGCGGGCCTCACCGTCTTCAACGCGGTGATCGGGCTGCGCCAGGAGGCGAAGGCGGAGGAGAGCGTCAAGGCGCTCTCCCGGATGATGAAGACGGTCGCCCGGGTCCGCAGGGACGGCCAGGCCGTCGAGATCGACGCCGAGGAGCTCGTACCGGGTGACGTGGTGCTCGTCGAAGCCGGCGACCGGATACCGGCGGACGGCCGGATCTGCGTCGCCGCCTCGCTGGAGATCGAGGAGGCGGCCCTCACCGGCGAGAGCCTGCCGGTCGCCAAGAGGACCGATCCGGTGCCGGGCAAGGACGTGCCGCTCGGGGACCGCACCTGTCTCGGCTACATGAACACCTCCGTCACGCGGGGGCGGGGCGAGATGGTCGTCACCACGACCGGGATGGGGACCGAGATCGGCCACATCGCGGGGCTCCTCGCCGGCACGGAAGCCGAGAAGACGCCGCTGCAGAAGCAGCTGGACTCCCTGTCGAAGATCATCGCGACGATCGCGGGGATCGCCCTCGCCCTGGTGGTCGTGCTCGGGTTGCTCCAGGGCAAGCCGTTCGACGTCCTGTTCATCACGGGGGTGGCGCTCGCGGTCGCCGCCATCCCGACGGGCCTCCCCGCGGTCGTGACGGCGCTGCTGTCGATCGGCACCCAGGAGATCGCCCGCCGCAACGCGATCATGAAGCGCCTGCCGGCGGTGGAGACGCTCGGCTCCACCTCGGCGGTCTGCTCGGACAAGACGGGCACGCTGACGCTCAACAAGATGACGGCCCGCGAGCTGGTGATCCCCGGCCTGAACAGGTTCACCGTGTCGGGCGAGGGCTACGGCACGGCCGGCGAGATCAAGCACGTCGCCGGCGCGCACATCGACCTCGACCCGTACCTGCTGCCGATGATCCTGTGCGCCGACGCCGTGCTGGACGGTGACACTCTGATCGGCGACCCGACGGAGGGCGCGCTGATCGTGCTGGCCGCCAAGGGCGGCCTCGACGTCGAGAGCACGCGCGGCACCTACCCGCGCGTCGGGGAGGTCCCGTTCGACGCCGACTACAAGTTCATGGCGACGTTCCACCGGATGACCGGCGCGAACGGTGAGCCGGTCGTCCGTTGCTACGTCAAGGGGGCGCCGGACGTGCTCATCTCCCGGGCGACGTCCTACCGCTCCCCCGACGGAACCCTCGTCACGGTGACGGACGAGAACCGCCCGCTCGCGCTGGAGGCCAACGACCGGATGGCACGGGCGGGCGAGCGCGTCATGGTGGTGGCCCAGCGTGACCTCGCCCCGGCCGCGTTCGACCCCGGCGCGGACCTCATCGACCTGGTACGGGACCTGACGCTGCTTGCGATGGTGGGCATCGTCGATCCGCCGCGGTCGGAGGCGAGGGCCGCGATCGCCGAGTGCGCGCAGGCCGGCATCCGGGTACGGATGATCACCGGCGACCACGTGACGACCGCGGGCGCGATCGCCGCCGAGCTCCGCATCCCCGGCCGGGCGATCACCGGGGCGGAGTTCGCGTCGCTGAGCGACGAGGAGCTGCGCGGGCAACTGGACGACATCGGCGTCATCGCGCGGGTCTCGCCGGAGGACAAGCTGCGCCTGGTCCGGCTGCTCAAGCAGGACGGCAACGTGGTGGCCATGACGGGCGACGGGGTGAACGACGCCCCCGCCCTGAAAGCGGCGGACATCGGCGTGGCGATGGGCATCACCGGCACCGAGGTGTCGAAGGAAGCCGCCGTGATGATCCTCACGGACGACAACTTCGCGACGATCGTCGGCGCCGTGGAGTACGGGCGTTCGCTCTACGACAACCTGCTCAAGTACCTCCGCTTCCAGATGTCGACCCTCGTCGCCTACATCGCGATCTTCATCGGGGCCGCCGCCCTGGGCGTCGCCGGCGGCATCCCGCTCACCCCGCTGCAGATCCTGTGGGTGAACATGCTCGTGGACATCCCGGTCGCCGTCGCCCTCGGCTTCGACGAGCCGACGCGCGGCCTGATGAGCCGCCCGCCCCGGCCGGTCGGCGCGCCCGTCCTGTCCCGGGCGAACTGGGTCAGGCTGTGCTTCCAGGGGTTCGTCATGACGGCCGGATCGCTGGCCGCGTACCAGATCGGCGCCCGCCAGGGTGGCGCCGCCGTGGCGTCCACCATGCTGCTGACCACGCTCTCGCTCTTCCACGTCGCGGCCGGGCTGCTGGCGCGCGACCAGACGAACACGATCTTCTCTCGGGCCGCCATACCGGGCCCGACCCAGCTGCGCCGGTACGCCTTCGCGCTGATCCTCATCATCGCGGTCACCGGGATCGGGCTCCTGCAGCGCGTCTTCGGGACGACCGAGCTGAGCGGCGCCCAATGGGCGGCGTGCGCCGGGCTCGCGGCGAGCCTCGTCGTGGTCGAGGAGCTGGTCAAACTCGTCCTGCGGCACCGCCGGCCCAGGGGCCGGGTGGTCTCGCGCGCCCCGCGGGCCGTGTCGCTGACGCCCGGGAGCTAGTGGTGAACGGGACCTCCGGCTCCGCCGCCTCATCGCGGAGCATGCTGGCGCCCCTCGCGCTCGCCCAGTTCATCTGCAGCTTCGCGGGCTCGAACATGAACGTGATGATCAACGACATCAGCGAGGACCTGGACACGACCGTGAAGGGCGTGCAGATCACCATCACGCTGTTCCTGCTGATCATGGCCATCTGCATGATCCCCTGCAGCAAGCTGACCGACCGCTGGGGGCGCAAGCGGTGCTTCTTCGCCGGGCTCACGCTGTACGGCGCCGGGGCGCTGCTCAGCATGGTCGCGCCCGGCCTCGGTGTGCTCATCCTCGGCAACTCGGTGCTCGAAGGGGTGGGCACGGCGCTGCTGATCCCGCCCGTCTACATCTTCGCGACGCTGGCCTACGGCGACACCGTGTCGCGGGCGCGGGCCTTCGGCGTGATCAGCGGGATGGGCGGCATCGGCGCCGCGGCGGGTCCGCTGATCGGGGGGCTCATCACCACGGCGATCAGCTGGCGGGCGGCGTTCTTCTTCCAGGTCTGCGTCATCGCGGCGATCATGGTGCTCGGCCGCCGGATCGTCGACCCGGTGGAGCCGGATCCGACCCGCCGCTTCGACACCGTGGGGGCGGTCCTGTCGGCGGACGGCATGTTCTTCGTCGTGTTCGGGATCCTGCAGGCCGACACCAACGTGGTCCTGATGACGGTGTCGCTGGTGGTCGGGGTCGTCTTCCTGCTCTGGTTCCTCGCGCACGTCCGCTCCCTGGAGCGCGCGGGCAGGGAGCCGCTGCTGTCGACCTCGCTGTTCCGGGACCGGACCTCCAACATCGGTCTGGTCACGCAGAACATCCAGTGGGTGATCCTCATGGGGACGTCGTTCGTCGTCGCGGTGTTCCTGCAGACCGTACGCGGCTACAACGCGATCGAGACGGGGGTCATCTTCACCCCGGCGACCGTGGGCGTCCTGATCTCGTCGCTGGCCGCGGAGCGCTTCGCGGCGAGACGCTCGCAGAAGACCCTGATCGTGACGGGCTTTGTCGTGGCGGTGGCCGGGATCGTGGTCCTGCTCGCCCTGGTCCGGGCCTCGTCGAGCGTCATCGCGTTCGGGCCGGGGCTGCTGCTGATCGGCCTGGGCCTGGGCGGGATGCTGACCCCGTCGGTCAACATCGTGCAGTCCAGCGTCCCGGAGAGCATGCAGGGCGAGATCTCCGGGCTGTCGCGCAGCGTCTCCAACCTCGGCTCGTCGTTCGGCACGGCCATCGCCGGCACGATCCTCGTCTCCGGCCTGGCCTCGGGTAACCGGGCCTACGCCCTGGCGATGGCCACGCTCGGCGTCTTCGCCCTGATCGGTCTCGTCGCCGCCACGCGCCTTCCCCGGTCCAAGCAGCCCTCAGGACCGGCGCACCTGCCCGGTTAGCCCTGGCCGGCCAGGGTGATGATCGGTCAGGCCAGGGTGATGATCGTGACTCCGATGACGAGGTCCACGACCGCGCACCACTCGGCGTAGCCGCGCGGGACGACGCGGCGGGTGACGAAGTGGGCCGCGTCCCAGGCGGCGTGGGCCAGCCAGCCGGCGCCGATCAGGTACCGGGCCGTGTCCGGGTCCGCCGCGAGCGCCGCCACCGTGAGGGCGGCGTACCCGGCCAGGCCGGCGAGCTGGAGCGCGACGACGCCGGGGCCGCGCAGCGTGCCGCGGAGCAGCCCGATCGCCAGGTACGCGCCCGGCAGCACCAGCAGGATCGGCGCGGGCGTGACCGCCGGGTCCAGCCAGCAGCCGACCGTCATGACCAGGCCGAGCAGCGTCGGCCAGCGCCGCGCCAGCGCCCCCCGCGAGCCGGTCGGGTGGTGGTGCGCGGCGCCGTACTCCTCCCGGCGCCGCAGCATGACCAGCAGCATGGCCGGGAGCATGAGCACGTGGCCGCCGATCATCAGGCCGTCCCCGGGCAGCAGCCCCATCCAGTACGGCACCAGCAGGACGGCGAACGGGACGTACATCGCCGCGCCCATCTCGGCGATCGGGGCCCAGCCGTGGCCGCGGTAGCGCATCCACAGGGACATGCCGATGGTCATGTCCGTGGCCATCGCCAGGGCGCCGGCGTCGGGGCGGGCGAGGAGCGCGGGGCCGCCGGGCAGCGCGTTCCAGACCGGGTCGAGGAGCAGCATCCCGGCCAGCATCGCGACCACCATCTCGGCGAAGTGGCCCAGGAAACGCCACCGGCTCGCGGGAGCGTGGGCCTCCGCGTCGCCCTGGGGGGAAACGTGAGTCGTCATGCCCCCACTGTCGGGCCGCTCCGGGGCCGCGCCGGGGCCCGTGGCCACGGCTGGTCCGGAAACTTGGGGAAGTGGGCTGTCTGCCCTACATTCCTGGCATGGACGTCCGGCGGGTCGTGGTGGTGGGATACGAGGCGGCGGAGCTCCTCGACATCGCGTGCGTCACCACGCCGCTGATCGTGGCGAACGTGGCGGCCCCGCCGCCGCCGTACCAGGTGGAGCTGGTCACGCCCGGGGGACGGCCGGTCACGTGCGGCACCGGGCTGACCATCCACGCCCAGGGAGCGCTCGAACGCGTCACCGGTCCCCTCGACACCCTGCTCGTCACCGGGGGCGTCGGCCACGAGGGGGCGGCGGCCGACCGGGGCATCGTGGCGCACGTGCGCCGCCTGGCCCGCGAGTGCCGCCGCGTGGCGTCGGTGTGCACGGGCGCGGGCGTCCTGGCGGCCACGGGCGTGCTGGACGGGCGGCGCGCCACCACCCACTGGCAGTGGGCGCGGACGTTCGCCGTGCGCTACCCGGCCGTCTCCTTCGACCCGGATCCGATCTTCGTCAGGGACGGGCGGGTGGCCACCGCCGCCGGCGTGACGAGCGCGCTCGACCTCACCCTGGCGTTCATCGAGGAGGACCACGGCGGCGAGGTGGCCAGGGCGGTGGCCCGCGAGCTGGTCACGTACCTCCAGCGGCCGGGCAACCAGGCGCAGATGAGCATGTTCACGGCGGCGCCGCCGCCGGGCGACGGCGTCGTGCGGCGGGTGGTGGAGCACATCACGAGCGATCCGGGCGGCGACCTCGCGACGGCGGCGCTGGCGCGGCGGGCGGGGGTGAGCGAGCGGCACCTGTCGCGGCTGTTCCTGCGGCAGCTGGGCGTCACGCCGGGCCGGTTCGTCCGGCGGGCCCGTACGGAGGCCGCGGCCCAGCTCCTCACGACCACCCGGCTGCCGATGGCGGCCGTCGCGGCGCGCTGCGGGTTCGGCAACGCGGAGACGCTCCGGCAGGCGTTCCTGGACCACTACGGCGTGCCGCCCTCCCACTACCGCTCGACCCAGTCCGCGCGCTCCTCCTGAGAGCGGCGATTTCCCGCACGGGCCATGGCAGATCTCTCCTTTGTTCGGCCCGCCGATTTGTCAGCTTCGCAATAATCCATTTCGCCGCACCGGTCATACTCCGGGGACGCGGCCGCATTAACCGGGGTCGCATCTCGCGATGAAGGCCATGGGCCAGGATGCGGCGGCCATGGCCGGGGCTCCCCATGGCCGTCCTGGATCGTTCCCACGGCCGCGTGACGGCGTCGCCCACCCGCCGCCCGCCGTTCACCTGGCGCCACGCGGTCCGACCGGGGGCGAAGAGGGCAGAGACCGCCCCCTATCCCTCACCCGAAGAAGGCCCATCGAACGTGAAACTTCCACGCGTCTTTCGTGAGATCTTCATGTGCCGATATGTCGGATACACGCTTTTGTGGAGGATATGTCCTTAACATGGTCAGAATGGTGAAGTCCCACCCGGCGGGTCGAGGCGAGAGAAGTCCCGCCAGATCGTGACCGAATTTCCGAGAGCACGTTAAGGGGGACGTTCTCCCAATGGAAGTCAAGCTGTTAGGACCACTCGTCGCGTACCAGAACGGGATGTCGATCACCCCCATCCCACGCAAGCCCCGGCAGGTCTTCTCGCTGCTGGCGCTGCACGCCGGCACCGTGGTCACGGTGTCGTCCTTCGTCGAGGAGCTGTGGGGGATGCACCCGCCCACGAGCGCGCTGTCCACCCTGCAGACCTACATCCTCCAGGTCCGCCGGGGGATCGCCGCGGCGCTCGGCGCCAACCGCACGGACGCTGCGAAGACCGTCCTGCGGACCTGCTACGGCGGATACCTGCTCGACATCGACCCGGGTGACGTGGACGTCCACCGGTACGAACACCTCTCCGGCGCCGGCAAGCAGGCCTTCGAGGCCGGCCGGTGGGAGGCGGCCTCCGAGTTCTTCCGCGAGGCCCTGGGCATGTGGCGCGGCGAGGCCCTCGTCGACGTGCACGCGGGGCTGCGGATCGGCGTCGAGGTCGCGCGGCTGGAGGAGAGCCGGCTCGGCGTGCTGGAGGCGCGCATCGAGACCGACCTCAGGCTCAACCGGCACGTCGGCCTGCTGGCCGAGCTGTCCGCGCTGACCGCCCGGTATCCGATGCACGAGAACTTCTGGGCCCAGTTCATGATCGCGTTGCACCGGTCCGGCCGTAAGAGCCAGGCCCTGGAGAACTTCATCAAGCTGCGCACCACGCTGGTGAGCGAGCTGGGAGTCGAGCCGTCGGCCCGCCTCCAGCACCTCCAGCAGGCCATCTTGCGCTCGGACCCGAAGCTCGACCTGGTCAGGATCGCCGGATAAGGAGACCTCCGTGTCAACCTATGTGTGGAACTATCTGCAGGAGTATCACGAGGAGCGCGCCGACATCCTCGACGCGGTGGAGACCGTTTTCGAGTCCGGCCAGCTCGTGCTCGGCAAGAGCGTGGAGGCGTTCGAGCGGGAGTTCGCCGCCTACCACGGCCTGCCCCATTGCGTCGGCGTCGACAACGGCACCAACGCCATCGTGCTCGGTCTGCAGGCTCTCGGGATCGGCCCCGGTGACGAGGTGATCACCGTGTCCAACACGGCGGCGCCCACGGTGGTGGCGATCGACGCGGTGGGCGCCACGCCGGTGTTCGTGGACGTCAGGGCCGAGGATTACCTCATGGACACCCGGCAGCTCGAAGCGGCGATCACCCCGCGTACCCGCTGCCTGCTCCCCGTCCACCTGTACGGCCAGTGCGTCGAGATGCGCCCCGTGCTGGAGCTGGCCGAGCGGCACGGGCTGCGGGTGCTGGAGGACTGCGCGCAGGCCCACGGCGCGCGTCATCACGGCGCGCTCGCCGGCACCATGGGCCACGCGGCGGCCTTCTCCTTCTACCCCACCAAGGTGCTGGGCGCGTACGGCGACGGAGGCGCCACCGTGACCCGGGACCCGGAGGTGGACGCGAACCTGCGCCGGCTGCGGTACTACGGCATGGAGCAGCAGTACTACGTCGTCAGGACGCCCGGCCACAACAGCAGGCTCGACGAGGTGCAGGCCGAGATCCTGCGCAGGAAGCTCCGGCGGCTGGACGCCTACATCGCCGGGCGGCGCGAGGTCGCCCGGCGCTACGAGGAGGGACTGGGCGGCATCCCGGAGCTGGTGCTGCCCTCGCTCGCCGAGGGCAATGACCACGTCCACTACGTCTACGTCGTCCGGCACCCGGAGCGGGACCGGATCATCGAGGCGCTCGACGCCTACGACATCCACCTGAACGTCAGCTACCGGTGGCCGGTGCACACCATGACCGGCTTCGCCCACCTCGGCTACGGCGAGGGGTCGCTGCCGGTGACGGAGCGCCTGGCCGGCGAGATCTTCTCGCTGCCCATGTACCCGTCACTGCCCGCCGAGACGCAGGACAAGGTGATCTCCGCCCTGCGCTCGGTGCTGGACGTGTGAGCCACGGGGTGACCCCGTGACGGGTGACCCGTGACCGGGCCCGGCGGGGGCGGCTCAGGCCGCTTCCGCCGAGGCCAGCCACATGGCCCGGATCGACTCGCGCGGCGCGATGCGCGGCCGCCACCCCAGGCGCTCGCGGGCGCGCCGGATGTCGAGCCGGGTCCAGTCCCCGCCCTTGCTGCGCACCTCCTGGTCGAGGTGCTTGATCCGGTCGTGGGGGAAGGCCGCGGCCTCGATCAGCCACTCGACCAGGGACCCGATCGGCAGGGCCTCCCCCCGGCCGATGTTGATCACCTGACCGCCCACCGGCGCCCTGGCCGCCCGCTCGACGGCGTCGGCGACGTCGCGCACGTCGACGAAGTCCCGCCGCGCGTCGGCGACGCTCAGCTCCAGCGTCTCGCCGGTCTCCAGGGCCCGGTGGATGCGCGCCACCAGAGCGGCGAGGAAGCTCTCCTGCGGCGGGTACGGACCGGACATGTTGGCCGCCCGCAGGACCACCGCGTCGATCCCGTGCTCCCGCGCCGCCGACAGGACCGCCCGGGAGGTGGCCAGCTTGGCCCGCGCGTACGGGGTGACGGGCGCGGGGTCGACGTCCTCGGTGAGCAGCGTGCCGTACGGCACCGGACCGTACTCGTGCACCGATCCCACGTGCACCAGCCGCGGCCGGCCGGTGGCCGACGCGAGCCCCTCCAGCAGCCGGTCCACCAGCCTGATGTGCGAGTACGTCATCTCCTCGGTGGTGTCGCCCCACCCGCCGGCCGCGTTGACGACGGCGCGGGCGCCCGAGAGCAGCTCGGCGACGCGCCGCGGCTCCGTAGCGGTGACGTCCAGGGGCGCGAACGGGTACGGCTCCAGGTGCGGGGCCCACCGGCGGGCCACCGCGAGCACCTCCCAGCCCCGGGCGGCGAAGGTCTCGCACACCTGCCTGCCGACGCTGCCCGAGCCGCCGAGGACCACCACCCGGCCGGGCGCCCCCTCCCCGTTCACCGACCGGACCACAGCGCCCGCTCCACCGCCCGTGAGGCCGCGTAGTCCGGCAGCAGCCCCGCCTTCCTCGCCTCCTCCAGCGTCGGCGCCGCCCTGTCCCGGGGCGAGACGACCGGCTCCCCCAGCTCCTCGGGGATGGGCAGGCCGAGCGCCGGGTCCAGGGCCGACAGCGCCAGCTCGTGCTCGGGCGTGTACGCCTGGGAGAGCATGTAGGACATCACGGTGTCGTCCTCCAGGGCGACGAACGCGTGGCCCACGCCCACCGGGAAGTACATGCAGCGGAAGTCCCGGGGGTCGAGCAGCACCGCCTCCCACCGGCCGTAGGTCGGCGAGCCGGTCCTGACGTCCACGATGATGTCCAGCGAGCGCCCCTGCGGGCAGTAGACGTACTTGGCGGTGCCCGGCGGGGTGACGGTGTAGTGGATGCCGCGCACGACGCCGCGCCGCGAGCGGCTGTGGTTGGTCTGGTGGACGGGGAAGAGCGGGTGGCCGACCGCCGCCTCGAAGGCGGCCTGCTGGAACGGCGAGACGAACAGCCCCCGCTCGTCGGGGAAGATCTCCGGGACGAACTCGTAGGCGCCGGCGACGGCCAGCTCGCGGGCCTTCACCGCAGCGCCTGGCCGCTCAGGTAGTCGACCGCGTCGGCGTGGTTGTAGGGGTGCATGAAACCTCCTGCCCGGACGTCCCGGTACAGACGCGACAGCGGGTGCGAGCCCGTGTAGGCGGCTCCGCCGACCACGGTCATGCAGTCGTCCACGACGGCCACCGCGTGCTGGTTCACCAGGAGCTTGGCGTACTGGAACGGGGTCATCATGGCACGCCCGCGCTCGCCGGGGTCGCCGCTGTGGTCCTCGGCCAGCCGGTCGGCCTCGCCCAGTGCGTCCGTGACGGCGCAGCGCAGCGCGTACAGGCGTGCGTCGACCTCGGCGAGCAGCGTCCGCACGCCCGCCTGGGCCTGGCCGCGCCTGCGCACGGCGGCCACCGCCAGGTCGCGGGCCGCCTCGGCGAGGCCCACGTAGATGCCGAGCATGGTGATCGAGGACACGGTCTGGCCGGCCAGGGCGGCGTCGCTGGGCTCGTCGAGCAGCCCGCGCGGCAGCACGTTCTCCTCCGGTACGGGGCAGTCGCGGAAGACGATGTCCACGCTGCCGGAGGAGCGCATCCCCATGCCGTCCCAGTTGTCCTCGACGGTCATGCCGGGGCTGTGCCGCGGGACCACGGGGGCCGCCAGCCGTACCGGCCGGCCCTTCTCGTGGAGCTGGGCGGAGATCACGAAGTGGGTGGCGATCTGGGCCATGCTGACCAGCGTCTTGCGGCCGGTCAGCCGGTACGTGCCGTCGTCCGCCCTGGTGAGGGTCGTCACCTGCTTGGTGTCCTTGACCGCGCCGCAGACCACGGCCTCGCCGGCGGCCATCTGGCGCAGCATGTCACCGGCCAGCCGCCGGGCGTTCGGGGCGCCGTGCTTCCACTCGTAGGTCATCGTCAGGCCCCGGCTGAGCTGCATGTGCAGGGCGAGGGCCACGCCCGCGTCGGCCTGGGCCAGCTCGCGCAGCGCCACGGCGACGTCGTGCATCCGCGTGACCCCGACCCCGCCGAGCTCGCCGGGTACGGTGGCGCCCATGATGCCGTCCTTGCGCATCCGGGCGAAGACGTGCGCGGGCAGGGTGGCCGCGCGGTCGTTCGCCGCCGCCTCCGCCTCGAGGATGGGCAGGTAGGGGCGCAGGAGTTCGAGCAGGCGCCGCCCCTCGGCGGACACCGGTGTTCGCAGATCAGCTGACATGGTCGCTCCGTGGCTCGTCGGGTGGACCGTTCTCGTCGGGTGGACCGTTCTCGTCGGGTGGACCGCTGAGGCCAGCGTGCTGATCGTCACCTCAACGTCACTGGAGAAGCGCTTCGGCCCGTTTGGTCCACCCGCGCTCCAACCGCCCTCCAGGGTCCGCCGGTGTGCTCGTATTCGACGATCCCGCTGGTCCGCGGGACAGGCGGCAGGGAGGCATCGGTGCGGTTGGTCGACATCAGCAGCGCGGTGGACGCGGCGGCGTGGGAACCGGATCCGGTCGAGCACGAGATCCTCACCCCCGCGGAGGGGGCCGCGCACATGGCCGAGGAGATGAAGGAGCACTTCGGCGTGCACTTCGACCCGGCCGAGCTGCCCGACGGGGAGTTCCTGTCGCTCGACCGGATCAGGCTCACCTCGCACACGGGCACGCACGTGGACGCCCCCTCCCACTACGGGTCGCGCGCGGCCTACGGCGACGGCAGGCCGCGCGACGTCCACGAGCTGCCGCTGGAGTGGTTCTACGGCCCGGGGCTGCTGCTCGACCTGACCGGCTGCGAGACGTCGGTGGCCGGCGTGGCCGAGCTGGAGAAGGCCATGGAGCGGGCGGGGCGGCGGCCGGCGCCGGGCGACATCGTGCTGCTGAACACCGGCGCGTCGGCGTGGGCGGGCACCCCCCGCTACTTCACCGAGTTCACCGGGCTGGACGGTCCCGGCGTCCATCTCCTGCTGGACCACGGGGTGCGGGTCATCGGGACCGACGCGTTCAGTCTGGACGCGCCGTTCGGGGACGTGATCGCCCGCTACCGGGCCGGCGGCGACCGCTCCGTGCTGTGGCCGGCGCACGTCATCGGCCGCAGCCGGGAGTACTGCCAGATCGAACGGCTGGCCAACCTGGACGCGCTGGAGCGGCCGTACGGCTTCCAGGTCGCGTGCTTCCCCATCAAGATCACCGGCGCCGGGGCGGGCTGGGCCCGCGCGGTCGCCATCTTCGCCGAGTAGAAGCCGAGTAGAAAGAGCCCGATGTGACCAGATGCCGTATCTGTGGTGGCCAGGTCAGGAAGTTCTTCGACTTCGGCAGGCAGCCGCTGTCCGACGACTTCCGCGCCGAGGAGGACGTCGCCGGCGCGTACTACTTCCAGCTCGCCGTCGGAGCGTGCGCGTCGTGCTCCATGGTGCAGCTCCTGGAGGAGGTGCCCCGGGAGCGGATGTTCAACTACGACTACCCGTACCACTCCTCGGGCTCGCAGCGCATGCGCGAGCACTTCGCCCAGACCGCGCGCGACCTGCTCGCCGCCGAGCTGACCGGTCCCGACCCGTTCTGCGTGGAGATCGGGTCGAACGACGGCGTCATGCTCGGCGTGGTCAAGGACGCGGGGGTGCGCCACCTCGGGGTCGAGCCGTCCGGCGGCGTCGCCGAGCTGGCCAGGAAGGACGGCGTGCGGGTGCGGACCGACTTCTTCGAGGAGTCGACCGCGGCCCAGATCGCCGCCGAGGAGGGCCGCGCGGACGTCATCTACGCGGCCAACACGATCTGCCACATCCCCTACCTCGACTCGGTCTTCCGCGGCGTCGACGCCCTGCTCGCGCCGGACGGGGTGTTCGTGTTCGAGGACCCGTACCTGGGCGACATCGTCGAGCGCCACACCTTCGACCAGATCTACGACGAGCACTTCTACCTGTTCACCGCGACGTCGGTGCGGGACGTGGCGCGGCGGTTCGGCTTCGAGCTGGTCGGCGTGAAGCGGCTGCCGGTGCACGGCGGGGAGGTGCGCTACACCATCGCCCGCGCCGGGGCCAGGCCGCCCGCGCCCGAGGTGGAGGCGCTGATCTCCGAGGAGGCCCGGCGCGGGCTGCACGACCTCGACACGCTGAAGGGGCTCGGCGCCGGCATCGACCGGATCTGCGACGACCTCGTCGCGCTGCTGCGCGACCTGCGTGACCGAGGGGCCCGCGTGGCCGGCTACGGCGCCACGGCCAAGAGCGCCACGGTGCTCAACTACGCGGGCATCGGCGCGGACCTGCTGCCCTGCGTCTACGACACGACGCCCGCCAAGATCGGCAGGCTGATGCCGGGCTCGCACATCCCGATCCGGTCCGCGGCGGAGTTCGGCCGGCCGTACCCCGACTACGCGGTGCTGTTCGCCTGGAACCACACCGAGGAGATCGTGGCCAGGGAGGCGGAGTTCACCGCGCAGGGCGGCCGGTGGATCGTGTACGTGCCGAGCGTGCGCATCCTCTGACCTCAGGGCCTTCTCACTCAGGGCCTTCGCAGGGCCGGGACGCCGGGCGGCAGCGGGCCGCCCGGCGTCCTGCCGTCCGCTACACGCCGGGCGGGCGCACCGACAGCGCGTGCCGGAACACCTCGCGCGGGTCCCAGCGGCCCTTGACCTCCTGCAGCCGCGCGTAGTTGCCGCGGAAGTACAGGCGGTGCCACGGGACCCCGCTGCGGTTCAGCTCCGGGTCGGTGAAGTCGGCGTCGGCGTAGTTGACGAACGCGCCGCCGTACCCGCGGCCCGGGTCGGGCACGCCGCCGGCGTCGGCGAACAGCTCGTGGTAGGTCTCGCGGATCCAGCCCAGGTGGACGTCGTCCTCGCGCTCGTCCCACCAGAACACCGACCCGTACGCCTTGAGCACGGCGTCGCGATGGGCCATGGCCGTCTCCCCCTCCCCCACCGCGTTGATCGCGCCGCCGTGGGAGAGCAGGTAGAACGCCGCGGCCGGGTGCTGGTAGCCGGACCGGTCGGTGAGCCGGCGGTACAGCCGCGCGACGGCGTCCTCGTCCCAGCAGGCGCGCAGGAACGCCGCCTTGGACTTGAACCGGCCCTTCACCCCGGCGAACTCGTCGGGCACGAGAGTGGCCGCCAGGAAGGGCCGCGTGTCGGCCGCCACCTCGGGCGTCGTCCCGGCGGCCCGGCAGACCTCGGCGATGAGGGCGTCGGCCTGCTCGGCGGCGTCCGGGCGGCCGGCGTCCACGGCCGTCTCCAGGGTGATCTCGCCCCCGCCGGCCCGGGGCAGGGTGAGGCTGTTGTCGAGCTGGGCGCCCGGGTCGCCGGGGGCGCTGTTGCGCTCGTGCCACCGGCCGAACGCGCGGACCAGCGCCACGAAGCGGGTCTCGTCGAGGTCGTCCCACGACCAGCGGGCGGTCTTCTTCGTGACGGCGGCCGGCGCCGGCGGGAGCAACCCGCGCCCCTCGGCCTCCTCGGAGCGGAACAGGTAGCGGGTGACGATCCCGAAGGCGCCGGCGCCGCCGCCGGTGTGCGCCCACCACAGGTCCCGGTTCGGGTCGCCGGGCTCCCTGGTCGCGGTCACGAGCCGGGCCCGGCCGGAGCCGTCCGCGACCACGACCTGCACGCCGTAGAGGTGGTCCACGGACAGGCCGTACCGGCGGGACAGCGCGCCGCCACCGCCGCCGGGCACGTGGCCGCCCACGCCGATCTCCGGGCAGCGGCCGGCCGGGACGGTGACGCCCCAGCCGAGGAAGAGCGTCCGGTACAGGGCGCCCAGGCTCGCGCCCGGCTCGACGGCGAAGGCCCGCGTCTCCGGGTCGAAGCCGACGGCCTTCATCTCCGACAGGTCGATCACCACGTCCACCTCGGGGTGGTCGACGAGCGACTCGAAGCAGTGCCCTCCGCTGCGTACGGCCAGCCGCCGGCCCGTGTCCACGGCGTCCTGGACCAGCCGGACCACCTGGCCGGCCGTGGCGGGCAGGCCGATCGCGGCCGGAGCGGCGGGGAAGCGGGCGTTGACCCCCCGGCCCACCAGGTCCGGGTAGCGCGGGTCGGCCTTGTCGACGGTCACGGGCTCCGGCCACGGGCCGGGGGCGGTGCGGGTGTTGTCGTCCACGGAACTCCTCATCGGTGTGGGGGGGAAGGGGAGGTCAGGACCACCAGCCGGGGTGGGCGGCGTACCAGCGGACGGTCTCCGCCAGCCCCGTCTCGAAGTCGATCTTCGGGGCGAAGCCCAGCGACCTGAGCCTGGTGTCGTCGAGGGAGTAGCGCCGGTCGTGACCCTTGCGGTCCGCCACGAACTCGACCCTGTCCCAGCCGGCGCCACAGGCGGCCAGCAGCCGCCCGGTCAGCTCCCGGTTGGTCAGCTCGGCCGTCCCGGCGACGTGGTACACCTCGCCGGGCTCGCCGGCCTCGGCCACCAGCCGGACGGCCGCGCAGTGGTCGTCCACGTGGATCCAGTCGCGGACGTTGCCGCCGTCGCCGTACAGGGGGACCTTGCCCCCGCTCAGCAGCCGGGTGACGAACAGCGGGACGACCTTCTCGGGGTACTGGCGGGGGCCGTAGTTGTTGCCGCACCGGGTGACGCAGACGGGCAGGCCGTGGGTGACGGCGTAGGCGCGGGCCATCAGGTCGCCGCCCGCCTTCGAGGCCGCGTACGGCGAGCGGGGCGCGAGCGGGGCGCCCTCGTCCCAGGAGCCGGTCTCGATCGAGCCGTACACCTCGTCGGTGGAGACGTGCACCACCCGGGGCGTACGCGCGTCCAGGCACGCCTGGAGGAGCGTCTGCGCGCCCAGCACGTTGGTGCGCGCGAACTCCCCCGCGTCCGCGATCGAGCGGTCCACGTGCGACTCGGCGGCGAAGTTGACGACCAGGTCGTGGCCGGGCACGACCGCGGCCAGCAGCGCGGCGTCGCAGATGTCGCCGCGCACGAACGTGTGCGGCACGCCCGCCAGGTTGGCGGGGTTGCCCGCGTAGGTCAGCTTGTCGAGGACCGTCACCTCGGCGCCGTCACCGGCCGCCGTCCGGGCGAACGCCGAGCCGATGAACCCCGCGCCGCCGGCGACCAGGACCCGGGAGAACGTCATGAGCTCATCCGGACTCTGCTGTGGTCGCCGAGCACGAGGCGGTGCGCCCGCGGTGCGCCGGACGCGGGCGTCACCTGCACGTCGTGGCCGATCAGGGACCCCTCGACCCTCGACACGCCGGTGATCGACGAGCGCGGCAGCACGATCGAGTACTCGATCTCGCTGTCCACGATCGCGCAGTCGTGGGAGATCGAGGTGAACGGCCCGACATAGCTGCCCGACACCAGCGAGCCCGCGCCGATGATGGCCGGGCCGAGGACCCGCGAGCGCTCCACCACGGCCCCGTCCTCGATGACGACGCGGCCGATCAGCTCGCTGTCCCCGTCCACCCGCCCGTCCGTGCGGGCCTCCAGCGACTCCAGCACCAGCCGGTTGACCTCCAGCATGTCCGTGACGTTGCCGGTGTCCTTCCAGTAGCCGGAGACGACCAGCGACTCGACCCGCCGCCCGTCGTCGATGAGCCGCTGGATCGCGTCGCTGATCTCCAGCTCGCCGCGCGCCGACGGCTTGAGGTCCGCCACGACCTCGTGGATGTCGGGGGTGAACAGGTAGACGCCGACCAGCGCCAGGTCGCTCTTCGGCTCGCGCGGCTTCTCCTCCAGGCCGATCACCCGGCCCGAGCCGTCGAGCTCGGCGACGCCGAACTGCCGGGGGTCGCCGACCCGGGTGAGCATGATCTGGGCCGACGGCCGGTTACGGGTGAACCGGCCGACGATGTCGCCGATGCCGCCGAGGAGGAAGTTGTCGCCCAGGTACATGACGAAGTCGTCGTCGCCCAGGTAGTCGCGGGCGATGAGCACCGCGTGGGCCAGCCCGAGCGGCGCGTGCTGGTGGAGGTAGGTCACCTCGACGCCGAAGCGCGAGCCGTCGCCGACGGCCGCCTCGATCTCGGCGTGGGTCTCCCCCACGATGATGCCGATCTCGGTGACGCCGGCGGCGGCGACGGCCTCCAGGCAGTAGAAGAGGACGGGTTTGTTGGCCACGGGGACGAGCTGTTTGGCGGAGGTGTGGGTGATCGGGCGCAGTCTGGTGCCGGACCCCCCGGCCAGCACGAGCCCCTTCACGGAATGCGTCCTTTCTGCACGTGGTCGTCCAGGAAAGGCATTAAGGGTCGCCATTCGTACCGATGGAAAAGGTCCATATCTCTCCTCGGACTCCTTGACATGATTTGACAATGCGGCCATAAGGTGGCCGCGTCGCATGACACGATGCGGGCATGGCCAACACGCCGTTGCGCATGCTCCGCCTGCTGTCGTTGCTGCAGAACTGCCGGAACTGGTCGGGTCCCGAGCTGTCCGAGCGGCTGGAGATAAGCCCGCGCACCCTGCGCAGGGACATCGACCGGCTCCGCGAGCTCGGCTACCCGGTGCACGCCACGCCAGGGGCGCACGGCGGCTACCGGCTGGAGGCGGGCACCGCCCTGCCGCCGCTGCTGCTCGACGGGGAGGAGGCGGTCGCGATCGCGATCAGCCTGCGCACGGCGGCCGGCGGCACGGTCGCCGACATCGAGGAGACCTCCGTGCGCGCGCTGGCCAAGCTGGAGCAGGTGCTGCCCGGCCACCTGCGCAGGCGGGTGAACGCCCTGCAGACCTACACGGTCCCCGTCGTCGCGACGGGCCCGACCGTCGACCCCGAGTTCCTCACCGTGCTCGCCCAGGCGTGCCGCGACCGCGAGCGGCTCCGCTTCGGCTACAGCACGCGCGAGGGCGCCGAGAGCAACCGGCACGTCGAGCCGTACCGGCTGGTGTACGTCACCAGGAAGTGGTACCTGATGTGCTGGGACCTCAAGCGGGAGGACTGGCGCACGTTCCGCGTGGACCGGCTGTCCTCGCCGTACGCGACGGGGGAGCGCTTCAAGCCGCGCGAGCTGCCCTCGGAGGACGTCGCCGCCTACGTCACCGAGGCCATCACCTCGTCGCTGGCCCGCCACCGCGCGCTGGTCACCCTGCACGCCCCGGTCTCGGTGATCGCCGAGCGCATCCGGCCCAGCGACGGCGTCCTGACGGTCGTGGACGACCGGACCTGCATGCTGCGCACCGCGGCCGACTCGCTGCAGTGGCTGGCCCTGACCATCGGCATGTTCGACGTCGAGTTCGAGGTGCACGAGCCGCCCGAGCTGAGGGAGTACGTCCGGGAGCTGTCCGGCCGTCTCGGCCGGGCGGTGACGCCGTCCTCGCCGGCCCAGCCGGTCCAGCCGGTCCCGTCGGTTCCGCCGGTTCCCTGGTGACGGGGCGGTGACCGGCTCAGGCATGCGCGCTCCTCGCCGGCACCCTGGCCAGCACCTGGTCCAGGACGGCGCGGAAGGCGGCGTCGTGGCCCGCCGGCCCGCCCGGCGTCACTCCCGCCCGCCCGGCTTCCGCGGGCTCGCCTCCCGCGGGCTCACGTTCCGCGGGCTCGCCTCCCGCGGGCCGGCCTTCCGCGGGCTCGCCTTCCGCCCGCCAGGCGACCACGCCGTCGGGGCGGACCAGGCTGGCGCCGGCCGGGCCGAGCCCGTAGGCGCTCATCAGCCGGCCCGTGGGATCACGCAGGTCGCGACCCAGCGTGTGGACGTCCAGGCGGACGCCGAGGTCGCGGGCGGCCCCGGCGGCGGCCGAGGCCCACGCGCCGCCCTCGGGCCCGGTGATCAGCACCCAGCCGTCCCCGTACAGCTCGATCGTGGACACGCGGGCTCCGTCGCGCTCCACCCAGACGTGCGGGGCGCGGAAGCCGGGGCGGCCCGTGGGACGCAGCGGGTTCTCGACCGGCTCCGGGTCGTCGTCCTCGGCGACCACCGCGCCGGAGCGGTAGCGGAACCCCATGAGCACCTCGGCGGTCCCGCGCCCGCGCGGCAGGACGCCCGCCAGGTGCGGGGCCATGCGCTCGGCGTAGATGCCGAGCGACTCGTCCACCACCAGCCAGGCGACCTGCGCGCGTTCGAGGCCGTAGCTGTCCAGCAGGCCCTCCCCCGCCTCGCCGGCCACCACAGCGGCGAGCTTCCACGCCACGTCGAACCCGTCGCCTATGGCGGTGTTGCCGCCCATCCCGCCGGTCGGCGGGGTGACCTTGGCCGCGTCCCCCACGAGCAGGATCCGGCCGTCGCGCCAGCGGTCGGCGATGTAGGCGGCCATCTCCCACGTCTGCACGTCGAGCAGCCGCAGCCGCAGGTCCGGCGCGTTCACCGCCAGGCGGATCAGCTCCTCGCAGCGCCGCGGCGGGAAGTCCTCGGGGCGCTCGCCGCGCTCCGGGTCGTACCGGACGTAGAAGGTGTGCCGGTCCGGGCGGTCGGTCGGGCCGAACGTGCCGGTGAAGGCGGGGTTCTGCAGGTAGTACCAGCCGGTGGAGCCGGGGGGCAGCGCTGCGGACAGGTCGGCCTCGAAGATGATGCCGACGAAGTGGGCCAGGGAGCCGTGGCCGTGCCGCGGGATGCCGAGCCGTTCCCGGACCTCGCTGCGCGGGCCGTCGGCCGCCACGAGGTAGCGGCCGCGGACCGTGGCCTCCGCGCCGCTCGCCACGGTGCGCAGGCGTACCGTGACGCCGTCGTCGTCCTGGGCGAAGTCCGTCAGCTCCGTGCCGAAGCGGATGTCGGCGCCGTGCTTCTCCGCCTGAGCCAGCATGATGGGCTCGACCCGGTCCTGGGAGGCCAGGGCCCACGGCATGGGCGTGCAGTCCTCGGTGGCGCCCACCAGCTCCTCGAAGCTCTCGGCGAAGGTGCGCAGCGTCCGGCCGCCCACGGTCTCGGCCACCCTGACGGTGAAGTCGCCCTGCCGGCCGCGGATGTCGGTGGCCGCCATGACCTCGCCGGCTATGCCGCCGATGCGCAGCAGCTCCATGGTGCGCGGGTTCTGGCCGGCCGCCTTGGGGTAGATCGAGGTGCCCTCGTGCCGCTCGGCCAGCAGCACGCGCACGCCGCGCCGGGCGAGGAACATCGCCGTGGACAGCCCGCCGAGCGCGCCACCGACGATCACCACGTCAACGTCCGGTTCCATCACTGGGGTCTCCTTGACTCGTGCGGAATTTCATGGTCCGAGGCGCGAATCAAGTAATCACTGAGAACGGCTGGACAATTTCCCGCTCCGCGGCCAATGCGGTCAGGAGATGACCGCGCTGCTGGTTATCGTCCTGGCCATGAGGAAAAACGGCGGGAACGACGGGAGCCCACGATGAGCTCCCCACCCACACTCGCGATAGAGACTTCCGATCTGCGGAAAATGTACGGGCAGACGAAGGCCGTCGACGGGATCGATCTGCGCGTGCCCCCCGGGATCGTCTACAGCGTCCTCGGCCCCAACGGCGCCGGGAAGTCGACGCTGATCCGCATGCTGGCCACGCTGCTGCGCCCCGACGGGGGCAAGGCCACGGTGTTCGGCCACGACGTGGTGCGCGAGTCCGACGCGGTGCGCCGCCGCATCAGCGTGACGGGGCAGTACGCCTCGGTGGACGACGCGCTGACCGGGATGGAGAACCTCGTCCTGATGGGCAGGCTCCAGGGCTACTCCTGGCCGAAGGCCAGGGAGCGGGCCACCGAGCTGCTGGACGCCTTCGGCCTGGTCCACGCGGCCGGGCGGCTGGTCAGCACGTACTCCGGCGGCATGCGGCGGCGGCTGGACATCGCGGCCAGCATCGTCGTCACCCCTGACCTGATCTTCCTGGACGAGCCCACCACCGGCCTCGACCCGCGCAGCCGCAACCAGGTGTGGGAGATCGTCCGGGCGCTGCTGGCCGGCGGCACCACGATCCTGCTCACCACCCAGTACCTCGACGAGGCCGACGAGCTGGCCGACCGCATCGCGGTCGTCGACCAGGGCAAGGTCATCGCCGAGGGCACCACCGACGAGCTCAAGGCGTCGGTCGGCCAGGTCGCCCTGCACGTCCGGCTGCGCGACCCCGGCCTGCGGGGCAAGGCGGAGGAGCTGCTCGTGCGCGAGCTGGGCGTCCCCGTGCACATGGAGGGCGACCACGCCGAGCTGTCGGCCCGGGTGGAGGACAGCTCCCGGGTGGTCCAGGCGCTGAGCGCGCTGACCGGCGCCGCCGTCGAGCCGGCGGAGTTCTCCATGACCCGGCCGAGCCTCGACGAGGTCTTCCTGACGCTCACCGGCCACAAGGCCGACGACCAGTCCGCCGCCGCGGCCGATGAGGAGGATGCCGCATGACCTCGTCGATCGAACGCGTGGACGACCGGGTGATCTCGGCCGTGTCCACGCACGACCGGCCGCCGAAGGCGAGCGCCCTGGCCGCGACGACCACCCACCTGTGGCGCGGGCTGATGGCGTTCAAGCACTTCCCCGCCCAGCTCATCGACATCATCCTGCTGCCGGCGATCTTCCTGCTGCTGTTCACCTACCTGTTCGGCGGCGCCTTCGCCGGCTCCCCCGGCCGCTACCTGCAGTTCTTCCTGCCGGGCATCGCGGTGCAGAGCGTGATCCTCATGACGGTCTACACCGGCACCGCGATCAACACCGACATCAACAAGGGCGTCTTCGACCGTTTCCGCACGCTGCCGTTCTGGCAGCCCGCCGCCATCGCCGGCAACCTCGTCGGCGACGTGCTGCGCTACGTGATCGCGCTGACCATGACCATCGGACTGGGCCTGGCGCTCGGCTTCCGGCCGGGCGGCGGCATCCTCGGTGTGCTCGCGGCCATGGCCGTGCTGATCGTGTTCGCCTTCAGCGTGAGCTGGATCTTCGCCGCGATCGGCGTGGTGGCGAGCGTCCCCGAGCGGGTCTCCGGCACCAGCATGATCGTGATCTATCCGCTGCTGTTCATGAGCAACATCTTCGTGCAGCCGGAGACCATGCCGTCGTGGATGCAGGTGCTGGTGCGGATCAACCCGATGAGCCACGCGGCGACCGCGTCCCGGACCCTCATGCACGGCACGGCCGGGTTCTGGGACGTGATGTGGGCGCTGATCACCTCGCTGATCATCACCGTCGTGTTCGCACCGCTCGCCGTCCGCCTGTACCGGAACAAGAACGCGCACTGACCGGCGGTCGCCGACCCTCATTCCAGCGCCTCATCGCAGATATTTTCGATGAGGCGCTGAACACGTTAAGTAAGCGATCACTTACATCGTAGCACTTGCGCGTTACCGGATGGGGTTGACAAAGGACACAGGGCATATTTAGCCTATCAGAGAAAGCTGAGGACGATTCAATGTTGAATCGTCTTCTTTCGTGTGTGGCAGGAAAGAAGGAACGACCGAGACAATGGAGTGACAATGACTGGACCTCCGCTTTCCTCGTCCTCCTTGGTGTCGCGGACCCGGCCCGCGGACGTCCGGCACCGCATCGACACGCTGACCGACCCCGACTCCTTCGTAGAGTTCGGCAGCCAGGCCCGGCACAGGGTCACGGCCTTCGGCATGCACGCCAGACGGCCCGCCGGCGACGGCGTCGTGACCGGGCACGCCACGATCGACGGCCGGCCGATCGGCGTGTTCGCCCAGGACCCCTCCGCGCTCGGCGGCTCGCTGGGCGAGATGCACGCCGCCAAGATCGAGGCGGTCCTCCGGCAGGCGGAGCGCGCCAGGATGCCCGTGGTCGGGCTGCTCGACTCGGGGGGCGCCCGCATCCAGGAGGGCCTGGCGGCCCTCGACGGCTACGGCGCCATCTTCCGCGCCAACGTGCAGCTCTCCGGCCGGGTCCCCCAGCTCAGCCTCATCCTCGGGGCGTGCGCCGGCGGCGCGGTCTACTCCCCGGCGCTGACCGATGTGATCATCATGCTGCGCGAGAACGCCCACATGTTCCTGACCGGCCCCCAGGTGGTCAAGGCCGTCACCTTCGAGGACGTCAGCCCGGCCGACCTCGGTGGCAGCGAGGTGCACACCCGCCGCTCCGGCGTCGCCCACCTGGTCGCCGCCGGCCCAGCGGAGGCCATGGACCTGGCCCGCCGCGTCCTGTCCTACCTGCCCGACTCGTGCTGGGACGAGGTCCCGATGGGCGTCCCGGCGCCCGCGGGCCCGATGCCCCGGCTCCCGGACAGCCCCCGCACCCCCTATGACGTCCGGCAAGTGATAACGGGAATCGTGGACTCCGACAGTTTTCTCGAGCTCCAGCCGCGTTTCGCGCGCAACCTGGTCATCGGATTCGCGCGGATCGAGGGCCGCCCGGTCGGCGTGGTGGCGAACCAGCCGATGGCTCTCGCGGGGGTTCTGGACATCTCCGCCTCCGAGAAAGGGGCGCGTTTCGTCCGGCTCTGCGACGCGTTCGGATTGCCGTTGGTGACCCTGGTGGACACCCCGGGTTTTCTGCCCGGAACCAAACAGGAAACAAATGGGGTGATACGCAAGGGCGCGAAACTCCTTTACGCGTTCTCCGAGGCGACCGTGCCGCGGCTGACCGTGGTGCTGCGCAAGGCGTTCGGCGGCGCGTACATCGTCATGAATTCCAAGTCGTTGGGAGCGGACGCCGTGTTCTGCTGGCCGAGGGCGCAGATGGCAGTGATGGGCGCGGAAGGAGCGGTCGACATCGTCTACCGGCGTGAGTTGCGCGAGAATCCGGGGGTCCGCCCGGACCTCGTGGCGGGCTACGAGCGCGAGGTGATGGCCTCGCACCTGCCGGCCGAAAGGCTGTCCGTGGACGAGGTCATCGAGCCGGAGCAGACCAGATCCGTGCTGGCCGCGACCTTGCGGACGCTGGCCAGGGCGATCCGGCCCCGGTTCCGTCACGACAATCTCCCCCAGTGAAGGCGGCGTTCCCCGCTCGGGTCTCCTCCACCGAGCCGGGAAACGGGACGATCCGCGTCGTCATCGCCGAGGACATGGACATGGTGCGCGGCGCGCTGGTCGCCCTGCTCAACCAGGAGGCGGACATTCAGGTGGTGGGCGCCGTGTCCGACGGCAGGCAGATCCTGGCCACCGCGCGGAGCGGTGCGCCCCACGTCGCGGTCATCGACGCCGACCTGTGCTGGAAGGACCGGTTCGCGGCGGCCGTGGAGCTCAAGGAGACCCTGCCCGGCTGCGACACCCTGCTGCTCAGCAGCCTGGCCCGGCCGGCCACCGTGCGTCAGGCGCTCTCGGCGGGCGTGGGGGGCCTGATGCTGAAGACCTCGCCGCCCGAGCAGCTGGCCGACGCCGTCCGGCGGGTGGCGGCGGGCTACCGGGTCTTCGACGCGGATCTCGCGCTGGTCGCGTGGGGCTCCACCGCATGCCCGCTCACCGACCGTGAGCTGGAGGTGCTCCAGCTCGCCGCGGAGGGCGACGAGATCAAGGAGATCGCGAGCGCGCTCTTCCTGTCGCCGGGGACCGTGCGCAACTATCTGACGGTCGTGGTGAGCAAGCTGAAGGCCCGCAACCGCATCGACGCGATCCGCATCGCCCGCAAGTCCGGCTGGATCTGCTAGGACTCCCCGCCGCGGCCGGGGCGCGCCTTGCGGTGTCACGGCCCGGCGGGCGCCACGGCACGGGCCGGGGTCACGGGACGAACCGCCCGAAGCGTCCCTGGTGGTAGAGCAGCGGGCAGCCCTTCTCGTCGATCCACGTGCCGGTCACCAGGCCGACGACCAGGATGTGGTCGCCGATGTCGTCGGTCCGGTACGGGGTGCAGGTCAGGTGGGCCGTGACGCCGTCCAGCAGGGGCGTGCCGAACTCGTCCGCGCTCCACCGGGTCGGCGGCGCGAACCGGTCGGCGCGGGCACGGGCGAAGCGGGCCGCGGTCTCCCCCTGGTCCCCGGCCAGGACGTTGACCGCGAAGCGACCGGCCTCGCGCAGCCACGGCCAGGTGGAGGAGGACCGGCCGATGTAGAACGACACGAGCGGCGGGCGCAGGCTGACCGAGGAGAAGGAGGTGGCCGTCACCCCGACCGGGACTCCCCCGACCGAGGCGGTGACCACCACCACCCCCGCCGCGTGCCCGGCCAGCGCGCGGCGGAACTCCTCCTCGCCGACCGCCCGATCGGGGTACGCCCGGCTCATCGGCGTGCGGCCACCGGGCCGGACAGGACGCCGCGGTGCGCCGCGGTCAGGTCCTCCAGCGTCGGCACGACCTCGTTGGGGGTGGGACAGTCGAGCATCTCCTCCCGGATCCGGGCCGCGCCGTCACGGAACGACGCGTCGCCCAGCAGGTGGGCCAGGCCGTCCCGCACCGCTCCCGGCCGGCGGGCGGGGCCCGGGGGAAGGTACATGCCGGCGCCGAGCTTCTCCAGGCGCAGCGCGCGGAACACGTCGTCCCACTGCCAGGCGAGGGCGAGCTGCGGGACCCCGTACAGCGCCGCGCCGGCCCACGTGCCCGCGCCGCCGTGGTGCACGACCGCGTCGCAGGTCGGCAGGACCACGTGCAGCGGAACGCTGTCCACCACGCGGACGTTGCCGGGCAGCGGCCGCATCCGCTCGCCGGCCTTGACGGTCGCGATCACCTCGACGTCCAGCTCGGCGATCGACTCCAGCAGCTCGGCGACCGCGTCCAGCCCGGAGAAGCCGGTCGTGCGCTCGGTCATGCCCTGGGTGACGCACACCCGCGGCCGGTACGGGTCGATCCTCGTCCACGGGGGCACCACGGCGGGCAGCGGCCCGTTGTAGGGGATGTAGCGCATCGGCACGAGCGGCTGGTCCAGCTCGAAGCGCACGCTCGCGGGCATCTGGTCGATGGTCCACTGGCCGGTGACCACCTCGGGGGCGAACTCGGCGCCGAAGCGGCCGAGCGTCCAGGTCAGCCAGTCGCGCACCGCGTCGTCCCTGCGGTCGGCGGGCAGCGGCGCGAGGAGCCGCTGGAAGCGCTGGTACACCTGGAGGAACAGGTCGGGCCCCCACAGCAGGCGGGCGTGCGCGGCGCCCGTGACGTGGGCGGCGACGGCCCCGGCGAACGTGAAGGGCTCCCAGATCACGAGGTCGGGCCGCCACCAGCGGGCGAAGGCCACCATCTCGTCGACCATCGAGTCGTTGTTGATCTGGGCGTAGAACATCGCCGTGAGCATGGTGGTGGAGCTCTCCAGGAAGTCCAGGTCGAGCAGCTCCGGCCGGCCCTCCAGGTAGTCGGGGTTCTGGTGCAGGGTGAACACGCCGGGAGCGGCGGCGGCCATCGCCCGCTCCACCTGATGGTCGTCGCCCACGGGCACGGCGGTGAGCCCGGCCCGGGCGATGCTCGGGGTCAGCGCGGGCTGGCTGGCCACCCGGACCTCGTGCCCCGCGGTGCGCAGCGCCCAGGCCAGCGGCACCATGCCGTTGAAGTGGGCGTCCATGGCGAAGGACGTGACCAGCACGCGCATCGTCGAATCTCCTTACGACACAGGTCTCCGGACGGCACAGGTCGTTCACCGGCGCACGTCTCCGGACAGCACGGGAAGTTCACCGGCACAGGGGGAGCCTGACCACGGCCCGTACGACGGGCGAGCGCATGCGGCGCACGACGGCTCCGTCCGCGCGCAGGCCGGGCCACCGGGTGGCGGCGACGCGGACGATCTCGGTGGCGACCACGCGGGCCAGCGGCGCGACCAGCTCCTCGTACCCGCCGCCGGTCAGGGAGAGGCGGGGCGCCCCCGCGTGGGCGAGGTCGTAGCGGTCCGGGTCCGGGAGCCCGGCGAGGTCGCGGTTGGCGGCATCCACGACGATCACGACGTGGCCGTCGGCGTCGATCTCCTGGCCGTGCAGGGCGATCGGCTCCTGCGCGATCCGGCTGACCAGCCGCACCGGCGGCGACCAGCGCAGCGTCTCCTCGACGGCGTCCGCGGCGAGCTCCGGCGACCGGCACACGGCCGCCCACTGGCCGGGGTGGTCGAGCAGCGCCACGAACGTGTCGGCGGCGACGGCCGCCGCGATCTCCGCTCCAGCCACCAGGTGCAGCAGGCAGACCGCCGCCACGTCGGCCGGGCCCAGGCCGGTGGCGAGCATCGCGCTCACCGCGTCGTCCCCCGGCTCGGCCGCGCGCTCCGCCACGAGGCCCCGGACGAGCTCCCGGGCGCGGGCCACGGCCTGCTCCAGGTCGTGGGCGACGGGCAGCCGCGGCGGGCAGAGCACGGCGTCCAGCGCGACGCCCAGCATGGGCAGCAACTCCGCCACCTCCCGCCCGGCGGCACCGGCCGCACCGGCCTGCGGGGAGGGTGAGGACAGGCCGAGGACGCGGGTCAGGGATTCGGCGACCGCGGGCCCGACCAGGTCGCCGGCCAGGTCGAACGCCTCGCCGAGCCCGCCCGCGATCCGGTCGGCGGCCCGCCGCACGTCCTCGCGCCACGCCCCGGCCACCACCGGGCCCAGCACGGGCCGGTTGACCCGGTCGAGCCGCCGGTAGTCGGCCAGCGGCAGCGTCAGCAGGGCGCCGTCCATCGGCGTGACGTGGCAGGTGCGCCAGGTCTCCCACAGGTTCTCGCCCAGATGCTCCCGGTCCCCGCCCGGGTGGCGGACGTCGAGGCGGGGGTCGCGCAGCAGCTCGGCGGCCGCCTCACCGCCGGCCACCACCCACGTGCCGAGGTCGCTGCGGTAGAGAGGGCCCTTGCCCCTGATCTCGTCGCCGAGCGCCGCCGCGTCGTCGCCCTCGCCGCGCAGGAGCCGGGCGTACGGGTCGCCCAGCGAGCCCAGGACGAAGTGGAAGCCGCGGATCGTGAGCAGGTGACGGCCGAGCTCGCTGGGGGTCACGGTCGAGGACTCCGGCGCGGACGCGGCGACCGGCTCTGAGGCCGGCCGCGGGTCCGGCGCGGGGCTCGACGCTGGAGCCGGGGTCGACACCGGGGTCGGGGCTGTGGTCTGCGGCGTGGTCGGCATCGTGGTGCTCCTCAGGTCGTGACGCGACGGGGCGTACGGAGGGTGTGCGAGCAGATCGCGGCGGCCAGCGGCTCGTGGACGGCCGAGGTGAGCGCGTGTCCCATCCCGGCCAGCTCCACGACCTGCGCCCCGGGGATGAGGTCGGCGACGTGCCGGGCGTGCGGCGGCGGCGCGGCGGGGTCGCGCATCGCCTGGATCGCCAGCGTGGGCACGCTCACCCCGGCCAGCCCCGCGGCCCGCGAGACCGGCGGCTGCGGGATCATGTGGTGGTTGATCGGCTCCTGGAAGGCGCCCGCGTGCGCGATGGCGCGCAGCTCCAGGCGGCGGAACTCGTCGGCGTCGAACGGCTGGTCCGCGCCGTTGAGCAGCCGCCACTTCTCCACCCGCCGCTCCAGCTCGGCCTCGGGCCCGTCCACCGGCTGCGACATCAGGGTGATGACCTCCAGGAAGCGCCGCGTGGGCAGCGGCAGTCCGTCCTCGGACGGCCCGCCGCTCATGGCGCGCCCGATGTTGGCGTCGAAGTCGACGTCGAGCGCGCCGCCGAGCATGAGCGTGAGGCTCAGCAGCCGGTCGGGGTGGTCGATGGCGAGCAGCTGCCCGATGGTGTGGCCCAGGGACATGCCGACGACGTGCGCGGCAGGGACGTCCCACCCGTCGAGCACGGCCAGCGCGTCGGAGACGAGCTCGTCGAAGCCGTACGGGTGTCGCTGGAAGTCGGTCGTGGTGGAGCGGCCGGTGTCGCGGTGGTCGTACCGGATGACGTGGTGCCCCTGCTCGGCGAGCCGCGCCACGAACGCGTCGGGCCAGGACTTGGCCGACAGGTTGCCGCCGGCGACGAGCAGCAGCGGCGGGGCGGCGGGGTCGCCGAAGTCCTCGCTCCACAGGGACACGTCGCCGTTGGCGATGACACGGGCTGTCACGAGACCTCCTGGGCCGGCGCGAGCACGAGCAGGGACAGCTCGAAGGGGATCGTCGGGTTGGGCAGGCGGCGCACGGACTCCACGACCAGCCCGGCGCGGGCGGCCAGTCCGGCCCACTCGTCGCGCGTGCGCAGCCGCCCGCCGAGGAACACGAGCATCCGCAGGTCCAGCTCGGTGAACCGCTCGTTGCCGCAGTTCTCGGCCAGGTCGTCGCGCTCGTGGACGAGGATCCGGCCGCCGGGGTTCAGCGACTCGGCGCACCGGGTGAGGATCCGCGCGGCCTCCTCGTCCGGCCAGTTGAGCAGCACGAACGACAGCAGCATGACGTCGGCCTTGCAGGGCAGCGGCTGGAAGAAGTCGCCCTCGATCACGTCGGCCCGGTCCGCCAGGCCCTCGGCCGCCAGGTGGTCGCGCGCGGCCTGCGCGGTGCCGGGCAGCTCCACGATCGTGGCGGTCAGGTGCGGCGCGGCCCGCGCGATGGCCGCCACGAACCCGCCCGTGCCGCCGCCGACGTCGCACACGTGGCGCACGCCGCTCCAGTCGTAGGCGGCGGTGGGCGCGTCGTAGGCGACGTGCTGGTCGCAGGCCATCAGTGTCTCGAACGACTCCCGCAGGCGCGGCTGCGCGGCCAGGTCGTCGTAGAAGGGCTTGCCGTAGACGTCGGCGTACGTGGGCCGGCCCGTGCGGACGGCGTCCAGCAGCCGGGTGAAGCCGACGTCGGCCCTGGCCACGATCTCGCCGAGGTCGTGCCAGGCGCGCTGGGCGGCGGGATGGTCGTCGGCGAGGACCCTGCCGACCGCCGTCGGCGCCAGCCTCCCGGGCTCCGGCTCCTCCAGCACGCCGACCGCGACGAGGTGGCGCGCCAGCCGGGCCAGCGCGTCCGGGTTCGTGCCGGTCCGCTCGGCCAGCTCACGGGGGCTGGTGGCGCCGGCCTGGATGTGGTCGACCAGGCGGAGGGTGGCCGCCACGCGCACGGCCATCGGGGTGTGCAGGCTGCCCAGGCGGATCAGCGTCCACAGCGCGTCGTCGTCACGGGGCCCGGCCATCAGGGACGCCAGCCGCCGTTCGCGGGCCAGGGCATGTCGAGCTGCCGGTACGTGCCGAGGTAGTCGGGCCAGTCGCGGTGGTCGCGGATCTTGCCGTCCACGATCCGGATCAGGTGGATCTGCTCGCCGGAGAACCTGCGGCCGGTGGGCGGCATCCCGACGAGGTCGCCGACGTGGCGGCCGTAGAGCACGAGGCGGGCGCGCACCCACTCGCCGTTCTCCTCGTAGCCGATCTCCTCCAGGTGGGCGTCCTCGGAGAAGGCGTACTTCAGCCACTTGACCGCGCCCGCGAACGCCTCGGGGCCGCGCCCGTCGGGATTGTGCTCCAGCGCGCCGGGGTTCAGATATTCCGGATGAATGAACTCCGCGACGTCCCCGGTTTCGCCGCTGTTGTAGGCCGCCACCATGCGGCGGACGATTTCGATCTGCTTGCTCATGGCGCTCCCTGAATGGGTGTGTCTCCGCGTCGATTGTTCGCTCCGGTACGCGCGCGGGACAAGCGGGAAAGGCGGCTGTGCACCCGTTCTCGACCGGTTCTCCAGAGGCGCTCGAATACTGGTGATTGCGCAGAAGGGAGGGCTTGTGGACAGCTCGGCGTACAAGCGACAGGTCGCGGGGGTCTTCGACGACTCCGCCGCGCGCTACGACCGGATGGGGGTGGAGTTCTTCACCCCGATGGGGCGGCGGCTCGTGGAACTGGCGGCTCCCGTCGCAGGTGAGAGGGTGTTGGACGTCGGCTGCGGACGGGGCGCCAGCCTCTTTCCGGCGGCGGAGCTGGTGGGGCCGCGAGGGCGCGCGCTGGGCATCGACCTGGCCCCGGCCATGGTGGAGGAGGTCGGCAAGGAGATCGCCGCCCGGGGCCTTTCCCAGGTCGAGGCGCGGGTGATGGACGCGGAAAATCCGGAGCTGCCGGCGGGCGCTTTCGACGTGCTGCTCGGCGGTTACAGCATCATTTTTCTGCCCGACGCTCCCGGGGCGCTTTCCCGGTATACGGAATTCCTCGCCGACGGCGGTCGGATCGCATTTACGAGTCCGGTTTTCCGGGCCGGGACTTTTCCGTTCCTGCCGCCGGAGTTCACCCCGCTCATTCCGTCGTCGCTGCTGGAGCACCTGCCCGCGGAATGGCGGCCGGAGGCGCTGGTGCGGCGTTTCAACAGCTGGCTGGAGGACGCCGCCGACCTGACGGCGACGCTGGAGCGGGCCGGCTACCGCGACGTGGGGGTGCTGGACGAGCCGGTCCGGATGACCGCCGAGTCCCCCGAGCGGTGGGTGGAGTGGTCGCACACCCAGGGGATGCGGCTGCTGTGGCAGAACCTGCCCGCGCCGCAGCGCGACGACCTGCGCGAGCGGCTGATCGAGGGACTCGACCGGCTACGGGGCGGCAGCGGGCCGGTGGTCATCGAGGTCCCGGTCCGCTTCGTCACCGCCCGCGTCGCCCGCGGCTGAACCGTCCGGGGCCGGCCCGGCCGACGCCGGGCCACCCGGGGCCGGGGGCGAGACGGTCGCCGGCAGAGCGGACAGGACGGACAGGGCGGACAGCCGTTCCAGGGCCGCGTCGAAGGCGGCCCGGTCCGCGCCGGGCCCGCCGGGCCGCGCGGGCAGCAGCGGCACCACCTCGCCCCGGCCCGCGCGCATCGCGCGGTGCCGCCGGGCGACGGTGCTCAGCCCCTGCCCCGGTCCGGCCTCGACGCAGACGACGTCGTCGCGGGAGGACAGGATCGCGTCCAGCGCGGGCCAGAACAGCACCGGCCGCACCGGGTGCCCGGCCCAGTAGTCCGGGTCGGCGGCCGTCTCCCGGGTCAGCGGCGCGGCCGTGTAGCAGGAGCGCAGCGGGACGCGCGGCGCGCGTACGGGGGTGGCGGCGAAGCCGTCGATGGCGGCGGAGGCGACGCCCGCCAGCATGGGGCTGTGGAAGGCGGTCATCGCGGGCACGGGGGCGCAGACGAACCCGTCGCGCCGCAGCCGCTCCTCCACCTCGGCGAGCGGGCCGGACGGCCCGGCCAGGATGGTCTGCCGGGGCGCGTTGACCGCGGCGACCACGACCTCGTCGGTCAGCGCCTCCTCCAGGGCGGCGGCCGAGGCCGACACGGCGAGCATGCCACCAGGAGGCGCCTCGGCCAGCAGCCGGATCCGCTCCTGCACCAGGCGCGCGCCGTCGCGCAGCGTGAACACGCCGCCCAGCACCGAGGCGGCCATCTCGCCGATACTGTGGCCGAGCATGACCCACGGCCGCACCCCGTAGTCCATCAGCGTGCGGCCGAGCGCGTAGTCCAGCGCGAACAGCAGCGGCTGCGACCGGGTGACGTGGTCGAGCGGGACCCGCGGGTCGTCGCTGAGCCAGTCGCGGCGCATCGCGTCGCCGTCGTCGAAGGCCGCCAGCACCTCGTCGAGGGCGGCGGTGAAGCGCGGCTCACTGCCGTACAGGCCCCAGGCCATCCGCGGGTGCTGCGACCCCTGCCCCGGCAGCATCACCATGGTGACGGTCACGTCTCGCCCCTCTCCCCCGCCCACGCCGGGCGGCTCAGCACCTCCACGACCGCGCACGACCAGGAGAACCCCGCCCCCACGCTGGCGAGCAGGCACAGATCTCCCGGCCCGACCGCGCCGGTGGTGACGAGGTGGTCGAACCCGGCGATCGGGTCGCCGGCGCCCAGGTGGCCCACGTGCCGGCTCCACGGCCAGGTGGTGCGCTCCGGGTCGATCCCGTACGGGGCGAAGAAGCCGGCCCGGAGCCGGCGCAGGCCCATGTGCGGCAGCGCGAAGCCCGTGACGTCCTCCAGGGCGATGCCCGCCTCCACCAGCGCCCCGGTCAGCGCGGCCTCCTGCCCGGCGCTCACCTTGGCGGCCGTCGCCGCCCGCCCCACCTCGCGCACGTAGGAGCGCTTGTGCAGGTCGAGGTCCACCGTGGGCAGCTCCTCCAGCGACGGCGCGCCGAACGCGTCGCCGCCCCGGTGCATGCCCTCCAGCCCCGGGTCGGAGACCGTCACGAGGCTGCGGATCCGGGCGAAGCCGGTCGTGCGCGACAGCACGAGCGCCGTGCCGCCGTCGGCGTAGACGGTGCCCGGGTCGCTGCGCCACCGGTCGAACCCGGGCGGGTTCATCCGGTCGCCCGTCGTGACCAGCGCGCCCGTACGGGCCGGGGAGGCGTCCAGGTAGGCGGTGGCCAGTTCGAGCGCGGCCATCCCGCCGTTGGAGACCTGACGGACCTCCATGGCAGGGCAGGTGTTGCCCACGGCGGCACGCTGCACGTACGAGGCGGGCGCCCACAGGTGGTGGCCCTGGAAGTAGAGGCTGGCGTGCAGGACCAGGTCGATGTCCGCGGGGCCGGCGCCGGCGCGGGCGAGCGCCGTCCGGGCCGCGCGGGCGGCCATCTCCGGGCCGCTCTCCTTGTCGGCGACGGCGACCGCGAGCATGCCGGTGGCCGCGGCGAGCGGCGGGTCGCACTCGCCCGCCTCCAGCGCCCGCTCCGTCGGCACGGCGGGCGGCAACCAGGCCGCGCACCCCGCGATGTACGGCCCGCCGGTCACCGGCGCACGACCATCGCGCTGTTGAAGCCGCCCGCGCCGCGCGCCACCACCAGCGCCGCGTCCCCCGTGATGGGCCGCGGGTCGCCGAGCACGAGGTCCACGGGCAGCTCGGGGTCCACGTCGCGGACGTTCGCCGTCGCCGGGGCCACGCCCTCGCGCAGCGCCAGCAGCGCCGTCACGACGTCGAGCGGCGCGGCCCCCGAGTACAGCCGGCCGGTCAGCGTCTTCGGGGCCGTCACCGGCACCCCGCGCGGCCCGAAGACCGCCGCGAGCGTCCGCGCCTCCTCGGCGTCGAGACCGGGGTCGGCGGCGGCGTCGGCGATCACCAGGGCCACGTCCGCGGGGGCGACCCCGGCGTCGGCCAGCGCCGCCTCGACGGCCCGGATGAGCGCCGGCGGCCGTCCGGAGCCGGGCGGCGGGTCGAAGCTCGCCCCGTAGCCGGCGATCCGCCCGTACACCCGGGCGCCCCGCGCGCGGGCCGCACCGCCCTGCTCCAGGGTCAGGATGGCGCCGCCCTCGCCCGGCACGTGCCCGCCGGCCCGGCGGTCGAAGGGCAGGTACGCGGCGGCGGGGTCGCCGGCCGTGCTGAGCCGCCCCCAGCGCGTCAGCGCGGCCATCCCGTACGGGCACAGCGACGAGTCCATCCCGCCGGTCACCATCATCGGCGTCCCGCGCGCGACCTTGCGCCGGGCGTGCGCGATGGCGTCGAGCCCGCCGGCCTGCTCGGTCACCATGACCCCGACCGGTCCCCGCAGGTCGTGCCGGATGGAGATCTGGCCGGTGTTGACCGCGTAGAACCACGCGAACGACATGAAGGCGCTGACGTGGTCGGGCCCGTCGTGCCACAGGTGCTGCAGCTCCCGCTGGCCGAAGTCGAAGCCGCCCGAGGCGCTGGCGGTGATCACGCCCACGTCCAGCGGCGAGGCGGGCTCGAACCCGGACTCGGCGATGGCCCGGTCCGCGGCGTAGAGCGCGTACTGCGTCATGAGGTCGGTCTGCGGCAGGATCCGGGCCGGCAGATGGTCGCGGGGCTCGAAGCCCTCCACCTCGCCGGCCAGCGGCGAGGGCAGCCGGGCGGGGTCGAAGCGGCGCAGCGGCTTGATGCCGCTGCGCCCGCTCAGCAGCGCCGCCCAGTACTCCTCGGGGGTCAGGCCGACGGGGGCGACGACGCCGACCCCGGTGACCACGACGTCCGTGTCAAGCATGCGATCACCCTTCGAAACGGCGCAGCAGCATGGCGCTCTGGAAGCCGCCGAAGCCGCTGCCCACGGTCAGCGCGACGTCCACGCGCTGCTCACGCGCGACCAGCGGCACGTAGTCCAGGTCCAGCTCCGGGTCGGGCTCGTGCAGGTTGGCCGTGGGCGGGATCGCGCCCCTCGTCACCGCGAGGGCGGCCGCCGCCACCTCGATGGAGCCGATGGCGCCCAGCGAGTGGCCGATCATCGACTTGATCGAGCTGATGGGCACCCGGTAGGCGTGCTCCCCGAGCGCGGTCTTGATCGCCGCGGTCTCGTGCCGGTCGTTCTGCTTGGTGGCCGTGCCGTGCGCGTTGACGTAGTCGATCTCGGAGGGGTCGCAGCGGGCCTCGGTGAGCGCCGCGGTGATCGCGGCGGCCATCTCGGCGCCGTCGGCGCGCAGGCCCGTCATGTGGTACGCGTTCCCGCGCGAGGCGTAGCCGGTGATCTCCGCGTACACCTGTGCCCCGCGCCGTCTGGCCGCCTCGGCCTCCTCCAGCACCAGCACGGCCGCCCCTTCCCCGAGGACGAACCCGTTGCGGGTGCGGTCGAAGGGCCGGGAGGCGCTGCCCGGCGTGTCGTTGTAGCTGGAGGTGGCCTTGATGGCGTCGAAGCAGGCGACGGTGATGGGCGCGATCGGCGCGTCCGTGCCGCCGGTGATCATCGCGTCGGCGCCGCCCTCGCGGATCAGCTCGCAGGCGTAGCCGATCGCGTCGATGCCGGAGGTGCACCCGGCCGAGACCATCGACACCGGGCCCTGCGCGCCGACCCTCCAGGCCACCTCGGCGGCCATCGAGCTGGGCACGAAGTAGTCGTACAGGTACGGCGAGGCCAGCGTGTGGTCCACCTCCCAGGTGGCGCCCCGGCCGCTGATGGCCACGTACTCCGACTCCAGCTTCTGGGTGCAGCCCACGGCGCTGCCGATGCTGACCCCCACCCGGTGGGCGGCGGACTCCTCCACCCGCAGGCCGCTGTCGGCCATGGCCTCGCCGCAGGCGGCCAGCGCGAACTGGGCCGCGCGGTCCAGTCGCTCCACCGCGTCGGCCGGCAGGCCGGCCTGGACGGGGTCGAAGTCCGCCTCGGCGGCCATCTGGGAGCGGAAGGGCGAGGGGTCGAACGTGGTGATCCTGCGCGTGGCGGTGGCGCCGGACATCAGCAGGTCCCAGAACGGCTTGACCCCGGTGCCGCCCGGGGCGACGACGCCGAGGCCGGTGATGACCACCCGCCTGGTCATGGACGTTCCGTCTCGGCGGCGCGGGTCTGCCGCGTCTCGTACAGGGCGGGCTCGCTGGTGCTCAGCGCCCGCAGCGCGCCCGCGTGCGGGGCGAAGCCGGGGTCCGCCACCGCCGCGCGGAACGCGGCCTCGTCCCGCCAGGCGGCGACGTTGACGTAGTGGCGCTCCTGCCCGGTCTCCATGGGCCGCAACAGCATGTGCCACAGGAAGCCGGGCCTGGAGCCCATGAACTCCGAGGTGGCGGCGAACACGCGCTCGAACTCCTCGGGCGGGCCGTGCAGGAGGAACCTGTTCACGAACGTGACGGCTCCCCCGAACTCCGTGTGCGGCATCCCTACTCCTCGATCGGCGCCCGTTCGGCAAGGGCGATCAGGTGCTCTCGCCACGACGCTGCGGCACGACTCTCGCGACCCGCTCGAACTCAGGTCGTCCACCGCCATTCGAGCCGCCGGTGTGACCCTTGCGCCGACCGAAAGGAGAACCCATGTCCGAGGAAGGCCGGGTCGCCCTCGTCACCGGCGGCACCAGCGGCATCGGGCTGGCCGTGGCCCGGGCCCTGGGAGGCGCCGGGACGCGTGTCTACCTGTGCGCGCGCACGCCGGACGCCGTCGAGCTGACCGTCAAGGGGCTGCGGGAGTCCGGGGCCGAGGCCGACGGGCGGGTCTGCGACGTCCGCGACCCCGTCGCGATCCAGGAGCTGGTGCGGGCCGCCCGTGACCGGTACGGGCCCATCGACATCCTGGTCAACAACGCCGGCCGCGGCGGCGGGGGCGTCACCGCGGAGATCCCCGACGAGCTGTGGCTGGACATCCTGGACACGAACCTCACCAGCGTGTTCCGGATGACCAAGGCGGTGCTGACCACCGGCGGGATGCTGGAGCGCGGGCGGGGCCGGATCATCAACGTCGCCTCGACCGCGGGCAAGCAGGGCGTGGTGCTGGGCGCGCCGTACTCGGCCTCCAAGCACGGGGTGGTCGGCCTGACGAAGGCGCTGGCCCTGGAGCTGGCCAAGACGGGCATCACGGTCAACGCCGTCTGCCCGGGTTACGTCGAGACGCCGATGGCGCAGGGCGTGCGCCAGCGGTACGCGGCCTTCTGGGGCGTCACCGAGGACGAGGTGCTCGCGAAGTTCCAGGACAAGATCCCGCTGGGCCGGTACTCCACGCCCGAGGAGGTCGCCGGGATGGTGGGCTACCTCGTCTCGGACACGGCATCGTCCGTCACCGCGCAGGCGATCAACGTCTGCGGCGGGCTCGGCACCTTCTGATCCGACCGACCTGACCCGACCGACCTGATCCGAGCGACCCCTCCGAAGTGACAGGAGCGCCCGTGGCGACCTCACCCACGCACGAGACCGAGCACCAGATCACCCTGTCGGCGGATCCGCGCGCCGTCTACGCGGTCCTCGCCGACGCGACCGCGTGGCCGGCGATCTTCCCGCCGACCGTCCACGTCGAGCGGATCGAGCAGAGCGGCGGGGAAGAGCGCATCCGCATCTGGGCGACCGCCAACGGCCGGCCCAAGACGTGGACCTCGCGGCGCGAGCTGGACCCGGAGGGGCTGCGTGTGCGCTTCCGGCAGGAGGTGCCCGCGCACCCGGTGGCCGCGATGGGCGGCGAGTGGATCGTCGAGCCGATCGACGCCGGCACCACCCGGGTCCGGCTGACGCACGACTTCAGCGCGGTGGACGAGGACGGCCTGGACTTCGTCGCCAAGGCCGTCGACCGCAACAGCGAGGCCGAGCTGGCCTCGCTGCGGGCCGCCCTCGAAGGCGCCGGGCAGATCTCCGGACAGGGCGCCGGGGCGGGCGACCGGCTGGCGACGTTCGAGGACACGGTACGGGTGGACGGCGCGGCGAGCGACGTCTACGACTTCCTCCACCGCGCCGACCTGTGGCCGGAGCGGCTGCCGCATGTGGCCAGGATGGCGCTCGAGTCCGAGACGCCCGACGTGCAGCTCATGGAGATGGACACCCGCACGGCCGACGGCTCGACGCACACCACGGCCTCGGTGCGGGTGTGCTTCCCCGAGCACCTGATCGTCTACAAGCAACTGCGGACGCCGAAGCTGCTGGCCGTGCACACGGGCCGCTGGACGGTACGGCCGGACAGCGACGGGGCCGTGGTCACCTCGCAGCACACGGTGGCGATCGCCCCGGAGGCCGTCACGGGCGTCCTGGGCGAGGGGGCGACGGTGACCGACGCGCACGCGTTCGCGCGGGAGGCGCTGAGCCGCAACAGCATGACGACGCTGCGCGCCGCCAAGGAGTACGCCGAGGGCCGCCGGTCGGCGACCGTGTGAGCCTGCGCGTGTGAGCCTGCGCGGACGCAGGGCGGGGGGCGGGCCCACCGGGGGGGGGGCCGCCCGGGGGGGGGGGCCGCCCGGGAACCCGGGGGGGGCCGGGCAGGGGGACACCCAGGCGCCGGGGGTGG
>NZ_JBITIP010000001.1:429790-580557 GCF_044459125.1 Nonomuraea sp. NPDC050383
GGGGCGGGGGCGCCGGCGGGGCCGCGGGGGGGGCCGCGTCCCTCCGGGGACGCGGCCCGCCGTGGTGCTCCGGCCTCAGGTCACCGAGAGGGCTCCGTCGACGGCGAACACCGTGCCGCTGGCGTAGGCGGCCTCCGGGGAGGTGATCTGGACGATCCACCAGGCGATCTCCTCCGGCCGCCCGACCCGCCCGGCCGGGATCCGCCCGCGCATCCCCTCCAGGAACGCGGCGTAGTCCTCCTCGGACATCCCCGCCCGGACCCCGGCGGCCGTGTTCACGATCCCGGGGGCCAGGCCGACCACCCGGATCCCGCGCGGCCCCAGCTCGACGGCCCAGGACCGGGTCAGCACGTCCAGGCCCGCCTTCGTGGCCCCGTACACCGCGTTGTGCGGCCAGGAGCGCAGCCCGAGGGAGCCGGCCGAGCTGACGTTGACCACCACTCCCCCGGTGGCGGCGAGATCGTCGAGGACGGCCTGGGTGAGCATGACCGGCGCGACGAGGTTGACCGCGACCTGCGCCTCCACCTGGGCCCGGTCGAGGCCGCCCAGCGCGCCGAAGACGCCCGCGCCCGCGTTGTTGACCAGCACGTCGACGCGGCCGAAGCGCTGTCTGGCGGCCTCGGCCACGGCCTCGGGCGCGCCGCTGTCCGTCAGGTCGGCGCTGAACGGCTGCACGCGGTCGTGGCCCGCCGCAGTCTCCTTGAGCGCGCCGGCGTCGCGGCCGACGACGAGCACGCCCCAGCCCCGTTCGGCGTAGGCGTGCGCGGTGGCCCGCCCGATGCCCGACCCGCCCCCGGTGACGATCGCCGTCCCGCTCATCCGGCCTTCCCCTCCCTGTGCAGCAGCGTGAGCCGTTCCAGGACCGGAACGATGTCGTTGGGGCTCGGCGTGCCGACCACCTCGGCCCGCATCCGCGCCGCCGCGGCGGCGTAGGACGGGTCGTCGAGCAGCCCGAGGATCCGCTCGCGCAGCCGCTCGGGCGACAGCTTGTCCTGGTCCTCGATGTACGTGCCGGCCCCGCAGGCGGCCAGCCCCGTGGCCTTCTCCATGGAGTCCCACATCATGTCGGGGACGATGAGCTGCGGGACGCCGTGGGCGAGCGCCGTCATGAACGTGCCGGAGCCGCCGTGGTGCACGATCGCGTCGCACGACGGCAGCAGCGCGTTGAGCGGCACGAAGTCGACGGCCCGCACGTTCGCCGGCAGGGTGCCCAGCCGCTCGCGCAGGTCGGCGGGCAGCAGGGCGACCACCTCGACGTCCAGCCCGTCCACCGCGGCGAGCAGGTCGGCGGCGGCGACCGTGCCGCCGTCCTCGACCTCGCCCAGCGACACGCCCAGCGTCAGGCAGATCCGCCGCGGGTACGGCGGCGGCTCCCGCAGCCAGCCGGGCAGGACGGAGCGCCCGTTGTAGGGCACGTAGCGCACGCCCACATAGTGCAGGTCGAGCGGGATGCGCAGGGAGGCCGGGGTCGGGTCGATGGTCCACTGGCCGAGCACCAGCTCCTCGTCGTGCTCGCGGACCCGCTCGCCGTGCCGGCCGAGCGTCCAGTCGAGCCACTCGGCCAGCGGGTCGTCCCTCAGCTCCGGCGGCCGCCGGTCGAGCATCTCGCGGAAGCGGATACGGTTGCGCCCCATCTGGTCGGGCCCGAACAGCAGCCGGGCGTGGGCGGCGCCGACGACCCGGGCCGCCACGGGCCCCGCCAGCGTCAGCGGGTCCCAGATCACCAGGTCCGGCCGCCAGTCACGGGCCAGCGCCACGAGGTCGTCCACCATGGGCTCGGCGCACACGTTCTGGAACACGAACGCCGTCATCGCGCTGAACATGCCGATGGCGTGCTCCCAGGGGAACGGGTCGTGGCGGGAGTTGCTCATGGCCAGCCCGCCGAGGTTGCGGTCGTCGGAGAAGCTGGAGGTGGCCTTCTGCGTCTCCGGCTCCAGCTCCAGCCACGGGCCGACGGAGACCGCGGGCAGGCCCGCGGCCGCGATGGTGTCGGCCAGGTCCGGCTGGCTGGCGACGACGACCTCGTGGCCGGCGGTGCGCAGCGCCGAGGCCACGGTGACCTGGGCGTAGAAGTGGGACGGCGCGGCGAACGTGGTGAACAGGACACGCATCGGCATCTCACCTTCGGACCTGGGCGGCGACGGACGGCGAGGAGAGGCTGTGCAGGCAGGCCACCAGGCTGCGCGCCTGCACGTTGAGGTAGTTGCTGTGCCGGAGCAGCTCGGCGAGCTGGTGCAGGGTCATCCAGCGGTAGTCGGCGCCGTCCACCACGTCCACGTCCGCCTCGACCACGACGTACGTGTTGACGGCGTTGTAGAAGCGGCCGCCCTCCTCCGACAGCGCCACCGAGTACCTCACCAGCTCGGGCGGGGCGTTCAGCACGACGTCCAGGAACCGGGGGCGGGCCTCGGGCGGCAGCGCCCCCAGGTTGCCCGGGGTGCACTGCACGGTGGGCGCCAGCTCCATCACGTTGACGTAGCCGGGCTCGACGCGGGCGTGCACGAGGACGTGCAGCACCCCGTCGATCCGGCGGACGACGAACGCCACGATGCCGTTGCCCGACGGCTCGATCATCGGCTGGCTCCACGAGGCGACCTCCCGCGAGCCGCCGGCCACGTCCACGCCGATCACCCGGAAGAACAGGCCGCTCTCGTGCGCGATGACCCCGTCCGCCCGGTGCCATCGGGGCACGCGCGTCAGGTGCGTGACCCGGGTGACCACCTCCGACTGCGCCCTGATGCCGGTGATCCAGCTGAGGATCTCCGGCATGGAGTGCAGGCTGCCCTCCACGGCGCTGCACGAGCGCACCAGCGCCTGGTGGAAGTCGTCCTCCGGGACGACGATCAGGGGATGGCTGTCCTGGCTGGTGAAGGGCAGGCAGGACAGCACCGTGCGGGTGTCCATGTTGACCAGGTTCTCCACGCTCAGGAGCCGGTGGAGCTGCCCCAGGGTGAGCCAGATGAAGTTCTCGCCCACCGGGACGTCGCCGTCCACCTCGACGATCATGTTGCGGTTGCGCTTCTGGTAGAACCACGCGCCCTGCTCCGACTGGAGCACGTCGGCGAGCACCCCGTGCCGCGCGCTGTCGCGGAAGAACTCCAGGTACGGCACCGCCTTGCCGCGGTGCACCCGCTGGAAGTTGCTCTTCGTGGCCTGGACCGTGGGCGACAGCTGCAGCCCGTTGGCGTTGCCGGGCTCGAACTTGGCCTGCATCAGGCAGTGCAGCACCCCGTCGAACTCCTTGACCAGGATGCCCAGGATGCCGACCTCGGGCTGGACGATGATGGGCTGGCTCCAGCGCGGCACCGGGGCGCCCGGGATGTGCACGTCGATGCCGGTGACGCTGTAGAACTTGCCGCTGTCGTGGCCGAGGTCGCCCGTCTCCGGGTCGCGGGTCCATCCGGCCAGCTCGTCCAGGGGGACGCGCGTGACGCGGTGGGTGCTGCGCGCGGCCCGCTCGGTGTACCAGGACCAGAACGTCTCCAGCCCGTCGCCGGCCAGCATGGACCGGGCGATGCGGGCCGTCAGCCGCCCGTTGGGCCGGGACCGGATCGCGTAGGTGGGCGGGACGCCGCTCATGCGGGGTCCAGCCCGTCCCGGCTCACCCGGCGGTGCCTGACCCGCCAGCCGCCGTCCGACCGGACCAGCCGGTCGGTGCACACGGTGCTGCGCCTCACCACGACGTCGCCGCCGTCGGGGATCTCCAGCACCAGGGCGTAGCTGCGGGCCGTCAGTTCCTCCCCGTCGGGGGTCACGGTCAGCATCCCGATCCAGTGCCTGCGGACGATCTTCGCCGCGGCGAACTCGTCCGCGACCTTGCGGGCCGCCTTGGCGATCTCCCCGGAGCCGTGGACCGCGGTGCCGCCGACCTCGAAGACGCCGTCCTCGGTGAACGTGGCGGCCCACTCGTCGGTCGATCCCGCGTCCAGGAGCTGCATCTGGCGTGCGTAGAAGTGCTGCGCCTCGACGTACTGAGCCTCGTTCTGCTGTGCGTTCACAGCGTTCACCGCGTTCATCTCGGCCTGCCCTCCGCGAGTCGGTCGTGCGGCCTCACGATCCCGTCCGCGGCTGGAGGGGCGCCTGACAAGCGATAGTCCATCGCCGTTCCAGCGCGACTGCACGGAGCGTCGCCAAGCTGATCGCGGGCGGACCGCCGCCCCCCGGAAACAGCCGACGACGAAGAGGCGGGAAGATGACCCAGTTCAGTCTCGGCGAGCTGAAGCAGATCATGCGGCAGGTCGCGGGCGACGACGACACGATCGAGCTGGTCGACGGGTTCGAGACCAGGACCTTCGAGGATCTCGGCTACGACTCGCTGGCGCTCCTGGAGATCGTCCACCACGTGGAGCGCGCGTGCGGGCGCAAGCTGCCGGACAGCGAGCTCGGGGACATCACCACCCCCAAGGAGCTCGTGGAGTTCGTCGGCGAGCTGGGACGGGCGTGACGGCCCGGGAGCTGGCCGGCCGCACGGTGGTGGTCACCGGCGCCACCTCGGGGATCGGGCGCGCCGCCGCCGTCGGCTTCGCCCGGCGCGGGGCCCACGTGGTCGCCGTCGGGCGGGACCCGGCCAGGCTCAGGTCCGTCGTCAGCGAGCTGACCGAGGTCGGCCGGGTCCGGGCGTACGGGCTGGGGGCCGACTTCGCCCGGCTCGACGACGTCCGCGCGGCCGGCGAGGACCTGCGCGGCCGCTACGAGCACATCGACGTGCTGGCGAGCAACGCGGGCGGCATGTTCCGGACGCGCACGCTCACCGCCGACGGCTTCGAGAGCACGATCCAGGTCAACCACCTGTCCGGCTTCCTGCTGGCGCACCTGCTGCGCGACCGGCTGGCCGGCGGGCGGCTGATCGTCACCTCCTCCGACGCGTACACCACCGGCCGGCTGGACCCGGACGACCTCAACGCCGAGCAGGCCCGCTACGGCGCGGGCCGGGCGTACGGCGCGTCCAAGCAGGCCGGCATCCTGTTCGCCGCGGAGGCCGCCAGGCGCTGGCCCGACGTGCTCGCGGTCAGCTTCCATCCCGGCGAGGTCCGCACGCTCATCGGCCGGGGCACGATCGCGTCCTGGTACTTCCGCTTCAACCCGCTGCTGCGCACGCCCGACCGGGCCGCGGACACGCTTCTGTGGCTGGCCACGGCCCCCGCCGACGGGATCGCGCCCGGCGGCTACTACATGGACCGCCGGCCGCACCCGGTGAAGGGCCCGACGGCCGGCGCCGACCTCGCCGCGCGGCTCTGGGACGCCAGCGCCGCCGCCATCAGTGAAAGGGAATCATTGTGACCACATACGCTCCCGGCTCGCCGTCCTGGTTCGACCTGGGCTCGCCGGACGTGGCGGCCTCGGTGGCCTTCTACACCGGGCTGCTGGGCTGGACGGCGACCGAGATCAGCGAGCCCGAGGCGGGCGGCTACACGACCTTCCACCACGACGGCAAGCTGGTCGCGGCGGTGGCCTACCACCAGATCGACACCCCGTACCACCGCCCCTACGGCCCCGACCAGCAGCAGGGCATGCCGGCCATCTGGACCGTCTACTTCACCACCGACGACGCCGAGGCGCTGGACGAGCGGGTGCCGAAGGCCGCCGGGGAGACCATCATGACGCCGATGGAGGTCATGGGACTGGGCCGGATGGCCGTCTACGCCGACCCGGCGGGCGCCGCGTTCGCCGTGTGGGAGCCGATGGCGATGCAGGGGGCCGACGTGATGGGGCGGCCCGGCTCGGTGCGCTGGGTGGAGCTGGTCACCACGGACGCGGAGGGCGCCGCGTCGTTCTACCGCGACACGCTCGGCCTGACCACCGCCCCCGGCGCGGGCGGCACGGTCTGGCAGGTGGAGGGCAGGACCGTGGGCGGCGTGCGGAAGCTGGGCGAGACCGGGGCGGTCCGGCCGTACTGGGCGGTCACGTTCGGCGTCGCCGACTGCGACGAGACGGCGCGGCGGGCCGTCGAGCTGGGCGGCTCCGTGGAGAACCCGCCCACCGACACGCCGCTGGGACGCCGGGCCGACCTGCTCGACCCGCACGGCGCCGGGTTCTCGGTGCTGTCGTGAGCGCCGAGCCCGTGGTCGAGGTCAATCCGTTCGAGTGCCCGATGCAGTCGATGCGCGAGAAGCCGCAGGTGCACGACCAGCTGCGGGCCGGCGGCCCGCTGGTGCGGGCGCAGGCTCCCGCGGGCGGCCCGGTGTGGGTGGTCACGGACTACACGCTGGCCAAGTCGGTGCTGGCCGACCCCCGGTTCGTCAAGGATCCGGGGCTGGCGCCGGAGGCGTGGCACGGGATCGAGGACGGGCTCGACAGCCCCGCCCCCGAGTACCGGCCGTTCACCCTGATCGCGGTGGACGGCGAGGACCACCGGCGGCTGCGCCGCGTGCACGCCCCCGCCTTCAACCCGCGCCGGCTGGCCGCCTCGGCGGACCGCGTCACGACGATCGCCCGCAACCTGTTCACCGACCTGGCCGACGCCTCCGACGCCTCGGGTACGCCGGCCGAGCTGATCGACGGGTTCGCCTACAACTTCCCCCTGCTGGTCATCTCAGACCTGCTGGGCGTGCCGGTGACCGACCCGGCCATGGCCAGGAAGGCCGTCGGCGCGATGAAGGCGCTCGCGCTGGGCACCGCGAGCGACGCCGAGTACGACACCTCGGCCCTGGAGGACCTGCTGTCCCAGGCCGTCGGCTCGGCGATCGAGGGCACGGCCGACACGATGACCAGGGTCCTGTACGAGCGGGCCGTGGCCGAGTTCGGCGAGGTGCCGCCCGACAAGCTCATCTACATGATCATGGGGCTGATCTTCGCGGGGCACGACACGACCGGGTCCTTCCTCGGGTTCCTGCTCGCCGAGACCCTGGCCGGGCACCTCGCCCCCGACGCCGACCCGGGGACCTTCGTGGAGGAGATGCTGCGCGAGCACCCGCCCGTGCCGTACACGCTGTGGCGCTTCGCCGCGCAGGAGGTGGTGCTCGGCGGGACGCTGCTGCCTCCGGGCGCGCCGGTCCTGATCGACATCGAGGGCATCAACGCCGACCGGGCGGACCCGGCGAGCCGGCGGCTGACGTTCGGCGACGGCGCCCACTACTGCATCGGCGAGCAGCTCGCGCAGCTGGAGTCTCGGGTCATGATCAGCGTCCTGCGGGAGGACTTCCCCGGCGCGCGGCTCGCCGTGCCGTTCGAGGACCTGCGCTGGGGGCGGAAGGGATCGCAGACCGCCCGGCTCACCGAGCTGCCCGCCTGGTTACGGCCGCGCTGAAATATGCGGTCAGGATGTGACCGGGTTCTCCTCTAGCGTGAACAGGAGGCCATTTCACCGGAGGCGGGGACCTGTATGCAGCCGAAGTACATCACCATTCATGGGGCGCGGGAGAACAACCTCAAGGACATCTCGGTCGAGGTGCCCAAACATGAGATAACCGTTTTCACCGGCGTGTCCGGTTCAGGAAAATCGTCGCTGGTGTTCGACACCATCGCGGCCGAATCCCAGCGTCAGCTCAACGAGACGTTCACCGCGTTCGTCCGCAACCGGCTGCCCAAGTACGGGCAGCCGGACGCGGACACCATCGAGGGCCTGTCCACCGCGATCATCATCAACCAGAAGCGGATCGGCGGGAACTCCCGCTCCACGGTCGGCACCATCACCGACCTGTACGCGCTGCTCCGGCTGCTGTTCTCCCGCGCGGGCGAGCCCTACGTGGGCTACTCCAACTCCTTCTCCTTCAACGACCCCGCCGGCATGTGCATGGACTGCGAGGGGCTGGGCAGGCGCGTCCAGCTCGACCTCGACAAGCTCCTCGACAGGTCCCGCTCGCTCGGCGAGGGCGCCATCGACCATCCGGCGTTCGCGGTCGGCGGCTGGTTCTGGAAGCTGTACGCCAATTCCGGCCTCTTCGACGTCGACAAGAAACTCCGCGACTACACCGACAAAGAATGGGACGCCCTGCTCCACGGCGCCGAGGGGTCCGTCCCGCTCGAATGGCAGGGCGGGCAGATCAATTCCAAGTACGAGGGCCTCGTCCCCAAGTTCGACCGGCTCTACATCCGCAAGAGCCCCGAGGAGATGAGCGCCAAGAACCGCGCCGCGCTCGAACGCGTGGTGTCGGTGTCGCCCTGCCGCACCTGCGACGGCCGGCGGCTCAACAAGGAGGTGCTGAGCTGCCGGATCAACGGCCGCAACATCGCCGAGTTCTCCGCGCTGGAGATCGGCGACCTGATGGAGGCCGTCAGGGAGATCAGCTCCACCCGGGTGACGACGCTGCGCGACAACCTGCTCGAACGGCTCGGCCACATGGTGGACCTCGGGCTCGACTACCTCACCCTCAGCCGCGAGACCTCGACCCTGTCGGGCGGCGAGTCCCAGCGGATCAAGATGATCCGCCACCTCAACAGCTCCCTGGTCGAGGTCGCCTACATCTTCGACGAGCCGACGATCGGCCTGCACCCGCACGACGTCAACAAGCTCACCACCCTGATGCGGCAGCTCCGCGACAAGGGCAACACCGTGCTGGTGGTCGAGCACGACCGCGACGTCATCGAGATCGCCGACCACGTCATCGACCTCGGCCCCAAGGCGGGGCGCCACGGCGGCGAGATCGTCTACCAGGGCGACATCGAGGGACTCCACCGCGCCGACACGCTCACCGGCGCCTGCATGCGCAAGCAGCTCCCGATCAAGGAGGAGTTCCGCCGGCCCACCGGGCACCTGGCCGTGAAGAACGCCTCGCTGCACAACCTCAAGAACATCACCGTCGAGATCCCCACCGGCGTGCTCACCGTCGTCACCGGCGTCGCGGGCTCCGGCAAGAGCACGCTGATCCACAAGGTCTTCCGCGATCAGCACCCCTCGGCGGTCATGATCGACCAGTCGGCCGTGACCACCAACCGGCGCTCCAACCCGGCGACCTACACCGGCATCATGGACGAGATCCGGCGGCTGTTCGCCAAGGCCAACCGGGTCAGCGCCTCCCTGTTCAGCTTCAACTCCTCCGGCGCCTGCCCGGCCTGCCAGGGCGAGGGCGTCATCTACACCGACCTGGCGTTCATGGACCCCATGATCACCCTGTGCGAGGTGTGCTCCGGCAAGCGGTTCACCGAGGAGGTCCTGCGCCACAAGCTGCGCGGGCGCGACATCAGCGAGGTGCTGGCGCTCAGTGCGGCCGAGGCGGCCGACTTCTTCCGGGAGCCGCGGATCGCCGAGACGCTCCGGTCGATCGTGGACGTCGGGCTCGGCTATCTCCAGCTCGGCCAGCCGCTCAACACGCTGTCGGGCGGCGAGTGCCAGCGCATCAAGCTGGCCACGGAGCTGGGCAAGAAGGGCACCGTCTACGTCATGGACGAGCCGACCACCGGCCTGCACATGTCAGACATCGACAGCCTCATGGCCGTCATCGACCACCTCGTGGACACCGGCAACACCGTCATCGTCATCGAGCACAACCTCGACGTCGTGAAGAAGGCGGACTGGATCATCGACCTGGGCCCGCGCGGGGGCAGCGCCGGCGGGGAGGTCATGTTCGAGGGGACGCCGCTCGGGCTGCTGGAGGCCCGGAACTCGCTGACCGCCGAGTGCCTGCGCGCGTCACTGAACGGCGGCCGCCCGGCCTGAGCGCCGGTACAGGATCAGCAGGGCGACGCTGATCAGCGGCTGCAGCGCGTCCGTCGGGATGGTCCAGACATTGTTCGGCGCCGTGTTGCCGTGGGCGGCCCACTGCATGACGTGGCCGATGGCGTCACCCCAGTAGAGGACGGCCATGGCGATCACGGCGGCGGTCATGAACGACCCCCGGTTCCAGATGCTCAGGAACCCGATGAGCCCGACGGCGATGTCGGCCCACCCCACCTCCCACTGGAAGGGGCTGTGCGCCCACCCGATGCTGGCGGCGACCTGCGGCGCGTAGGGGCCGATGTGCCCGAGCCCGCCGATCATGGACAGCACGCCGCCGCCGGCCACGAACCACAGCAGCCACAGCTCGATCACGCGGGGCCGGGTGCGCCGCCCGGGGGCCCGGTCGAGCAGCGTGTGAACCAGCGCGCCGACCACCAGGCCCAGGAACGTGACGACGAAGAACCCCATACCAGCACCCTACGAACACCGCTGAGCAGGGACGTCGCACCGGGCCAGGCGTGTCGGGGAGCGCGGTCGCCGGGGAGGCGTGACGCCGGAGCCCCCGCCGGTCCGGCCTCCGGGCTAGGAATCCAGCCGCGCGTGGACGTACAGGAAGCCGTACTGGGAGCGCAGCAGCCGGTCCGGCACGGGGCCGGGCAGCCACGGGCACAGACCGCTCGCGAGCATCCCGCTGTCGTAGGTGTCGACGTGCCACCCGTGCGGGCTCAGCCAGCGGTACGGATCGACGGGCCCGTTGAACGCGCCGAGGGTCCGCATGTAGGCGACGAACCGGTCGCCGTAACCGGCGGTGTAGTAGCCGGGCCCCGTCACGTCGGCCACCAGCACGGAGCCCGGCACCGACAGGGCCGAGACGTCGGAGGCCAGCCGCTCGAGAGCCGTGTCGCCGAAGAAGTAGGTCAGCCCCTCGGCCAGCCAGAGGGTGGGCGCCCCGGGGTCGAACCCGGCCTCCAGCAGGTGTCCGCACCACGGCCGGGACAGGTCGGCGGTGACCAGCCGGTGATGGCGGTGCGCGCGGGCGCCCGCGGCGGCCAGCATGCGCACCTTGGCGCGCTGCCGCCGGGGATCGCCGTCCACCTCGAACAGCACGAGGTCGGCGGGCAGGCCGCAGCGCCACGCACGGGTGTCGCACCCGGCGCCGAGCACGACCACCTGGCGCACCCCGCGCGCCACGGCCCCGGCCATCACCTCGTCGCCGAGCCGCCCCCGGATGGCCACGGCGCCCCGCGTCATGCCGATCAGGTCGAGGGCCCGGGTCCTCCTCTGGACGGTCTCGTCGACGAAGAGGTGCGCGTACGGATCGGCGACCATCGGATCGGGCAGCGCGCACTCCTGAGCCCTGACGGCGGCCGCGACGTCACCGGACTGGACGACGTCGAGGTCCAGCCGGAGCGCGAGGTCCAGGTCCGGGTCGAGAACGGCGGGGGCGTCGGGCACGCGGGCTCCTACGGAGAGGGCTCGGACACTCACCGTACTGTAGCAAACACTTTACGTTGCCCATACCCAGCGTGGTGACATGAGCACGCTACGCGTTCTGGCCCGCGGCCCTCGCCGTCATATCGCGGTGGACGGGTGCGGGGCCGGCTGGTGGCGCGGATCGGCGAGGTCGTGGGAGGAGCGGGCCAGCCAGACCATCCCCAGGGCGCCGCCGACCGCCGCGGCGGCGTCCAAGAGGGTGTCCGGGCCGAAGGGCAGCAGGCCGATCAGTGGGGCAGCCAGCGCCAGGACCAGAGAGACGATGCCGTACCGGACGGTGGCGGGCTGCCAGCGGCCGTCCCGCCGCTGTGCCCGCAGGACCAGCACGGTCCAGATCAGAGCGGCCAGGCCGCAGATCACGGGCAGCAGGCCCGGCACGGGCCAGTCCAGGACCTCAAGGAGCGCGGCGGCGGCGCTACCTCCGTACCCCACCACGCCCACGGCCCGCACGCGATCGGCATGCGCCAGGTCGCGTGCCAGCACCGGGTGGAACCGCAGCACGAGCACCGACATCACCACGGTGTCGAGCACCGCCGCCCACCAGGGCCAGGACGCCATGAGCGGGAAGAGCAGCCAGGAGGCCGCCGCGGCGTACAGCGTCACCCGCAGCCGGCGCGTGTCCCGGTCCAGCTCGGGCGGTGGACCGGCCAGCGGCCCGCGCAGGCCCTGCCACAGCGCCCAGGCCACCGCCATGCCGGCCGGCACCAGGGCGAGCACGTTCGGCCACGTCGCCGCGACGCCCTCGCCCGCTGCCACGGACAGGGTGACCCGCGACAACACGCCGAGGTCACCGGCGGTCAACGCGATCACGGTGGCGACCGCCAGCGCGACGAGGTACCCGCCCGCGACCAGCAGGGCGGGAGTGCTCAACAGGTGACGGCGGGGCATGCGGCACGTCCTGGGGGGTGGGGGGACCGAACGCACCACCCTAGAGGGCCGCCTCCACAAAGTCGATCAAGCATTCCGGCGGACACCGGGCCGTCACGGTCCCTCCACACCGTCGCCCGGCGGGTCCGCGTCGCCGGAAGCGGGGCCCACTCCCACCGGGAGCACGTCGAAGTGCACCACCACATGCTCCAGCGACGGGTCCGGCTCACCCGGGGAGCCCGCCAGCCGCCGGTCCGCCATGACGCGGTACCGATCCAGGACCTCCATGACCTCGTCGCGCATCTCCACCGTCTCCTCCCGCGTCAGCCGGAGCGATCGGCGGGCCAGGCCGCCGGCCTGCACCCATTCCTCGGGGGTCGTCGCCTCCTCGTCGCGCCAGCGCGTCAGCTCCTCGCCGCGCTGCCGGATGAGGTCGTCCAGCAGGAACTCGAGCGCGCTCGCCGTCTCCGGGTCGTCCTGGGGCGAAGTGCCGTACGAGAAGCCGCCCGGCACGATCCGCCAGTACTTCTCCTTGCCCTTCCCCAGCTCCGGGACCGTCTCGATCATGCCGTGCCGGGCCAGCTCCCTGAGGTGGTAGCTGGTGGCGCCGGTGTTCAGCCCGAGGAGCGCGGCCAGGCGGGTGGCGGTGGAGGGGCCGTGCTCGTCGAGCAGCTCGTACAGGCGCAGGCGCAGTGGATGGGCGAACGACTTCAGCGCCTTGGCGTCGAGGGTCCGCGCGGAAAAGCTCTTGCTTTGCACAGCTGTGCACACCTATCTTTGCAAAGAAACCTATGCACACTTTCTCTTACACACTAGCGGAGGCCCCCATGCCGCGTCTCGGGCGCGCGTTCACGTTCCTGTGGTCCTCGACGGCGTCGTCCAACCTGGCGGACGGCGTGCTGAAGGTGGGGGCGCCACTGCTGGCGGTCTCGCTGACCCGGTCGCCGACGCAGGTCTCGCTCGTGGGGGCCGCCGTCACGCTGCCCTGGTTGCTGTTCGCGCTGCACGCCGGGGCGATCGCCGACCGTACGGACCGGCGGCGCGTCATGGTGCTCGCCAACGGCGCCCGCGCCGCGGTGCTGGCGGCGGGCGGGGCGCTGGCCGTGTCGGGCCTGCTGAACCTGTGGCTCATGCTGGGGCTTCTGCTGGTCGCCGGGGTGTCGGAGGTCTTCGCGGACACCTCCGCCCAGACGATCCTGCCGATGACGGTGCCCCAGGACCGGCTCACGGCCGCCAACGGCCGCGTGGTGAGCGCGCAGATGATCGGCAACGACTTCCTGGGCGCGCCGCTGGCCGGCTTCCTGGTGGCGCTCGTGCCGGCGGCCGTCTTCGGCGCCCCGGCGGCGCTGTACGGCGCGGCGGGGCTGCTGCTGCTGGGCATGCGCGGCCGCTACTCCCCGGTCGCGGCCGCCTCCGGCACGACCGGGGAGGCACGGCGCCAGGGCGGTGTGGGGCGGGACATCGCGGAGGCCCTGCGCTACCTCTGGGGGCACCGCTTCCTGCGGACCCTGGCCGTCTCCGCCGGCCTGATGAACACCGCCAGCGCCGCCTACTTCGGCGTCCTCGTGCTGTGGCTCGTCGGCGAAGGGTCGCGGGTGGGGCTGACGCCGCAGGGCTACGGCCTCATGATGACCGCGCTGGCCGCCGGGTCCGTGGCCGGGTCGCTGGTGGCCGAGCGGCTGACCCGGCTGCTGGGCGAGGGCAGGACCCTGCTGACCGTGTGGCTGGTCTCCGCCCTGCTGTACCTGGTGCCCGTGCTGGTGCCCGTCGGGTGGCTGCTGTACCCGGTCGCCGTCGTGTGGGGGGTCACCGGCGGCGCCGCGAACGTGCTCGTGGTGTCCACCCGGCAGCGGCTCATCCCGGCCGCCCTGCTCGGCCGCGTCAACTCGGCGTACCGGTTGGTCGGGATGGGCGGGATGCCCGTGGGGGCCGCGCTCGGCGGGCTCCTGGGGGAGATCGCGGGGCTGCCTGCGGTGTTCCTGGGGTCCGCGGGCGTCTGCCTGGCCGGCGTCGGGCTCGTGTGGCGTGTCGCGCGTGAACCATTTTCCATGCCGCTGACCAGCGATCATTCAGTTCACCGCACATCCGCCTAGCTTTCGGCACACTATGACCTGTGGTGAGATGACATGATTACCTCGGGCAACGAGGGGATGGCATGCGGGAGATCGGCGGACGGTACCTCCTGACCGAGGAGGCCGGTCGTGGCGGTATGGGAGTCGTCTGGCGGGCATTCGACCAGCTACTCCATCGTGAGGTCGCGCTCAAGGAGCTGACGCTGACCGGCGAGGCCGAGATGGTGCGCCGTCGTGTCCTCCGGGAGGCCAGGATGGCCGCCCGCCTCACGCACCCGAACATCATCACGGTCCACGACCTCATCGAAGAGGGCGGCAAGCTCTGGATCGTCATGGAGTACCTCGACGGGCTCTCCCTCCACCAACTGCTCTCACAGGTGGGCACGCTGCCCGCCCAGTCCGTGGCCGCGATCGGGCAGCACCTGCTCGCCGCGTTACGCACCGCGCACCAGGCCGGGGTGCTGCACCGCGACGTGAAGCCGGCCAACGTCATGCTGACGGGCGACCGCGTGGTGCTGACCGACTTCGGCATCGCCACGGCCGAGGGCGACATCCGGATGACGACCTCCCGCAGGCTGCGGGGCACTCCGGCGTTCATGGCGCCCGAGAGGCTGCACGGCGGGCCGGCCAGCAAGGAGGCCGACATGTGGTCGTTCGGCGCCACGCTCTACAGCGCCGTGGAGGGGCAGCCGCCCTACCCGGGCCAGGACGCGGCGACGGTGCTCGGCATGGCCCGCAGCGGCGGCTACCCGCCGCCGCGCCGCGCCGGGGTGCTGCGGCCGCTCATCGAGGGGCTGCTGCACCCGGACCCGGTGCGCCGCTTCACGCCGGAGCAGACGGCGGGGCTGCTGGCGGGCATGCGCGCCAGCAGCTACCAGGCCGCGATCTAACGCCCCCGGGTACGGCCGGCTAGTCCTGGTCCTGCTTGGCGCGGGCCTCCGCCTCGGCGGCGTCCATGGCGGCGGCCTCCTCCGGCGTCGGCGCCGTGCCGCCCAGATGGGCGGGCTGCCACCACACGCCCTGCGGGATCTCCGGGTACGTGCGCTGCGCCCGGTCCACCAGAGCCGTCAGCCGGCCGTGCAGGTCGGTCGTGTGCGCGTTGACGTCCTCCCCGCGCTTGGGGTGCATCGGCTCCCCCACGATGATCGTGATGGGCACGTGCCGCTGCGTCAGCGCCTTGGGCCGGCCCTTGGTCCACAGCCGCTGGCTGCCCCACAGCGCCACCGGGATGAGCGGCACGTTCGTGGCCTGGGCCATGCGGATGGCCCCGTTCTTGATCTCCTTGACCGTGAACGACCGGCTGATCGTGGCCTCGGCGAAGACGCCGACCACCTCGCCCGCCTTGAGCTTGCGCAGCGCGGTCGCGTACGAGCCGGCCCCGGCGCCCCGGTCGACGGGGATGTGGTGCATGCCGCGCATCAGCGGCCCCGAGATCCGGTGCTCGAACACGTCCTGCTTGGCCATGAAGCGCACCAGCCGCCTGGACGGCACCGCGGCGAACCCCGCGAAGATGAAGTCGAGGTAGCTGATGTGGTTGCTCACCAGCACCGCTCCCCCGGTGCGCGGCACGTGCTCGGTCCCTTCGAGGTGGAAGCGGTAGTCGAGCACGCGAAAGAGGGTCCGCGCGGCGGCGATCACCGGCGGGTACACGATCTCAGCCATGTGCCGAAGGTAGCCTAGGTTCCCCCGTGATGGGCAGCCGGACCGTGTGCTCCGCACCACCCCACGACGCTTGCCGGGGGGTGAAAACGGGCACATCTCGACACCATGAAGAAGCTCATCAACTCAGCCGGGTCGCTGGTCGACGACGCCCTGGCCGGGATGGCCGCGGCGCACCCGGGGCTGCGCGTGCGCGACCACGTGGTCTGCCGCGCCGAGGGCCCGCGCGCGGGCAAGGTCGGGCTGGTCTCCGGCGGCGGTTCGGGGCACGAGCCGCTGCACGCCGGTTTCGTCGGGTACGGCATGCTCGACGCGGCATGCCCGGGCGAGGTGTTCACCTCCCCCGTGCCCGACCAGATCATCGAGGCGACCCGGGCGGCCGACGGCGGCGCGGGCGTGCTCCACATCGTCAAGAACTACACCGGCGACGTGCTGAACTTCGAGATGGCCGCCGAGCTGTGCGAGGACATCGAGGTCACCGGCGTGCTCGTCGAGGACGACGTGGCCGTCCAGGACTCGCTCTACACGGCCGGGCGGCGCGGGACGGGCGCGACGCTGTTCGTGGAGAAGATCGCCGGGGCGCTGGCCGAGGAGGGCGCGCCGCTGGCCGACGTGGCGCGCGTGGCGGAGGAGGTCGGGCGGCGCAGCCGCTCGTTCGGCATCGCGCTCACCTCCTGCACGACGCCCGCGGCCGGCAGGCCGACGTTCGACCTGCCGGCGGACGAGGTCGAGCTCGGCATCGGCATCCACGGCGAGCCGGGCCGCAGCCGGGTGCCGCTCGCGCCGGCCAGGGAGCTGGCGGCCGTGGCGATGGACGCCGTCCACGGCGACCTGCCGCTGGAGGGCGACCTGCTCGTCATGGTGAACGGCATGGGCGGGACGCCGCTGCTGGAGCTGTACGTGGTGTTCGCGGAGGTGGAGGCGTACGCGCGGGGCAAGGGGGCCCGGGTGGCGCGGTCGCTGGTCGGCAACTACGTGACGAGCCTGGACATGCAGGGCTTCTCGGTCACCGTGTGCCGGCTGGACGACGAGCTGACGCGGCTGTGGGACGCCCCGGTCGAGACGCCGGCCCTGCGCTGGGGCCGCTGAATGAGCGCCGGGGCGGGCACGGGGCTGGACACCGCGTTCTTCGTGGCCTGGCTGGAGGAGACGGCCGGCGAGATCGCCCGGAACCGGGAGCGGCTGACCGAGCTGGACGCCGCCATCGGCGACGCCGACCACGGCACCAACCTCGACCGCGGCTTCACCGAGGTCCTCCGGGCGCTGCGGGAGTCGCCGCCCGACTCGCCCGCGCAGGCGCTCATGACGGCCGGCTCGACGCTGATCCGCCGCGTCGGCGGCGCCTCCGGCCCCCTGTACGGCTCGGCGCTCCGGCAGATCGGCAAGGCCCTGGCGGACCCGGTGACGCCGGCCGGGTTCGCCGAGGCGTTCGGGACGGGCGTCATGGCGGTGGAGCGGCTGGGCAAGGCGGCCGAGGGCGACAAGACGATGATCGACGCGCTGGGTCCCGCGGCCCGCGCGCTGTCGGAGGCCGTACGGGACGCGGTGGAGACGCCGGAGGCGCTGGCGCGGGCGGCGGCCGCCGCGGCGGAGGGGGCGCGGGCGACGGTGCCGATGACGGCACGCAAGGGACGGGCGAGCTACCTCGGCGAGCGCAGCGTCGGGCACGAGGACCCGGGCGCGGCGTCGTCGGCGCTGATCATGGGCGCGCTGGCCGCCGTGGCGGCGAGACGGGAGGGCGCGTGATGGTCGGGCTGGTTCTGGTCGCGCACAGCGCCGGGCTGGCGGAGGAGACGGCCGCGCTGGCACGCGGCATCGCCGGGGCCTCGACGCCCGTCGCGGCGGCGGGCGGCACCGAGGACGGCGGCCTGGGCACCAGCGTGGACCTGGTGGAGCGGGCGATGCGCGCCGCCGACCAGGGCGACGGTCTGGTGCTGATCGCCGACCTGGGCAGCTCGGTGCTGACGGCGCGCCTGGTGGAGGAGCCGGGCCGGGCGGTGCTGGCCGACGTGCCGTTCGTGGAGGGCGCGATCGCGGCCGCGGTGGCCGCGAGCGCCGGCCTGCCGCTGGACGCGGTGCTGGAGGCGGCCGAGGAGGCCCGCGGCTTCAGGAAGCTGCGCTGAGGGCGGCCGCGCGCTAATGGCCCTTGAACGCCTCCTCCAGCCACCACGACGCCCGATCCCGGGTCACCCGGGCGTGGACCAGCAGCGGGCGCTCCCGGGTCCCCTCCAGCCATCGTGCGACGCCTGACAGGTCCGCCCGCCCGGTCACCGTGACGGTCTCGAACCCGTACCCCCTGCCGATCGCCGCCAGGTCGGCCGGCGGGAAGGTCACCAGGTCGAGCGGGTAGCCGTGCGGCCCGAAGTGGTGCACCTCCGCCCCGTACGCCTCGTCGTCGTACACCACGACCACCATGGGCAGCCCGAGCCGCACGACGGTCTCCAGCTCGGCCGCGCTCATCAGCGCGCCGCCGTCGCCGAGGGCGGCGACGGTCAGCCGGTCGGGCCGGGCGACGGCAGCCCCGATGGCGGTGGCGAGCCCGAGTCCGACCGACTGGAACGCCTGCGTGAAGCAGAAGGCCCGCTCGTCGGGCACATCCAGGAACATCGACGGGTAGCCCATGAAGTTGCCCGAGTCGACGGCCACGGTCCGCTCGGCGGGCAGCAGGTCGTCCAGGGCGATGGTCAGTGTGCGCGGGTCGATCCGGCCGCCGCCGCCCTCGTCGGTGTACGGCACGTCGCGCCAGCGGCCCTGGGCGGCGATGCGCCGGGCCAGCTCCGGCGAACGGTACCCGTACCCCTCGTCGCCGCCTTCCCCGGACAAGGTGCCTTCCCCGGAGAAGGCGACTTTCCCGGAGAAGGCGACTTTCCCGGAGACGGTGGCGGCGGCGATCACGGCGCGGGCCGTGGCGGCCGTGTCGCCGGTCAGGCCGAGCCGTACGGGCCGGTGCAGGCCGATGGCGGCGTCGTCGAGGTCCACCTGCACGAGCACCGTGTCCGGGCCGATGAGAGTGCCGTGGCGGGTGGTCCACATGTTCAGCGCGCAGCCCCAGCCGACGACGAGGTCGGCGCCGCGGATCAGCTCGGCGGCCAGCGGCGTGGCGAACCCGCCGCTCACGTCCAGCTCCCAGGGGTTGCCGCGGAACAGGCCGCGCGCGACCGCGGAGGTGGCCAGCAGCGCGCCGGTGAGGCCGGCCAGCTCCTCCAGCTCGCGCCGGGCGTGCCGGGCGCCGCGGCCGGCGACGAACACCGGCCGCCGCGCCGCCGCGAGCAGCCCGGCCAGCTCCTCGACGTCACCGGCGGCCGGCACGGCGTGCTGCAGGAGCGGGACGGACGCGGCGGCCCGCCCGGCGGAGACGATCTGGTCGAGGAACTCCCCCAGCGGCCCCCGCCACGGCACGACGCCCGTCTGCGCGCCGAGCGGCAGGTTGAGCAGGACGGTGCGCCGGTCCTCCCGGGCGGTGCGGAAGGCGTTGACGGTCTGCTCGACGGCGTCGGTGCCGGAGGAGACCCGCATCGGCACGGCGCCGACGGCCCGGACCAGGGCGTCCTGGTCGATGTGGAAGTTGGAACGGGCGTCCGTGGCCTCGCCCGCCAGCACGACCAGCGGGGTGCGGCTCTTGGCGGCCTCGGCGACGCCCGTCATGGCGTTGGTCAGGCCCGGCCCCTGGTGGACCGACAGGATCCCGACCTTGCCGCTGGTGCGGGCGTAGGCGTCGGCGGCCGTCGCCGCGCCGCCCTCGTGCCGCGCGGCGACGAAGCGGGCGCCGTGCTCCACGAGGGCGTTGGTGACGTGGAAGTTGCCGCTCCCGACGACGCCGAAGACGGCCTCGGCGCCCAGCGAGGCGAGCGTCCGCCCCACCGCCTCGGCGACGATCACCCCGCCTGCCCCGGCCGCTCGTCCTGTCCCGCCCGCTCGTCCTGTCCCGCCTCGTGCTCGACGAGGGCGAGGACGCGGACCGGGCTGCCCGAGCCGCCGACGATGGGCAGCGGCGGGGCGATCACCACGGCGCCGGTGACCGGCAGCCGGTCGAGGTTGCGGAGCTGGGTCAGGCCGTACTTGCCGGCGCCCAGCAGGAACGCGTGGCACGGGAACGCCGGGTCGAAGGAGTGGGCCGCGCCCGCGTCCGTGCCGACGGTCTCGACGCCCAGCCCGAGGATGGGCGTCTCCTCGGCGAGCCAGCGCGCGCACTCCACCGAGATGCCCGGCGTGTGCGGCCCGGTCTCGTCGGCGTTGAGGAACGCGCCCTGCTCGCCCGACCGCGCGTCCCAGCCGGTGCGGTAGAGCAGCCAGCCGCCGTCGGGCAGCGGCCCGTTGGCCCGCTCCCACTCCTTGACGTGGCCGATCTGGAGCAGGAAGTCGGCGTCCTTGCCCGCCTCGGCGGAGAGATCCAGCACGACCGCCGGGGCGAGCAGGCTGCGCGGCGGCACCTGGGAGACGTCCTGGCCGTCGCGGGCGGTCACCCAGTGGATCGGCGCGTCGAAGTGCGTTCCGGAGTGCTCGCCGGTGTGGATGTCGTTCCAGTACCAGGCCGGGCCGCGGTCGTCGTAGCGGCTGATCTCCTCCAGCCGGAACGGGATCGTGTTGCCGAACGGCTCCGGCAACCGGAGGATCGGCGTGTCCTCGGACAGGGGCGCGGTCAGGTCGACGACCTCGATCCTCCCGTCGCGCACGCTCTCCATGAGACTCCGCAGCACCGGCATGTCGTCCTCCTCGAGGTGGCCTGGCTGCATCCTCCTACGCGGGCCACGCCCGGGTCGAGCAGCCAGGGCCGGTCGGGTCCGGAGCGCTACCTGCCGCGGCAGGCGGTGCGCTTGGCGGTGAGGTCCAGGTCCTTGAGCAGGGAGTTGAAGTTCTGGGCGTTCGACCGGGCGCAGAACTTGCTCGTGGCCAGGTCGTACTCGACCTGGAAGACGGCCTTGCCGGCCTTGACGAACTGGTCGTAGCCGTGGTCGCCGCCGTTCTGGGCGGTGGTGCACTCGTTGTTGGACCAGCACTCCTCGTTCACCGCGAAGTCGAAGTACGGCAGGAGCTGCGGGATCTGCTCGATGTCGTTCTTGAGCGCGACCGACATGCCGCGCTTGTGCGTCTCGTTGGCGAACCAGGTGTTGTAGGCGAGCTGGTCGGAGGCCTTGAGCGGGAAGCCGGTGTCGCTCTCGAAGCCGTCGACGAGGTCGGGCTCGACCGCGTCGAACCCGGCCGCCTTGCACATGTCCAGGCGGGCCTTCATGATGTCGCCGAGCGGGCCGTCGTACTGGCGGATGTCCAGCCAGCGCTCGCCCTTCCAGCCGTCGACCTCCTTGCCGAGGACGGACGCGGGGAACTTCGCGGCGTCGGGACGCCAGTCCTCCCGCGAGCCGGCGCTGATGTAGCAGACCACGCCCCGGCCGGGCTTGTCGGCCTTGAGCTCCTTGACGATGGCGCCGCTCCTGGCCTCGAAACCGTCGATGTCGTACATCTGCACGTCGAGGAAGGGCTTGGTCGGCAGGGAGGAGAGCTGCCACTGCCAGCTGGTCTCGACGGCGGGCTTCCAGCAGCCGGCGCACGCCACGGGCGCGGGCAGCGAGGCGGCCGGGGACGTCGCCTTGGAGGTGACGGTCGGCTTCGGGGTCGCGGTCGCCGTCCGGGTCACGGTCGGCTTCGGCGTCGCCGTCCGGCTCGGCCTGGGAGTCGCCGTCCGGGTAGGCTTCGGCGTCGCCGTCCGGCTCGGCCTGGGAGCCACCGTCCGGGTCACGATCGGCTTCGGCGTCGCCGTCCGGGTGGGCTTCTGGGTGCGGGTGGCCTTGACGGCCGCCGGCCCGGGGGTCTGGCCGGTCGCGGCCTGAGCTATGCCACCGGTGAGGCCGGTGGTGGCGAGCGCACCGGCCAGAGCGGCCGTTACGAAGATCGAATTCTTGCGCATGGCGAGTAAGACTCGTGGCTCGCCCCAGAGGCCGCAACCACTTTGCTCGAAGACCGACGTCAGGCGGGGGTCCAGTCGGCGCAGCCACCGGTCTGGAAGGCTTTGTCCGTCGGGGCGATGACGACGGTGGCCGGGCCGCGCGGCATGTCGGCCGCGATGACGTCGGAGGGCTGCGCCACGGTGCTGCGCAGCCGCGCCCAGTAACACATGGGCTGCCCCTCGGCGGGGCCCGCCGTCCTGTACGTGCCGGGCTGGATGTCCACGCCCACGACGAGCGTGCGCCCCGCGCCGGCCATCCCCGGGCTCATGGCGCCCGTCTCCGGAGTGCCACCCGCCCGGGGCGCCTCCCGGGCCTGCTCGGACGCCTCCGGGGCGGCCGTGGACGGCGTCTCCGACGGCTCCTCGAACCGCACCGTCATGCGCGGCGCCGGCTCGGCCGCCGTCCCCGTCGCGCCGAACCCCGCCAGGAACCCGATGACGAACCCCACCAACCCGGTCAGGCCCGACACCAGCAGGATGACCACCGGACTGCTCGACGCCCGTGGATGGTCGCCCGGGTGGTCAGGTCCGTACATCACCGGACAAGCGTCCCACCCGTGTCAACGGGTGGGAGCTCCGTCACCGGTGAAGGTAGTCGACCAGCGACGCCTTCTCGGTCTCCAGCTCCTCGATGGAGCTCTTGACCACGTCGCCGATGCTCACGATGCCCGCGAGCCGCCCCTCGTCGAGGACGGGCGCGTGCCGGAACCGGTGGGTCGTCATCGTCCTGCGCAGCTCGTCGACGTTGTCGCCCAGGCCGACGGTCCGCACCTCCGACGTCATGATCGCGGACACGGGGCGTTCCAGGATGTCGGCGCCCAGGTCGTGCAGGTGACGCACCACGTCCCGTTCGGACACGATCCCGGTGATCGTCACGCCGTCGGAGGAGACCACCACGGCTCCGATGTTGTGCTCGGCCAGCGCCGCCAGCAGCTCGCGCACCGTCGCATCAGGCGGCACGGTGGTCACCTTGTTGCCCTTGTTGCGCAGGATCGTCCTGATGAGCATCTGCACCACCTCGGCTCTCAAGTTACCCGTCGCGCGCGGCGGCCAATCGCCGGGACGGGATGTCTTACCAGGCAAGCAACCCGGTGGGGAGACCGTCAAGGGTTGTCGTAGGCTGCGTGCCGTACCAGAGGCCCTCCCCGCCGGGGGCCCGCCCGCACCAGCCGTCAGGACCCGCGCCGATGACCGAACAGCTCAACACCGGAAGCCACGACCTGCCCGTCACAGAGGAGCTGGCGGCGTTCATGCGGACGGGGTGGGCCGACACCCGGCGCGCCGACGTCGAGCCGCTGCCGGTGGCGCCCTGGGCCGCCAAGCGCCGCGCCGCGCTGGCCGCCCGGTTCCCCGGCGAGCGGCTGGTCGTGCCGTCCGGGACGTTGAAGACGCGCAGCAACGACAGCGACCACCGGTTCCGCCCGCACAGCGCGTACGCGTATCTGACGGGCGCCGGCGAGCCGGACGACGTGCTCGTCGTCGAGCCGTCCGGCGAGGCCACCCTGTACGTGCGGCCGCGTTCGCCGCGCGAGGAGGGCGAGGAGTTCTACCGCGACCGGCGCTACGGCGAGTTCTGGGTGGGACGGCGGCCGGACCTGGCGGAGGCGGCGCTGCTGTACCAGGTGGAGTGCGCGCACATGAGAGACCTCGTCCTCAGCGGGCCGGCCAGGGTGCTGCGCGGTGTGGACCCCCGGGTGGACGGGCTGGTGCCGCCCGGCGAGGGCGACGCGGAGCTGGAGTCGTTCCTGGCGGAGATGCGGCTGGTCAAGGACGAGTGGGAGGTCGGCGAGCTGCAGTCGGCCGTCGACGCCACGGCGCGCGGCTTCGAGGACGTGGTGCGCGCCCTGCCGGCGGCGCTCGGGCACCCGCGCGGGGAGCGCTACCTGGAGGGCGTGTTCGGGCTGCGGTCGCGGCTGGAGGGCAACGCCGTCGGCTACGAGAGCATCGTCGCCTCAGGCGCGCACGCCTGCGTGCTCCACTGGACCCGCAACGACGGGCGGCTGCGCGACGGCGACCTGCTGCTGCTCGACGCGGGCGTCGAGACGGACTCGCTGTACACGGCCGACGTCACGCGGACGCTGCCGCTGTCGGGCCGCTTCGGCGCGGTGCAGCGGCAGGTGTACGACCTGGTGTACGAGGCGCAGGAGGCCGGGATCGCGGCGCTGCGGCCCGGGGCCCGCTTCCGCGACTTCCACCTGGCCGCGATGCGGGTCGTCTGCGAGGGCCTGCGGGAGTGGGGGCTGCTGAAGGACCCGGTGGACGCGCTCATGGAGTCGGGCCTGTACCGGCGGTACACGCTGTGCAGCAGCGGTCACATGCTGGGCCTGGACGTCCACGACTGCGCGCGGGCGCGGGCCGAGACGTACCTGGACGGGGTGCTGGAGGAGGGGCAGGTCCTGACCGTCGAGCCGGGCCTGTACCTGCAGCCGGACGACCTCACGCTGCCGGAGGAGTTCCGGGGGCTCGGTGTCCGGATCGAGGACGATCTGGTGATCACGGCGGACGGCGCCCGTCTCATGTCCGGCGCCCTGCCCCGCCGGTCGGACGAGGTCGAGACCTGGATGGCGGCGCTGCTGCGGTGACGCCGGTTCTCCCGCCCTCGGGCAGCCGGCGCCGCGGCGCACCGGACCGGTGTCACGTCCCGGCGTCGAGCAGCGGGTCGGTGACGCCGCCCGGGCAGGCCAGGCGGCCGATGTCCCAGCCGGCCCGTCGTGCTCCGGCCTGGTACGCGCTCTCGTAGAAGTCGAGGACGGCGGCGCGTGGATCGGCCTCGGAGCGGGCGGCGGCGTACGGGAGCACGGCCAGATGGCCGCCCCGCTGCTCGATCCACCGCGCGGCGCCGGGCCGCAGGGGCTCCTCGACGAGGCCGGCGGGTTCCGGAGCGGTGTAGGAGTAGAAGGCGGCCTCGGGAAAGGCGTCGTCACCGAACCAGAAGCCGGAGCTGATCACCTCACGGGAGTACGCCTCCCGGGTCACGGGGTCGGCCTCCGGCGGCTGCTCGATCAGCCGGTCGGAGAAGCGGGTGCAGGCGATGTCGAAGGTGTGCCAGAAGTGGTGCACCGGGCTGATCTTGCCCGAGTAGCCCGCGGCGAACTCCTCCAGCACGAGGTTCACCTGGCTGAGGACCTGCCAGTAGCGGGTGACCATGGCGGGGTCGTAGGCGGCGTGCTCGGTGTCGTCGGCGAACGGCCGGTCGGCGTCGGGCAGGTCGAACGGGTGCGGCACGGGCAGGTCCACCCGCACGTCCAGGGCCGCGAGCGCGCCCATGGTCTCGTGGTAGAACGACGCCACCGACCGGCCGTACAGGGCGAACGACACCGTCCGGCCGTCCAGGGTGGTGACGATCAGCCGGTGGGCGACGAAGTCGAAGTCGATCGTGAAGATCGGGTTGCCGTCGGACTGCCCCATCGGCCGGGTGGTGAGCCCCCGCCCGGTGAGGTGGAACGGCGCGTTCCACCAGTGGTTGCGCCGGACTCCGCACGCGAGCCTGACCTTGCCCACCACCTGGCAGAACCGATGCACCGTGGCTTTGGTGTCCTGCCACTCGGCCAGCGGCATCGCCGGAAACAGCTCCATGACGCCACCGTTCCCCGCGGCCCCACGTCGAATACCCCCTGACGAGGAAAGCCCACGCCTGCCTACGACGCCTCGTCACGCACGAGGTCACGTACGAGGCCACGCACGAGGTCACGGACCGAGCCGGAGGAGGCGGACCCCAGCCCCATGGCCGAGGCGGCGGCGGAGCCCGGGGGCTGGAGCCGGTCCGCGGAGGGCGGGCCGGCTCCAGGTCCAGGTGTCACGTCGGCGTCAGACGCGGTTCCACTTCTGGTTGTTCTGGCCGTTGCAGGTCCAGATCTGGACCTTGGTGCCGTTGGCGGTGCCGGCACCTGCCACGTCCAGGCACTTGTTCGCCCCGACCGCCGTGATGGTGCCGTCGGCGTTGAGACGCCACCTCTGGTTGGGCTGCCCGTTGCAGTCCCAGATGATCACGGCTGTGCCGTCCGCCGTACCCGCGCCGTTGACGTCCAGGCACTTGCCGCCGGACGCCCGCAGCTCACCCGCGCTCGTGGACGTCCACTGCTGGCCGGCCTGCCCGTTGCAGTCCCAGATCTGCGCCTGCGCGCCGTTGGGCTGCGAGGCGCCGTTGACGTCCAGGCACCGGTTCGACCCGGCGCCTCGCAGCGCACTCGTGCTGCCCGAGGCGCCGCCCTGCCCGACGCCCTCACCGGCGAAGGTGAAGGAGTCGACGTCGAACGCGTTCGCCGACGGCGCCTTGAAGACGACGAAGACGTTGTGGGTGCCACCGGGGCGGCTGACCCGCACCGCGGGCAGGGACACGTAGGTGTTCCATCCCCCCGTCGCCGGCACGGGGCTGGAGGCGATGAGTGTCCCGGTCGGCGAGTCGGCGCGCAGCTCGATGGACGCCCCGGTGCCGGACGGCGCCGAGACACGGAAGGACACCGTGTCGATTCCGGACAGGTTGACCGGGGTGAAGGAGATCCAGTCGTTGTTGGAGATGTCGCCGATCCGCCTGCCGCCCTCGGCTCCGGGCTCATCGACGATCCGGATCCCGGACGAGCCGGTGAAGTGCTCCGCCTGCTTGTGCTTGGGCTGCAGGGTGATGCCGGTGCTGCCCTTCAGGCCGCCCTTGTCGGTGTAGTCCGCGGACAGGACATAGTAGACGTTGGAGGCCTCGTCATGGCCGGAGGCGGTGGTGGCGACCGTCCCTGAGCAACCGGTGTACTGACCGGTGTCATGGGCGTGCTGGTCATGGCCCAGCGCGGTGATCACGTTGACCTTGGTGCAGTCGACGGCGCCGTCCTCGGGGTCGGTGACGTTCACCGTGTAGGCCACCTGGTCGCCGAAGTCGATGAACCCGCCGTCGGGCGGAGCCGAGAAGACGACCTTGGGACGGGTGTTGCCGACGCTGACGGTCAGGGTGGTGCTGCCCGTCTTCCCACCGGGGTCCCGTACGGTCAGCTTGACGGTGTAGGTGCCGTTGGCGGTGTAGGTGTGGGACGGGTTGGCGCTGGTGGAGGTGGCGCCGTCGCCGAAGTCCCACGCGTAGGTGATCGCGTCGCCGTCCGGGTCGGACGAGCCCGCCGAGGACAACGCCACCGCCAGCGGCGCGTTGCCCGAGTCGGGGTCGGCGCTCGCCCTGGCGACGGGGGCGCGGTTCCCGGCCACGTAGTCGACCCGGTAGACGCCGTCGTCGGTGTTGTCGTGGCCGAAGCCGTTGCCCCAGTCGGCGTAGTACAGGGCGCCGTCGGGGCCGAACTTCATGTCGATGGGCGCGTGCGGTGCGAGCTGGGCGACGAACGGATTGATCTTCAGGAGGTTGCCGGAGGAGTCGAGGCGGAACTCCTTGACGAAGTTGCGGCTCCACTCGTAGAAGAACGGGGTCTTGTCGAAGTACTCCGGGAACTTGCGGTCCGAGGCGCTCGCCCGGTCGTAGTGGTAGAACGGGCCGCCCATCGGGGCCGCGCCGCCGCAGCAGTCGATCTCCGGGAACTCGGCGGAGGCGTGGTAGTTGTACGAGACCGTGGCGGGCTTGGCAGCGGGCAGGCTGGTCAGGCCGGTGTTGTTGGGCGAGTCGTTGACCGGCGCCGAGCAGGTGAACTTCGCGCCGGAGGTGTTGGTGGCGAAGTTGAAGTCGTTGAACGGGATGTTGTCGCCGACGCAGTACGGCCAGCCGTAGAAGCCCGGCTGCTTGATCAGGTTCCACTCCACGGTGCCTTCAGGACCGCGGTTGGGGTTCGCGCTGCCCGCGTCGGGACCGTAGTCACCCACCGAGATCCAGCCGGTGTCCTTGTCGACCGCGAAGCGGAACGGGTTCCGAAAGCCCATCGCGTAGATCTCGGGACGCGTCTTGGCGGTGCCGGGAGAGAAGAGGTTGCCGGACGGGACCGTGTAGGTGCCGTCGGCTTCGGGGTGGATGCGCAGGATCTTGCCGCGCAGGTCGTTGGTGTTGGCCGCGGAGCGCTGGGCGTCGTAGTGCTCGCGGCCGGGCCGTTCGTCGATCGGCGCGTACCCGCTGGAGCCGTTGGGGTTGGTGTCGTCGCCGGGCCCGATGTACAGATTGCCGCCCGGGCCGAACGCCAGGTAGCCGCCGGTGTGGCCGGGCTCGTCGACGTTGCGGTACGCCGGAACCTCGATGATCTTCTTCTCGCTCGCCAGGTCGAGGCTGGTTCCGTTGAAGGTGAACCGCGACACCCGGTTCACCTCACCGCCGTTGGACGGCGAGTGGTTGACGTAGATCCAGCCGTTGGTGGCGAAGCCGGGATCCAGGGCCAGCCCGACGGCGCCGTCCTCGCCGCCGTCGTAGACCGGCAGTGTGCCGATGACGCGCGTGCCCCCGCCGTTGGCGGGGATCATGTTCACCTTGCCCGACCGCGAGACGAAGAAGACCCTGCCGTCGGCGGCCACGTCCAGCTCCATCGGCTGGTCCGGCGCGCCGTCGAGCGTCACCTTCTGGAACCGGGCCGCGACCGTGCCGCCGCAGTCGCCCGGCGCCGCGCCCGCCGCCCACGTCACCGCGCCCAGCAGGTGCTGCTTGAACAGCGGCTCCGAGTAGGAGGATGCCTGGTGGCCCATCGCGGTGGCCCACACGCGGCCGCCCTCCGGGTTGTGACACCAGGAGATCGGGTGGTCGGCGCCCATCTTGTTCGGCCCCGCGTCATAAGTGGTCTCGTCCGCGGTCACCAGCACGTGCACCGAGCCGCGCGAGTTCTTGTCGAAGTTGTACCACTCCTCCGTACGCGCCCACCGGTCCGGCAGCCCCTTCGTGGAGGGGTGCACCTTGTCGGCCACCTTGGCGGTGCCCGGCAGGGTCGCCGAATGCGCGGTCATGTGCGCGCCGGCCAGCACGACCTGGTCCCACCAGGGGAACTGCGCCTCGATGTTCATGTCGGTGGCGTTGTGGACGGCGACGACGCCGTGACCGCCACGCACATAGGCCTGGACGGCCTGGCGCTGGGCGTCGTTGTCCCACACCATGCCGCTGGTCTGGAGCATGATCACCGCGTCGTAGGTGTTCAGCGTCGCCGTGGTGAAGACGGCGGAGTCCTCGCTGTGGTCGAGCTGGAAGTTGTTGTCGGCCGCCATCTGCTGGAACATCGCGACACCGGCGGCGATGGAGTCGTGCCGGTAGGCGCCACTCGCGGTCTTGGTGAACAGCAGCACCTTGAACTGCGGAGCGGCCGCGTGCGCCGCCGGCGGCACCGCGAGCCACAACAGCCCTAACAGGGCCGCGGCCAGGGCGGGGAGCAGGCGTGATCTTCGCATGGAGGGTCTCCTGGGGGGTTACCGGTGAACGGTCGGGAGTCGAGGTGCGAAGGCGTGAGCCGTCTCGGCTCCGGGAGAATCGGTCGGTCAGGTGGTGAGGGTGCGAAGGAAGGCGAGGCCTTCGGTGGCGAGGGCGTCCTGGCTCGGCGCGAGGGGACGCCAGACGGATGCGGCGGTGGCGATGGTCGTGTTGTCGGCGGTGAAGGACTCGATCACGAGCGGGCCGCTGTAACCCACGTCACGGAGGGCCGCGGCGAGGCCCGGCCAGTCGAAGTGGTCGCCGCCGGGGGCGCCGCGGTCGGTTCCGCACACCTGGAGGTGCTCGATCCTGGCGCCCGCCAGCCGGACGGCCCCAAGGGGGTCCTTCTCCTCGATGTTCATGTGATAGGTGTCGAGGGCGAGTCCGCATTCCTCCGGAAGGGCTTCGAGTGCCTGCTCGACGGTGTTGATGAGGCTGGTCTCGTACCGGTTGAGCGGTTCGACAGCGATCTGGACCCCGCGTTCGGCGGCGTAGGCGACGACCGGTTCGAGGCTCACCCTCAGCTCGGCGTAGAGCGCGCGCCGCTCGTCCGGGCTCATCCGCCAGGCCCGGCCGACGGAGGCGTAGGCGGGTCCGCTGACCGCCGGCGCGCCGACGGTCACCGCCACGTCCACGCAGTGCCGCAGGTAGTCCTGGGTCTCCTGGACGCACCGGGGCGAGGCACCGACGAGCTCGCGTCCCGGTGGCATCGTGAGCACGACCGACGCGCCGAGTCCGAGCCCGCCCAGGAGGGCCGCCGCCCTGCCCGGGTCCCAGTCGCCGGGGTGCTCGACCGGCAGCTCCACGACGTCGAATCCCCATGCCGCGATCCGCGGCGCGAGGGCGGCCAGGGACTCGTCGGTGAGCGGCGAGACCCAGACCCAGGTGTTGACGCCGATCACGGCGTGCCACCCCACGTCCCGGGGTAGCCGGGCAGATCCTCACAGCCGCACAGCGCGTAGTGCAGCGGCGGCATGCCGGGCTTGAGGTAGGTGGCGAGGTTGTCCTGGGTGATCGTCGGTTGCGGAAGGTTCCAGACCTTGGGCACCTGCTCGCCCTTGAGGATCTTGAGCGCCGCGATGACGGGGGTGCGCCACTGGTACGTCGGATAGGTCGGGGCGATCGCGGTCAGCTTCGCGTCGCTCCACTTCTTCAGGAAGTCCTGCTGGTCCTCGCCGTTGATCGGCGGTACCGGCCGGCCCGCGTCCTCGAACGCCTCGACGGCCGCGACGGCGGTGGCGCCCGAGTCCATCCAGACCCCGTCGATCTCGCCGTGCCGCTGGATGTAGTCGCTGACGATGCTCTTGGTCTTGGCGGCGTCGCCGTCGGTGAACTCCACACCGACGACCTCGAGATCGCTCTTGTCGAACGCGACCTTCGCCGCCGACCACCGGGTCTCCAGGACGTCCACGCCGGGCAGGATGCGCAGCGCGAGGATCTTGCCGCCGGGCCGGACCTTGTCGATGAGGAACTCGGCCGCCTCGGAGCCGAAGGCGTAGCCGCCGATCGGCTTGATGAAGGTGACCGGGCAATCGGTCCGGACCCCACGGTCGAACACGATGACGGGCACCTTCGCGCACGCCCCGGACACCGCGGGAGTCAGCGTCGCGGTCGTGTTGGGCGAGACGATCAGCACGTCGCAGCCCTTGCCCTGGAGCTCGGCGATGTCGGAGATCTGCTTGTCATCCTTGCCTTCGGCGTCCAGCGCGGTGAAGCGCGTGATCTCCTTGTGCAGGGCGGCCTCCGCCTGCATGGTCTTCCAGCCGACCTGCCGCCAGGGGTTGTCGACCGCGGCGTTGGAGAAGCACAGGTGGTACGGAGCGGCCTTCTTGTACGTGGCGGTGTCGACGAGCTGCGGGTCGATGCTCTGCTCCCATGGTCGGGCCGGCGAGCCGGTCGGCTGCGCCCGGCGCATCGCCATCTGGGCGTCGTAGTCGGTCTGCACGAAGAACTTCGACTGCGCTCCGGTGCCCTTGTCCCGCGGACCGCTGGACCCGGCCGGCGCGGCGGAGGCGGAGGGCGGGGGTCTGTCGCTGGTGCACGCGGCCGCCGGCAGTGTCAGCACGGCCAGCGCGGCGGAGGCGAGGAGCCGCCGCGAAGATGAACGCATGGTCTTCCTTCCATCACGAGGCCGCCACGGCTCTTCTGCGCGGGATGCTCACGCCTCCCAGCGCCACCGCGGCGATGATGATCACGCCCTGTATGGCCGGCTCCAGCGCCCCGGAGATGCCGTACAGGTTGAGCAGGGTGAACAACGCCTCCAAGGTGAAGGCGCCCGCCATCGCGGCGACGACGGAGCCGCGGCCGCCCCCGAGGACCACACCGCCCACCACGACAGCGGTGATGGCCTGGAATTCCAGGCCCTGGCCGACCTGCGCGGACACCCCGGCGAAGCCGCCCAGCAGGATCGCGGCGACCGCCGCCGACAGCCCGGAGACCATGAACGCCACCGTCCGCACCCGGGCGACGCGGACGCCGGACAGAGCCGCGGCACGATCGTTGTCACCGGCCGCGATCAGCGTGTGGCCGAAGCCGGCACGCATCGCGCAGATCGCGCAGGCCGCCACCGCGACGACGACCAGGACCGACCAGGGCACCGGGCCGAGACTCCCCCGGCCCAGCTCCCGGAACTGCGGGGACAGGGCGCCCCGGGGCGCGCCACCCGTCCACAGGAAGATCGCTCCGGACAGGATCAGCAGCATGCCGAGTGTCGTGATGAACGACGGCACCCGGAGCAGGGTGGTGACGATCCCGTTGACCAGCCCGATGAGCAGCCCGAAAGCGATCAGCAGGGCCAGCACGGGCCAGGTCGCCTCCGCGGAGCCGTCGAGGAGCCGCGCGGCGATCACCACCTCGGCGGTGACGAGCGAGCCGACCGACAGGTCGAACTCTCCGGACACGACGACGAAGTACTGCCCGGCCGCGAGGATCACCAGCGGCGCGGCCCTCTTGACGAAGGCGAGGAGGGCGGGCGGCTCCAGGAAATACGGGTGGGCGACCGCGATGGCCGCCAGCAGTCCGGCCAGCACCACGAAGATCGGCAGCGCGCGTCTCATGCGGTCCGCCTCCTGCGGGCGTAGACAGCCAACGCGGCCACCAGGACCACGCCCCGCACGACGTCCTTGGCGAAGGAGTTGACCTCCATCTGGTTGAAGATGCTGTCGAGGACGGCCAGGAGCAGGACCCCGCCGACGGTCCCCGCGACCCCGCCGCGGCCTCCGGCCAGAGCTGTCCCGCCGATCACCACCGCGGCGATCGACTCCAGGTCGTATCCGCCGTCGGTCCCGACCGTCGGCGCGCCCGCTCCGAGCCGGGAGGCGAGCAGAAGCCCGGCGACCCCGGCGCAGACCGAGCAGAGGACGTGGGCGGCGACCACGACCCGCTCGGTGCGAACTCCCGACAGCCGCGCGACCTCGGCGTCCCCGCCCACCGCGTAGATCCGGTATCCGAGGCGCGTCCGGCCGAGCAGGAGCCACGCGCCCGCCGCCACCGCGGCCCACAGCAGCGCCGACACCGGCACCGGCCCGACGCGGTCGTACCCGAGATGCTGGAAGGACTCGGGCACACTGCCCGCCGGACCGTCGTACCGATCGTCCAGCACCCCTCTGATGATCAGCGCGACCCCGAGCGTGGCGATGAAGGCGTGCACCCGGAGCCTCGTGACGATCAGGCCGTTCACCAGTCCGGCCGTCGCGCTCACCGCCAGCACCGTGGCGACGGCGGCCGGCACGTTCGCGTCGGCGCCCCCCATGATCTCGGCCGCGACCAGCGAGGTCATGCTGATCAGGTAGGCCACCGAGAGATCCAGGCTCCCGGCCAGGATCACCAGGGTCTGACCGATCGCGACGATGCCCAGCGCCGCCGATCGCTGCTGGATGCCGACGATGTTCTCCTGGCTGAGGAACCGGCCACCGTCCAGGGCGAACAGCAGCCAACCCAGCACGACGAGCAGGGCCAGCGCCACGTAGACGGCACACGCGGGGCGGTCGGCCGACAGCCGCCGCAGGAGCGAACCCTCGGCCGGGACGCGCCGCAGCTTGAGCTGCTGGGTCATGAGGCGGCCGCCAGGCGCATCACGGCCTCCTCGGTCGAGCCGGCGGGCAGCTCTCCGGCGATGCGGCCGTCCCGCAGCACCACGATGCGATCGCTCATGCCGATGACCTCGGGCAGCTCGGAGGAGATCATCAGGACGGCCGTCCCGTCGCGGGCGAGTTCGCGCACCAGCTCGTGGATGGCGGCCTTGGCACCGACGTCGACGCCACGGGTGGGCTCGTCGAACAGCAGGACACGTGGCGCGACCGCCATCCATTTGGCCAGCACGACCTTCTGCTGGTTGCCCCCGGACAGCAGCCGGACCTCCTGCGCGGGCCGGGACGGGCTGAGCCGTACCCGCTCCAGCAGCCGCTCGACCGCGGGCCGGCGCATCCGGATGGTCCGGGCGACGAGCAGGGCGTTGTCGCGCACCCGCTGGTTCAGCAGGAGCCCTTCGGCCTTGCGGTCCTCGGTGACCAGGCCGATCCCCGCGGCGATCCCCTCGCGGGCCGAGCGGGGACGGCGGGGCGTCATCTCGCCGCTGGTGAAGGGCTCCGCGCCGAACAGCGCCCTGGCCAGCTCGGTGCGGCCCGAGCCTTGCAACCCGGCCACCCCGACGATCTCCCCCGCGCGCAGGTCGAGGTCGATGCCGTGCAGCCTGGCGTTGACGCCGCCGCGCACGCTCAGCATCACCTCTCCGGGCGGTTCCGCCGCACGTGGCGGGTAGTAGGAGTCCAGGTCCCGGCCGACCATCAGGCGGACCAGAGCCGGGATGTCCAGGCTGGAGGCATCCGCGGTGGTGACCCGGGCACCGTCCTTGAGCACGGTGATCCGGTCGGCGAGATCGAAGATCTCACGGAGCCGGTGCGAGATGTACAGGACCGCGATGCCGCGTGCCGTGAGCCGCCGCACCAGCGTGTGGAGCAACTCCACCTCGTGGTCCGCCAGGGCGGCCGTCGGCTCGTCCATCACCACGATCCGGGCGTTCAGCGACAGTGCCTTGGCGATCTCGACGACCTGCTGCCGCGCGACCGAGAGCCGCCGGACGAGATCGCGGGGGCCGAACGACTCCTCCCCGAGAGAGCTCAGCAGCTCTCCGGTCGCCGATTCCATTGCGGCGCGGTCGACGAGCCCCCGTCGGACGGGTTCCCGCCCGAGGTGGACGTTCTCGGCCACCGTTCGCTCCGGCAGCAGGGTGAGCTCCTGGTGGATGATCGCCACCCCGGCCCGCTGCGCCTCGATCGGGTGCCCGAAAGCCACGCCGCGGCCGTCGATCTTCATTCTCCCCTCGTCCGGCGCGTGCACGCCGGCCAGGATCTTCATGAGCGTCGACTTGCCCGCGCCGTTCTCCCCCACCACCGCGTGCACCTCGCCCGCGGACGCCTCCAGGTCGACTCCGTCGAGGACCCGGACGCCCAGGAAGCTCTTGACGATGCCGGTCATCTCCAGCACGGGGCCCGCCCGGCGAGAGGGAGGTGAGGAGTCGTGCACGGGGGGCTCCTAACGGGGGGTTGGAGTCGTGCCGGGCCTGGGAGGTGCTTCACCGGCCGCTCGTGGACGCCGGCCACTGACCAGCGAACATTCAATCGAATCGATTCGCACCAAAAATAAATCTGACTCATCTGCCTGTCAAGCGTGCTTATGCCGGAAAATCCCGACTGCTTTTCCGGCATACTCGGCGGCCGTCAGACCGAGCTTTCTCCAGAAAATTCCCTGCAAGAGTGATGCTGGTCCGGTTATGAGCCGCCGCCGCTCTCCACTCGGGCCGAAATCAGTCGGATCCGTCATGCATGGAGCGAGAGCAATATAAGTATGAAACTTTCAGGTCCTCGTGTGGGACGGCGCGCGCGCATGGCCACGCGGCGTGGCACTGATCAGGGCCGCGCCGCATGTCATGCCACAGAGGGCGTGGACGGAATGGCCTCAGACGCGGCTCCATTTCTGGTTGGCGCCGCCGTTGCACGACCAGATCTGGACCTTGGTGCCGTTGGCGGTGCCCGCCCCGCTGACGTCCAGGCACTTGTTCGCCCCGACCGCCGTGATCGTGCCGTCGGCGTTGACACGCCATTTCTGGTTGTTCTGGCCGTTGCAGTCCCAGATGATCACCGCGGAGCCGTCCGCCGTACCCGCCCCGTTCACGTCCAGGCACTTGCCGCCGTACACCCGCAACTCACCCGCGCTCGTGGACGTCCACTGCTGGCCGGCCTGACCGTTGCAGTCCCAGATCCGCACCTGCGCGCCGTTCACCGGGGAACCCCCGCTGACGTCCAGACACCGTCCCGAGCCCACCCCCTTCACCGCGCTCGTGCTCCCCGGCGTGCTGGTCAGTTCCTTGATGCGGATGTTGCGGAACGACGCCACGTCGCCGGCCCCGTGGTTCTGGATGCCGATGTAGCCCTGCTGGATCGAGCGGACCGGATCGGTGTTGGTGAAATCGTTGATCCTGGTGCCGTTCAGGAAGACCTGCAACCGCTCCCCCTCCACCAGCAGTTCATAGGTGTTCCACTGGCCCGGCGGATTCAGCGCCGCATCCCGTGCCGCGACGTCGGCCGCCTTGAATCCGTAGATCGCCCCCGTCGTCCTGTCCGGGGTGTCGGTCGCGTCGATCTGCACCTCGTACCCGGTGGCGAGCGCCGCGTCCGGGTCGCTGGTGGCCGGGAACCCCACGATCACCCCCGAATTGGAGTCGCCGGTCAGCTTCCAGTCGAGCTTCAGCGAGTAGGCATGCAACTCCTTGGCGCTGTACCAGAGCATGCCCATGCCGCCCTGGGAGGTCAGCGTGGCGTCGCTGTCGGCGAACGACCCCGGCCCCGCCTGCGACCAGCCCGTCGTCGATCCGTTGTACAACGTCGTGTACCCGGTCTCCGGGCGGCAGTCGGCGTTGGTGGCCTTGGCCACGTACCGGATCCCGCCCAGCAGCAGCGCGCGGAAGTTCGGGTCGGCGTACGACTCCTGGGTGTGCCCCAAGCCGGTGTAGAACGAGCGCCCGGAGGACTGGGGGTGGCACCAGGTGATCGGATGGTCGCCCATGCCGCCGCCGCTGTAGCTGCTCTCGTCCAGGCTCTGCAGCACCCGCACGCCGGAGCGGGGGTTGGTGCGGTAGTTGTACCACTCGTCGGTGCGCGACCAGGTCGCCCCCAGATGAGCGGTCGCGGCGTGCGCCCTGTCCTCGTTCCGTACGGTGGCCTGCTGGATTGCCGGGTGGTTGTTGAACCAGGCCCCCATCAGCTGCCCGTAGTAGGGCCAGCCGTACTCGGTGTCGGCGGCCGAGTGCACCCCCACGTAACCGCCCCCGCCGTCCACGTACGTCTGGAAGGCGGCCTGCTGGGTGTCGTTCAGCACGTCACCGGTGGTGCTGAGGAACACCACCGCTTTGTACTGGGCGAGGTTGGCCGCGGTGAAGGCGTTCGCGTCCTCGGTGGCGTCGACGGCGAAGTCGTTGGCCGCCCCCAGGTCGCGGATGGCCTGGATCCCGCCGGGGATCGAGTCGTGCCGGAATCCGGCCGTCTTGGAGAACACCAGCACCTTGAAGGCGGCGGCCTGGGCGGGGACGGCGGGGATCAGCGTCGCGGCGGCGGCGGTGAGCGCCACCGCGGTCGCCGACAGCCTCCGCAGCACGGATGTCTTCCGGTCGCCCTCCGCGCCGCGCCCGAACGCGCCGGGGGTCAGATGTCGCAGCATGCGTGTCCTTCCGTCACATCAGTGGGTGATCGTGGTGCGGTCAAGGACGTGGCCTCAGACGCGGCCCCACTTCTGGTTGGCGCCGCCGTTGCACGTCCAGATCTGGACCTTGGTGCCGTTGGCGGTGCCCGCCCCGCTGACGTCCAGGCACTTGTTCGCCCCGACCGCCGTGATCGTGCCGTCGGCGTTGAGGCGCCACTGCTGGTTGGCCTGGCCGTTGCAGTCCCAGATGATCACCGCGGTGCCGTCGGCGGTGCCGGCGCCGTTGACGTCCAGGCACTTGGTGCCGTACACGCGCAGCTCACCGGAGCTCGTGGAGGTCCACTGCTGGGCGGCCTGGCCGTTGCAGTCCCAGATCCGCACCTGCGCGCCGTTCGCCGGGGAACCCCCGCTGACGTCCAGACACCGTCCCGAGCCCACCCCCTTCACCGCGCTCGTGCTCCCCGGGGACGACGTGCCGGTGTCAAGGGTGAAGGCGTCGACGTCGAACAGGTAGCCCTGTCCTGTCGGGCCGCGGAAGACCAGGTACAGCGTCGTGGTGCCGGCCGGCGCGCCGCCGAGGTTCGCCGAGACGTCGGTGAAGGTGTCCCAGCCGCCGGTGCTCGCGACGTTCACCGTTCCCAGCAGCATGCCCGTGGCCGAGCCCGCCCGCACCTCGATCCGGCCGCCCGCGCCCGCGGAGGACACCCGAACGGTGATCCTCGTCGCGTCACCCAGGCTGTACGGCTGGAAGGAGATCCAGTCACCGTCGTCGGTGAAGCCGACCGTCCTGCCGCCTTCGGCGGTGCCGTGGTCGGCCGTCTGGACGCCCTGCTGGGCGCCGAAGTGCTCAGCCTGCCGGTGCCGCGGCTGGAGCGTACGTGCGCTGGTGGAGGTCAGGCCGCCCGTGTCGGTGTAGGAGGCCTCGAAGATGCCGTAGATGTTGGCCGCGGCGTCGTGCTCACCGTCGACCGGCACCGGGATGGAGCCCGAGCAGCCGGTCTTGGAGGTGATCTGGTGACGGTGGCTGTCGTGGCCGAGGAAGTAGGCGACGGTGACCTTGGTGCAGTCGATCGTGCCGTCCTCCGGGTCGCTGACGGTGACCTGGAAGGGCACCGTGTCCCCGAAGGAGAACAACTGCCCGTCGGCCGGGGTGGCCAGCGTCACCGCCGGGGCGGTGTTGCCGACGGTCACGATCACACCGGCGCTTCCGGTCAGCCCCTGCGGGTCGCGGACGGTGAGGGTCACGGTGTAGGTGCCGTTCGCGGTGTAGGTCTTGCTCGGGCTCGCCGCCGTGGACGTGGTGCCGTCGCCGAAGTTCCACGAGTACGCCAGTGCGCCGCCCTCGGGGTCGGAGCTGCCCGCGGACGAGAAGTTCACCGTCAGCGGAGCCGGTCCCGAGGTCTTGTCGGCGGAGGCCTTGGCGACCGGGTTGCGGTTGGCCTTGCCGATGTGTTCGATCCTGTACAGCGCCTGGTTGTTGTTCCCGTCGCCGTAGTCGAGGACGTAGAGGGCCCCGTCAGGGCCGAAGGCCATGTCCATCACCTGGGTGCCGGTCCAGGGGAACGCGGAGATCTCCCCGTAGCTCCCGTCGGCCTTGACCTCGACGGCCTTGATCCAGCGGCGGCCGTACTCACCGGCGAAGTAACGCCCGTCCAGGACCTGCGGGAACTTGACGGCGGAGTTCAGGTCGGGGTCGTAGCGGTAGACCGGGCCGCCCATCGGCGACTCCGACCCGTTGCCGAACTCCGGGGGGGATCCGGCGTCCCCGGCGTATCGGATCCACGCCGGTTTGGCCGGTGGGAGCGTGGTCTGTCCGGTGTTGCGGAACGAGTTGTTGGTGGGACCGCCCGCGCAGGCGTACTTCGGGCCCGTGCCGTTGGAGGCGAAGTTCCACTCGTTGTAGGTCTCGCTGGTGGTGTTCGTGCCGGTGCAGTACGGCCAGCCGTAGTTGCCCGGACCGGTGATGCGGTCGAACTCCACCTGCCCGCTGGGGCCCCGGTTGGGGTCGGTCACCCCCGCGTCCGGCCCGTAGTCGCCCAGGTAGACGATCCCGGTCGCCTTGTCCACGCTCATCCGGAACGGGTTGCGGAACCCCATCGCGTAGATCTCCGGCCTCGTCCTCGCCGTGCCGGGCGGGAACAGGTTGCCGCTGGGGATCGTGTAGGTGCCGTCCGGCTGCGGCTTGATCCGCAGCACCTTGCCGCGCAGGTCGTTGGTGTTGGCGGCGGAGCGCTGGGCGTCGTACTGCGGGTTGCGGTCGGCCCGCTCGTCCAGGGGGGAGTAGCCACTCGACTCGAACGGGTTGCTGTCGTCGCCGGTGGTCAGGTACAGGTTGCCGGCCGCGTCGAAGTCGATGTCGCCGCCCACATGGCAGCACATCCCTCGGTCGTTCGGCACCTCCAGCACGACCTTCTCACTGGCCAGGTCGAGCGTGTCGTCGGGCTTCAGGGTGAACCGGGACAGGTTCAGGTGTCCCTTCCACTGGTCGAACTGCGCCTGCGTGCCGTTGCTCGGCGCGTCACCGTTCGGCGTGCTCAGCCGGGGCGAGTAGTAGAGCCAGAGGTACCGGTTCGACGCGAAGTCCGGGTCGACCGCCACACCCTGCAGGCCCTCCTCGTCGTGCGTGTAGACCGCGAGCCTGCCGGCCACCTTCGTGCTGCCGTTGACATCGGTGACGCGCACCGTGCCGTCGCGCGCCGTGTGCACCACCGACCGGTTCGGCATCACGGCCAGCGACATCGCCTCACCCAGCTCCGCACCGCCGGCGGCGAGCGACACCTGCTGGTAGTCGGACGCCGGGATGGTCAGGGCGTTCGCCGAGGAGGCGGAGAGCGCGACGGCTCCGGAAGTGATCAGCGTCATCGTGGTCAGCAAGGCGAGCCACGGACGTCGGGACATGGGTGTTCCTTCCTGACATATGACGATCAGTCAGGGCAAGGCGCGCCATCGCGCTGTTGCCGGCGTTCTGCTGCGGGCACGGAGGAGTGCCGCGGTGTCAGACGCGGGTCCACTTCTGGTTGGCGCCGCCGTGGCAGGTCCAGATCTGGGCCTTGGTGCCGTTGGCGGTGCCGGCACCGGCCACGTCCAGGCACTTGTTCGCCCCGACCGCCGTGATGGTGCCGTCGGCGTTGAGGCGCCACTGCTGGTTGGCCTGGCCGTTGCAGTCCCAGATGATCACGGCTGTGCCGTCCGCCGTACCCGCGCCGTTGACGTCCAGGCACTTGCCGCCGTACACGCGCAGCTCACCCGCGCTCGTGGACGTCCACTGCTGGTTGGGCTGCCCGTTGCAGTCCCAGATCTGCGTCTGCGCGCCGTTCGCCTGGGAGGCGCCGCTGACGTCCAGGCACCGGCCCGACCCCGCCCCCTTGAGCGCACTCGCGCCTCCCGGGGTGGGCGGGGGTGACGTGCCGGTCCGGGGCCCCGCGGACGCCATCACGGCCTGCGCGGCTGCCGGCCAGTTGCCGTTGCTGACGGTGACGTTGCCGTGGACGACGTTGCCCCGGTCGCCGTTGGTCACGTTGGTGCTGCCGTTCGTCGACCAGTTGTCGGTGACGGTCCAGTTGCCCATGTTCTCGCCACCCCAGTAGTTGGCGGTCGCCCAGGTGCCGGTGTTCGAGAGCACGTTGCCGGTGACGGTGTAGTACTTGGAGCCCTCGTCGAAGTAGACGCCGAACCAGCCGTTGGTCCGCAGGCAGTGGTTGTCGCTGATCACGGCGCCCGGGTTCCAGGACAGCGTGTAGATGCACCCGCCGTCGGTCATCTGCTGCATGACGTCGTGGACGTAGTTGCCGACGAGCCGGTTGCCGGACGCGGTGGTGGCCGTGGTGTACCGCGGCTGGTAGTTGTACAGACCGCGGTTGGCGTACTGGTTGTTGCCGCCGGGCTCGTTGGCGCCCCAGCCGTAGCCGATCGCCATGCCGGTGTACGGCATGTTGTAGACCTCGTTGTGCGACACGTCGGCGTTGGTGACATAGGTGGCGAGGACCGAGACGACGCCCCGGTAGTCCAGACCGAGATCATGGATCCGGTTGTCGCTGACGGTGATGTTCCGGTTGACCATCCGCTGGTCGCCGGGGTGGTGCGCGTCGGCGCGCACGCCGCCGACCAGGATGCCGCCGGCCGAGCTGCGGGCGACCTCGGACCGGGTGATCGTGATGTCGCTCGCGCCCAGCCCGACCCCGCCGGCGTGCGCGTTGGCGTCGTTGCCGATGCCGACGGCCGTCTGCCCCAGGTTGACGAACCTGGAGTCGGTGAAGGTGACGTGGTGGGCGGCGGAGACCTGCACGGCGGCGGGCATCTGGAACCAGTTCGGCCGCACGGCCTCGAACTGCTGGCAGCCCTCCTGGCAGGAGGTCAGCCTGTCGGCGGGCCAGTTCCAGTCGCCCGCGATGTAGGCGCCGGTCTGCTGGTCCGCGTAGCCCTGGGCGCTGCTGGGCCCGAGCCAGCTCGTGCCGGTGAAGGTGATCCCGCTGAAGGTGATGTGGTGCGCGGGCGCGTCGTAGGTGCCCCCGACGTTCACCAGGGACTGCAGCACGGGCAGCTCGACGCTGATGTCGCTCATGTTCTGACCGGCCGCCGGGATGTAGGACAGAACGCCGGTCCCGGGGTTGATGTGCCACTCACCCGGCGCGTCCAGGAACTCGTAGGCGTTCTCCAGGTAGAGCGGACCCGCCCGGTGCGGCTGCGTGAAGGTGTCGTACCCGAAGGTGTTGTTGTTCCAGCCGGGCTGCTGCATCGTCATGACGTTGCCACTGATGCTCTGCACCCTCACGTACCGGTCGGTGAAGGAGCCGACGCTCTCCATCTCGACCCGGTTCTGGTCGGCCAGGTTGTTCAGGTAGCCCAGCGCGCTGTTGCCGAATCTCAGACCGGCGGTGGTCGCGGTGAAGTCGGCCCGGTTCACCTGGGTGCGGGCACGCGTGGCGACGGCGCCGTTGACGTACAGCTGCCGGGTGTCGATCCCGGCGCCGACATTGGCGCGCCAGATGTTCTTCCCGGAGTCGGCCAGCGACCATCCGGTGACCGCCCGGGCCCCGCTGACGACGGGACGTGCGCCCCCCGCGGCCTTCCAGGTGACGGTGTGGCCGTTGTTGCCGGAGTCGGCCGCGGTCAGCCGGAGCGGCGCGGAGAGCCGGTACACCCCGTCGGCCAGCTCGACGACGATGTCGTCGGACATGGCGCCGTTCAGCGACCGCACGGTCGTCTGCGCCGCGGACAGAGAGCACGGCTGGGCGGAGGTGCAGGCGGTGCCGGTGCCGGAGGGTGACACGTACAGGGTCGTGGTGGCCGCGAGGGCCGAGGTGACCGGGGCGACGAGGGCGGACGCCGCGGCCAGCACTGCGGCGATGACGCCGGTCAGGACCGGTCTCAGCGCCGGGACAGGCGAAGATGACTGCACGGTGGTTCCTCTGGGGGGTGGAGGGGTGCTCAGGTCATGACTCGCTCCTTATTACGATCTGGGGGCGGATGTCCGTCAAGTCGTTAAGCCTACTTATTTCGTCATCCGCACACCGAAATCTGGGCCATGGTGAACCTGCCGTCCGCGCTGAACAGCGACGATACGGACGGCGCTGATGGGCCGCTTCGAGCTTTTCCGCATGAATTATTCAGATGTGTCCTACTGATCGGGTGTCGTTCATGTCCCGACCCGGCGACCCCGATCAGTCGTACTCTTGCAGGGGAAATGGCGAGGAGGGGCACGGTGACCGACACCCCGCGTGAAAGCGCATACCGGCCGGGCTACGAGGTGGCCGCGGAGCAGCTGCTGGAGTTGATCGTCCGGCTGCGCCTGCGCCCGGGAGACCGCCTGCCGACCGAGAACGAGCTGGCCCTGCAACTGGGCACCAGCCGCACCGTCGTCCGCGAGGCGGTCAAGATACTCTCCGCGCTGGGCCGGGTACGCGCCCAGAAGGGCCGCGGCCTGTACGTGGCCGACGACGAGGGGATGCTCGGCACCGGGCGCTGGGCGTCCTTCTTCCTCCCCACCGACCTGGACCACGTCTACATGCTGTTCGAGTTCCGCCGGGCGCAGGAGATGGAGACCAGCCGGCTGGCCGCCCGCCGCGCCACCCCCACGGAGCTGAGGGCCATCGAGGACGCGGCCGCCATGTGCCGCCAGGGATTCGAGACCGGACGCGAGGACCTGTTCAACGAGGGCGACGACACTTTCCACACCGCCATCGCCACGGCCGCGCACAACATGTTCCTCCAGATCGCCGTGCGGGAGGCCCGGCGGCTGCAGGCGCAGTCCAGCCTCATCGGGCTGCGCGGCTCGGTGGGCGGGCACGCCGCCGAGGCCGTCGAGGAGCACGAGGCGATCTACCAGGCCATCCGCGCCGGCGACCCCGAAGCGGCCGCCCAGGCCGCCGCCACGCACATCGACAACACCCTCGACGACTACCGCCGGGAGATCAAGCAGCGCCTGTTCTCCCCGTCCCACTGACCTCGGCCGCCCCTCCGGCGCCGGCCGTCATCCGAACGGATCGGAGCGGGCGTCCGCGGGGTGGGACGGATGAATGTTTCATCGGGTCCGGCTCGGCGGAGTGCGAGCCGCGCCGCTGAGAACCGCCGGGAGGACCTCCGGCGGACGGCGGGCACGGTGGAGTCTTGACAGGCGGTCCGTCCGTCGTATGTGCTTCGCGCGTACGTTGTCGAATCGATTCGCATCGATGGTGTCGACCCGTTTCCCAGCGGCTGTCTCTCCCGAGGAGTACGCCCATGCAACCTCCCTCCGTTCCTTTGTCACGCCGTGCGCCGCGTGGGCGGGGCCATCGGGCGGCCGTCGTCGCGTCGGTCCTGACGGTGCTCGCGGCGCTCCTGGCCACCGCCCTGACCTGGTCGGTGCCGGCCTCGGCGGCGACCACGCCACTGGTGGGCGTGGGGTCGGGCCGGTGCCTGGACGTCAGCGGCGCCTCCCAGGCCAACGGCGCGCAGACGCAGATCTGGGACTGCAACGGGCAGCCCAACCAGCAGTGGACGTCCACGAGCGCGGGTGAGCTGCGGGTGTACGGCGGCAAGTGCCTGGACGTCAACGGCGCCGGCACCGCCGACGGCACAGCCGTGATCATCTGGGACTGCAACGGCCAGAACAACCAGAAATGGCGCACCAACGCCGACGGCACCATCACGGCCGTCGGGGCGAACAAGTGCCTGGACGTGGCCGGCGCCGGCACCGCCAACGGCACCAAGGCCCAGATCTGGACCTGCCACGGCGGCACCAACCAGAAGTGGGACACCGGAACCGGGCCCGGCCCGACGCCGACCCCACCGCCGCCCGGCGCGCGCCCGTGCGACATCTACGGCTCGGGCGGCACGCCGTGCGTGGCCGCGCACAGCACGACTCGGGCGCTCTACGGCTCGTACAGCGGCAACCTGTACCAGGTCAGGCGCTCCTCCGACAACGCGACCCGCAACGTCGGCGTCCTGACCGCGGGCGGTATCGCGGACACCGCGGCGCAGGACTCCTTCTGCGCCGGCACCGCATGCGTCATCACGGTCGTCTACGACCAGTCCGGGCGGGGCAACGACCTGTGGTACCAGGGCTCCAGCGTGGTCCCCGGCTCCCCCCAGAGCAGGCCCGCGACCGCGACCACCGAGTCGCTCACCGTCGGCGGCGGCAAGGCCTACTCCCTCTACATCAACCCCGGCAACAGCTACTGGCGGGACGGCCACCTGACCGGCGTCCCCACGGGCAGCGCGCCGGAGGGCATGTACATGGTGACCAGCGGCACCCACGTCAACGGCGGCTGCTGCTTCGACTACGGCAACAGCGAGACCACCAGGAAGGCCGACGCCGCCGGCGCCATGGACGCCATCAACTTCAGCACCCAATGCTGGTTCGGCGGCTGCCAGGGAAGCGGCCCCTGGGTCCAGGCCGACCTCGAATGGGGGCTCTACCCCGGCGGCAGCCAGTCATGGAACCCCAACCAGCGGAGCCTCGCCCACAAGTTCGTCACCGCGACGCTGAAGAACAACGGCACGACCCGGTTCGCCATCAAGGGCGGCGACGCCCAGTCCGGCAGCCTGTCCGTCCTGTACGACGGCTCGCTCCCCAACGGCTACAGCCCGATGAAGAAGCAGGGGGCCATCATCCTGGGCAGCGGCGGCGACTGCTGCAAGCCCGACGGCGGCGCCAACCTCAGCGCCGGCACCTTCTACGAAGGGGCCATGGTCGCCGGCTACCCCACCGACGCCGTGGAGAACGCCGTCCAGGCCAACGTCACGGCCGCCGGCTACCGCTGACTCGGTCCCAGCTTCCGCCCCGCCTCGGGCCGGAAGCCGTCGGCAACGGCCAGCAGCCGTCGTCCGGCGTGTTCCGGCCGGATGTGGGGGCCCTCGGCGGCCCTGGCGTCCGGCTGCCGGGCGTACTCGTTGATCGCGTGCTCGTCGAGGGTGATGCCGAGACCCGGCGCGTCACCGAGGATGAAGGCGCCGTCCTCCACGTGCAGGTCGAGCGATATTCCGAGTGGCGGGTGCAGATCCTGCAGCTCGCTGGCCAAGTGGTTCGGCACCGACGGCGCGGCGTGCAGCAGCGCGACCGGCGTGGTGCCGATCGGGCTCACCGGCAGGTCATGGGCGTGCGCCAGTGCGGAGACCCGGAGGAAGTGGGACACCCCCCAGACCACGGCCGTCTGCACGATGTCGACGGCCCCCGCGGCCAGCAGCGGGCGGAACTGCTCCAGCCCGGTGAGGTTCTCCCCGGTGGCGACCGAGGCGCGGACGCCACGGCCGACGGTGGCCAGGCCCTCGGCGTCCCACCGCCGGACCGGCTCCTCGATCCAGGTGAGATCCAGGGTGCGTTCCAGCTCGCAGACGTGCCGGACCGCCTGCTTGCGCGTCCACGCCTCGTTCACGTCGAGCATGAGTCCCGGACGTGATCCGTGCCCGGCCTCGGTCAGGACGTCGCGTACCAGCGTCAGGCGGCGCCGGTCGCGTTCGATGTCCAGGCCGCCCTTGATCTTGGCCGCGCGCAGACCGTGCTGGGCGTAGAGCTGGTAGACCGCGACGAGCTCGTCGTCGGTCAGGCCGATGTCCAGGCCCGAGGCGTAGGCGGGGACCCTCCTGTCGCGTCCGCCCAGCAGGCGCCAGAGCGGTTCGCCGGCCGCCTGTGCCTTGATGTCCCACAGCGCGGTGTCGAGTGCGCCGATCGTACCGAACACGGCGCCCGCGTGCCCCGCCTTGAAGGTCCGCCGCAGCATGCGGTCGTAGAGCGCCGTCACGCCGCGCGGGTCCTCGCCCTCGATCGCGGCGAACACGGCGTCGATCTCCACGTGCGGCCCGAGGCCGACGCCGGTGATCCCCTCGTCGGTGTCCACCATGACGATCGGCACCGGGACGGCCCCGTCGGGGAAGACACCGTTGGCGTCGCCGACCGGGCGGCCCCATTGCTGAACCGTCGTCGCGGTCCGATACCCCGTGATCTGCATGTCAGCCCTTTGTGGAACCGGCGGTGACGCCGGCGGCGATCTGGCGCTGGAGGAAAAGATAGATCGTCAACACGGGTATCGCGGCGATCAGGACTCCCGAGGCGAAGGTGGGGATGTCGTCGGAGTACTGTCCGCGCAGCGAGTTGACCCCGATCATGAGGGTGCGATGCTCGGGCGACGGCATCATCAGCAGGGAGATGAGCACGTCGTTCCAGCAGAACAGGGTGTCGAGGATCCCCACCGACAGCAGCGCCGGCACGCCCAGCGGCAGCATGATCCGCCGGTACACCCCGTACACCGTGTTCCCGTCGATCCTGGCCGCGTCGACGATCTCCGACGGAATGGTGCGGTAGTGACTCGTCATCAGGAAGACGGTGAACGGGAGGAACTGCGCGACGTAGGCGAGGATCAGTCCCGGGTAGGTGTCGATGAGGCCGCTGTCCGCCATGATCCGGGTGAGCGGCACCATGATCACCTGGAACGGGACGAACAGCCCCGCAAGACAGCCCAGGAAGATGACCGAAGAACCGCGGAACCGCAGCCGGCTCAGCGCGAAACCCGCCATCGAGCCCATCAGCAGCAGCAGGACCACGGCGAACGCCACGACGACCAGCGAGTTGGCGAAGTATCGCGCCATTCCGGCGCCGGCCCACGCCTGCCCCAGGTTGTCCCAGCGCAGGGAATCCGCCGGGGAGAACCGGTCGAGGACGTAGTCGCGCCGGGTCTTCATCGCGACGTTGGCGGTGAACACGAGAGGATAGATCGTCACCAGCGCGAGAACGGCCATGGGGACGGCGGCCACCCACCCCGCCATGCGCCTGCCCGGCATCAGTCCTGCCTCCCCGAGCGGCGGAGCAGGGTGATCTGCAGGAGCCCCACCACGAGCATGACGACGAAGAGAACCGTCGACGCGGCCGAGGCGAGCGCCGGCCGGTTCATCTGTCCCTGTTGGTGCCAGATGTAGTACTCGGGAAGGTAGGTCGATCCCTCCGGACCCCCGCTGGTCATGACGAAGAGCAGGCCGAACATGGAGGTCAGCATCCCTATCATCGTGGTCACGAAGACGAACTGGATGGTGCGCGTCAGGCCCGGGATGATCACGTGCCGGATGACCTGGCGCAGCGACGCGCCGTCCACGCGGGCGGCGTCCAGCAGCGAGGCGTCCAGGGTGCTGAATCCGGCGAGGAACACCACCAGGGCCATCCCGAACGTCGCCCATACATGCACGCCGACAACCGTGAACATGGCGATGCCCGGATCGCCGAGCCAGTCGACCGGGCCGGCGCCGGCCATCGCGAGGACGGCGTTCACCGGGCCGTCGTATCCGAGCATGAGGTTGACGATCGCGCCGACGATCACCGGTGAGAGCACGGCAGGGAAGAAGTAGACGCTGCGGTAGACCCGGTGACCCGGCACGCGCAGGTAGATGAAGGTCGCGAGCAGGCCCGGGATCGCCACAGCCACGGGGAGCAGCAGCACCAGCAGCCCGACGTTGCGCAGCGAGGTGCGGAACAGGGGGTCGCCGGCCAGCTCCAGGTAGTTGCTCAGACCGACCGGGGTCCCGTTGTAGGCGCCGTCACCCGTGAAGGAGTAGTTGACCCCCAGGACGAGCGGCCACAGCCGCAGCGTCACCAGGATCAGTACGGCCGGGGCCACCAGGACGTAGGGGGCGAGGCGTTCGGCGCGCGCCCCGCGGGAGGCCGTACGGGTGGCCGTACGGGCGTCCCTGCGAGGTCCCCCCTGCTCCGCCGTCGCGGCACCGGTCCGCCCGGAACCGACCGGGCGGACCGACGGCGACGAACCTCTGAGCGGCACGCGATCAGCCCGCCCTGTCGGAGGCGGCGAGCTGCTTCACGGCCTTGTCCACGCTGGTCGACCCGCTCAGGAGCTGCTGGGACAGCCTTCCCATGAGGTCCAGGGTCTTGGAGGACAGCGCGACGTGCAGGGCGGGCTTGCCGGTCTTGATCTCGGGCATGATCGCGGCGACGGCCGGGCCGGCCCGCGAGACGTCGATCGTCATGTCGGAGGCGATCGCGCCGGCGTCGGAGGAGAACGCGGTCAAGGCGTCGGTGGAGGTCAGGGATCGCACCAGATCCGCGGCCAGCAGCGGGTCCTTGGTCCACCTGGCGACCGCGTAGCCGATGCCACCGTCGTACGGAAGGCTCGGGGTGGCTCCGCCGGCGACGACCGGGGCCCGCATGACGCCGATCTTGCCGGGCGGCAGGAACTCGCCGAAGTCCTTCCAGTGCCCGATGTCCGACATCAGGCCGATGATGTGAGCGGCCTTACCGCTCTCGAAGACTCTGAAGATGTCCGTGAACATCGCGGTGGAGTTGGCACCGTCGTTGTTCAGCCCTGCGTCGTTGGCGTCCTTCCACAGCTCGAAGATCCGCTTCACGTGGGGGGAGGTCCAGTCGCGCCTGCCGGCGATCCAGTCGTCGTACTCCTGAGGGGTCAGGATGCCGGACCCGAGGCCCGACATGAAGAACTGGATGCCGAAGCCTTCCTTGTTGCCGAGCGCGAAGCACGAGGCCCCGGTCGCCCTCTTGATGGCGGCGCAGGTGCGGACGAGCTCGTCCCAGGTCTTGGGCGGGGTCGCCGGGTCGAGACCGGCCTTCTCGTAGAGCGTCTTGTTGTAGTAGATCGGGTGCCCCTGCAGGGTCACCGGCACGGCGTAGATCTTGCCGTCCTTGGTGAACGCGTCCCAGCCCGCCAACCGGCTCCTGTCCTGGGCCACGTACTGGTCCAGCGGAAGGAGCGCGTCGGCCCGGTCGCGGATCTGCCCGCCCCCGTTGAAGAGCATGACGTCGGGTCCCTTGCTGGACTGGGCGGCCGTGCCGAGCAAGGTGTAGTACTGGTCGAACGGCTGGGCGACGAACTCGACGGTGACGCCGGGATGCCGCTTGGCGAAGTCGGCCTTCGCCTTCTCGACGTACGTGGTGGCCGCCGCTTCACCGGACTTCCAGTCCCAGACCACGAGCTTCTGCTGCTTCTGCTGGGAGTCCCCGGACGGGGATCCCGTCCGTGCCGCGCTCCCGCAGCCGGCCAGGACCAGTCCGGCGGCCATCACGACCGACCACCACATCCGCTGCTTCATAGCTGCTCACCCTCCGAGAGCTACCGAGGGACCCGCCATCACCGGCGAAACGTAACTCGTATGACGTCTTACGTCAACAGTCGGCACGTATACTGGCGCGGTGGCACTGTCCTCGCAGGCCACCGGAGGGGGATATGACGGCATCGCAGGAAACGGCCGGCGGTGTCCCGGCGGCACCGGCATGGGTACGACGCCCGGCGACCCTCGCCCGAGCAGTGACGGCCGAGCTGGTGGAGCGCATCGTCCACGGTGTGCACCCGCCGGGGACGCCGTTGCCCCCCGAGCCCGCGCTGTGCGAAGCGTTCTCCGTGAGCCGCACCGTCGTCCGCGAAGCCGTGAAGGTCCTGCAGGAGAAAGGGCTCGTACAGGTCCGTCAAGGCGCCGGCACCATGGTCAACCCGCCGGCGATGTGGGACATGCTGGACGAGCTCGTCCTCGCCGCGACGATCGCCGAGGACGAGAGCCTGGCGATCCTCGACGACCTCGTCGTCACCCGGCGCGTGCTGGAGTCCGACATGGCCAACGTCGCCGCCCGCCTGGCCGGCCCGGACACCGTGGAGCGGCTGCGCGCACTGGTGGACCGGATGGACGAGCTCGTGGACGACCCCGCCACCTACGCCGAGAGCGACCGGGCCTTCCACGACACGATCATGCAGGCGTCGGGAAACCGCATCGCTCGTGGCGTCGTACGGGCACTGGAAAGCCAGGTCATCAACACCGCGCGGTACATGGGCCGGACCGAGCGAGCTCTGTGCGTGGCGTCGAACCTGGGCCACCGCCGCATCTACGAACGCATCGCCGTCCACGATCCCGACGGCGCCGCCGGGGCGATGTTCGATCACATCACCGAGGCCTGGCTGGTCCGCCGTACCGGACCGGCCGATCCGGTGCGGCTGCGGCGTTAGCAGCGAGAGCTCTCCGGTGCGCTCCGGAGGCCATGATCGCCTGAAAGAGTAAGACTTATTTTCATCCCTCGTCCCGCTTCGAGAAGTCACAAGCGGGCCCTGCATGAGGAGATCCAGCCGGGCGATTTCCGGCAAATCCCGAGGTGACGGCCTCGAAAATGGAGCGACAAGGCCGACCGGCATGCGAAGTCTCATGTGACGGGCCAAGAATAGGCACGCTTAACACTTGACAGTCCTGCATGACGGGATCGTAATGAGTGTTCAAAGTCTCCGCGACACGCCTCTGGAGGCCTTCTCATCGGCCCCTCGTGGCGCCGCCCGCGAATACCGCGCATGTCATGGAGAAGCACGCTCGCCGAACCCGGAAGGAAGCTGCGTGACGTGAGGCACACATCCTTGGTCACCGCCATCGCCGTGGCGGCGCTCATCGTCCTGGGAGCCGCGGGTACGGCATTAGGCGGAGCCACGCCGGCCGCGCGCGGCACCGTCGCGGCTGCGGCGACCGCCGGCTGCGGCAAGGCCCCGGCGCTGGTGAGCGGTACGCACTCACTGGTGAGCGGCGGCCAGAACCGCAGCTACATCCTGCGCGTCCCCGCCAACTACGACAGCAACCACCCCTACCGGTTGATCTTCGGGTTCCACTGGGTGGGCGGCACCGCCAATGATGTCGACTCGGGCGGAACCGATGGGTACAACTGGTCGTACTACGGACTGCGGCGACTGGCGGACAACGCGAACAACAGCACGATCTTCGTCGCTCCCCAGGGCATCAACAACGGCTGGGCCAACTCCGGCGGCCAGGACGTCACCTTCGTCGACGACATGACCCGGCAGATCGAGGCGGGCCTGTGCGTCGACACGACGCAGATCTTCTCTTCGGGATTCAGCTACGGCGGGGCGATGACGTACGCACTCGCCTGTGCCCGCCCGACGGTCTTCCGCGCGGTCGCGGTCTATTCCGGCGCGAACCTCAGCGGGTGCGGCGGCGGCACACAGCCCGTCGCCTACATGGGGCTCCACGGCCTCAGGGACAACGTGCTGCCCATCTCATCCGGGCGCTCGCTGCGTGACACGTTCGTCAGGAATAACGGCTGCACCCCGCAGAACCCTCCCGAGCCGGCGGCCGGCAGCATGACGCACGTCGTCACCGCCTACTCGGGGTGCCGGGCCGGATATCCGGTGGTCTGGGCCGCGTTCGACGGAGGCCACGATCCCGGCCCGATCGACGGGTGCACCTGTGGCGGCTGGAGGACCTGGACCTCCGCGGAGGTGTGGACGTTCTTCACCCGGTTCGGAAGCGACCCCTCCCCCTCGCCGACCCCCACCACCTCGCCCACGCCTCCGCCCACGAGCGCGATCCGCGGTGCGGCGTCGGGCCGGTGCCTGGACGTCAGCGGCGCCTCCCAGGCGAACGGCGCGCAGGCGCAGATCTGGGACTGCAACGGGCAGCCCAACCAGCAGTGGACGTCCACGAGCGCGGGTGAGCTGCGCGTGTACGGCGGCAAGTGCCTGGACGTCAACGGCGCGGGTACGGCGGACGGCACAGCCGTGATCATCTGGGACTGCAACGGCCAGAACAACCAGCAGTGGCGCCTCAACACCGACGGCACCATCACGGCGGTCGGGGCGAACAAGTGCCTGGACGTGGCCAGTGCCGGCACCGCCAACGGCACCAAGGCCCAGATCTGGACCTGCCACGGCGGCACCAACCAGAAGTGGACCCGCGCCTGACCGAGCCGGCCGAGGGCGTCCGCCGGACGCCCTCAAGCTCGGCGTGCCCGAGACCTTCCCCGCTCCATCCGATGGTCAACACCAGGAGACAGCGTGCCCCCCACCAAGCTGTCGGCACTCCGCAGGCGCACCGCCCTCGCCGGCGCCACCCTGCTCGCCGGAGCCCTCCTCACGGCGCCCGCTCTCGCCGGCTCCGCCACGGCCGCCCCCTCCGTCTACGAGCCCACGTGGGCGTCCGTGGACCAGCATCCGGCCGCGCCGGAATGGTTCCAGGACGCGAAGTTCGGCATCTACTTCCACTGGGGAGCCTTCGCCACGCCCGCCTTCGGCAGCGAGTGGTACCCGCGCAACATGTACGTCGGCGGCTCCGCGGAGAACAACCACCACAAGAGCGTCTACGGCGATCCCTCGGCATGGCCGTACCACAACTTCATCGACGGCTCGCGCGACAAGGCCGGCAACTGGGTCCAGTTCGCGCCCAAGCTCAAGTCCGCGGGCGGCAACTTCGACCCGAACGAGTGGGCGCAGCTGTTCGCCGACTCCGGGGCCAAGTTCGCCGGCCCGGTCGCCGAGCACCACGACGGCTTCTCCATGTGGGACAGCCAGGTCAACGAGTGGAACTCGGCCGGCCGAGGACCCAAGCTGGACCTGCTGCGGCTGTTCGCCGACGCGATCCGCGGCAGGAACATGAAGCTGCTGGTCGCGATGCACCACGCGTACAACTTCACCGGCTACTACGACCACGTGCCGGCGCAGCCCACCACGTCGCTGAAGAAGCTCTACGGACAGCTCGGCCCGGCCGCGCAGAACCAACTCTGGTACGACAAGCTGAAGGAGGTCGTCGACAAGGCCCAGCCCGACATCCTCTGGCAGGACTTCAACCTCACCCGCGTCGACGAGGCCAAGCGGCTCGCCTTCCTGTCGTACTACTACAACCAGGCCAACGCGTGGGGCAAGGAGGTCGTGGCCACCTACAAGGACGGCTTCAACAACAAGGGCGAGGTCTTCGACTACGAGCGCGGCGGCCCCGCCGGCATCCAGTACCCCTACTGGCTGACCGACGACGCCATCAGCAGCTCCAGCTGGTCCTACACCGACGGGATCGGCTACTACAGCGCGCCCGCGATGCTCCACTCGCTGATCGACCGGGTGAGCAAGAACGGCAACATGCTGCTCAACGTCTCCCCCATGATCGACGGCACCGTCCCGCAGGACCAGAAGGGCATCCTGAACGCCATCGGGACCTACCTCAGGCGCAACGGCGAGTCGATCTACTCCACCCGCGCCTGGACCACCTACGGCGAAGGCCCCACCAAGATGGGCGGCGGCTCGTTCACCACCCCCCGCGCCGGCACGGCCCAGGACATCAGGTACACCCGTAGCAAGGACAACACCGTCCTGTACGCGACCGTGCTCGGCTGGCCCGGCAACGGCGCCACCCTCAACCTCGCGTCCCTGGCGAGCGGCCGGGTCGACCTGTCCAACCTGGGCAGGGCCGAGATGATCGGCAACACCGCCGGCACGTACATCGACCTGCCGACGCGCACCCAGGACTCCAACGGCCTGCGCGTCACTCTGCCCAGTCAGCCGTACTCCGCTCTGGCCTACGTGGTGAAGCTGACCTTCAACGGGCCGATCAGGGCGATCCCCGGGGCGAGCGGCGTCCTGCGCAACGTCAACGCCGGCAGGTGCCTGGACGTCCCTTCCCTCTCCCAGACGAACGGCACCCAGGTGGCGCTGTGGGACTGCAACGGCGGCGCCAACCAGCAGTGGACGCCGACCCCCGCCAAGGAGCTCCGGGTCTACGGCTCCAAGTGCCTGGACGCCTACGGCCAGGGCACCGCCAACGGCACCCAGGTCGTCATCTGGGACTGCACCGGCGGGGCCAACCAGCAGTGGAGCGTCAACGCCGACGGCAGCGTCACCGGCGTGCAGTCCGGGCTGTGCCTGGACGCCTCCGGGGCCGGGACCGCCAACGGCACGAAGGCGGTCCTGTGGACCTGCCACGGCGGCGCCAACCAGCAGTGGACCCGCACCTGACCCCGTCACCCACGACACCCTCCCCGGGGCGCACGGCCGCCCGGCTCCCCCACGGAGCCGGGCCGCCCGCCCCCCTGCCGAAGGAATGCGCATGGACGTCCTGGGTAGCAGGCGGCGCGGACGCCGCCGCCGTCTGGCAGCGCTGCTGTCCATCGGTGCGCTCGTCGCCGCATCGGTCCTCTCGTCCGCCGGGCCGGCTCAGGCGGCGGACGAGTCGATCAGCGTGAACTTCTCCGTCGCGGGCGGCTCTCCCACCCACCGGGCCTCCGGCTGGATCTACGGGATGACCGAGAACGGGTCCGGTCCCCCGGACCGCTTCTTCACGGATGTGAAGTTCCGGTACATGCGGGCCGGCGGGGCGCAGCTCGACAGCCCCGGCGGCTGGGTGTCGGGCAGGTACGACCGCCGGTGGAACGCCACCCGCGCCCAGCTGCTGCGCACGAGGGCGCTGGGCGGCGAGTTCGTCCTGCTGGTCCACGACCTGTGGGGCGCCGACGGCTACCCGATCTCCCGCTTCCCGGGCGACAACGGGGACTGGACCGACTACGACGCCTTCCTCACCCGCCTCATCGACGACGTGCGGGCGACCGGCGCCCCGGTGGAGTGGGACCTCTGGAACGAGCCCAACATCACCCTGTTCTGGAACCGTCCGCAGTCGCAGTACTTCGCCATGTGGAAGCGGGCCTACCAGCGCATCCGGGCCGCCTTCCCGACGCACCTGATCGTCGGGCCGAGCTGCGCCTGCGTGCCGGCGACGAGCGGCTGGTGGACCCAGTACCTCGACTACGTCAAGGCCGGCGACGTGGTCCCCGACATCGTCAGCTGGCACTCCCTGCCCGGTGACCCGGTGGCGAACGCGGCCACGGCCGACACCACGCTCGGCTCGCGCGCGATCCCCCATCCGCGGCCGTACCAGATCAACGAGTACGGCGCGTCCAACGAGCAGAACCCGGGTGACGGATCCTGGTACATCGCGCGTCTGGAGCGGGCCGGTGCGGACGGCCTGCGCGCCAACTGGGCCGGCGGCGCGAACCTGCACAACGATCTCGCCAATCTGCTCGTCCGCGACTCGTCGGGTCAGTACCAGCCCAGGGGCGAATGGTGGGCCTACCGCTTCTACGGGTCGCAGACCGGTCAGATCGCCTCCAGCACCCCCAGCAGGTCCTACGACGCGTTCGCCACCAAGGCCGACGGGAACGCCAAGATCCTGGTCGGCGGCGGCAGCACGACGGGCAACATCGCCGTCGACCTGCAGCGCCTGGACAGCACCAGCGGCGTCGTGCAGAACAACCAGGTGCGGGTGGTCGTCGAGCGCATCCCCTACAACGGCGGCGGCGCGGTCTCCGGCCCGGTCACCGTCCAGGACTCCAACGTCACCTTGTCCGGCAACGGCACGACGGTCAACCTCTCGCACCTCAACGCCGACGACGCCTTCACCATCACCCTCCTGCCCCCCGGCCCTCCAGCGGCGACGCAGGCGCTCCAGGGCGTGGGCTCGGGCCGGTGCCTGGACGTCAGCGGCGCCTCCCAGGCCAACGGCGCGCAGACGCAGATCTGGGACTGCAACGGCCAGCCCAACCAGCAGTGGACCACCACCAGCTCCGGTGAGCTGCGCGTGTACGGCACCAAGTGCCTGGACGTCAACGGCGGAGGTACGGCGGACGGCACAGCCGTGATCATCTGGGACTGCAACGGCCAGAACAACCAGAAATGGCGCACCAACTCGGACGGCACCATCACGGCCGTCGGGGCGAACAAGTGCCTGGACGTGGCCGGCGCCGGCACCGCCAACGGCACCAAGGCCCAGATCTGGACCTGCAACGGCGGCACCAACCAACGCTGGACCCACGGCTGAAGGTCCAGCGCCATCGTCCCCGGCAGAGAGCGGATGTAGTGACCAGCGTCGATCTTGATCGCAGTTCAATTCGGATGACCACAGGAGTATGGCTCGTCGGAGGCCGCGGCTCGGTCGCGGTGACCGGCGTCGTGGGGGCGCTCGCCATCCGGGCCGGGCTGGCCGAGCCGACCGGCTGCGTCACCGAACTTCCCCAGCTGAGCGGAGCGCCCCTGCCCGCTCTGGCCGAGCTGGCCTTCGGCGGGCACGACGTCTCCTCGCTGTCGCTGGTGAAGAAGGCACAGGCGCTGGCCGATGAGGGTGTGCTCCCGGCCGGACCGGTGCGGGCGCTGGAGGAGGAGCTGGCGGCGGTCGAGCGGGAGGTGCGGCCGCTGCCCCCGGCGCGCGACCAGGCCGAGGCGGCGGAGCTGCTGGCGGCCGACCTGACGGCCTTCCGGGAGCGTCACCGTCTCCGGCGGGTCATCGTCGTCAACGTCGCGACGACCGAGCCGGCGCCCGCTCCGCACCCCGCGCACGCCGACCTGGACGCCCTGGAGGAGGCGCTGCGCGAGCCGCTCCCCACGGCCGGGCGGGAGGCACGGCCGGGCGGCGGCCGGGGGGTGCTGCCGCCCAGCTCACTCGCCGCGTACGCCGCGTTCCGCGCGGGCTGCCCGTTCGTCGACTTCACCCCCTCCACCGGCGCCCGGCTGCCCGCGCTCCACCAGCTGGCGCTCCGGCAGGGCGTGCCGTACGGCGGGCACGACGGCAAGACCGGCGAGACGCTGGTGAAGTCGGTGCTGGCGCCCATGTTCGCGACGCGCAACCTGCGGGTGCGGACCTGGTCGGGCACCAACCTGCTCGGCGGCGGTGACGGCGCCAGTTTGGCGCAGCCGGGCCCGAACGCCGCCAAGGCCGCGAGCAAGAGCAAGGTTCTGCGGGAGACGCTCGGTTATGTCCCCGAGGGCGAGATCCGCATCGACTACCTGGAGGATGTCGGCGATTTCAAGACGGCCTGGGATCTGGTGACGTTCGAGGGCTTCCTGGGGCGGCGCATGCGCATGGACTTCACCTGGCACGGATGCGACTCGGCGCTGGCCGCCCCGCTGGTCCTCGACCTGGCCCGGCTGACCGCCGCCGCGCACGAGCACGGCCGCTCCGGCGCCCTGACCGAGCTGGCGTTCTTCTTCAAGGATCCGCTGGGACCGGTCCCCCACGCCCTGGCCGGCCAGTGGCGCCTGCTGTGCGACTTCGCCGACGGCCTGCGCACCGGACCCGGGCCGGTCGCCGGCGGGCCACGGTGAGCGCCGTGATCCGCCAGGCCGGGCGGGCCCCGCGATCAGGGCGGCCCGCGGTACGCGATCTGGTCGAGCTGGTGCGGATGCCGGCGGCGCTGTCGGTGCCCGGCGACGTGGTGGCCGGTGCTGCGGCAGCCGGCGTGCTCGACCGCCGTACGGCCGGACTGGCCTGTGCGTCGGTCTGCCTGTACTGGGCGGGCATGGCCGCCAACGACTGGGCCGACCGCCACGTGGACGCCGTCGAACGCCCGGAGCGCCCCATCCCGTCCGGCCGGGTCTCCCCCGGCGCGGCGCTGGGCGTCGCCGCCGGGCTCACCGCCGGGGGCGTGTCGGTGGCGGCGCTGATCGCGGGATCGCGAGCGGGTGCGGTCGCGGCGGCGCTGGCGGCGGCGGTGTGGGCCTATGACATCACGGTCAAGGACACTCCGGCGGGCCCTGCGGCGATGGCCCTGTGCCGGGTGCTCGACGTGCTGCTCGGCGCCTCCCCCCGCGGGCGGGCGGACAGAGCGCTCCCCGCGGCCCTGCCCGCCGCGCTGACGGTGGGCGCCCACACCTACCTGCTCACTCTGCTGTCCCGGCGCGAGGTGTCGGGCGCCGGGCCGCACCTGCCCGCCGGGACGCTGGCCGCCACCGTCGCCCTGGCCGCGACCGTCTGCCGCCGCCAGGGGTGGACGCAGAACGCGCTCGCCGCCTGGTACGCCGCACGCTTCGGCCTCGCCCAGGCCCGCGCCACCGCCGACCCCTCCGCCGCCGCCATCCGGGCAGCCGTCGGCAGCGGGATCACCGCGCTGCCCGCGCTGCAGGGCGCGCTCACCGCGCACGCCGGCGCGGAGGGCGCCGGACTGGCCGTGGCCGCGGCAGCGCCTCTGAGCAGGATCCTCGCCACGAAGGTGTCACCGACATGACCGGCGCGAGCACGAGGGGCACGACCGAAGGAGCCGCAGCGAGCACCGCCGTCGGGGCGGCTGGAGCGACCGCGCCGCGGGCGCTGCGGTTCGGGTACGGCACCAACGGATTCGCCGACCACCGGCTGGAGGACGCGCTGGACGTCATGGCCGCGCTCGGGTACGACGGGGTGGCCCTGACCCTCGACCACGATCACCTGGATCCCTATGCGCCCGGAGCGGCCCGGCGGGTCGCGGCCGTCGCGGACCGGCTGCGCGATCTCCAACTCGGCGTGGTCGTCGAGACCGGCGCCCGCTACCTGCTCGACCCCTGGCACAAGCACGCCCCCACCCTGCTGCACGACGACGGCCACCTGCGGCTGGACTTCCTGCGGCGGGGCGCCGCCGTCGCCGCCGACCTCGGCGCCGAAGCTCTCTCACTGTGGGCCGGGGTACGGCCCCCCTCCGTCCCGGACCACCTGGCCTGGGAACGGCTCGTGGACGGCTGCGCGCACCTGCTGGACGCCGCGACGGTACCGCTCGGCTTCGAGCCGGAGCCGGGGATGCTGGTGGCGACCATCGCGGACTGGCGGCGGCTGCGTGACGCGCTCGGCCGCCCCGAGGGTTTCGGGCTCACCCTCGACATCGGGCACTGCCGCTGCCTGGAGCCGGACCCCGTGCCCGGCTGTGTGGAGTCCGTCGCCGAGCACCTGGTGAACGTGCAGATCGACGACATGCGCCGGGGCGTGCACGAGCATCTGGAGCTCGGCACCGGGGAGATCGACTTCCCGCCCGTCCTGGCCACCCTTGCCGCCTGCGGCTACACCGGGCTGGTGGCGGTCGAGCTCCCCCGGCACTCGCACGCGGCGCCTGAGGTCGCCGCCCGCTCGATCGCGTTCCTCCGCGCGGCGGAACGCTCAGCCGGGGAAGGGAGCCGGTGATGGACGCTCAGGAGCTGCTGACCGTCCTCGATCAGGACTGGGTCATGGAGGCGTGCGCGGAGGTGGGGCGGCGGCCGGAGGAGGTCGGGCGGCGGTTCGCGGCCGCCGGGCGCCGCGCGGGCCGGGCGCCGCTGGCCGGGGCGCGCGGCTGGCGTGCCGACGAGGCGGTCCGGGCGGTGTTGCTGGCCGCGCTGCCCGCGGAGAGACTCGCCGAACGGCTCTCTCTCCTGTACGCCGAGGCCACCGCCGAGGAGAAGCTGGCCGTGCTCAAGGCGCTGCCGCTGCTGCCGGTCGGGGCGGAGGTCGTCCCGCTGCTGGAGGACGCGATCCGCACCAACGACGCCCGGCTCCTGGCCGCCGCGCTCGGCCCTGCCGCCCGGCACCTGGACCAGGCGACGTGGCGGCAGGCCGTGCTCAAGTGCGTGTTCACCGGGGTGCCGCTCGACGGCGTGCACGGTCTCGCCCAGCGGGCCGACGCGGAACTGGCCGCCATGCTCGCCGGGTTCGCCGCCGAGCGCGCCGCCGCCGGCCGCACCATGCCCGCCGACGCCGCCGCCCTCCTCGACCGTCTCATCCAGCGAAGCCGGACCGGCTGATCCGGCAGTGGGAGGCCTGATGCGAATCTTCGACCCGCACATCCACATGACCTCGCGCACCACCGACGACTACCGGAGGATGGCGGCGGCGGGCATCCGCGCCGTCGTCGAGCCTGCCTTCTGGCTGGGCCAGCCGCGTACCAATCCCGGCTCGTTCGTCGACTACTTCGACTCCTTGCTCGGCTGGGAGCCGTACCGGGCCGGATCGTTCGGCATCCGCCACCACGCCGCGATCGCGCTGAACCCCAAGGAGGCCAACGATCCCCGCTGCCGGCCGGTGCTCGACCTACTCCCCCGCTACCTGGACAAGGACGGTGTGGTCGCGGTCGGCGAGATCGGCTACGACTCGATGACGCCCGAAGAGGACGACGTGTTCGCCCGGCAGCTCGCCCTCGCCGTCGAGCACGGCCTGCCGGCACTGGTCCACACCCCGCACCGCGACAAGGCCCGGGGGACTCGGCGGACCCTCGACGTGGTGGCCGCCTCCGGCATCCCGCCGGGCCGGGTCCTCGTCGACCACCTCAACGAGCTCACCGTCGGCCAGGTGCACCAGTCCGGCTGCTGGATGGGCTTCTCCCTCTACCCTGAGACCAAGATGTCGCCGCCCCGGATGGTCGAGATCCTGAGCCGGCACGGGCTGGAGCGGATGCTGGTCAACTCCGCGGCCGACTGGGGGAGGTCCGACCCGCTGCTCACGGTGGAGACCGCGCGAGCCATGCTGGCGGCGGGCTTCGACGAGGACGACGTCGACAAGGTGATGTGGCGCAATCCCGTGGAGTTCTTCGGCCAGTCGGGCCGGCTCGACCTGTCCGAGGCCGACCAGGCGGAGCCGGCGTTCCAGGGCAACTCGATCCTGCGCGGAGGAAGCTGATGCGGCTGCGCGACCCGGCCGGGCGCGTCCTGCATCTGGGCTACTGCACCAACGTCCACCCCGCCGAGGACCTCCGTGGCGTCGTCGCGCAACTGGACGAGTTCGCCGTGCCCGTCCGCGAACGGCTGGACGCGCCCGTGCTCGGCCTGGGCCTGTGGCTGGCCGCGCCCGTGGCGGCCGAGCTGGCCGCCGACCCCGCGGGCCGCCGGCGGCTGCGCCGCGAGCTGGCCGCCCGGGGGCTGGAGGTCGTGACCCTCAACGGCTTCCCCTACCGGTCGTTCCAGGACCCGGTCGTCAAGCACGCCGTCTACCAGCCCGACTGGACCAGCCGGGAGCGGCTGTCGTACACGCTCGACCTGGCCCGTGTCCTGGCCGACCTGCTGCCCGCAGACGCCGTACGCGGCTCGATCTCGACGCTGCCGCTGGCCTGGCGCGAGCCCTGGGACACCGGCATGGCCGGGCGGGCCGCTCGGCGGCTCGACGAGCTGGCGAAGCGGCTGGCCGGAATCGAGGCGGCGACCGGGCGCGTCATCAGGGTGGGCTTCGAGCCGGAGCCCGGCTGCGTCATCGAGACGACGGCCCAGGCCGCGGCCCGCCTCGCCGGGGTGGACACGGACCGGCTCGGGATCTGCCTCGACCTGGCCCACCTGGCGTGTGCCTGGGAGCGGCCGGCCGACGCCCTGCGCACGCTGTGGGGGGCGGGCCTGCCGCTGGTGAAGGTCCAGCTTTCGGCCGCTCTGGAGAGCGCCGAGCCCGCGGCGCTGCGGGAGTACGCCGAGCCGCGCTTCCTGCACCAGACCCGCAACCCCGACGGCGGGGCGGCCGACGACCTCGGCCAGGCGCTGGCGGCCGGTCTCCCGGCGCCCTGGCGGGTGCACTACCACGTGCCCCTGCACCTGCGGCCCGAGCCGCCGCTGTCGGCCACGACGGGCGTGCTCCGCGAGGCCCTGGCCGAGCTGGTCGCCCACGGGGCGTGCGATCACTACGACGTGGAGACCTACACCTGGAACGTGCTGCCGCCGGCGCATCGTCCCCGCACCTCGCAGGAGCTCGCGGCGGGGATAGCCGCCGAGCTGGCCTTCGCCCGCGACCAACTCCACCGTCTGGGAGTTCGCCCATGACCTCTCCACGGGGAAGCGCGCGCGGCGCCTCGCATCTCGTCCTCGACGTGGTCGGGCTCACCCCCCGCCTGCTGGCCCACATGCCCCGCCTGCGGGCGGTGGCCGGGACCGGCTTCCAGGCCCGGCTCGGCACCGTCCTGCCCGCCGTCACCTGCCCCGTCCAGTCGACGTTCCTGACCGGGCTGCCTCCCTCCGCGCACGGCATCGTGGGCAACGGCTGGTACTTCCGCGATCTGGGCGAGGTGCTGCTGTGGCGCCAGCACAACGCCCTCGTCCGTGGCGAGAAGGTCTGGCAGGCCGCCCGCCGGCGCAGGCCCGGCTTCACCGTGGCCAACATCTGCTGGTGGTACGCCATGGGCGCCGACGTCGACTGGACGGTCACCCCACGGCCGATCTACCACGCCGACGGCCGCAAGGAACCCGACTGCTACACCTACCCTCCCGGGCTTCACGACGAGCTGACCGCGCGCCTCGGCCCGTTCCCGCTGTTCTCCTACTGGGGGCCGGGGGCGGGCATCGCCTCCTCTGCCTGGATCTGCGCGGCCACCCGGCACGTCATGACGACCCGCGACCCCGACCTGACCCTCGCCTACGTGCCGCACCTCGACTACGACCTCCAGCGGTACGGGCCCGGCGACCCCCGTTCGGCCGCAGCCGCGGCCGAGCTGGACGGGGTGCTGGCGCCGCTGCTGGACGCCGCCCTCGACCGGGGGACGACGGTGACCGTCCTGTCGGAGTACGGCATCACCGACGTGTCCCGGCCGGTCGCGGTCAACCGGCTGCTGCGCGCGGAGGGCCTGCTCCACGTCCACACGCAGGCCGGTATGGAGTACCTGGACCCGTGGACCTCCCGCGCCTTCGCCGTGGCCGACCACCAGGTGGCCCACGTCTACGTACGGGACCCGGCCGACGTGCCGGCCGTGGCGAGGCTCTGCGCCGCCCTGCCCGGCGTGGCGGAGGTGCTCGGCGAGGAGCACAAGACGGCCCGCGGCCTCGGCCACCCGCGCTCCGGCGAGCTGGTGCTGCTGGCCGATCCCCACGCGTGGTTCACCTATTACTACTGGCTCGACGACGCCCGGGCGCCGGACTTCGCCCCCCTGGTGGAGATCCACCGCAAGCCGGGCTACGACCCGGCCGAGCTGTTCTTCGACCCGGCCGGCCCGGGACGGGCCAGGCGGCGGGCGGCCCTGGCCCTGCTCAGGAAGAAGGCCGGCATGCGCTACCTGATGGACGTCGTCGGCCTCGACGCGGGCGCCGGCGCCGTCCGCGGCTCCCACGGCCTGCTCCCCCGCGATCCGGAGGACGGGCCCGTGCTGCTGTGCTCCGACCGGTCCGCCGCCCGCGACCACCTCGCGGCGACCGAGGTGAAGGACTTCCTCCTCGGCCGTACCCCCTAGGCCCCGGCCGGTGCGCACAGCGGTGCTCAGAGGGTGGGCATCGTCCCCCGGCTCAGGTGGCGCGGTGCCGGGAGCGGCGGGCCGGGCGGATGTTGGCGTTGAGGTGGAAGACGTTGTCCGGGTCGTAGACGGCCTTCACCGCCGCCAGCCGCCCGTACTTCTCCACCCCGTAGGCCGCCCGTACCCGGTCCGCTTCCCGCTCCGCCTGGAAGTTCACGTACGAGCCGGCGCCCATGGCGTGCGGGAGCACCGCCTCCCAGGCGGCCCGCGACCACGCCCGCTCGGCCGGCAGCGCCTCGGGCGACGTCGTGAGCGCCGTGAAGCAGAGCGTGTGGTGCGGCAGCCGGGACCCGCCGTAGGCGGTGGCGGCGTCGTCCACGGCGCAGAACTCCCCGTCGAGGCGGAACGACGGCATGAACGTCATCGCCGACCCCTTGAGAGCCGCCTGCTCGCACAGCGTGGCCGCCACCCCCGGGGTGATCGCGGCGAGGTCCAGCGCCCTCTCGTAGGCGTGGACGCCCCAGGGGGCGGTGGCGTCCAGGAACGCCTGGAGCCGCGGGTACGGCATGGCGTCGGCGTACGTGAACAGCGGCCTCAGCATGTCCTCGACCCCGGTCACCGTCGCCCGGTGCTCCTCCGCCGAGCCGAATCCCGCGATCAGCAGCGCGTGGCCGGGCCTGGAGCGGTGCGGCGGCGGCACGAACGGCGCGGGCGGCGCGGTCAGCCCGTACGCGGCCAGCACCCCGGCACGCCGGGGCAGCCCGGCGATCGCCTCCTCGATCGCCTGGAGCGCCTCCGGCCCGCGCTCGGCCTCCCAGAACAGCAGCGCGAAGTGAACCTCGGGCCCCACCGGGTGCAGCCGGAAGGTGAAGCCGGTGACGACGCCGAAGTTCCCGCCGCCGCCCCGGATGGCCCAGAACAGGTCGGGATGGTCGCGGGCCGAGGCGTGGACGTACTGGCCGTCCGCGAGGATCAGGTCGGCGGACTCCAGGTTGTCGGCCGAGAGGCCGTGCATCCGGGTCAGCCATCCGAACCCGCCGCCCAGCGTCAGCCCGCCGACACCCGTGTGGCTGACCGTGCCGCCGGGCGTGGCCAGGCCGTGCGCCTGCGTGGCGGCGTCGAGGTCGGCCCAGGTGGCGCCGCCCTCGCAGACGGCGCGGCGGGAGGCGGGGTCCACCCGCACCCGGCGCAGCCCGCTCAGGTCCACCATGAGGCCGCCGGAGGTCACGGCGCAGCCGCCGACGTCGTGGCCGCCGCCGCGTACCGAGATCTCCAGCTCCTCCTCGCGGGCGAACCTGATCGCCGCCGACACGTCGCCGGGGCCGGTGCAGCGGACGATCGCGGCCGGCCGGTGGTCGACGGCGCCGTTCCAGAGCGCGCGGGCGGCGTCGTAGCGGGGGTCCTGCTCCGTGACCACGCGTCCCGTGCACCTCTCGCGCAGCGTCTCCAGCTCACGTTTGATCAGCCGCACCATGACGCCCTCCCGGCCGGCCCTCCCCCAGAGCCGGCGGTCAATGTCAACTCATCGTAGTTTTCGGCGAACCCGTCGTGTCCCGGTGACCGGTGAAATCCTGGTCATGCCCGTCGTCCCGGCCGCCCGCCCCAGCGGACGGGGGCGGCCGTACGGGCTCGGGCCGGGGATCGTAAGATCACCAAGGTGACGATCGGCCCTGTGGCGATGGGTGGCCGGCCCGACGAGGTGCGCGCCCCCGAGGAGTGGCTCACCCCGGTCGAGCGGGAGCGGGCCGCGCGGTTCGCGTTCGACGCCGACCGCGCCGCGTTCGTCGCCGCCCACCTGCTCGTACGGCAGTGCGCCGCGGCCGCCCTCGGCCGGCGCCCGGAGGAGCTGACGCTGCTCCAGCGCTGCGACGTCCACGGCCCCGGCCACGGCCGGCCGTACGTCGAGCAGGCTCCCTCCCTGGGCGTCAGCCTCAGCCACACGCGCGGCTACGTCTGCGCGGCGGCCGGCGACGGGCGGGTGGGGGTGGACGCGGAGCGCGTGCCCGCGGGCCCGCTCGACGGGGCGCTGGCCGAGGTGGCGCTCACCCCCCGCGAGCGTGCCGGGGTCACCCGCAACGACGAGCTGATCCGGCTGTGGGCCCGCAAGGAGGCGCTGATCAAGCGCGGCGAGCTGTCACTGGACCTGCTGCGGACGGCGGAGATCGACTGGGCGGGGCGCCACGTGCTGGAGTGGACGGCCGAGGCGGACGTCATGGTGGCTGTTATCACAGACGCCCCAGCCCGCAGGCTGCCGCTTTCCGAATAAACTGGACGTATGTTCTACAGGAAGCCCTTGGAGGAGCGGATCGCGGACCGCGTGGCCGCGCGCAAGCCGCTGGAGGAGGGCAAGACCTTCGAGCACGGACCGGCGAAGTTCGTGTTCGTCTTCCTCATCGCCGCCGTCGTGATCATGCACGTCGTCGGCGTCGCGATCGTCATGGCCTTCGCCTAGACCAGGTGTTTGGAGCGGACATCTGGGCCGGCGCCGGGGCCGGGCGATCGCCCGTGGGATCGATGAGCGTGCGCTAGATTGGAGATCATGAGCGCGCCCCGCTGGCTTTCCCCCGCCGAGCAGCGTGCCTGGCGCACCCAGCTGGCCCTGCACAAGCTGCTCATGCACCGGCTCGACCGTGAGCTGCAGGCCCACTCGCTGTCCGTGAACGACTACGAGATCCTGGTCAACCTCTCGGAGAGTTCCGGCAGGCGGATGCGCATGAGCGACCTGGCCGACGCCACGATCCAGTCACGCAGCCGCCTGTCCCACCAGATCTCCCGCATGGAGGCCAAGGGCCTGGTCACCCGTGAGGAGTGCCGCGACGACCGGCGCGGCACGTTCGCGGTGCTGACCGACGAGGGCTGGGACACCATCCAGCGCGTGGCGCCCGATCACGTGGCCGGCGTGCGCGAGCACTTCATCGACCGGCTCACCGACGAGCAGCTCGACGCCCTGGAGAGGGCCTACCGGCCGATCGTCGAGCACCTCAAGGAGCTGCGCTGACCCCGTCCCCGCACGGCGGGGCGGCGGGCGCCGACACCCAACCGATATCGGTGACCGGCGCACGCTGATCCGGACGCTCGCTACGATCCGCTCATGCCGAGAAAGCTGCTGCTCGTCGTTCTTGTCGCGCTCATGTCGGCCTGTTCGTCGGGTGGCGGCGCGGAGCTGCCCGCCGGGCCCGACCTGATGAAGAAGGCGTCGGAGGCCATGAAGACGGTCACGTCGGCCACGTTCTCCATCGCCACCGAGGGCAAGCCGAAGGTGCCGCTGAAGAAGGCCGACGGCCGTCTCACCTCGGCGGGCGACGCCGACGGCACGCTCACGCTGGAGGTGCTCGGCAGTCTCCAGGAGATCACGTTCGCGCTCGTCGGCGACACCGTCCACTTCAAGGGGCCGACCGGCGGCTTCCAGCGGCTGACGCGCAAGGAGCTGGCGCAGATCTACGACCCGTCGCTCATCCTCGACCACGACAAGGGCGTCCCCCAGCTGCTGGCCACCGCGGCCGACCCGCGCGTGGAGGCGGAGGAGGACGGCGCCTACCGGGTGGCGACGACGTTCTCCGGCCAGGTGCTCGGCACGATGGTGCCCGGCGTCACCCAGGGCGTCAACGGGACCGTCTGGGTGGACAAGGCGACGAGCCGCCTGCGGAAGGTGGAGCTGCCGCTGCAGGACGGCACGGTCACGGTCGCGTTCAGCGACTACGACGCGCCGGTCACGATCACGCCGCCGCCGGCGGGCTGAGGCCGGCGCGATGGGCTCCTTGACGACGGGACCGGCCGGCGAGGACCCGGCGGTCCGGAGTGACGAGGACCGTCCGGCGAAGGCGGCCCGCCGGGTCGCGCTCGGCGTCGGCGGCGCGGTGGTGCTGCTCGCGGCGCTCGACGCCTACGTGGTGGTGACCGTCCTCATCGACATCGCCGAGGACGTCGGCATCCCGGTCAACCGCCTGGAGCGGGCCACGCCTGTGGTCACGGGGTTCCTGCTGGGGTACGTGGCGGCGATGCCGCTGCTGGGCCGGCTCTCCGACCGGTACGGCCGCAGGCCCCTCATCCACGCCTGCCTGGCGGCGTTCGCGCTCGGCTCGGTGCTGACGGCGCTGGCGGCCGGCGAGGCCATGGTGGTCGCCGGCCGGACCGTCCAGGGCGTGGCGGGCGGCGCGTTGCTGCCCATCACGATGGCGCTCATCGCCGACCTGTGGGGCGAGCGGGAGCGGCCCATGGCGCTCGGCGCCGTGGGAGCGGCGCAGGAGCTGGGCAGCGCCCTCGGTCCGCTGTACGGCGGGCTGCTGGCGGCGCTGCCCCGCACCTCGTTCCTGGGGGTGGAGCTGGGCGGCTGGCACGCCATCTTCTGGATCAACGTCCCGCTCGCCGCCCTGGCCGCCGTCGCGGTGCACCGCTGGGTCCCCCCGCCCTCTCCCCCAGCGGTACGGGCGGACGGCACGGGAGCTGTGGAGCGCGCGGACGGCACGGGCACCGTGGGGCGGGTGGACGGCACGGGGGGCGCGCTGCTGGCGCTCGCCCTGGCCCTCCTCGTGGCCGGCCTCTACAACCCGGACCCAGCCAAGGCCGTCCTCCCGCCCTGGGGCCTGCCGCTGATCGCCGCCGGGCTGCTCGCCGGGGCCGCGTTCGTCCGGTGGGAGATCCGCTCCCCCGTACGACTGCTCGACCTGTCCGGCACCCGCAAGGGGCCGCTGCTGGCCACGCTGGGCGCCAGCTTCCTGACCGGCGCGGCGCTGCTGGTCACCATGGTGTTCGTGCAGTTCACCGCGCAGACGCTGCTGGAGATGGAGGCCCTGGAAGCCGCCGCGCAGGTGCTGGGCTGGTTCCTGATCGCGCTGCCCGTGGGCGCGGTCGCCGGCGGTCTGCTGGCGCGCCGGCTGGGTGACCGTTCCGTCGCCGTGACGGGACTGCTGGTCGCCGCCGTGGGGTACGCGCTGATGAGCCGCTGGCCGCTGGACCTGGCCGGCGCCCGTCCGCAGATGAGCGCCGACCTGGTGGTCGCCGGACTGGGCCTGGGCCTGGTCATCGCCCCCGTGTCGGCGGCCGTGCTGCGCGTCACGCCGGCCGCCCAGCACGGCGTGGCCTCGGCCGCCGTGGTGGTGGCCCGGATGATGGGCATGCTGATCGGCATCGCGGGCGTGTCGGCCTGGGGGTTCTACCGGTTCCAGTCGCTGACGGCGCACCTGGACACGCCGCTGCCGTTCGGCGTCGACCCGGCGGTGTACGCCCGCAGGATGGCGGACTACCTGGCGCGGGTCGACGCCGCGCTGCACCTGGAGTACACCGAGATGTTCCTGGTGACGGCGGTGCTGTGCCTGATCGGCGCCGTGGTCGCCTTCTTCATGCCCGGACGCGGCGCCTGAGCGGGCGGTGTGTCAGGGCGAGAGGATGCGTCCGGGCGGGAGGGCGCGTCAGGGCGAGGGGGTGCGTCAGGGCGAGAGGCGGTGCAGGTCGCGCGGGAACAGCGCCGCCTGCCGGATGTTGGGCGCGCCCGTCAGGCGAGCCGTCCAGCGTTCCAGACCGATCGCGAACCCGCCGTGCGGCGGCATCCCGTGCTCGAACGCCCGCAGGTACCCCTCGTACGGCTCCACGGCCTCGCCGCGGGCGGCCAGCGCGTCCAGGTAGTCCTGGTGACGGTGCAGCCGCTGCCCGCCCGTCACCAGCTCCAGCCCGCGGAACAGCAGGTCGAACCCGTTGGAGTGGCCGGGACGCGCCGGGTCGGGATGCGTGTAGAAGGGACGTTTGACCATCGGGTAGCCGGTGACGAACAGGAACTCCGATCCGTGCTCCCGCAGCGCCCACTCCGACAGCCACCGCTCCTGCGCCGGCGAAAGGTCCGGCTCGCCGTCCTCGCCGCTCATGCGCTTGGCCTCGGTGAAGTGGACGGCCGGGATCTCGGCCGGCACCTCGGGCAGCGCGGCACCCAGGGCCTCGACGGCGGGGGCGGCGCGCAGCCGTACCGACTCCAGCATGCCCGCCAGGGCCTCGCGCAGGACGGCCATCACGTCGCGGTGGTCGCGGACGAACCCCAGCTCGGCGTCCAGGCTCGTGTACTGCGCCAGGTGGCGGGCGGTGTCGTGCGGCTCGGCCCGGAACACCGGCCCCACCTCGTAGACCCGCTCGAACACGCCGACCATCGCCTGCTTGAAGAACTGCGGCGACTGGGCGAGGTAGGCGGGACGGCCGAAGTAGTCGACGGTGAAGACGTTCGCGCCGGACTCGGTGGCCGAGGCGACGAGCTTCGGGGTGTGGATCTCGGTGAAGCCGAGCCGGTCGAGCGTCGCCCGGAACCCGGCCACGCTCGCCGCCGAGATCTCCAGCGGCGCGCGCAGCAGCGGATGCCGCAGCGCGACGGGCGCGTGGTCGAGGACGGCCGGCAGGGCGGCCGGGACGACGGGCCGGTACAGGTCGAACGGCGGCGCCTTGGCGGGCTCCGACAGCACCTCGATGCGGGGCTCGGTGAGCTCTGCCCCGCCTGGCGCGTGCGCGCCGGGCGTCACGAGGCCGGTGACGTGCACGACGCTCTCCTCGGGCGGGAGCACCGTCCCGGGCGGGACGACGACCTGGGCGACGCCGCGGCGGTCGCGGACGAGGAGGAAGGACACGGATTTCAGCCGCCGGCGGCGATGGACCCATCCGGCGATCGTCACTCGTTGGCCGGCGTGCTCCTTGAGCTGCGCCGACAGGACACGAGAGATCATCACTGCTCCTTGGAGGACATGTGTGATCCCTTGGGAGTGCGGGGGAGAAGGGAGCTCCCGGTGCCACCGCACTTTCGCCGCCCCGGACGGGACGGCCTCCGTGACCCGATGACGGGGGTCAGGCCGGCGGGGCATTTCCTCCCCGCACTCGGGAGTGTCTTCGCCGGGAGGCACGGGGCCGCCTTCGCAGCTGCCGGCGGCTCTCTCTGCCCGCGCGGTCTTCCGGCTACTCGTCTCCGTCAACGTGTTAGCCGTGGATGTTAGCCGCCGCCCCCGCGACGAGGCAACGCGATTGCTGCCGGGTCGCGGGGGCCGGGCCGTCACTTCTTCTGCTGAGAGGCGCCGCCCTTGCGCTTCTCGCGGATCTTCATCGTCACCTCGATGGGCGACCCGGCGAAGCCGAACTCCTCGCGGATGCGCCGCTCGATGAAGCGCCGGTACGTCTCCTCCAGCCACCCCGAGGTGAACAGCACGAACTTCGGCGGCTCCACCGACGCCTGGGTGGCGAACAGGATCTTCGGCTGCTTGCCGCCCCGGACCGGCGGCGGCGTCTGCTGCACCAGCTCGGTCAGGAACGCGTTGAGCCTGGCCGTGGGCACCCGCGTCGACCACGACTCCAGCGCCTTCTCCAGGGCCGGGACCAGCCGGTCCACGTGGCGGCCGGTGCGGGCGGAGATGTTGACCCGCAGCGCCCACGGGGTGCGCACGAGCTGCCGGTCGATCTCCTTCTCCAGGTAGTAGCGGCGGTCCTCGTCGACGAGGTCCCACTTGTTGAACGCGACCACCATGGCGCGGCCCGACTCGATCACCAAGCCGATGATGCGCAGGTCCTGCTCGGTGAGCGGCTCGCTGGCGTCGATCAGCACGACCGCCACCTCCGAGCGCTCCAGCGCGGCCCGGGTGCGCATAGCCGCGTAGAAGTCGGCGCCCTGCAGCTCGCGGTCGCGCCGCCGGATGCCGGCCGTGTCGACGAAGCGCCAGGTGCGCCCGCCGAGCTCGATCAGCTCGTCCACCGGGTCACGGGTGGTGCCGGCCATCGGGTCGACCAGCACCCGCTCCTCGCCGGCGAGCTTGTTCAGCAGCGACGACTTGCCGACGTTGGGCTTGCCGAGCAGCGCCACCCGGGCGGGGCCACGCTCGGTGCCGAACGTCTCGCGCGGCGTCTCCGGCAGCGCGTCGAGGACCACGTCCAGCAGGTCGCCGCTGGAACGGCCGTGCAGGGCCGAGACCGGGTACGGCTCGCCGAGGCCGAGTGACCACAGCGCGGCGGCCTCCAGCTCGACCAGCTGGTTGTCGACCTTGTTGGCGGCCAGGATGACCGGCTTGCCCGACTGGCGCAGCACCGAGCCGACGATCTCGTCGGAGTCGGTCGCGCCCACGGTCGCGTCGACCACGAACACGATCACGTCGGCCAGCTCGACCGCGACCTGCGCCTGCTCGGCGATGCGCAGGCCCATGCCGGTGGCGTCGGGGTCCCAGCCGCCGGTGTCGACGACCGTGAAGCGCTTGCCGCGCCAGTTGGCCTCGTAGGTCACCCGGTCCCGGGTCACGCCGGGCACGTCCTCGACGACCGCCTCCCGGCGGCCGATGATGCGGTTGACCAGCGTGGACTTGCCCACGTTCGGCCGTCCGACGATGGCCACGACGGGCAGCGGACCGCTGTCGTCGTGCTCTTCCGTTAGTGCGAGGTCGTCGAGATCAGCCTCGACCCAGTCCCCCGTAGACACGATGTTTCATCCTTAGTGAGTCCCGCACCTGTTCAGGCGCGCTCGTAGTGCTGGCCGCCGGAGCCGCTCCGCGCCGCGGAACCGCTCCGCTCCTCGACCAGTCTCAGCACCTCCGCGATGACCTGCTCCAGGTTCAGCGCGGTGGTGTCGAGCTCGACGGCGCCATCCGCCATCGAGAGTGGATCGGTCTTGCGTGTCGAGTCGAGCCTGTCGCGCCTGGCCAGCTCGGCCTGCTGGGCCTCGACCGTCGTCGCCGGCCCCGTGGTCGCGGTGGACTCGGCGGCGCCGGACAGCTCCGCGTGGCGGCGCTGGGCGCGGGCCTCGGCGCTGGCCGTCAGGTAGATCTTGAGCGTCGCGTCGGGCGCGACGACCGTGCCGATGTCACGGCCCTCGACCACGATGCCGCCGTCGCCGATGATCCGCCGCTGCAGGGCCACGAGCCGGGCCCGCACCTCGGGCACCGCCGCGACCAGCGAGACGGCGCCGGTCACCTGGGCGCCCCGGATCGGCCCCGCCACGTCCACGCCGTCGATGTGGATCGACGGGGCGTCGGGGTCGGTGCCGGAGACGATCTCGGGCTCGACGGCCCGCGCCGCGACCGCGTCGGTGTCGGCCGGGTCCACGCCCTGCTCCAGCACCCACCAGGTCATCGCCCTGTACATGGCGCCGGTGTCGAGGTAACGCAGGCCGAGGGCCTTGGCCACCCCGCGCGACGCGCTCGACTTGCCCGACCCCGAAGGGCCGTCCATGGCGACGACCAGACCGGCCACGGCCTCTCCTTCTTCACGCGCTCAAGGCTCTTGCTCGACCTCAAGAGGCTACCGCCTCGCGCCCCTTCCGGCGTCCGCCCGCGTCCTCCCGCGCCTGGCGGAGCGCGCCGCCGGGACGGCCGGTGCTGCAGGCCGTAGGAGCGCAGAGCCGTGGCAGTCCGGTAAGGGGCCGTATGACGAGTAAGGGGCGGCATTCCGGTTAGGGACCGTACATGGTCGAACGGGTTACGGTGGTGGTGGCCACCAGGAATCGACGGCGCGCGCTGGCCGGGTCCCTCCCCCACCACCCACGCCCCGTCATCCTGGTCGACAACGGCTCCACCGACGGCAGCCCCGGCTTCGTCCGCCGCCACTTCCCCGGCGTCACCGTCGTCGAGGCCGGCCGGAATCTGGGCGCGCCAGCCCGCAACGTGGGCGTGCGCATGGCGCGGACCCCGTACGTGGCCTTCGCCGACGACGACTCCTGGTGGGCGTCCGGGGCGCTGGCACGGGCGGCGGACGTCCTCGACGCGCACCCACGCCTGGCCGTGCTGGCCGCCCGCGTCCTCGTCGGTTCCCAGGAGCGCCTCGACCCGGTGTGCGAGGAGATGGCCCGCTCCCCGCTCGGCCACGACCCGGACCTGCCCGGCCCGAGCGTGCTGGGCTTCCTCGCGTGCGGCGCGGTGGTGCGCAGGGACGCCTATCTGGAGGCCGGCGGGTTCGACGACGTCATCTTCTTCTTCGGCGAGGAGGAACGCCTGGCCATGGACCTGGCCGCGAAGGGCTGGGGTCTCGCCTATGTCGACGACGTGGTGGCCCACCACCATCCGTCCCCGTCGCGGGACCCGCGCGGGCGCAGGGAGCTCGCCACGCGCAACTCCGTGCTCACGGCCGTGCTGCGCCGCCCGTGGAGCGTGGTCGCCCGGCGCTCGCTGGCGGCACTGCGTCAGGGCCCGCGCGGCTGGCGGGGGCTGCGCACGGCCGTTCCCCGGCTGCCGCTGGCGCTGGCACAGCGGCGCGCGCTGCCCCCGGCGGTCGAGCGGGCCCGCCGGCTGCTGGAGGACCGCCGATGAGCCCGCGCCACGCGCCGGGGCCAGGGGACGACGAAGGGCCGCCGGGCCCCTGGAAGAGCAGGGAGCACGCGACCGGAACCGGAGACGGCCGGGGGCGCGCGACGGCGGACGCGCGGGTCAGCGCCGTCGTGATCACCTGGAACAGGCGCGAGGAGGTGCTCAGGTCCGTCGGCCGGCTGCTCGCCCTCCCCGAACGCCCGAAGGTCGTGGTGGTCGACAACGGCTCGGACGACGGCACCGCCGAGGCCGTGTCCGCCGCGTACCCCCGGGCGGACGTGGTGGCGCTGCGCGAGAACCTGGGCGCCGTCGGCCGCAACCTCGGCGTGCAGCGGCTGGACACGCCGTACGTGGCGTTCGCCGACGACGACACCTGGTGGGAGCCCGGCTCGCTGGCCCGCGCCGCCGACGTGCTCGACGCGCACCCGCGCCTGGCGGTCGTCACGGCCCGCATCCTCGCCGAGCCCGGCAGCCGGGAGGACCCGATCGTGCCGGAGCTGCGCGACTCCCCCGTACGCGGCCCGTCCTGGCTGCCAGGCCCGGCGCTGGGCAGCTTCCTGGCGGGCGCGTCGGTGCTGCGCCGGGACGCGTTCCTGCGGTGCGGCGGGTTCTCGCGGCGGCTGTGGCTGGGCGGCGAGGAGGAGTTGCTGGCCGTCGACCTGGCGACCGCCGGCTGGGAGCTGTGCTATCTGGAGGAGCTGACCGTCCACCACGAGGCGTCCAGGAACCGTGACGCCCACGCCCGCAGGCGGGTGGGGCTGCGCAACACGCTCTGGTTCACCTGGCTGCGCCGCCCGGTGCGCGCGGCGATGCGCCGCACGCTGCACCTGGCGCGGACCGTGCCGCACGACCGCGTCTCCGCGCTCGCGGCCCTGGACGCACTGCGCGGCCTGCCGTGGGTGCTCGCCGAACGCCGCAGGGTCCCCGAGCGGGTGGAGGTCCGCCTGGCGAGCCTGGAGCAGGCCCAGGCCACCTCGCGGGCCCGCCGCTACGTCTCCTGACCCACAGGCCGCCCGGGTACGGCAAGACGGCCGTCCGAGGGCGGCCGTGCGGGCCGGTCAGGGGACCTGCCAGCCCCGCTCGTGCAGGGCCCGGGTGAGGACCGGCGCCGCGTCCGGCTGGACCGACACCTCGGCGATGCCCAGCGGCAGGCCCGGCGCGTGCTCCAGCCGCACGTCCTCGACGTTGACGCCGACCTCGTCGCACACCTGGAACAGCTTGGCGAGCTGGCCGGGACGGTCGCCGATGACGACCTGGACCATCACGTAGGAGGAGGCGGGACCGCCGTGCTTGCCCGGGATGCGCCCGTGGCCCGCGACACCCCGCTTGAGGAGCTGGGTGATCTCACCGGAGGCGGTGCCGTCGCCGCCGGCCAGGGCGCGCAGCGCGGACGCCGCCTCGGACAGGTCGCGCGAGACCGCCTCCAGGACCTCGGCGACGGGCGCCGCGTTGCCGGCCAGGATGCCGAGCCACAGCCCGGGGTCGCTGCCCGCGATCCGGGTGACGTCGCGCACGCCCTGCCCGGCCAGCCCGAGCGCCACCTCGGAGGCGTCGGCCAGGCGGGCCGCCACGGCCGAGGCGGTCACGTGGGGCGCGTGGGACACCACGGCGACGGCCCGGTCGTGGTCGTCGGCGTGTACCTCGACGGGGTTGGCCCCGCACAGCTCCACCAGGCGCAGCACCGCGGCCCTGGTCTCCGGGGAGCTCTCCGGGGTGGGGCAGAGCGCCCAGGGCCGGCCCAGGAACAGGTCGGCCCGCGCCGCCCCCGGACCGGACCTCTCCCGCCCGGCCAGCGGGTGCGAGGCGACGTACGCGCCCAGGTCGCAGCCGAGCCGGCGGGCCCCGTCGATGGGGACGGCCTTGACGCTGGCCACGTCGGTGTAGTGGGTGGCGGCGCCGGCCCGCTGGAGGGCGAGCAGCTCGGTGGCGACGTGAGCGGGCGGCACCGCGATCACCGCGAGATCCGCCCTCTCGGCGCCGGTCACGCCGCCCGCGCCGTCCGCTCCGGTGGCCGTCGCGGGCTGGGGCTGCCATTCCTCGCCCGCGCCCAGCTCACGCGCCAGGCGCATCGCGCCCTGGTCGCGGTCGGAGAGCAGCACGCGAACCCCGTGCCCGCGCAGCGCCAGCGCCACGGAGGTGCCGATGAGACCGGTGCCGACGACGAGCACGGTGCGGAGTTCGGAGGCCATGTCGATGTCCTGGGTCGTGTTCCGGGTGATCCGGGCCGGGTGGGCGGGCGTCGCTACTGGGCGATGTCCTGGCGCAGGGCGATCGCGCCGCGCAGGTAGACGTGCTGGATCTCCGAGCGCGGCTTGTCCGTCTCGACGTGCGCCATGAGCCGTACCACGCGGGGCAGCGCGCCCGGCACACCGATCTCGGTGCAGCAGATGAGCGGCACCTCATGGAAGCCAAGCTTACGCGCCGCCAGCGCCGGGAACTCGGCCGTCAGGTCGGGTGTGGCGGTGAACAGCACGCTGATCACGTCGTCGGTGGTGAGCTGGTTGCGCTCCATCAGCGCGGCGACGAGCTCGGTCGTCCCCTCGATGATCGCGTCACGGCTGTCGGCGTCCACCTGGATCGCCCCGCGGATCGCCCGCACCATTGTGATCCGTCCCCTCTATAAGCGGTGGAGCCCGTGCGGACCTCCGCACGGGCTCCTGCGTTCTGATCAGGTTACAGCTTCACGGCTGCGTACAGCTCGCCCACTTCCTTCAGCGTGAGCGCGCGGATGGTGCCGGGCTTGGTACGGCCGAGCTTGACGGGCCCGAACTCGATCCTGGCCAGGTCGATGACCCGGTGGCCGGCCACCTCCAGCAGGCGCCGCACCACGTGCTTGCGGCCCTCGTGCAGCACGACCTCGACCAGCGCCTGCTGGCCGTGCTCCTGCACGATCGTGAAGCCGTCCACCTTGACCAGGCCGTCCTCCAGCTCGATGCCCTGCCGGAGCCTGCGGCCGAGGTCGCGCGGGATGGGACCCGGAACCTTGGCCCAGTACTTCTTCAGGACGCCGTAGCTGGGGTGGGTCAGCCGGTTGGCCAGCTCGCCGTCGTTGGTGAGCAGCAGCAGGCCCTCGGTCTCGGTGTCGAGCCGGCCCACGTGGAACAGGCGCGGGGCCAGCTCCTCGACGTAGTCGGCCAGGGACGGGCGGCCCTGGGGGTCGCTCATGGTGGACACGACGCCGATGGGCTTGTTCAGCGCGTAGTAGACGAGGTCGGGGGCCGTCGGGATGCGCTTGCCGTCGACGTGGATGACCTGCGTGGCGGGATCGACCTTGGCGCCGAACCTCCGGACGACCTGGCCGTTCACGGTGACGCGGCCGTCGCCGATCATCTCCTCGCAGGCACGGCGGCTGGCCACGCCCGCCTGGGCGAGGACCTTCTGCAGCCGCACGCCGTCGGGGACCTCGGTGGTGTCGCGCTCGTCGGTGTAGCCCTCGGGGTAGAAGTTGCGGTCGCGCAGGGGCTGGCGGGCCGTCTTGAACCGGTCGCGCGGCGCGTCGCCGCCACGGTCGGCCGGCTGGCCGGTCCTGCCCGTCCCCTGGGAGCCACGGCTGCCGCCGTAGCCGCCCTGGCCGCCGTAGCCGCCCTGGCCGCCGTAGCCGCCCTGGCCGTCTCGCCGTGCGCCGCCGCCCGCGGGCCGGCCGCCGTACGAGGGCCGGCCCCCGGAGGTGGGACGGCCTCCCGAGGTGGGACGGCCTCCCGAGGTGGGACGGCCGATGGTCTCGAAACCGCCGCGGGAGCCGCGCGGCTCGTCACGGCGGCCGAAGCGGGCGCGGGTGGAAGAAGCGGAGTCGTCGCGCCGGCCGCTGCGATCGGCCCGGAAGCCGGGACGGGAGTCCTCGCGGGAGTCATTGCGGGAGTCGTCTCGGTGGCCGCCGCCGTAGCCCGGCCTGTCGCGGTAACCGGACCTGTCGCCGGAGCCGGACCGGTCGCCGTAACGGGGCCTGTCGCCGGAACCGGACCCGGGCCGGTCGCCGTAACGCGGCCTGTCACCGGAACCGGAACCGGACCTGTCGCCGTAACGCGGCCTGTCGCCGGAACCGGAACGGTCGCCGTAGCCGCCACGGTCCGTGGGGCGGCGGTCGGAACGGAAGCCGCCGCGGTCGTCGCGGCCGGCCGAGCGGGAGCCCGGACGGTCGTCGCCACGGTCGGAACGGAAACCACCACGGTCATCCCGGCGGTCCGAACGGAAACCGCCACGATCGTCGCGGCCCGCGGAGCGGGGGCCCGGACGGTCGTCGCCACGGTCGGAACGGAAACCACCACGGTCATCCCGGCGGTCCGAACGGAAACCGCCACGATCGTCGCGGCGGTCCGAGAAACCCCGGTCCGAGTCGCGCCGGGCGAAGTCACGGCCCCCGGACTCACGGCTGCCGAAGTCACGGCCCCCGGAGTCACGGCCGCCAGAGTTACGGCTGCCGGAGTCGCGCCGGTCGGGGCGGAAACCGTCCTCACGGCTGCGGAAGCCGCTGTCGCGGCCCTCCGGCCGGGCGCCGCCCTCGCGGCCCTCGGAGCGGAAGCCGCCGCGGTCGCCGCCGGTGCGGTCGCGGGAGGTGGAGTCGCCGTACCGGGCGCGGGTGCCGCCGCGGTCGGCGCGAAGAGAGTCGCGGCCGGAACCGCCGCGAGAGTCGTCGGAGCGGAAGGCGGGACGCCCGCCGCGGCCGGTGGAGCCGCCGGTGCGTCCTCGACCGCGTCCATCACCGGACGGGGTGCTGCGCCTGTTGATCACTTTGTTGTCTCCTCGAGGTTTTCCACGTCGTCCGGGAGGAACGGAGCCAGCTCGGGGAGCTCGCTGAGGTCTTTGAGTCCCAGACGTTCAAGGAAGTATGAGCTTGTCCGGTAGAGCACTGCCTGGCTCTCCGGGTCGGTGCCGGCCTCTTCGACCAGCCCCCGTGCGACGAGCGTCCGCATGACGCCGTCGCTGTTGACACCGCGTACGGCGGCGACACGGGCGCGGCTCACCGGTTGCCGGTAGGCCACGACCGCGAGTGTTTCGAGCGCGGCCTGGGTCAGCCGCGTCTGCTGGCCGTCGCGGACGAACCGCTCGACCAGCGGCGCGCAGTCGGCACGCGTGTAGTACCGCCAGCCTCCTGCGACCTCTCTCAGATCGAAACCCCGTCCGGCGTCGGTGTATTCCGCCGCCAGCGATCTGAGGGCGGCGGCCACCTCGTGGGTGGGGCGTTCGAGCACCTGGGCCAGCGTCACCTCGGGGACGGGGACGTCCACGACCATGAGGATGGCTTCGAGCGCGGCGCCGAGACTCGGCGCGGGCCCGCCGTCCGGCTCCTCCCCGGCCTCCGCCTCCGGGCCCTCACCCAGGGGAGGACCCGGTTCGTCCCACGGTTCGTCCACGGCCGACATGTCGGCGAACGGCTCGGGGGCCGGGTCGGGCTGGCGGGCCGGGTCCAAGACGGGGGCCGCGTCGGTTTCAGGGGCCGGGGCAGGCTCAGGGGACGGGTCGAAGACAGGGCCCGGCTCGGGCTCGCGAGACGGGTCGAAGACAGCGCCCGGCTCGGGCTCGCGAGACGGGTCGAAGACAGCGCCCGGCTCGGGCTCGGGGGACGGGTCGAAGGCGGGGGCCGGGGTGCGGGGCTGGGGGGCGGCGAGGGAGCCCGGCAGGGTCATCCAGGCCGGCAGCGGCGTCTCCGGAGACCTGCGCGGCTGGGGCGGCCCGTCGTCGGCGCGGGCGTCCATCGGCCCGCCGGAGTGGTCCCGCAGCCGATCGTCCGGCTGGTCGTCCGGCCGATCGTCCGGCTGGTCGTCCGGGTGCTCGCCGGGGCGGTCGTCAGTCATCAGCAGCCTTCTCCGCGCTCTCCGCGCTTCGCGCGCTCTCCTCGTAGTCGTCGCCCACCGCGACGTCGCCCTCGTCGCTGCCCGTCCAGGTGACGTGCAGGTCGCCCAGCGGCTCGACCTGGTCGAAGCTGACCGCCGACTCGCGGAACAGCTCCAGGACGGCCAGGAAGCGGGCGATGACCTCGAAAGTGCCGTCACAGTCGGCGACCAGGGCCCGGAAGGTGGCCCGGCGCATGCGCCTGAGGCGCTGGACCAGGATAGCGGCTTGCTCCCGGACGCTGGCCAACGGCTGGTAGATGTGGCCGACGCCGACCGTGGGCGGCGGCTTGGGGGTGAACGCCCTGGCGGCGATCTTCGCGAGCTGCTCGGGGCCGATGCCGAGGATGAGCTCCGGCAGGAGCTCGGCGAAGCGGGGCTCCATCGGCACGGCGCGCGGGAAGCGGAGCGCCTCGTCGGCCATGCGGCCGGCGAGGACCTTGGCGACCTCCTTGTACGCCTTGTACTGGAGCAGCCGGGCGAACAGCAGGTCGCGGGCCTCCAGCAGCGCGAGGTCCTCCTCGTCCTCGACCTCGCCGGAGGGCAGCAGCCGGGCCGCCTTGAGGTCGAGCAGGGTGGCCGCGACCAGCAGGAAGTGGCTGGTCTGGTCGAGGTCCCACTCGGGGCCGCGCGAGCGGATGTAGGCGATGAACTCGTCGGTGACCTGGGACAGGGACACCTCGGTGATGTCCAGCTTGTGCTTGGCGATCAGCCCCAGCAGCAGGTCGAACGGTCCCTCGAAGACGTCCAGGTGGACCTGGAACCCGGCCTTCGCGGCCTGGTCCCCGTCGTGGACGGCGCTCCCCCGCTCTGACGTCACCTGGCCATTGTGGCAGGCGCGGGCCAGCGCGAGAGCACTTCGCGGGCCAGCTCACGGTAGGCGCTGGCGCCGAGGGAGGACGGGTCGAAGGTGGTGATCGGCTCGCCGGCGACGGTGGCGTCGGGGAAGCGGACGGTGCGGTTGATCACCGTGTGGAAGACCTTGTCGCCGAACGCCTCGACGACGCGGGCGAGCACCTCACGGCCGTGCAGGGTACGGGCGTCGTACATGGTCGCCAGCAGGCCCTCGATCTCGAGGTCCTCGTTGAGCCGCTCCTGGACCTTGGAGATGGTGTCCATGAGCAGGGCGACGCCGCGCAGCGCGAAGAACTCGCACTCCAGCGGCACCATGACGCCGTGGGCGCAGGTGAGCGCGTTGATGGTGAGCAGGCCGAGCGACGGCTGGCAGTCGATGAGGCACACGTCGTAGTGCGGCAGCAGCGGCTTGAGCACGCGGCCGAGCACCTGCTCGCGGGCGACCTCGGTGACGAGCTGGACCTCGGCGGCCGACAGGTCGATGTTGCTGGGCAGCAGGTCGAGGCCCTCGACGCCGGTCTCCAGCAGCACGTCCTCGGCGGTGACGTTGCGCTCCATCAGCAGGTTGTAGACCGTGAGGTCGAGCTGCAGCGGGTTGATGCCGAGGCCCACCGACAGGGCGCCCTGCGGGTCGAAGTCGACGAGCAGGACCTTGAGGCCGTACTCGACGAGCGCGGCGCCCAGGTTGATGGTGGTGGTGGTCTTGCCGACCCCGCCCTTCTGGTTGACCATCGCGACGACCCGCGCCGGCCCGTGGACCTCCGGCGGCACGGGCTCCGGGAACACCGGGCGCGGGCGCCTGGTGGGGCCCAGGTTCACGCCGGTGGAAGGCGTGTCGGTCTTCGTGTCACCCCAGGGGTTGTCGGGGGTCCCCGGGGTCGAACCGTTGGTCTTCACAGTCACCAGCTCGAACCTCCCTGACGATCCCGAACCGGACCGTCCGGACGGACACTATGGCGTCATCACTAAACGCGGCAAGGCGGCACGCCGAACCGTGGCACGCCGCAAAAGACTATAGATCACTGCCGGGCGCGGGGGTGCGCGGCGGCGTACACCTCACGGAGCTTGTCGACCGTGACCAGGGTGTAGACCTGGGTGGTCGTCACCGAGGCGTGGCCGAGCAGCTCCTGCACCACCCTAACGTCGGCGCCCCCGTCGATGAGGTGGGTTGCGAAGGAATGCCGGAGAACGTGCGGGGATATCCCGTGGAGTCCGGCTCGTTCGGCGGCGGCCTGGAGCACCTCCCAGGCGCCCTGCCGGGTCAGGCGCCCGCCGCGCGCGTTGAGGAACACCGCGGGGGTGCCGCGGCCGTGGGCGAGCAGCGCGGGGCGGGCCCTGACGAGGTACGCGTCGAGCGCGGAGCGGGCGTAGCGGCCGAGCGGCACGACGCGGGTGCGGCCGCCCTTGCCGCGCAGCCGCACCTGGTCGTCCTCCAGGTCGTCGACGGCCAGGCCGACGGCCTCGTCGATGCGCGCGCCCGTGCCGTACAGGACCTCCAGCAGGGCGCGGGTGCGGAGGGTCAGGGGCGCGCCGTCGGGGCCGGAGGCGGCGATGAGCCGCTCGACCTGGTCGACAGCGATCGGCTTGGGCAGTCTGCGGGGCTGGCGCGGCGGGCGCACCTGGTGGGCCGGGTCGTGGGCGGCGACGCCCTCGCGCAGCGCGAAGCGGTGCAGCCCGCGCACGGCGGACACCGCCCGCGCGGCCGAGGCGGCCGCGAGGGCGGGGTGCTCGCCGTCGCCCTCGCGCAGCGCGGCGAGGAAGCCGAGGACGTCGTCCTCGCCCACCTCGCCGAGCGCGGCGCGCCCGCGCGAGCGCAGGTAGTCCACGTAGCGGCTCAGGTCACGGCGGTAGGAGGCCAGCGTGTTGGCAGCCAGACCCCGCTCCACCGCCAGATGGGCGAGGTAGCTGGAGAGCACCGCCTCCACGACTCGGTCCTTCCGTCACGCCCCAGGGGCGTCGGCGGGGCGCAAACCGGTGAAGCCCTCGACCGATGCCGCGTACGCGGCGAGGATACCGGCCACGGCCGGTGAATTGTGGATCATCCCCATGAGCGCGTGCTCGACGGCGTCGGGCAGCGGCACCCACTCGACCGGCATGCCGATCTCCTCGTGCCGGGGGACGAAGCCGTTCTCCTCCTCGGGGATGGGCGTCAGGTCGCGGGCGAGGAAGACGCGGATGCGCTCGTCCGTCATGCCGGGCGAGGTGAGCAGGTCGACCAGCGTGTGCCAGGTGGCGGCGCGGTGGCCGGCCTCCTCGGCCAGCTCCCGCGCGGCGGTCTCGGCCAGGGGCTCGCCCTCGACGTCGCGCAGGCCGGCGGGCAGCTCCCACAGCAGTTTGCGGGCCGGGTGGCGGTACTGGCGGATCATCAGGACCCGGTCGTCGGCGTCGAGGGCGACCACCGCGACCGCGCCGACGTGGCGGACGTAGTCGCGGTCGGCGACCTCGTCGCCGGGCATCCGGACGCCGTCGGTGACGACGTCGAACACCCGGCCCTTGAACCGCTCGGTGGAGGAGACGACCTCCCACGCCTCGGGCGCGTCCTCGACCCTCACTTGGCGACCTTGGAGGTGACGCGGCTGTCGGCGTAGACGAGCGAGGCGGCGATCAGGCCCTTGAACATCGGGTTGGCCCGCGTCGGCCGGGACCGGAACTCCGGGTGGGCCTGGGTGCCGATGAAGAACGGGTGGACGTCGACCGGCAGCTCGGTGTACTCGACCAGGCGGCCGTCGGGCGACAGCCCGGAGAACACCAGGCCGACCTTCTCCAGCTGCTCCCGGTAGGCGTTGTTGACCTCGTAGCGGTGGCGGTGACGCTCGTCGGCCTTGGCCTTGCCGCCGTAGAGCTGACGGGCCAGCGTGCCCTCGCCGAGCTTGGCGGTGTAGACGCCGAGCCGCATGGTGCCGCCCATGTCGCGCTCGCCGGCGACGACGTCCTCCTGGTCGGCCATCGTGGAGATGACCGGGTGCTTGGTGTCGGGGTCGAACTCGGCGGAGTTGGCCTCGGCGACACCGGCCAGGTTGCGGGCGGCCTCGATGACCATGCCCTGCATGCCGAGGCAGATGCCGAGCAGCGGGACCTTGTGCTCGCGGGCGTGACGGATCGCGCCGATCTTGCCCTCGATGCCGCGCACGCCGAACCCGCCGGGGATCAGCACGCCGTCGACGCCGTCGAGCTCGCGCGCCGCGCCCTCGGGGCTCTCGCAGTCGTCGCTCTTGACCCAGCGGATGTTGACGCGGGCGTCGTTGGCGAACCCGCCGGCGCGCAGCGCCTCGGTGACCGACAGGTACGCGTCGGGCAGGTCGATGTACTTGCCGACCAGCGCGATCGTGACCTCCTTGGCGGGGCGGTGGACGCGCCGCAGGAGCTGGTCCCACTCCTTCCAGTCGACGTCGCGGAACGGCAGGCCGAGCCGGCGCACCACGTACGCGTCGAGGCCCTCGGCGTGGAGCACCTTCGGGATGTCGTAGATGGAGGCGGCGTCGATGGCGGAGACCACGGCGTCCTCGTCCACGTCGCACATCAGGCTGATCTTGCGCTTGATCGCGGTCTGGACCGGCCGGTCGGACCGGAGCACGATCGCGTCGGGCTGGATGCCGATGCTGCGCAGCGCGGCCACGCTGTGCTGGGTGGGCTTGGTCTTGAGCTCGCCGGACGGCCCGATGTAGGGCAGCAGCGACACGTGCAGGAAGAACACGTTGTCGCGGCCGACCTCGTGCCGGATCTGGCGCACCGCCTCCAGGAAGGGCAGCGACTCGATGTCGCCGACCGTGCCGCCCACCTCGGTGATGACCACGTCCACGTCGGGACCGGCCATGCCCCGGATGCGGTCCTTGATCTCGTTGGTGATGTGCGGGATGACCTGGACGGTGTCGCCGAGGTACTCGCCGCGCCGCTCCTTGGCGATGACGTTGGAGTAGACCTGGCCGGTGGTCACGTTGGCCGAGCCGTGCAGGTCGGTGTCGAGGAACCGCTCGTAGTGGCCGACGTCGAGGTCGGTCTCGGAGCCGTCGTCGGTGACGAAGACCTCGCCGTGCTGGAACGGGTTCATGGTGCCGGGGTCGACGTTGAGGTAGGGGTCGAGCTTCTGCATGGTGACCCGTAGACCTCGCCCCTTGAGCAGGCGGCCGAGGCTGGACGCCGTGAGCCCCTTGCCGAGACTTGAGGCGACACCGCCGGTGACGAACAGATGCTTGGTTTGCGATGCGCTGCGCAAAGGGGCTCCCGTGGCTCGAGGCGTGGCCGAACTGTCCACGGGCTCTCAGGATATCAAACAACGTCCCCGACATGCCCGAACGGTATGACCTAGCGGTAACTTTGGGCGCTATGTCATGCGTACGGCGGGCACTGGGCACGCTCATCCACCGTGCCTACACGGCGATCCGCGACGCCGGGGCCATCACCGCGGCGAGTCCCGCGGGGCATCGGTTCCGCAGGCTGGGCGAGGGCGCGAAGATCGCCTTCCCGCCCGGGGCGATCTTCGGCGAGCGGTGGATCGAGGTCGGCGACCACACGCTCGTGGGCGAGCGGGTGTCGCTGTCGTGCGGCATGATGCCGGGCGCGGAGCTGGGGCCCGGCTCGGTCCTGCGGATCGGCGGCGGCTGCTCGATCGGCCGGGGCTCGCACATCGTGGCCCACCAGTCGATCGACATCGGCGACGACGTCTTCACGGGCCCGTACGTCTACATCACCGACCAGAACCACGTCTACGACGACCCGGAGGTGCCGATCGGGCGGCAGTGGCCGCGCAACAGCCCGGTCTCGATCGGCGCGGGCTCCTGGCTGGGGGCCGGGGCGATCATCCTGCCGGGCACGCGGCTCGGGCGGCAGTGCGTGGTGGCGGGGGGCGCGGTGGTGCGGGGCGAGTTCCCGGACCACAGCGTGGTGGCGGGGGTGCCGGCGCGGCTGGTGCGCGGGTACAGCCCGGAGCTCGGCTGGCACGCGCCCGGCGCGGCCGACGGAACTTCGGCGCCGCCGGATCACCCGGGCGCGACCCCGGTGACGCCGCCGCATCACCCGGGCGCGACCCTGGTGACGCCGCCGGATCACCCGGGGCTGGACCGAACATCGTTCTGACGGTTAGCGTCGATCCATGCGCACCGCCATCTGCGAGCGTCTGGGCGTCGAGTTCCCGTTGTTCGCCTTCAGCCACTGCCGCGACGTCGTGGCCGCGGTGACGAACGCCGGCGGCTTCGGCGTGCTCGGCGCCATCGCGTACACGCCCGAGCAGCTCGACACCGAGCTCACCTGGCTCGACGAGCGGGTGGGCGGCCGGCCGTACGGCGTGGACGTGCTGCTGCCCGGCAAGGTCGACGCGTCGGCGCTCGACGCCGAGGCGCGGCTGGCCGACGCCGTCCCCGAGCGGCACCGCGACTTCGTCGCGCACCTGATGTCCAAGTACGGCGTCGGCGGGTCCGGCGGGCCCATCGGCGGGCCCGGGATCGGGTCGCCCGACGAGCTCGGCCGGCGGGTGACCGCGGCGGGCGCGACCGGGCTGATCGACGTGGCGCTGAAGCACCCCGTCGGCCTGATCGCCAGCGCGCTCGGCCCGCCGCCTCCCGAACTGGTCGAGAAGGCACGCGCGGCCGGGGTGCCGGTCGCGGCGCTGGTCGGCACGGTGGAGCACGCGCGCAGGCAGGTGGCGGCGGGCGCCGACCTCATCGTGGCGCAGGGGACGGAGGCCGGCGGGCACACCGGTGAGATCTCCACGATGGTGCTGGTGCCCCAGGTCGTGGACGCGGTGGGGCCGGTGCCCGTGCTGGCGGCCGGCGGGATCGCCTCCGGGCGGCAGATGGCCGCCGCCCTGGCGCTGGGCGCCGAGGGCGTGTGGTGCGGCTCGGTCTGGCTGACCACGGAGGAGGCGGAGACGGCGCCCGCGGTCAAGCGCAAGATGCTGGCCGCGTCCTCGCTCGACACCGTGCGCTCCCGCTCCCGCACCGGCAAGCCGGCCCGCCAGCTCAGGTCGGCGTGGACCGACGAGTGGGACTCCGGCCAGGAGAGCCCCGGCCCGCTGGGCATGCCGCTGCAACTGCTCGTCGCCGAGTCGGCGATGGCCCGCATCGGCGCCGCGGCCGAGCGGGGCGAGCCGGGGGCGCTGGATCTGGCCAACTACTTCGTCGGCCAGGTCGTGGGCCAGCTCGACCAGGTGCGGCCGGCGCGCGAGGTGGTGTACGCCATGGTCAGCGAGTTCGCGGACGCGGTGGAGCGGCTCGGCCGGCTGTCCGGCTGACCCCGCCGGGCCCGGCCGTCCCGCTCTCCTCGGCGCTCCGGGCCCGCCGCGCGGCGGTCCCGCGGGGCAGACTGTATCCATGCTCGCTGCTCTGACAGGGCTCGGATTGTCGACGGCCGCCGGGTTGAACGCCTACATCCCGCTGCTCGTGGTGGGGGTGCTCGCCAACGTCACCGACGCGGTAAAGCTGCCCGACGGCTACTCCTGGCTGTCCAACTGGGGGGTGCTCGCCGTCATCGCCGTGCTCCTCGTCGCCGAGATGGTGCTCGACAAGGTGCCGGCGGTCGACACGGTCAACGACATGATCCAGACCGTGGTACGGCCCGCGGCGGGCGGCGTGGTGTTCAGCGCCACCAGCGCCGCGGCCGAGCTGGACCACTCCACCTGGATGGCCGACAACCCGTGGGCCGGGTGGCTGCTCGGCATCGTGCTGGCCCTGGCCGTGCACGCCCTGAAGGCCGCCGCCCGCCCGGTGATCAACGCGGGCACGGCCGGGGTGGGCGCCCCCGTGGTCAGCACCGTGGAGGACGCGGGATCGCTCGGGATGAGCCTGGTCGCCGTGTTCGCGCCCGTGCTGGTGATCATCGGGGTGCTGCTGTTCGCGCTGGTGGCCTGGTGGGGCGTGCGCAAGGCCCGGCGGGTCCGGGCGCGCCGGAAGGCCGCTCGCGCGTCGTCCCGCGGGCTGATGGACGCTCCCCCGCCGGGATGACGCGCCGCGGGCTCGCCCGCTCGTACGATCGCCGTGCGGATTCAAGGGAAGACCCGTGTGGGCGCCCCGTGGCCCCCGCCCCGGCGCCCACACGCTCCCCCGCCCGCTCCGGACCGCTCTTCCCGGCGCCGTCTCCGCGGCGATCCCGTGGTCACAGGCGGCCGGCGACGATCTCCCGCGCCCACCCGCTCACGACCTCCACGAACTCCGCGGGCCGCTCCTCGTGCAGCCGGTGGCTGGAGCCCTCCCAGCAGACGACCTTCGACCCGGGATGCTTGAGCAGCCCCGCCTCCCAGAGCGCCCTGGCCGGATCGGCCCAGATCGACAGCACGGGGCAGTGCCGGCGGGCCAGGTACTCGTCGCTGTGCGGCCTGACCCCCATCGACCCGGGCAGCGCGAACATCGCCTCGAACGCCTGCGCCAGCACGTGCGCGGGCATCCCGTACAGCCTGCGCCGGTGCCAGCGGCGGATGACGGCGGGCGTGGCGGCGTTCGTGCACCACCGGTCGAGCCGCACGGCGACCTCGGTCGCGTTCTCCCCGCGCAGCCCGGCGATCGTCCGGGGGAACCCGCGCGCGACCTCCGGGCTGATGCCGTACCCGGGGTCGACGGCGACGACGCCGGCGACCCGGTCCGGATGCTCGACGGCGAGGATGGAGGCGATCTGGCCGCCCATGGAGTGCCCGACGACGATCGCCTCGGGCACGCCCAGGGCGTCCAGCAGCGCGACCAGGTCCCCGGCCATGGCACGCGGGGTGTTCCCCTCGGCGGGGACCGACGAGTAGCCGTGGCCGCGCAGGTCCACCGCGATCACGCGGTGCTCGGCGGCGAGCGCGTCGATGTGCCAGGACCACTGGTGGGAGTCGGCGCCCCACCCGTGGACGAGCAGCAGCGGCGGCCCCGCGCCCGCCCCGTCGTCGGTGTGGAACAGCCTGACCGCGCCCTGGTCCGTCTCGACCGTCGTGTACGGCACGGGCCCGCCTCCTCGCGTCCGCTCTCCCGTCGACCCCGCCGGGCTACGAGGACTGAACCACAGCCTCCGGTTGCCAATCAAGAGCTTGCTTGGTTATCCGCTGCGCCTCTTTTCCTCGTCCGCGCCTCCGGCGCACTATCCTCGAAGGGAGAACCGCGAGCGGGAGGTGGACACGATCGGCGAGGTCCTTATCATCGTGCTGGCGATCCTGGCCTTCCTGCTGCTGGTGACCGGTGTCGGCGTGTACTTCCTGATCAAGCTGGGCCGCAAGGCCGCGGTCACGGCGAAGCAGGCGACGACCCGGCTGACCACCCACGTCAACGCCATGGGCGCCGGAGAGGCGGCCGAGGTCGAGCGGCTCCGGCTGGACCTGCGGCGCGAGGTGTCGCTGACCCGCCAGGCGGTGCAGACCGCCCAGCAGCAGGGCTGGGGCCTCGGCGATCTGCCGCAGCTCCTGGCCGACTTGTCACGGCAGGCCGACGTGCACGACGCCCAGCTCGGCATGTACGCCCAGCAGCTGCGCGTGTCCGCGTACGTGGACCACGTCACGCTCGGCAAGCTCCGGGAGCACCAGGCGAAGCTGACGGCGATGTGCGCCCGCATCCGCGCCGACCTGCTCGGCCACCAGGTCCAGCACGCCTCGGCCGGCATCGACGACCTGCACGTCCGCACGGACCTGGAGATCGAGGCGCGCCGCGGCATCCCGGACCCGCTGGACGAGATCGACCACCTCTACCGCCGCTCCACGGAACGACGCGAAGACCACTCCTGACGATTACTCTAGGTGGCATAATCGTTCCGCGGCGTAAGCTCTGCGAGGAGGCACGACGATGAGCACAGCCTTTCCGGAGTGGTTCTACCCCGGCCCTCCTGGTGGCTGGACCGCCGACATGCTCGATCGTCTCCCCCCCGACGCGCCCCCGCACGTCGAGCTGATCGATGGGTCGCTCGTCATGATGTCACCGCAGACCGGTTTCCACATGCTCACGCTTCGGCTGCTCGAACATGCGCTCAAGCCCCCGCCCGAGTTCGTCGTCGCCAGGGAGATGGCGGTAACGCTCGGCCTGCGCCAGCGCCCCGAGCCGGACATCCTTCTCGTCAGGCGAGCGGCGTTCATGAACAAGGTCACGACCTTCAAGCCGGAAGACGTCGATCTCGTTGTCGAGGTCGTCTCCCAGGAGTCCCAGGAGAGGGACCGCACCACCAAACCCAGCAAGTACTCCAACGCGGGCATCAGGTACTTCTGGCGGGTGGAGGAGGAGAACGACCAGCCCGTGGTCTACACGTTCGAGCTGGAGCCGGCCGTCAAGGCGTACGTCCCGACCGGCATCCACCGCAAGCGCCTGGAGACCTTCATCGGCTTCGAGGTGGACATCGACCTCGACCTCGCGCGCGTCATCGGCTGACCGCCGCCCCGGTGCGTCCGGTCATTCCCTCCCCGTCCGGCTCGGCACGCTCTCGTCCGCCGCGAGGCCCGGGGTACGGCCGGGAGGAGGAGGGCCGGGCAGGCCGCCGGTGAGCGTGTCCTCGGGGCGCAGCGCCAGGTTGGCGTCCCGGACGAAATACGGCCGCAGGCGTCCGGTGTCGCGAAGCAGGCGGTGGAGGTAGCGTCCCACCAGCGCCAGCGCCGCCAGGCTCAGCCCGCTGAGCAGGAGCTGGGTCGCCGCGACGAGGTGCCCGGCCTCCGCACCGGCGTACGCCGGCACCGCGAGCGCCAGGGCGAGCGCGCCGCCGAGCACGGCCGCCGCGTACACCGCGTTGAGCGGTCGTAAGGAGAAGCCGAAGAACAGCTCGAAGGAGTGCGCGGCCAGCCGCGCCAGGCGGAGCCGGGAGCGGCCCGCCGTCCTGGGCCGGTGCGTGACCGGCGCGACCGCGTACCGGGCGCCGACGAGCGGCACCGCCGGGATGAACCAGGGCAGCCGCAGGTCGGTGATCGTGCGGGCCACGCCGGTGCGCACCAGCCTGAAGGTGGAGGCGCCCCTGGGCATGTCGATGCCGAAGACGCGCCGGGCCGCCCAGTGCAGGCCCGCCGAGCCGCCCCTGCGGACCAGCGGGTCGCGCCGGCCACGCCGCTCGCCGAACACCACGTCGTAGCCCTCCTCGGCCTTGGCGAGCAGAGTCCAGATCTCCTCGGGCGGCACCTGGAGGTCGGCGTCGCACTGGACGGTCCACGGCTGGCCCGCGTACCGGAACCCGGCGGCCATGACCGCGTCGATGCCGAAGTTGCGGGTGAAGGACAGGTACCGCACGCGCGGGTCCGTCCGCGCCAGGCGGCGGATCCGGTCGAGGGAGTCGTCGGTGCTGCCGTCGTCGACGAAGAGGATCTCCAGCTCGTCGATCTCCCTGAGCGCGCCGACCAGCTCCCTGTGGGCGACCTCCACCTGCTCGCCCTCGTTGAAGCACGGCACCAGCACGGTCAACCCGGTCTTCACATCCGCCTCCCCAGCATCGTTCCCAGCACGAATCCCTGCGCTCCGAGCGCGTACACCGCACCGGCCGCCCCCGCGAACGGGATCACCAGTGCGCCCAGCACGGCCACCACGGCCCAGGACATGACGACCGCCTTCGCGCAGGCGCGCAGCCCGGCCTTGCCGGTGTTCTCCAGCAGGAAGACCGCGAAGCCCGCCAGCGCGTTGACGGGGAGCAGCGAGGCCAGCAGCCCGCCGAGCGCGACCAGCGAGCGGGTCCCGGCCAGTCCGCCGGCGAGGGCCGTCCCCGCGACCACCAGCCAGGCGCCGCCGATCCAGACGGACAGCAGGGCGACGCGCCGCGCGAGCTCGCGCACCTGCCCGGCGCCGGACGAGCCCGTCCGGAGCGCCAGCCTGGGCTGGTAGATCCGCTGCAGCGTGTAGAGCACGGACGTGGCGAAGCCCCAGACGAGGATCATCATGTAGAAGTCGCCGCTCTGGTCCGCGTGGGAGGTGAGCGACAGCTCCACGAACAGCGTGCCGACCATGGCGTTGCCCATCACGTCGACCGCGCCCATCAGCATCACCGTGCCGGCCACGATGCCGCGCAACGTCCGGCGCGGCGGTCCGGCCGTCCGCACTTCTGGGCGGTCCCGGGCCCCGGCCGGCAGCCCGCGCAGCAGGGCCAGGTTCAGCACCGTGACCAGTACCAGCAGCCCGGCCAGGTATCCGGCCGGCCGGAGATGCGAGGTGAACGCCAGGCCGGCCATGCCGATCATGCCGAGGCCGAGGAGCGAGAAGTGGGCGGTGTCCCGGGTGTACCTGCCCAGGGCGCGGTGCAGGGCCACGCCGAGCATGCCGCAGCCGAGGGAGACGTAGTACGCGACGGCCAGCAGGTAGATCGTGACGGTCGAGTGCGGCGCGAGGACGAGTCCGGCCACGGCCGCCGCGGTGAACGGCAGCGGTCCGCGGGCGACGACGGCGCGCAGCATCCCGGTGATGTGGTCACGGGTACGGCGGGCCCGCGGGATGAGGGTCAGCGCCGCCTTCTCCGGGCCCGACTGGACCACCATGCAGAGCCAGCCCACGGCACCCACCGCGGCCGCGTACGCGTTGAAGTCCTCGCGGCTCCACGCGGCGACCAGCACGCCCGCGGAGCCGTACAGCAGGAGGCGGAAGGTGGCGCGACCGCCCAGCAGCGTCAGCAGGCGACGGGGGCCGATGCTGTGGGACGCGGCGGCGGTCACGGGGCGCCCGCGCCGGCTGCCGGATCGGCCGCCAGGTCGGCCGCGACGGCGTCGCGCAGGGGACGGGCGCCCGTCCTCAGGTAGGCGAGCAGGGCCTCGCGGATGCGGTCGTCGCCGAACCGGTCGCGCACGCCCGGCACCGACGGCCCCTTGTCCACGCCGAACAGCGCGCAGAACAGGGCCCGGACCTGCTCCGTGGTGAACGACTCGGGCGGCGTCAGCAGCTCCTCGACCGACTCGGCGGCGGGCGCGGGCGCCAGCGGCGCCTCCAGCCAGGTGGTGGACCGGCCCGCGGTGGCGAGCCAGCGGCGCAGGTGGCCGACCCGTTCGGCGACGAGGACCGGATCCTGCCCGGCCAGCCTGGACGCGGCGAGCCCGGCGTCGTAGCAGGTCGCGTGCAGCGCGGCGCACACCTTGGAGAAGGCCGGAGGCTTGGCGGGCAGCAGGTCGAGGGGGACCTCGCTGACCCGTTCGAGGGCGGCCCGAGCCTCGGCCGAGGTACGGGCGGCGGCGACGAGGGCGTCGAAGTCCTTGTACCAACGCGCGAGCGTGGCCCGGTCCGGCGCGTCGGGGACCGGTGCCTGCCCGGCTTCCTCGCGCACCCAGCGGACCATGCGGGCGGGCATGAACGCCGCCAGCGGATCGCCCTGCGGCGCCGCGGGCGGCTCACGGCCGGCGGCCGGGCCGACGGCGGAGCGCGCGGCTGGGCTCGCGCCGGGCGGGAACACCGCGCCGCAGGAGCGGCAGGAGTATCGGGCCGGCCGCAGGCGCCGCCTGATCAGCGACGGATACGGGTGCCCGCATTGCACGCATGTCACGAGAGTGTCCAAGGTCGGAGGGGTGTCAGAGCGGTACGGCCAGCGCGGAGGAGGGAACGAGCTCCGCACCGAGGTCCCTCTTGGCCTCCGCCTGCCCCTTGCCCAGCACCAGCCCGGTCTTGCCGGCGCCGATGGCCCACTCGACCATCCGGACATAGCCGTCGAAGTAGAGGTGCTTGCGCCCGCCGTCCTCCGGGGGGAGGGCGCCCCAGCTCAGGCACACCGGCCATCGAGGGTGGTCCAGGATCAGGGACAGGCCGAGGAGCCGCCCGCCGCCGTCGCGGTAGGCGATCGCCACGACCTCGTCGCCGCCGACCAGGGCTTCGAGGTAGGGCAGCGGCAGCGGGGCGAGCGGGAAGAGCCTGTTGCGGTGTTTGAGGTCGTTCTCGGCGCGCAGCGCGGCGGCCTCCGAACCGGTGACCAGCTCGCGAGCCGGCCCCACCTGGACCGACAGGCCGGGATCGGCGGAGAAGCCCCTGGCGCGCCGTCTGAGCGAGTCGCGGCGGGCGCGGTCGAGCCGGGCGTACCAGTCGTCGATGCCGGTCCGCGGGGTGGCCAGCCGGGCGAGCGGCTCGGTCGGCAGGTTGACCCGGACCCGGCCGGGCAGCAGCGCGGGCTCGCCGGGCGACACCTCCCGCCACACGAAGCTCCGCCAGCCCGCGCCCAGCTCCCGGCGGACGCCGCTGACGTAGCCGCGCAGCAGCTCGCGCCGCCGTTCCGGATCGAGGTCGCCGGCGAACCACCATCCCTTCTGGGAGCGGTTGCCCGGCGCGTGGACGTCGAGGATCCCCGCCGGTTCGCGGCGGCCGGCGTAGAGCCCTCGGCGGGGCCGGAGGCCGCGCAGGGACGCGGACACGGCGCCGACCGCGACCCCGTCCTCGCGCAGGACCGTCAGGAGGACGGGCGCCTGTGCGGCCCAGGCGTAGGCCCGCAGCAGGTCGTAGCGCCAGGTGACGCACTGGCCGGCCGCGGTGCGCAGGCGCTCCCAGCCGGCGGGCTCGGGGTCCTCGCGCGGGTCGATGATCTGCAGTGTGAGGCTCATCCCATCGCCCACCGGGGGACGGCGACGACGGACATCGGGACGTACTCGAAGCCCATCGACTGCTTGACGTCCACCCGGCCCCGGCCGAAGAGCACCTGCTTGGCGCCCGCTTCCATCGCCTGCCGGACGATCCGCACGTGGGTGTCGAAGTAGAGGTCCTTGCGGCCGCCCTCCTCCGGCCGCAACGCCGCCCACGGTCCGCTCACCGGTGAGGTCGGATGGTCGTAGACGAGCGCGAAGGCCAGGAGCCGTTTTTCCTCGCGATAGGAGATGACGCGAACGTCGTCGCGCCGGAGCAGGCTGGCGAAGTAGGCGGCGGGCAGCGGCGCCCGGGGGTCGAGGCGGGCCGCCAGCCGGGCCGTGTGCCGGAGATTCAGCTCGGCCATCTCCACCGGGTCCAGGTCGGTCTGCCCGCCGCCCTCCAGGACGGTCAGATCGGCGGCCCCGGCGACGGTCGCGATCTGGCGGCGCAGCGACTTCCTGCGATTCTTGCTGAGGGAGCCGAGCCATCCCTCCACCGACGACCAGCGCAGCGGCATGACCGTGCTGCCCGGAGACTCCCGGGTGAGCGCGCCCCGGCGGGCGACGAGGGGAACGCAGGGGTCGGTCACCATGCGGTACACCACGCCGGCGAGCCCCCATCCGAGGTGGCGCCGCGCCGCGCGCTCGAACTGCCGGAGCAGCCGGGCGCGGGTCTCCGGCGACAGGTCGCCGGCGAAGTGCCAGGTCGGCCCGTTGGAGTGGGCCGGCAGGCGGACGTCGAGCAGGATCGGCTCCCGGCGGCGGCGCGGGGCGCGAGGGGAGTTCGGTAATCGCAGGCCGAGGTAGACGGCGCCGACCACGCCGGTGACGCGACCGCCGTCGCGGAACACCGCCAGCAGAGGACGGGCCCATGATCCTTCGGACGACGCGGCGATGACGTCGTAGGCCCAGACGGCGGTCAGGCCCTCGGCCTGCCGGAACTCCTCCCAGCCGGGCGGCTCGGGGTCGCGGCAGGGGTCCAGTACTTCCAGGTGCACTCGGTTGCCCTCGATGGCGAAATGATCACAAGATGGATACGAAGCGTTGTTTGGTGACGATTGTCGCAGAATATGTCTCCAGTGATCACGTCGTGCGCGTCCGACACCCTTGATGCGCGTCCACAAACCGTGCACTCACACACAAGGGACGGCATGAAGGTTGGAGTAACCGGCGGAAACGGATTCATCGGCCGGTATGTATGCGAGGAACTTGCATCGCGCGGCCACGTTCCGCTTGTGTTCGATCACAGGGGGCACGCGGAACGCGACCTTCCCTGGGAGGTCATGCGAGGCGACATTCGGGACGCCACGACCATGACGGAATTAGCTGCCCATTGTGATGCAATTGTGCATTTAGCGGCCGTTCTCGGCACCCAGGAAACCATCACCAATCCGCGTCCGGCCGCCGAGACCAATCTCATGGGCGGGCTCAACTTCCTGGAAGCGGTCGCCCAGTACGACCTGCCCGGCGTCTACATCTGCGTGGGCAATCACTGGATGGACAACAGCTACTCCATCTCCAAAACGGCTGTGGAGCGTTTCGTCCGCATGTTCAACGCCCACCGCGGGACGAGGGTGAACAACGTCCGGGTCGTCAACGCCTACGGCCCCCGCCAGCAGGCCGCACCGCCGTTCGCCCCCGGCAAGGTCCGCAAGATCACGCCCGCCGTCGTCTGCCGGGCGCTGAGCGGGATGCCCGTCGAGCTGTACGGCGGCGGCACCCAGGTCTCGGACATGGTCTGGGTCGGAGACGTGGCGCGGGCGCTCGTCTCCGCCCTGGAGACCGCCGCCGCCGGAGAGGTGCTCGACCACGTCGTGGAGGTCGGCCCCACCTCGTCCTCCACCATCCGCGAGGTCGCCGAGCTCGTCATCGACCTGTGCGAGGCCCGCGGCTACCCGCGCGTGCCCATCGCCGACCTGCCGATGCGGCCGGGCGAGACGCCCGACACGGCCGTCACGGCCCAGACCAAGACGCTCCTGTCGGTGGGCATCGAGCCCAGCTCGCTCGTCTCCCTCGACGAGGGCATGGCCCGGACCGTGGACTGGTTCATCGAGAACCGCGGCATCCACTGGAACGTCCCCGGCGCGGTGGCCACGGCGTGAAGCGACTCGTCATCCTGGGCGGCTCGGACGGAACGATCAGCTCCTTCCGGGCGGCCCGGCGGCTCGGGCTGGCCACGATCTGCGTCGACATGCGCGCCGACGCGCCCGGAGTGCGCGAGGCGGACGAGTTCCTGCACCTCAGCACCCGTGACGTGGAGGCGGTGACGGCCGCGCTGCTCGGCCGTGACGACGTGGTCGGCATGCTCGCCCCGGGAACCGACATCAACCTCCCCTCCCTGGTCGAGGTGACGGAGCGGCTCGGGCTGCCGTGCGGGCTCTCGGCTGCCACGGGGGGAGCCTCTCCGGACGCTCCCGCGCTCCGGGCGTCGGTGGACAAGGCGTACTTCCGGGAGGTCTGCGCACGGGTGGGGCTCGGCGGGCCCGCCTACGTCAGCGGCACCGCCGCCGAGGTCCTGCGCGACACGGCCCGCCCCGCCTTCCCCGTCATCGTCAAGCCCGTCGACTCCGGCAGCTCACGGGGGATCACGGTCTGCGCGGCCCCGTCGGAGCTGGCCGCCGCCGTCGAGGCCGCGGCCGCCGTCTCCCCCACGGCGACCGTGATCGTCGAGGAGCTGGTGACCGGCCGGGACCTGTGCGGTGAGGCGTTCCTCCAGGACGGCAGGGTCGCCCTGCTGGGGCTCAGCGACCGCGTGGTGGCGGCTCCCCAGGTCGTCGCCGTCGGCCACGACATGGCCCCCCGCGACGAGGCGCTGACCCGCGAGGTCACGCGGCAGCTCGAACTGGTCTGCGCCGAGGTCGGCTACACCGACGGCCCCCTCAACCTCGACCTCTTCGTCACCGGCGACACCGTCGTGCTGATCGAGATGGGCGCCAGGATCGGCGGCAACGGCATGGGTGAGGCACTCGGCCTCATGTACGGCGTCGACACCGTCGCGGCCGCCGTCCTGCTGGCCGTCGGCGAGCGCCCCGAGCTCTCGCCCCGGTGGACCAGGCACGCGTCCGTCCGCATGCTCCGCTCCCCCTCCGCGGGCACCCTCGTGGCGCTGGACGGCCTGCCGGACGCGCTGGCGCTGCCCGGCGTGGCCGACGTGGTGGTCACCGCCTCGCCGGGCGAGCGGGTCGTGCCGTACACGGAGTGCCGGGCCAAGCTGGGCTACGTGCTGGCCTCCGGGGCGTCGGCCGCCGAGGTCGCGCAGGTGCTGGCCGCCGTCGAGGACCTGGTCCGGGTCAGCGTCGATGCGGGCTGAGTTCTCGGCGACGCGCTGGGAGCGGGCCTACCGCCGCGTCGTCTCCACGGCGTTCCGGCGGGTGCCCTTCTACCGGGACCAGTGGGTGGCGGCGGGCCGGGCCCTCGACGAGCCCGAGCCCACGCCCTCGGCCGCGCTGGCGGGCCAGCTGTTCCGGCTGTGCCCGTTCGCGCTGCCGTTCGACCCCTCCCGGGAGCCGTCGCTGTGGACGGGCGACGGCTCGGACCTGCGGGACGCGCTCGCCCTGGCGGGCGCGCCGCGCCGGACCCCCGTGCTGGAGGTGCGTGCCGCGGTGCTCGACCGGCGCACCCTCGCCGCGCCGCCGTTCGCCTGGCGCGGCCCCAGGTACGGGGTGCTGCTCGGCCCGGACGCCAAGGTCGTCGACGAGAGCCGCCGCCACGCGCTGAACGCCGCCGCGCTCCGGCTGGCCACCGAGGCGGGGCGGGCGGTCGTGGTGGGCGAACGGGCCGCGCTGGACGCGGTCCTGCCGGAGCTGACGGGTGTGCGGGTCAGCGTCGTCGAACGCCTGTCCCTCGCCCAGGCCGCCAAGGTGGGGGACGCGCCGGTGCGGGCGGGGGACGCGGCGGTCGTGCACGACCCGCGCCTCGGCTATCTCGCCTCGATCGTTCCCGGCTGCGGCAGGACACATCTGCTGTGGCGGCACTTCCACGCCCGCCCGGCCGGGGGGACGCTGACGTTCACCGCGCTGCGCCGCCGAAGACCCATGCTGGTGAACGTGGTCCCGGACGACCCCGGGACGCCGGCCATCGCCGTCTGCCCGGAACACGGCACCCCTATCGTCTCCTTGCCCGCCTAACAGGAGAACCGGAGTCGGGTCATTGGCGACATTCCGACAGATGATCATGTCACGATCACCTCATACAGGCGCCGTGCCTGATGGAGCAGCTGGCTTGAGCCCTTGCGCGCGGCCAGGTCCGCCAAGCCCGGCATGTCGCTCCGCGCCCCGGTCGCTTCCGCCGCTCGCACGGCGACCTTGAGCAGCTCGCCCAGCCCGGCTTTGGCCTTCTCACCGGGCCCGGGCAGCAGCAGCGGGATCGCCGCCGCCAGGGCGGCCCGCACCTCGGCGTGCGCCCCGGCCGACGTGACCTCGTCGAGCACGCCGGTGACCCGATTGAGCTTGACCTGCTCGCCTCGGACCAGATGGCCCACAGCCCGGCCGAGGTCGGCCGCCGGCAGCTCACCGTACGCGGCCAGGGTGGTGATCGCATCGGCGGCGAGCGCCCGCTGGGCCGGGAGCCGATGCCCCATGCCGATGACGATCGTGCTGGCGGTCGCGATGCCCGCGGGCCCGCCGGCGTGCGCCAGGGCGGCCACGACCTCGACCTGGCCGTCAGTGCTGTCCATGACCCACGGCAGGCACGCCAGGACGTGGGCCGCGACGGCCTCACGGTGGGACGGCATGCTGGGCGGCCACCACACCATGTGCCGGGAGAACAGCGGATAGCCGGGCTTGGGGCTCAGGGTCCACAGCTCGGCGAGCTGCTCCGGGACTCCCTCGGGCGGCGTGAGGCCGGCATGGGCCTCCCGCAGTGACTTCGGGTAGTGCGCCGGGCGGTCGAAGGCCAGCAGCTCCCACGTCACGACGGGCTCGGGCAACCCGCCGTCGTGCAGGCAGGCAGCCAGCCGCCGGCCCGCCTGTGACGGAAGCTTCCGCGCCCGCGCCACCAGACCGGGATCGACGGGGCGCGGCAACCGCAGCAGCGCCTGCAGGAAGTCGGACTCCAGCGGCTCGGTGCCGCCCAGTTCCTCCATGCGCGTGACCAGGGTCGCGGCGTCGACGTGCCCGGTGGGCGAGGTCGGAGTGGCCAGCAGCACAGGGACCGACTCGCCCCGTTCGAACAGGGACATGACCTCGCGGAAACGCCGCTGGACGAATCGCTGGGGGGCGGGTTCGGAGCTGGGCCAGCGGCGGCTGCTCTCGTTCAGCGCCGCGGTCAGCGCGCGGCTGTCGTCGGGCGAGACGACGGCCAGCGCACAACGCATCAGCAGGGAACGGATGTCCTCGTCGAAGCCGGAAATGCCGTACACGTACGTGTGCGCGTCGAACGGATGCTGCCAGTTCGTCCGCCACCAGGACTGCAACCCCGCCACGACGGCGTCGCGGTCCTGGTGGGTGAGCCTGACCAGAGCGTCGAGGATGCGCTCGAACCGCGCGGGCACCTCCGGCCAGAGCGGTTCGGCCAGCTCGGCGGCCAGCTCCTCGACCGAGGAAATGGGCGGGGCCGGCGCGGGCAGCGGCGCCGCGGTCAACGTGGCGGCGCCCATGGGCTCCGGCTGGATCTCCTCCACCGCGCCGAAAGCGGCGGCGACCCGTTCGCGCAGGTCGACGGGCAGCCAGGTGGCCGCCTCGCGGATCGCCTCCCTGCCGGGCTCAGCGGTGTGCGGGGCGAGCTTGACGGCGACACGCACCGCGCGTTCGCGCAGGCCGGGCGTGTCCACATGGAAGACGGGCGCGAGCGCGGCCACCGCGAGGGCGCCCCTGGACGGCGACGCGGCGGCGATCCACTTCACCGCGGCCGCCATGTACTTCTTCTCCGGCCGGTACGCCAGCGCCAGGACCGCTTCGGCGAACAGCTCCCCATCGAGCGCCGGCTCCGCTCTGTGCAACTCCTCCAGCGCGAGCTGCACGACGGGCGAGGACGCCGACGGCAGCATCCGCACGAAGTCGGCCACCGGGATCTCGGCCACCTCCGGCTCCAGCTCCCGCCACAGCGTGACGAAGGGGGCCGCCTCGGCCGCGTCGGCTCCGGCCAGGAACCGGCTCACGCAACCGTCGAGCAGCATCTGACGCGGTATGCGGCCCGCCCCGGCCATCGCGACGAGCTGCCCGAGGAGGGTGGGGCCCTCCCCCCAGCCCCGGTCCCACATCAGCCCGTCCGCCACGCCCTGGACCTGGAACAGGCGGGGCAGCATGTGATCGAGCAGCCGATCGTCGCCGAGCACCTGGTTCGGGTTCACCCGCTGCCGCTCGGCCTTTCGCAACACCCACCCGGACACGAACGCGTCGTTCTCCGGCGGCTCCGCGCCCGTCTCGATCACCAGCGCCGCGGCCAGGTCCCAGTTCCCCAGCGCCTGTATGCGCCGCCATGTCGAACCGGTGGTCGGCCGCAGCCGCTGGACCAGGCGTACGGCCAGGTCGCGCCGCCACTCCTCCGGACGGTCGCTCAGCACGGACATGACGTGTGCGGCGTTGGCCTCCGGCTCCACCCAGCTCAGCTCACGCCGGTTGAGCCAGTCCGCCACCTGCCCGGCCCCGCCCAGGCAGGCCGCTCCGGCGAGACGGTAGAGCAGGGCCAGCTCGCGTATCCGCTGTTCGGCCTCGAACCCGGAGCGCCGGCGTTCGCCGAGATGAGCGGGCAGGTGCCGGGCGACCATGCGCTTGTCGTCGTCGCCGAGACCGTTCAGGTAGGTGACGAGGTCCGCGACCGAGCCTGTCTCAATGCGGTCTAGCAGCTCCTGGACGGCGTTCATGCGGGTGCCTCGCGCAACACGGTGTCGATCATGGACCGCAGCCTAGTACTCCAGCCGTAGTTCGTGATCTTCATGCCTGCGTGGCTTGTCGCCGGTAGTGACTGGTCTGGGACCGGGCCTGATGGCGGCGTCGCCAGTGGGACCAGCGGAGCCGGTGGGCCACGTCGTGGACGGGGCGGATGACGAGTGCGATGAACAGGCGCTGGATTTCGTTGCAGGTGAGCGGTATGAGGGCCTCGGGTGCGGGGCGGTGGGTGTGCTCGTCGGCGCGGACGACGGCGAGGAAGGCGTGGGCGAGCATGGCCAGGGTGACCCATCGGGACCAGGACGTGTAGCGGCGGACCTGGTGCTCGTCCAGTCCGGCCAAGCCCTTTCCGGACTGGAATGTCTCTTCCACCCGCCACCTTGATCCAGCGACGCGGACCAGCGTGGCCAGTGGCACCGGTTGGGGCGCGTAGCAGCGGTAGTAGGCGAGTTCGCCGGTGCTGCGGCTGCGGCGGATCAGCAGCTGACGACTGCCGGGAGCCGGGTCGCTGAGATAGGTGGCGGCCCAGTCGTAGAAGCGGTGTCCCTTTGCGCCCGTTCCGGCGGACAGCTTCTGCCAAGCCCGCTTCGGCAGCTTTCTGGCCAGGGCGTCCGTCCGGAACTTCCCGGCCTGGGTGGTGACTTCGTGAGAGCAGGCCACGGCCAGCACGTAGCCGGTGCCGCGTTCTTCCAGCGCGGCCCGCAGTTTCGGGTTGCCGCCGTAGACCTCGTCGCCCGCGACCCACGCGGCCTGGTGGCCGGCGTCCAGGAACCGGGTGATCATGCGGGAGGCCAGTTCCGGCTTGGTCGCGAAGGCAGTGTCCGAGCCGAGCCCGGTATCCCGGCAACGGCCGGGATCCTCGGTCCAGGAGCACGGGACGTACAGTTCCCGGTCCACCGCCGCGTGCCCGCGCCGACCGGTGTAGACCAGGTAGACGGCGACCTGGGAATTCTCGATTCGGCCCGCCGTGCCCGTGTACTGGCGCTGCACGCCGACCGTGCGCGTGCCCTTCTTCACGTCCCCGGTCTCGTCAACCACCAGTACCGCCTGGTCGTCGTGCAGGTGTTCCACCACGTAGTCACGCAGGTCATCGCGTACCTGGTCGGCGTCCCACTTGGCCCGGCCGAGCAAGTGCTGCATACCGTCCGGTGTCGCGTCCCCGGCATACTCAGCGAGCGTCCAGCAGTTCTTGCGCGGCAGGTCCGAGAGCAGCCCGAGCGCCAACTCACGGGCCCGACGTCGCGGTTCTACCCGAGCGAACCGGCCCGCGATGCGACCCATCAGAGCCTCGAACATGTCCTGCCAGCGGGCAGCATCTATGCTGTGACCCGCGGCCACCGCCTGATCTTCTGTCTTCACACACCGATGATCACCGGTGGCCGCACCTGTTCCAGAACAGCCCCCGCGAGCACGATCATGGTCGGGGCCCAGGCACCAGCTTTGGAATTGAGTCGGCCGATGGACATGTCCTCCCGAGAGATCCGTATACCCCTCAACGAGGCCGTCGCAGTCCTACAGGACCTGAACGAGTTCGTGGTCTCCCTCGACCAACTCGGATCCCGCATGGCATTGGGAACCGCCGACGAGCACACAATCGGCAATTTCATCCTCGACTGGGATGTTCCCCGGCGACTGGCCCGCGCCCGATGGGTCATCAGTAGCGCGTTGGATGAGCAACTGAGTAGGGAGGACAACCTCGAGATCGATGGCCTGTGCGAGCAGGGCCGCTTCTACGCAGACAGCGCCGGCTCCCCCTCCCCCGACCAGTCCAGCTGACGGCAAGCGCGTCAGGCCGGACCAATCGAGACGGGAACCAGCTCGGCTCGACCATGACCTGGCACCTGACCCGCAAGATCACGAACTACGGCTGGAGTACTAGGGATCCGCACCGACAATCGGGCATGGGACGCCGGCTCGCCGCTCTCATCGGCGCCCCCATGACCCATCTCGACGCCGTCCACTACGACGCCGACTGGAATTTCGCCGCCATCCAGGAGAAGCTCGTCGCCGGGCCCTCATGGGTGGTCGACGGTAACTACGCCTCCGCCTTGCACATCTGGCTGGCGCACTCATGGCGACCTTGACCGGCAGCAGCATGGCGGCCATGGAACCGGCCTTCGACTTGCGACCGGTGTGTTCACAGGCGCTAGAACGTCAGTTGGCCGACATCGCGAGCGGCCTGGGCGAAGGCACGAATGAGGTCGTTCTCCGATGCGGTGCTCCAGATGAGCGCCCAGCGCAGCGGTGGCGCATCGCGAATGGGCACATGGGCCAGGTCGGGCCGCGCGTAGTAGCGTGTGGAGTGACCGTAGACGGGTGAGACAGCCTCGCCGGCGGCCAGGATGGGGAGCATCTCCTCTCCGCTGGAGACGATCGGGCCGATCCGGATGGGACGTCCACTTGGAGTCCGGGTGGGGACGAGCGCTTCGCGCCAATAGCCGGGATTGGCACCGCCCATGACGATCTCGTCCCCCAGATCCTCGTAACACGCCCAGGGCCGCTCGGCCAGCCGATGGCCGGCCGACACGGCCAGCACGGGGGGTTCGGTGGCGACGATCGGCCCCACGGTGAGGTCGCGCTCCTCGACCGGGAGCCAGGCGAGCAGAACGTCGGTCTCCCCGGCGCGCAGGGGGCCGAAGGGATCGCTGAAGCTGACATAGCGGAGCTGGATCTCGCAGGTGGGCTGCCGGACCGTGAACGAGTCGAACAGGGGATGGAGCTCGGTGGTGTTGGTGCTGAGCATGCCCAGCCGCAGCACGTCGGTCTTCTTCCGCGCGGCCGACCTGGCCCGTCCCAGGATTTCGTGAAGCCCCTGGTAGACCGGGCGCAGGTCATCGTGGAGCCGGTGGCCGGCGGGCGTGAGCATGACGGCGCGGCTGTTGCGGGCGAACAACTCCGTTCCGATACTGCGTTCCTGCTTCTTGATCGCCTTGCTGACCGCCGCCACGGAGACGTGGAGCCGCTCTGCCGTGCGGCCGAAGTGCAGTTCCTCGGCGAGGGTCAGAAAGATCTCAATATCGCGCAGCTCCACACGACGCCTCTCCGTCGATCCCGCCAGCGAGATCGTTCATTCGGTGCGCAGTATGACATGTCGGGTCATTGGAGTATTCGCCGCGAGTATGACGCGGCGGCGCCATCGACCCCGTCACCAGACGCGGTCGGCTGCCCTGACCGCGCGCCGAGTACCTGTTCAAGACCGCCACGGCCCAGCTCGATCCGCACCGGCAAGGATGGACGCTGCACCAGCTCCGCCCGTCGGCTTGCAGCTCTCGCACAGGCCGGGCGCAGCGCACCCGAGCTGCAGGTCGGCCTCGTACCGCGTGAGCTGCTGGGCGAGACCTCAGCACCGTCGGCGCAGGCAACCAGGAACGGCGCTCCATCGCCTCCACCCGCAACGAGGAACCCACCATGACGCTCGCCGAACTCCCGCCGTCCCGCCTTGCGCAGCACCGTCCGGACGACTTCAGCGCCGTACAGCATTGCAGGTCAGGCACATCCGACCAGAATCTCCCCAGCCCCTCCCCCGCCACCAACCTGGCCGAGCGCCTGGGAGTGAATTCAGGCATGGCCGGCTACCACCCTGCGCAGGCTCGGCACCGCCGGATTCTCTCCCGCTACCGCCGCGCGGGTCCTTACGCCCGATGACCGGCCCGCTCGCGGCCATGACGGTGCCGCTGACCGGCATGCGGGTCCCGGCCATCGCGCTGCCCTGGTTCGTACTGACGGCGATCGTCTGGCCCTCGCCCTCGCCCGCGTGGTGCGTGAGCTGGGAGCGCTGCGCGGCTGAGGCCGTCAACCGTGGGTTAACGACCGTTGCGATAGTCGCCGTTGATGTGCAGCACTGCCCGGCGTGATGCTTGATCCATCCAAAGAACACGCCCGTCGGGAGGTAAATCGGGAAATGTACTTTTCTGGTGCTGTGGCGTGAACGTCGTCTCTTCCGCCGTATCCCTGATCGTCGCCGACCCGGCCACTTCCAGCCGGTTCTTCACCAGCCATCTCGGCTTCCGCGAAATCCTGGCCGGTGAGGAGTTCATCGCGCTGGGCCGTGACGACGCCGCCGTCGACCTGGTGCTGGTGGAGCGCGACCTGGAGCGGCGGCAACCGGGACAGGGACTGGCGGAGGTGATCGTGGTGTTCACCGTCACCGGCCTGGCCGCCGAGTACGAGCGGCTGCGCGGTGAAGGCGCCCCCATCACCATCCCGCTCCGGCGGGAGCCGTGGGGTGAGCTACTGATGCAACTCACTGACCCCAACGGCGTGGCGATCCAGCTCGTCGAGTGGATTTCCCCGATCACGGGCTGATTCCGACTGACCGACCAGATCGCGTCGTTGACCGTCACCGGCATCGCTGCCGAGGCATGCGTGTCCTGTCAGCGGCCGCGTCAGTACGGCGACGGCCCGGTATCAGCGCGACCGGCGATGGTTGACGCCATGAGCGGATCAGTGCTGCGGCCGCAACGCCTGATGCGACCTCCTCGGGCGACTGACCAGGCAATCCAGACACCGGGCACCACCAGGACCGCATTCCACCTCGGTCCCCCGGAGTGAATTCTTCTCATTGGTTCAAAGGAGCATGCAGTCATGTCCGTCACCCTTACCGAACAAGACAAGTTCACCTTGCGCACCGCCGCGTGGGGGGCCGTCTCGCTGATGACCGCCGCTGGTGCCGCCGGCTCTCCCCACAAGGCCGCCACCGAAGGCTCCATCGCCCTGACCTCCGCGACCGGCCTGGTCGGGCACGTGCTCACCAAGGCGCCCAAGGGCCTGAACGGCAAGTCCACCGCCGCACTGGCCGACCAAGTCCTGCCGGCCCTGACGGCAGCCATGAGCCTGCTCAAGGAGCAGGCTCCCGAAGAGGCCGACAACTTCCGCCGCACCGTCATCGTCGCCGTCGAAGCGGCCACCCAGCCCCAGAAGGGCGAGCCCGGCCCCACCATGGCGGAGATGGCCCGCAAGATCACCGAGGCCCTCGACGCTTCGGCCACGGCCGCCGCGGACAGCGGCCTGGCCGTGCCGCCGGCCGCTGCCGGGCACGAGCGCCCGAAGTTGCAGAAGCTCATCCAGGAGATGGTCGATTCCGGTTTCGTCGGGGTGACGTTGCGCGTGCACGACGATCGGGGCGAGTGGGTCGGCAGCGCCGGGCTGGGCGAGCTCGGCGGGACCGAAGAGCCGCCGACGGACGGGCACTTCCGGATCGGCAGCAACACCAAGACCTTCACCGCGACCGTGGTGCTGCAGCTGGTGGCCGAGGGTCGGTTCGAGCTGGACGATGTGGTGGCCGACTATCTGCCTGAGTTCGGGCTGGACCGGCGGATCACGGTGCGGATGCTGTTGCAGCACACCAGCGGGGTGTTCAACTTCACCGGCGACTACTACCCCGAGTACGTGCCGGGGGTCGTCTTTCAGGGCCGGGAGTGGGTGGAGGGCCGGTTCCGCACCTACCGGCCGGAGGAGCTGGTGCGGCTGGCGTTGTCCAAGCCGGCGAGGTTCGAGCCGGGCACCGACTGGAGCTACGCCAACACCAACTACGTGCTGGCCCGGCTGCTGGTCGAGAAGGTCACCGGCCGCTCGCTGGGCGAGGAGATGCAGCGGCTGATCCTGGGGCCGCTCGGGCTGTCGGGGACGGTGGCGCCGGATACCTCGACGGACGTGCCCGAGCCGCATGCCCACGCCTACTACCGGTACGAGGAGGGCGGCCAGGAGAGAGTGGTCGACGTCACCCGCCAGAACCCGTCCTGGATCTCCACCGGCGGTGACATGATCTCGACCACCGCCGACCTGGCCACGTTCATCTCCGCGCTGGTCGGTGGCAGGCTGCTGCCTGCCGAGCTGCTGGCCGAGATGTGCACGCCGGAACCGAAGGCGGGCTATGGCCTGGGGGTGTTCGTGCAGGATGTGCCGGGCGGCGGCACCGTCATCACGCATAACGGCGGCATCACCGGCCACGCGGGGCTGATGTACAGCACCCCCGACGGCGGCAAGACCCTCACCGCCGCGCTCAACTACGTCGATGACGCCGCGCTCTCCATGGCAGCGGCGTTCCAGGAGGCGACGCAGCGGCTCGTCCAGGAGGTGTTCGGCGGCGGGCAGAGCGGGCCGGCCGACGCGGCCGAGCCCGCCGCATAGATGCCGACGAGCACCGTTGGCGGACCTGGGACGTGCCGGTAGGCGAGCTGAAAGGCAACGACACCCGGGCCTCCCATCCCGATCCCACACATTCCGCTTGACCCGCAATGCTCGGCGAGCTGTTCGGCCGAGCGCGACATCAGAGACGAGGAACATGAACAAGCAATCACCACCAGCGGTCATGGTGACCCGGCCGCGTGGCATGGTCTTTCGGCGCGTGGCGGTAACGGCGCTGTCGGCCGCGCTGCTGGCCGGGACGGCCACCGCCGGAACAGCCGCTGCGCACAGCGGCGTGGCCGTGCCGAAGGTCGCTGCCGGCCAGGACCGGCCGGAGCTGCAGAATGCCATGCAGGCGTTCGTCGATGCCGGTTTCCTTGGGGCACAACTGCGCGTGCACGATCAGCGGGGCGAGTGGGTCGGCAGCGCTGGTGTGCGCAAGCTGGGCCAGACCGCCAAGCCGCCGACGAATGGGCGGTTCTGGGCGGGCAGTGTCACCAAGACCTTCACCGCGACCCTGGTGCTGCAACTGGTGGCCGCGGGCAAGATCGGGCTGGACGCTCCGGTGGCCGGCTACCTGCCGAAGCTTGGGCTGGACCAGCGGATCACGGTGCGGATGCTGCTGCAGCACACCAGCGGGCTGTTCAACTACGCAGGCGGCGAGGCCTACGACGACGGGACATACGTGCCGGGGCTCCCCGCCACCGGCGACGAGTGGCTGGACAACCGGTTCCACTCCTACACGCCGGAGGAGTTGGTCCGGTTCGCGTTGTCCAAGCCGGCGCGCTTCGAGCCCGGGACGGACCAGAGCTACGCCAACACCAACTACACGCTGGCCCTGCTGCTGATCGAGAAGGTCACCGGCCGCTCCTACGCCGAGGAGCTGCAACGGCGGATCCTGCGGCCGCTCGGGCTGCGGGACACCGTGGTGCCGGGCAACCGGACCGAGCTTCCCGGGCCGCACGCCCACGGCTATTACCGCTACCAGGACGCCGGCCAGCAGAAGGTGGTCGACATCAGTCGTCAGAACCTCTCCCTGCTGGCCGGCGCAGGTGACCTGATCTCGACCACCCGAGACCTGCACACGTTCATCTCCGCGCTGATGAGCGGCAAGCTCCTGCCGGCCCCGCTGCTGGCCGAGATGCGCAAGCCGTACGGGAAGTACAACTACGGCTTCGGGCTGTTCGTGCAGGACCTGGGCCCGAACTGCGGCACTGTCTACCAGCACAACGGCAGCCCTCCGCACGGCTACGGGGCGCTGATGTACAGCTCACCCGACGGCAGCAAGACCTTGACCGCCTCGGTGACCTGGGTGGACGAGGCCACCAGGGGCCCGGCCAAGGACTTCCAGAAGCTGGTGGACGGGCTCGTCAAGGAGGTGTTCTGCGGCGGGCCGGCCGGGGCGGCTGAGGAGGCCAAGCAGTCTCAGTAGACAGCGCCGAGCACCGCGGACCGTACGTCGTGAAGGTGGACGCCTGTCTCAGGACCCGAGCTCCGTCCTCGTCGACCCCGGCTCCTTCGGTTAGGGCGTCGAAGGAGCCGGCCGACCGGTACGTCGCGATGACACGCGCGACCCAGCAGTTCGTCATCCTCACAAGCTGACGACCGGCCGCGGCGTCCTGCCCGGCCTCGTCGTGGCGGCCCGCCACGACGAGGCCGCCGCTGTCAGTTGGGCGAGTCACGGCGGATCTCGTCAGGCCAGGCGAGCGGCACGCCGAGGGCGTTGGCGACCTGCCCGATGCTCAGTTCTGATGTGCTGCCGGCCATGGAGCCGACCGTACGCCGTTGACCTAGACAAAGGTCTAGCATCTAGCTTCCGGATCATGGCAACGCCTCAGCACAAGCTTGGATCGGGATTCGGCGCCCGGAGTACCGCGAACGATGTTATGCGCGGGATCGATCTCTCCGGCACGCTCGCCATTGTCACCGGGGGCTACTCGGGCCTCGGGCTGGAGACCAGCCGCGCGCTCGCCCGCGCCGGAGCCCACGTCATCGTTCCGGCCCGGCGCAGGACGGCCGCTCGGGAGGCGGTCGAGGGCATCGAGGGCATCGAGGTCGACGAGGTGGACCTGGCCGACCTTGGCAGTGTCCACGGATTCGCCGATCGGTTCCTGACGTCCGGGCGGGAGATCGACATCGTGATCAATAATGCCGGGATCATGGCCTGTCCCGAGACACGGGTCGGCCCCGGGTGGGAGGCGCAGTTCGCGATCAACCACCTTGGCCACTACACGCTTGTCAACCTGCTCTGGCCGGCGATCGCCCGTGGCGGGGCTGCCCGCGTTGTCGTCGTGGCCTCCGGCTTCGACCTGGTCTCAGGAGTGCGCTGGGACGACGTGCACTTCCAGCATGGCTACGACAAATGGCAGGCATACACACAGGCGAAGACGGCGAACGTGCTGTTCGCCGCGGAGCTCGACGTGCTCGGTCGGGACGCCGGAGTCCGGGCGTTCTCGGTGCATCCGCGGTACATCCTCACTCCGCTGCACCGCCACCTCACCAAGGAGGAGATGATCGACGCCGGCTGGATCGATGCGGCCGGCAAGCAGGTGAACGACGACTTCAAGACGCCTGCGCAGGGCGCGGCGACGCAGGTATGGGCTGCGACCTCACCGCAGTTGGCCGGTAAGGGCGGCGTCCACTGCGAGGACTGCGACATCGCCGAACCCTTCGGCGACGGCATGGGGGTCGACCCCGGACAGACCAGGCGCTTGTGGAGACTGTCGGCAGAGCTCACCGGCGTCAACGCGTTTCAATGAGCATCGCCGACACCACCATGTGCCTTCACGACCTCCGTCATGGAGCCGCCTCGACTGCGCCGGCCGCGCACGTGGATCTGCGTACCGTTCAGGGGCGACTCGGGCACGTCGGCATTGTGCTGACCGCGGGCACCAACACGTCCGTGCTGCCGGAGTCGTACCCCGAGACGGCGGAGGCAACGGCCCGGCCGGTACTGACGACGGTGCGCACGACCGCCTGAACCGTCCGAAGAATCCGGTGGTCCCAGACGTGACCCAAGCATGACCCAGATCAAGAACCGAGATCTTGCCCAGATCGGAAACCACAGGTGGGAGTGGTAAGGCGCCCAGGCTCGAACCCGGAACCTATGGATTAAAAGCCATCGAATCGTGCCTCATTGCGTCACGGTGTCATACATTGTCTGCTTTCGAAATGTCGAAGAATGTCGCCCGCTGCCATTTCCCATGGGACTTGGCGCGGCCTCACGAGAGTCGGCGTCATTCGTGGCTCTGTGTCATCGAGTTGGCGTGCCCGCCGTCTGTTGTCCCGTCTCACATGACTTGCGGTAGTCTCGTCGATCATGAGGCATCCGACTGTTTGTCTCACCTGTCCGAGGAGCAGCATCGGCGTTGAAAGGACCGGGGCATAGCCAAGCGGGAACGCGCCGACGCCATCCATTACGGCTGGGCTGTAGCGAATGCGCTGACGGCGGCGGGCATCGAGAACAGTGGCGCCGCACCGGCCGGGGGGCCGGGCAAGTTAAAGCGTGCCCTGACGATCTCGCTCCTGGACTGCTACTGGCACATCCCGGACTTCGAGAACTCCGTTGAGATGAGCCTCAAATGGGACGAGGAGCACGGGTGGGCGTTGCTCGACGTCAACGAGCCCGGTGCCGTGCGGGGTTTCGCCTACACCTACTACGACCTCGAGCTGGGTGTGTTGCCTGAACCGGCCAGGGTGGCACGGCTCGTCAACTCGGTTCTGGCCGGGAAGGAGTGTTTGGGCATCGGTCCCCGCCGCAAGTACCGCATGGCCATCAAGCACAATTCGGACTTCGAAGCCGCCCTGGCTGCCTACCCCGGCGAGGCGCCCAAGTGATTCCGGCGCACCACGGTGAGTTTCCTCGATATGCCTCAAGCCCAACGAGACACGACATCGGTGGCGGCGTCGGAGTCTCACAGTTCTGGCGGGCGAGCGGTGAATGTCTCACCGAAGTCGGCGTGAAGTGGAGGAAGTCTCAGTCGTCTGGCGCGCGCGATCGCTACAGTGCGTCACCATCTCGGCCCGGGCGCCCACCCGCGGTCCGCTCCATCCGCGCCCTCATTCTGCGCCTGGTTCGGGAGAACCCGGCCATCATGGACGACGTCCCGCCGAGGCCGGCATCACGACGACGCTCACCGGCATTCGGATGCCGCGTCCCTGCCGGGAGCGACCTTCTGGCACTCACCGTCACGGCCCCCTCCTGCTGGCATCCATCCTCGGCATTCACCGTCTCGACGCACTGACAGGGAACCCATGCTGTCCTCTCCGATCACGCGCCCGTCCACCCCGTTCTGGCGGGACAACGGGGCGGCGCTGCTCATGGGAGCCCTGGCGGCGGCGCTGGCCGTCATGGTCAGGTTCGTCATCCCCTACGAGCGGGAGATCACCTCGGCCTGGATGCTCCTGGTCAAGCTGACCCCTCAGATCGCCGCCTGCGTCGCCGTCGCCTGGCTGGACGTCGCGTGGGCGCGGTGGCTGCGGCTGCACCTGGTGACGCTGCCCGCGATCTTCCTGGGCTTCCTCTGCTACTTCGTGCCCAAGACGTTCATGACCGCGCTGGACATGGTGGACGGGTCAGCGGTGTTCGAGGACCTTTACCTGCATGTGGTGGTGTTCGTGCCGTTCCTCATCGTCGGGCTGGTGCTGTCCTACCGGGTCGGCGGCGGCTCGCGGGAGGGGGTGCTGCGGATCGGCGCAGCCATGACGATCCTGCAGATGTCGGGCCTGGAGGATCTGGTGGCGGTCGTCATGAACCGGCGGCTGAACGGGATCCCCGAGGTCTGGGACTGGGCGCACCACATGACGGTCCGGCTGGGGCATCCCGCGACGCGGAACGAGGCATACGCCTTCATCGCGGTGCACGTCGCGCTCGCCGTCCTGACGCTGGCGCTCCCCCGGCGGTGGCTCGCCGGGCTCGGCCGCCGGCTGCGCCCCACCGGAGCCCGCTCGGGCGTCTAGCCTTCCCACGTTCGAGCTGGAGCCGGCCGCCGGGGCGCGGCTCCGGACGCTTCCGCCGGGAGCCCGCTACCTGACGCCGGCCTCCTTCATGTCGCGCAGTTCGCGCTTGAGCTCCTTGATCTCGTCGCGGAGCCGGGCCGCGACCTCGAACTGCAGGTCCGCCGCCGCCTGGTGCATCTGCTCCGTCAGCGACTCGATGAGCGTCTCCATCTGCGCCCGCGGCATCTCGCCCGCGATGGCCTTGGCATGCTGGCCGGCCTGCCTGGCGGCGAAGCCGGGCACCGGCGCCTTGCCGCGCGACTGCTGACGGCCGCCGCCGAGCAGGCGGTCGGTGTCGGCGTCCTCGCGCTGCAGCGAGTCGAGGATGTCGGCGATCTTCTTGCGCAGCGGCTGCGGGTCGATGCCGTTGGCCACGTTGTAGGCGATCTGCTTGGCCCGGCGCCGGTTGGTCTCGTCGATGGCCCGCTCCATCGACGGCGTGATCTTGTCCGCGTACATGTGGACCTGGCCCGAGACGTTACGGGCGGCGCGGCCGATGGTCTGGATGAGGGAGGTCTCCGAGCGCAGGAAGCCCTCCTTGTCGGCGTCGAGGATGGCCACCAGCGACACCTCGGGCAGGTCGAGGCCCTCGCGCAGCAGGTTGATGCCGACCAGCACGTCGTACTCGCCGACGCGCAGCTCGCGCAGCAGCTCGATGCGGCGCAGCGTGTCGACCTCGCTGTGCAGGTAGCGCACCCGGATGCCGAGCTCCAGGAGGTAGTCGGTGAGGTCCTCGGACATCTTCTTGGTCAGGGTGGTGACGAGGACGCGCTCGTCGCGCTCGGCCCGCTCGCGGATCTCGTGGACCAGGTCGTCGATCTGCCCCTTGGTGGGCTTGACGACCACCTCGGGGTCGACCAGGCCGGTCGGCCGGATGACCTGCTCGACGACGTCGCCCTTGACGCGGCCCAGCTCGTAGGAGCCGGGCGTGGCCGACAGGTAGACGCTCTGCCCGATGCGCTCCAGGAACTCCTCCCACTTCAGCGGCCGGTTGTCCATCGCCGACGGCAGGCGGAAGCCGTGGTCGACCAGGGTGCGCTTGCGGGAGGCGTCGCCCTCGTACATGGCGCCGATCTGCGGCACCGTCTGGTGCGACTCGTCGAGGACGAGCAGGAAGTCCTCGGGGAAGTAGTCGAGCAGGGTGTTGGGGGCGCTGCCCGGCTCGCGGCCGTCCATGTGGCGCGAGTAGTTCTCGATGCCGGAGCAGGTGCCGATCTGGCGCATCATCTCGATGTCGTACGTGGTGCGCATGCGCAGCCGCTGCGCCTCCAGCAGCTTGCCCTGGCGCTCCAGCTCGGCGAGCCGGTCGGCCAGCTCCGCCTCGATGCCGCGCACGGCCGCCGACATCCGCTCCTCGCCGGCCACGTAGTGGGAGGCGGGGAAGATGTAGAGCTCCTCGTCCTCCGTGATGACCTCGCCGGTCAGCGGGTGCATGGTGGACAGCTTCTCGATCTCGTCGCCGAACATCTCGATGCGGACGGCGAGCTCCTCGTACTTCGGGATGATCTCGATCGTGTCGCCGCGCACCCGGAACGTGCCCCGGGTGAAGGCCAGGTCGTTGCGGGTGTACTGCATGTCGACGAGGCGGCGCAGCAGCCGGTCGCGGTCGATGTCCATGCCGACGCGCAGCCGGGTCATGCGGTCGACGTACTCCTGCGGCGTGCCCAGGCCGTAGATGCACGACACGGAGGCGACCACGATCGTGTCACGGCGCGTGAGCAGCGAGTTGGTCGCCGAGTGGCGCAGCCGCTCGACCTCGTCGTTGATCGAGGAGTCCTTCTCGATGTAGGTGTCGCTCTGCGGGACGTACGCCTCGGGCTGGTAGTAGTCGTAGTACGAGACGAAGTACTCGACGGCGTTGTTGGGCAGCATCTCGCGCAGCTCGTTGGCGAACTGGGCGGCGAGCGTCTTGTTGGGCTGCATGATGAGCGCGGGGCGCTGCAGCCGCTCGATCAGCCACGCGATGGTGGCGGTCTTGCCCGTGCCCGTGGCGCCCAGCAGGACGTTGTCCTTGGCCCCGGCCTTGACGCGGCGCTCCAGCTCGGCGATGGCCGCCGGCTGGTCGCCGGAAGGAGTCATCTCGGTGACGACCTCGAAGGGCGCCACCTTCCGCTGCAAATCAGTGACCGGTCGCATGCTGCCACTGTAGGTCGCGCCACCGACAGAACCGCCCGCCGGTGGGCTCGCGGCGGGCGACGCCGCGCTCGCACTCCGGCGGCGCGATATCGCAACAGACCTGTGAGATCGCACTGCAAGCGAACAGCAAGTCCCACCCGATACGGTCGAAACCGCCTGTAGCGGAAAAGGAAGGTGCTATGTCACGACCCAGAGAGGCGCTCGTCCAAGCGGGCCAGGGCGTCGCCCAGGCCGTCATGCAGGGAGGTGACTTCAGGCAGGCGGCCGGTCAGGTGGCGGGCCAGCTGATGAGCCAGGCGGGTCAGGCCGGCGGCCAGGCACCCGGATTCGCCCTCAACCCGCACGACTTCGCCGCCGCCCGTGACGGCGGCGCGTCGGTGGGCACGCTCATCGAGGCGCGCACCGCGTCGTTGAACGAGGCCGGCGAGATCATCAACCGCAGCTTCGCCGAGAACGGCATGCACGTCATCTCGCCGGTGGTGATCCCCAAGGGCAGCACCGCCAAGGTCGTGGTGCCGCTGGGCATCCTCGTGGTGCTCGGCCTGATCGGCGCCCTGGGCAACGTCATCCCCCGGACCGAGCTGCTCTTCGGCCCCCACTACTGGGTGGTGCTCGTGCTGGCGGCGGCGTTCCTGTGGTGGCGCCGCAGCGTCGTCATGGTGCCCGAGGGCTGCAAGGCGCTGATCACCAAGTTCGGCAAGCTCGTGCACATCGCCGACCCGGGCCGCGTGACCCTGATCAACCCGTGGAAGCGGGTCAGCTACATCGTCAACACCACCCGCGAGTACCCCTTCAACGCCCCCATCCGCGAGGCGCCGACCCAGCAGGGCGTCAAGGCCAGCGTCGACCTGTTCCTCCAGTTCAGGATCGAGAACCCGGCCGAGTTCATCTTCGTGCTCGGCTCGGTCAGCGGCTTCCAGTCCAAGCTGCAGAACGCCATCAGCGAGGTCACCCGCTCCCTCATCTACGCCCAGCGCGCCGAGGACATCTACGACCTGGTGGGCGAGAGCACGCTCGGCATGCTGGAGAGCCTCAACCAGCAGTTCCTGCCGGCCGTCCGGCTCACCGACGTCAACATCACGCACGCCGAGCCGTCCAGCCAGGAGTACCGCATGGACCTCGCGGCGCCCGAGATGGTGCGGGTCGCCAAGGAGGCCTACACCTACGAGTACGAGCTCCAGCTGCGCAAGGAGCAGAACGAGGGCGACCTGGTCAAGGAGCTGGCCGGGCTGCACGAGACGCTCAGCGCCATCCAGGCGGAGATCGCCGGCTACCAGGCCCGCATGGACACCGCCCTCGAACGCGCCTCCCACCAGGCCAAGGCCCAGGCCAGGCAGCGGCTGGTCGAGGCGGAGTCCACGGCCAACGCCAACTCGGCGCTGCTGGAGGCGCAGGCCCTCGACATCCGGGCGCTGAGCGCCGCCGAGGCGCCGGAGATCCTCGACTACCGCTTCCAGCAGGACCTGCTGGACAAGCTGGAGTCGGTCTCGTCGCGGCTGCCCCAGGTGGTGCAGGTGGGCGAGCGGACCGACATCGACTTCCTGGAGCTCGCCCAGCAGCTCGTCGGGGGCCGGGGCGCGGCGCTGTTCTCGGCCGAGGACATGGCGGCGATCCGGGGCAGGCTGTCGGCGATCGGCGAGCGCGTGCGCGTCCGTGAGGCGGAGATCGCCGCGCTGCTCGGCAGGGCGGCCGACGTGGACGCCTCAGCGGTGACGCCGGTGACGGTGGACGTGATGACGGAGGGTGAGGTCCGATGAGCGGCCGCGAGTTCTCGAAGATCAAGGAGTCGCTGGCGTCCTGGTCCGACATCCGCCAGCTCCTGCGCGGCGGCGAGCAGGGCCAGCTCGTGCCCGTGGTGATCCCCAAGGACCGGCGCGGGTTCGCCTGGATGACGCTGGTGTTCCTGGCGGTGTACTTCGCCGGGATGGCGGTGGTGACCGACGTCCAGACCCTGCCCGCACTGGCCGCGCTGCTCCTGCTGGCCCTCGCGGCCGTGCTGATGTGGCGTAAGGCGATCATCGAGATCGAGGAGGGCACGACGGGCGTCCGCAGCCGCTGGGGCGCGATCACCGGCACGTTGCCGCCCGGCCGGCACTACCTGTGGCTGCCGTGGGACCGGGTGGACGCGGTGGTCGACACCTCCACCGAGATCCCGTACTCGGCGCCCATCGTGGCCTGCCCGACGGCCGAGAACGTGCCGCTGAAGTCGATCGAGTTCTTCCTCAAGTTCCGCATCGTGGACCCGGTCGCGTTCGTGCGGACCATCGGCGCGGGCAACTTCGACCTGGTGCTGGCCAGTGCCGTGCAGGACGCCATCCGGCAGCGCAGCCGCCGCGTCCAGACCGAGCGCGCGTACGACCTGCGCGGATCGGACGTGGGCGACATGCAGGAGGCGCTCAACCGCCAGCTCGGCCGGTACGGCGTGCGCGTCACCGGCGCGAACATCCCCGACGTGCAGCTTCCCGACCAGTACCAGCAGCACCTGGCCACCCGGGAGAAGGTGGCCAAGGAGCTGTCGGCGTACGAGCGGGAGTGGGAGCTGACCCGCAAGCGCCGCATCGACACCCTGCTCATGGAGATCGAGCGCTCCAAGAAGACCCGTGACGCCCGCGTCGTCGAGGTCAAGGCCGCCCACAACACGGCGCGCAAGGACGTGGCCCGCATGCTGGAGGAGCAGGAGACCGAGGCGCAGCGCGTGCGCTGGGAGATCGAGGCGCGCGGCCGGGCCGAGCTGACCTCCGCCGAGAACGAGGCCAAGGCGCTGCGCCGGCTGGCCGAGTCCTACCGTGACAACCGGGCCGTGCTCCAGTACGAGCTGGCCCGCCGCCGCCTCGACGTGGGCGCCAAGCTGGCCGAGAGTGCCCCGCAGCCACTGGTGGTGCGCACCCAGCCGGGCTCGGGCGACGCCTCGGCCCTGTCCACGATGCTGCTGGCCCAGTTCCTCCCCCGCATCTCGGGCCAGGTGGCCGCCCCCAACGGCGCCACTCCCCCCGCCCAGCGCTGATCCGCCGGCGCTGGAACCGAACGCATAGGAGAAGGACCCCATGGTGTTCCGCAAGCTGATGGCCGCGTTCGGCGCGGGCGTCGAGGTCGACACGGTGCTGTCCGGCACCACCGTCCGCCCGGGTGACCCGCTGCGCGGCGTCGTGAACTTCCGCGGCGGCGGCTCCGACTACAAGGTCGAGGGCATCCACCTCGACCTGACCGCCGTGGTCGAGGTGGAGAGCGGCGACAACGAGTACAAGACCACGTACAGCTTCCTGCGCCAGCAGGTCGCGGGGGCGTTCCAGCTCGCCGCGGGGGCGCAGCACAGCCAGCCGTTCGAGCTCCAGATCCCGTGGGAGACGCCGATCAGCACCGTCGGCGGGCATCCGCTGCACGGCATGCGGCTCGGCGTGCAGACCGAGCTGGCGCTGGCGGGCGCGCTGGACAAGGGCGACCTCGACCCGCTGTACGTGGACCCCCTGCCGGCGCAGCAGCACCTGCTGGGCGCGCTGGACCGCATGGGCTTCCACTTCAAGAAGGCCGACCTGGAGCGGGGCACGCTGTACGGCTCCACCATGCCGTTCTTCCAGGAGATCGAGTACCACGCCGGCGGCCAGTGGCGGCGGTACTTCAACGAGCTGGAGCTGACGTTCATCGCGGGGCCGCGGCAGATGGACGTCATCCTGGAGGCCGACAAGCGGGGCGGGTTCCTGACCTCCGGCCACGACGCCTACAACCGCTTCACGGTCCGCTACGACGCCGGTCCCGGCACGGCCGACCAGGCGCTGCAGCAGGGCCTGGAGGGGATGGCCCGCCACCGCGGCTGGTTCTGACGCGTCCCGGAGGGGGCCGCGCCACGGCCCCCTCCCCCCGGCGCGCGGCGACCGTATCTTCCGCGAGCTGGCACGGGCCTGGAGCGATCGTTACCATGGCGCTCGGGGACTGAACGATCGTCGGATGCGGGGCCAGCGATGTCACGGTTCAGGTCGGCGTGGAGCCGGGTCGCGCCATGGGCGGCCCAGAACGCCGACGGGGCGATCGCCCTCGTCCTGGCCATCGTCGTCGGCGTGCTCGGCATCATGCCCGACGAGGTGTTCGGCCCCAAGGGCGCCGAGGTGCAGCAGCAGCTCGTCAGCGCCGCCACGCTGGTGATCCTCGCGCTCGTGGCCACCGCGCTGCTGCGCGACCGCGTCCGGCAGGCGCCCGTCGAGGAGACGATCACCTCCGGCGCGCTCGCCGAGCTCCCGGCCCGGCTGGCCCGGCTGGACGAGATCGACGGCCTGGTCGCCGGCACCCGCAAGGCGCTGGACGTGCTCCAGCTCGTCCGGGTCCTCGGCAGCCGCCAGGAGATCGCCCAGGCCCACGCCGAGGCGCGCGAGGACACCACCCGGTGGAGCTTCAAGGGCGGCACCGGCACCTACCTGCGGGCCGTCACCCTGCCCAGGTGCGTCGCCGCGGCCCGCCGGGTGAAGCGGCACCTCACCGTGCGCGTCGAGATCGTCGACCCGACCAACGCCGAGGTGTGCGAGACGTACGCCCACTACCGGCGGTCGCTGTCCGACACGCCCGACGGAACGGGCGAGACGTGGACGACCGACCGGGTCAGGAAGGAGTCGTACGCGACGATCCTGGCCGCGTTCTGGCACCGCCAGCGCTACGGCCTGCTGGACATCGGGGTGGGCCTGTCGGCGACGATGACGACGTTCCGCTGGGACCTGTCGGCGACCCGGCTCATCATGACCGTCGAGGACCCCAACCGGGCGATGACCGCGCTGGCCGGCACGTTCTTCTACGAGAACTGCGACACCGAGCTGCGGCTGAGCTTCGAGCAGGCGCGCCGGGTGCCGCTGGAGAAGTACAAGAAGGTGCCGCTCAGCGACGAGCCGACGGTCGAGGAGGTCCAGGAGCTGTTCGAGCGCATCGGCGTGCCGCTGCCGCGCTCGTACAACGAGCACGACGTGGTCGACATCGCCCGCAAGGCGCTGCGCGCCGTGAATCCGTACGGGGGGTGAGCGGGGGGTGGGCCACGACGACGTCTACCGGGAGCTGGCGGGGGGCCGGGCCGGCGAGTGGGCGCTGAAGGCGCTGTCCGGCGAGGTGCGGGCCGTGCGTCACCCGCTCGGGTTCGTCTGCCTGCCGCTGGAGCGCTCGGGCGGCGACGGCGTGTGCGTCCACCTGTGGTCCGGGGCGCTGGCGCACGCCGAGAGCACCACCTCGCAGATCCACTGCCACAGCTGGGACCTGTTCAGCCACGTCCTGTACGGCCAGATCCGCAACGTCCACGTGGACGTGGCCGACGCCGGGCCCGACGCCACCCACCGGGTGTTCGAGGTGGTCAGCGACCCGGGCGGCGACCACCTCAGCCCCACCGGCCGCACCGTGCGCCACGCGACGGGCCTGGTCGAGGTGTTCGGCCCCGGTGACAGCTACACGCTGCGCGCCGGCCGCTTCCACAGCAGCGTGGTGCCGGAGGGCGGCGAAGCGGCCACGATAGCCCTGGGCCGGGGCAGGCGGGGCAGCCGCGACCTGTCCCTCGGCCCGCTGGCCGGCCTCGGCCACCACGTCTCCAGGCAGCCGCTCGACCCGGAGGAGACGGCCCACGCCGTCCGCCTGATAGCCGCCCACCTGACCTGAGGGGTGCCGATGGACCTACAGCACGCTCGCGCGGTCGCCGTCGAGGCCGCCGAGGCCGCCGGGCGGCTCATCCGGGGCGGCGCCGGCGGCGCGCTCGGGGTCCGCGCCAAGGGCCGCTCCGGCGACGTGGTGACCGATCTCGACCTCGCCTCCGAGAAGCTGCTGCTGGAGCGGGTCCTGACCGCGTTCCCGTCGCACACGGTGATCGCCGAGGAGTCGGGGCTGCTGGGGGCGCGCGACGGCGAGTGGACGTGGCTCGTCGACCCGCTCGACGGCACCAACAACGTGGCGATCGGCCTGCAGGCGTACGTGGTCGGGGTGGCCCTGTGCCGGGGCGGGCGGCCGGTGCTGGGCGTGGTCCACGACCCGGTCGCCGGGCAGACCTGGTCGGCGGTGCGGGGCGAGGGCGCGCTCACCTCGTCGGGGGCGCGGCTCGCGCCGCCGTACCACGCGACGCCGCACGGGCCGCTGCTGGCCTGGACGCAGGGCTACGCCGTCTCCCGCGGCGACGCGGCCGTGCTCGGGCTGAAGGCCGGGCTGGAGGGGCACGCCCGCAGGATGCTGCAGCTGTGGGCGCCGCTGCTGCAGTGGGCGATGCTGGCCAGGGGCGACATCGACGGCTTCGTCGGCTACCGGGCGGAGGCGGTGGACCTGCCGGCCGGGGCGCTCATCGCGCGGGAGGCGGGCATCGAGATCCGGGCGCTGGACGGCGGGCCGTTCGAGGAGCGTTTCGACGGCCCGGCGGAGGACCGCAGCTTCGTCGCCGCCCACCCGCGCGCCCTGCCCGCCCTCCTCGACGTGGTCAGGAGGTCAGGACGAGCGCCCACACCGTGACGAGGAGGCCGGAGACGGCGAGGCCCGCGCCGGTCAGCAGGAAGCGGCGCATCGGCACGCGCACGTCGTGGCGGCGGCACGACTCGAACCACAGCAGCGTGGCCAGCGAGGCCCACGGCGTGATGACGGGGGCCACGTTCGTGCCGATGAGCAGGGCGAGGAGCTGGTCGCGCTCGCCCGAGGGGATGACCTGCTCGACGGCCTTGTAGGCGGGCAGGTTGTTGATGGTGTTGGCGAGCCCGCCGCCGACGGCGGCCGTGCGGTACGGGTCGTGGCCCGTGCCGAGCATCCAGCTCATCAGGTCGGCCAGTCCGTACCTGCTGAGGGTGGGGACCACGAGGAACAGGCCGGTCACGAAGATGAGGAGCTGCCACGGGATCAGGCCCCAGGTGAGCCGCTTGCGGGCGCGCAGCGCGTAGGCGGCCACGACGATGAGCGCGGCGGCGGGCGCGGCGACGCCGACCTGGACCTTGAGCAGGAGCGCGACGATGAACAGCACGCAGGCCGCCGAGGCGACGGCGAACAGCACCCGGTCGCCGACCGGCTCCAGCAGCGGCGGCGTGTAGCGCAGGTCGCGGCGCTCGCCGCGCCGCCAGTAGAACACCCACAGGAACGCCATGGTCACGACGATGGAGGCGATCTGCGGGGCCCACATGCGGGCGGCGAACTCCTGCGCGTCCAGGCCGATCTTCTGCATGCCGAGCAGGTTGGTGAGGTTGGAGACCGGCAGCAGCAGGCTCGCGGTGTTGGCCAGCCAGATCGTGGTCATGGCCAGGGGCAGGGGGGCGATGCGCGCCTTGGGGGCCAGGGCCAGCATGACCGGGGTGAGCAACACCGCAGTCGTATCAAGATTCAGAAATATCGTGACGAAGGATGCGAAAGCCGTACAGAGGAGGAAAAGGGCGGCGTAGTTGCCGCGTCCCAGCACCGCCATCCGCGCCGCGATGACGTCGAAGACCTGGGCCTCCTTGGTCAGCTCCGCCAGCACGATGATCCCCACCAGGAACACCAGCAGCGGCCCGATGTCGTTCAGGCTCTCGGCGGCCTCGCTCAGTGGGAGCAGCCCGCTCGCCACGAACAGCACACCGAGCGCCAGGAGGCCGATCCTGATCCAGTCGAGCACGCCCAGACGCCGCCACACCCGACGATGATCGCACATCGCCTCCCCAACGCCGATGCCGCGAGGGATACTGAGCAGATGTCACGCGACGGCAGGCCGACCGAGATCTTCGTCAGCTACTCCCCCGCCGACACGGCGTGGGCGACGTGGATCGCGTGGGAGCTGGAGGCCGCCGGGTACAAGACCATGATCCAGGCGTGGGACTTCGTCCCCGGGACGAACTTCATCGACTTCATGGATCGTGGCGTCAGCGAGGCGCAGCTCGTCGTGGCCGTGCTCTCGCGCCACTACCTCACCTCCCGCTACGGGCGCCTGGAGTGGCAGGCCGCGCTGCGCGCCGACCCCGACGACCCCTCACGCAAGCTGGTCACGATCCGGCTGGAGGACGTCCAACTGGAGGGACTGCTGTCCACGATCACCTGGGTCGACCTGCTCGGCGTGAACGACGCCGGCCAGGCCAGGGCGCGGCTGCTCGGCCGCGTCGGCGAGGCGCTGGCCGGCCGGGCCAAGCCCGACGTGCCGCCCGCCTTCCCCACCGGCGCGAACGCCGGCGCGCAGGCGCCCACCCCGACACTGCCCGCCCCGGCCGAACGCTCCCGGGCCCGCCGCACGCCGGTGACCGCCCCCAAGTTCCCGCCCGCGACCGGCCCCGACCACCGGCGGGAGTCGCTGAGCGTGCTGCACGTCGGCGGTCCCCGCTTCGGCCGGGCGCTGCCCGACCCGGGCGAGCCGTTCACTCCGGAGGACATGCAGGCGCGCATCTGGGCGGACCTCACCTCCATGTACGACCGGGGCATGCCACGGCCCGACCTCATCGTGGTCAGCGGCGACCTGACCGAGTCGGGCAGCCTCGGGCAGTTCGGCCAGGCCACCCGGTTCGTCACGGACCTGCGGCTGCTGCTCGGGCTGGAGCCGCACCGCCTCATCCTCGTGCCGGGCCCGCGCGATGTCACCAAGGCCGCCGCCAGCGCCTACTTCATGACCTGCGAGGCCGACGATGTCAGCCCGCAGCCGCCGTACTGGCCGAAGTGGCGCCACTTCGCCGGGCTGTTCGACGAGGTCTACCAGGGGCTGGACGACCGGGTCTTCGACGGCGGGCAGCCGTGGACGCTGTTCCAGGTGCCCGACCTCAAGGTGGTCGTGGCCGGGCTCAACTCCACCATGGCCATGAGCCACCTGGAGCGCGACGCGTACGCGCAGCTCGGCGAGGCTCAGGCGGCCTGGTTCGCCGAGCGGCTGCGGCCGTACGAGGAGAGCCAGTGGCTGCGGCTCGGCGTGATGGGCCACCCGCCGTCGGCGCTGCGCGACGCGCCCATGTTCGACCGGCTGCTGTCGCACCGGCTCAACCTGCTCTTCCACGGCGCCGGCCGCGCCCACGGCCCGCAGGAGAACGGCGAAGGCGGTGTGGTGGCGCCCCGGCCGGGCCGCCACCACGTCGTCGAGATCATGCCCGGCGGGGTCCGCACGTGGGTGCCCGACCAGGAGCCCCGGCGGGACTCGCGGAGCTGGCGGGCCGCCCGCGCCCCGTTCACCGGCGAGACCCCCCAGGTGCCGCGGCCCCGCCAGGAGCCGCCGGAGCGCGAGCCCAGCCCGGTCGAGCTGCTGCTCGACCGGATCGCCGAGGTGTGCGAGGCCCGGCACGAGCGCGCGCGGATCCGCCGCTTCCCCACCCACGTCGTCGTCACCCACCCGGACGACGGGTTCGTCCGGCTGACCATGATCGGCGCGCACGTGGGGCGGATCGACGAGGCCGCCGCCGAGGCGTTCGCCCGGCAGGCGCACGCGGCCGGGCTGCAGGGCGAGCTGGTCTACCAGGGGCCGCCGCCCGAGCGCGCGCTGCGCGACGCGTTCCTGCGCAGAGGGGTGCTGCTGCGCAGCTTCACCGAGTTCCAGGGGCTGCTCGACCTGTCCGGGTACGTGGCCGAGCAGACCGCCCGGCTGGCCGGCGACCGCCGCTACCCGCCGGGGCTGTACGTCCCCCAGCGCTACCGCGAGCTGGACCGGCCCGGCCACCCGGTCAAGGACAGGCTCACCGACGAGCTGATGCGGCTGCTCACCAGCGACCACGGCCGGTTCATGCTGCTGCTCGGCGACTTCGGCCACGGCAAGACGTTCGCGCTGCGCGAGCTGGCCCGGCGCATCCCGGCCGAGCTTCCCCACCTGACTCCGATCTTCATCGAGCTGCGGGCGCTGGACAAGGCGCACTCGGTGGACGCGCTCGTGGCCGCCCACCTGGCCACCCACGGCGAGGAGCTCATCGACCTCAAGGCGTTCCGCTACCTGCTCCGGCAGGGGCGCATCGTGCTGCTGTTCGACGGCTTCGACGAGCTGGTCGCCCGGCTCACCTACGACCGGGCCGCCGACCACCTGGCGACGCTGCTCGCCGCGGCCGAGGACAAGGCGAAGATCGTGGTCGCCAGCCGCACCCAGCACTTCAGGTCGCACGGGCAGGTGCTGCGCTCGCTCGGCGAGATGGTCGGGGTGCTGCCCCAGCGGCGGCTGCTCGCCGTCGAGAACTTCTCCCGCGACCAGATCAACTCCTACCTGGTCAACCGCTACGACGACGGCGACGAGGCGGCGGCGCGCATGTCGCTGCTGGAGAGCATCGAGGACCTGCTCGACCTGGCGCAGAACCCGCGCATGCTGAGCTTCATCGCCGACCTCGACGCCGAGCGGCTGCGCACCGTGGTCCGGGCCCGCCACACCACCAGCCCCGCCCTGCTCTACCAGGAGATCCTGACGTCGTGGCTGCTGTTCGAGGAGCGGCGGACTGCGCTGCCCGGCTCGGCCTCCGGTCTGACCCTGGCCGAGCTGTGGCAGGCGGTGACGGCGCTGGCGCTGCGCCTGTGGGAGGCGGGCGAGGCGCTGCTCGGCGTGGAGGAGCTGACGGAGTTCGCCGAGACGCTGACGGACCTGGCCGGCGGCCAGCTGTCGGCCGCGCACGCCGCGTACGCGATGGGCTCGGGCAGCCTGCTGGTCCGCACCGAGGAGGGCATGTTCGGGTTCATCCATTCCTCGGTCATGGAGTGGCTGGTGGCCCGGCACGTCGCCGACACCCTCGACGACCCGGTGACGCTGGCGCGGGGGCCGCTGACGCCGCTGACCGTCGAGTTCCTGTGCGACCTGGCCGACGTACGGGCCCTGCGGGCGTGGCTGAACGACCCGCCCCCCGGGCACCACGCCGGCGCCAACGCCGTCAAGATCGCGGGACGGCTGCGCACCCCCGCGCAGGCCGACCTGCGCGGCGCCAACTTCAAGGGCGAGGACCTGTCGGAGCGCGACCTGCAGGAGGTCGACCTGACCGGCGCAGACCTGTCGGAGGCGACGCTCGCCCGCACCAACCTGTCCAAGGCCGTGCTGCGCGACGCCCGGCTCACCGGGGCCCGGCTCGACGGAGCCCTGCTGACCGGGGCCGACCTGCGGGGCGCCGACCTGTCCGGCGCCCGCCTCATCCACACCGACCTGAGCGACGTGACCGCCGAAGGCGCCCACTGGCACCGGGCGGCGCTCATCCACGTCACCGGCACACTGCCGGACCTGCCGGGCGCCGCCGTGGTGCCCGGCACGCCGGTCGAGACCCAGCTCGCGCCCGCCGCCATCGGCGTCCCGTACGGCTACCACTTCCAGACCAGCCGGCTGCCCGAGCCCATCGCCTACAGCCCCGACGGCACGACGATCGCCATCGGCAACGAGGACGGCGGCGTGCTGCTCTGCGTGGGCGGCTCCCCCGCGCGCACCCTGCAGGGCCACCACGGCCGCGTCTACGCCGTCTCCTTCGCCGGCGACCTGCTCGCCTCCGGCGCGAGCGACGGCGTCGTGCTGCTGTGGGACGCCGTGACCGGCACACTGCTACGCCGGCTGGAGGGCCACCCCGACGGGGTGTGGCCGGTACGGCTCAGCCGCGGCGGCGAGCTGGTGGCCGCGGGCGGCGGCGACGGGATCGTCCGCGTCTGGGAGACCGCCACGGGCCGCGAGGCGCACCGCCTGGCCGGGCACCAGGCGCCCATCTACACGGCCTCGTTCGGGCACGCGGAGCTGGTGACGGGCGACTCGGCGGGCGTGGTGCGCGTCTGGGACCTCGGCACCGGCGACGTGGTGGCCACCCTCGACGGCCATGGCGGCTCCGTCTACCGGGCGGTCCACAGCCCGGACGGCCGCCTGCTGGCCACCGGCGACGAGGCGGGAGCCGTACGCCTGTGGGACACCGCGACGTGGACGCTGCGCGGCACGCTCACCGGCCACGCCGGGTCCGTCTACTGCGTCGCCTTCTCCCCCGACGGCACGCTGCTCGCGACCGGCGACACGGCCGGCGCCGTCCGCCTGTGGGACCCGGTCGCGGCCGAGCCGCGGGGCATGCACACGGTCCACTCCGCGAGCGTCTACCAGGTGGCGTTCAGCCCCGATGGTCGCACCCTCGCCAGCGGCGACTCCGGCGGCGTCGTCCGCCTCCAGGAGACGGGCGGCACGGCGCGCGTCGAGCTGACCGGTCACCGCAGCTCCGTCTGGCCGTTCGCCTACCGCCCCGACGGCCAGCAGCTCGCCACCAGCAGCAACGACGGCACCGTGCGCCTGTGGGACCCGCCGACCGGAAAGTGCCAGCGGGTCCTGCGCGGCCACGGCAGGCGCATCTCCTCGGTCCGCTTCAGCGCCGACGGCACCATGCTCGCCACCAGCGGCAACGACGGTGTCGTACGCGTGTGGGAGGCGGCCACGGGGCGGCGGCTGCGCGAGTTCACGGGCACCGCGGACCGGCTCGTCTCCGCGCTGTTCTCACCGGCCGGCCCCGTGCTCGCCACCTCCAGCAACGACGGCGGCGTGCACTTCTGGAACGCCATCACCGGCGAGTACGAGCGCGAGCTCAACGTCGAGACCGACCACGTGTGGGCCGAGGCGTTCAGCCCCGACGGCACGCTCCTGGCCACGGCCAACGACGACGACAGCGTGCGCGTGTGGTACCGCGCGACCGGCCGCCTGGTCAGCGACCTGTCCGACCACCGGGGCCGGGTCCGCTCGATCGCGTTCAGTCCGGACGGCCGGTACGTGGCGACGGGCTGCGACGACCGGCTGGTCCGCGTCTGGCACGTCGAGTCCGGGGACCGGGTGGCCACCCTCGAAGGGCACACCGACCGGGTGTACGCGGTCGTCTTCTCGCCGTCGGGACGCTACCTGGCCAGCGCCAGCAACGACGGCACGGCCCGGGTGTGGGAGCTGCGGCCCGGCCGGCCCTGGCAGCCGGTGCTCAGGCACACCCTGGAGGAGCACACGGGGCGGCTGTGGTCCGTCGCCTTCGACCTCACCGGCGAGCGCCTGGCGACCGGCGGCGACGACCTGACCGTACGCGTGTGGGACACGATCACCGGGCGGCTGCTCCACTCGCTGAAGGGGCACACGCGGCGGGTGTGGTCGGTCGCCTACAGCCCGTCCGACCCGGACCTGCTGGCCACGGCCGGGGACGACGGCGTGGTGATCCTGTGGAGGGGCGAGAGCCGCCACGCCACGCTGCTCGGTTTACCGGAGGGATGGGCGGCGCTGTCGCCGGGTGGCCGGTACAAGGTGGAGGGGGAGGTGGCGGGGCAGTTCTGGCACGTGATCGGGATGTCGCGGTTCGAGCCGGGCGAGCTGGACCCGTACCTGCCGGACGTCCGCCCCGTGCCGCTCGACAGCCCGTTCTGACCGGGCGGGTCGCTGACGGGGCCTGCTTCGCAAGGGATCGCGGTCCGCGGCGGGGCCTGAGGAGCCTTGGTGGGGGCTCGCAGGATCGGAGCCCCTTCCGGGGCCTGAGGGGCCTCGTCAGGGTCTGGCGGGGTCAGCCCTTCCCGTTGCCGCCCCGGCCCGTCGGCCGCCCGCCACGGCGCCGTACGGGCCCGCCCTTGGACGGCCTGCCCTGCCCGGTGGACGGCCCGTCCTGCCGCTTGGCGCGGCCGCCCATGCGTCCGGCCTCATCCACGCCCCAGTGGGCGGGACGGGTGAGCGCTCGCGGGATCTTCGTGGCGGCGTCGCCGCGGGCCGAGTTGAGCTGCGGCTGGGTCAGGAAGACGCTGCCCCTGAGGTCGGCCCCGGCGAGGTCGGCCCCTCTGAGGTCGGCTCCGATCAGGTCGGCCAGCCTCAGGTCCGCTCCCCTGAGGTCGGCCCCGATGAGGTAGGCGCCCCGCAGGTCGGCGCCGTGCAGATCGGCTCCCCGCAGGCGGGCCCCGATGAGGTCCGCGCCCCGCCGGTCCTTCCCGTGGTCACGCCCCTGTCCGGCCGGCTGCCCGGCCGACCGCGCGGGAGCTCGTACGAGCTCGCTCACGCGCAGCAGCAGCGGGTTGACCTCGGCGCGCCACGCGGCCACGTCGAGCCCGGCCAGCTCCTCCGGGCCGAGCCGGGTGAGCGCGTCGATCTCGTCCCGCGCCCGCCGTGCCTCGTCGTGCACCGGCGCGGCATCGGGCAGCGCCAGCGCCTCCGTGAGGTACCACAGCAGCTCGTGGAGCTGCCGCACGACGGGGAACACCGCGAACATCCGCCCGGCCGTGCCCGGCGCGCTCCGCCAGTCCTGCCCGCCGAAGGTGATCTGGGAGACCTTCTGGCCGGCGCCGAAGCAGTCGTACACCGTGCAGCCCGGGAACCCCTCCTGGCGGAGGTGCTGGTGGATGCCGCACCGGAAGTCGTCCTGGAGGTTGTGGCAGGGCCGGCCGGCGCCCTTGTCGACGGCGAAGTCCGCGGACCTGGCGAACGGCAGGGCCACGCAGCACAGGGCGAAACAGCTCCCGCAGTCGGCCCGCAGCTCCGGCCGGTCCGGCGCCGGGCGAACGCCCCGGGCCCCGGCACCCTCCTGGCCCGTGTGCCCGACCGTCATGTACCCGCCCCGCTCCCCGAACCGAACTCCCGCACATCCTACCGACGCGGTGAGCAGCGTCGTTCGCGCCGGCTCCGGGCCCCCGGCTCACGATCGTCGGCCCCGGGCGGCGGGCATCCCCGTCCCGGCGGGAACGCCTGTCCCGTCAGCCGCGGGCCGCCCGGCGCAGGAGGTCGTCCCACACCTCGGCCACCCTGGTCTCCAGCTCGTCGAGCGTCCCCTCGTTCGGGATGACGACGTGCGCGATCGCGAGCCGCTCCTCGCGTCCGGCCTGCGCGGCGATGCGGGCCCGGGCGTCGCTCTCGGGCATGCCCCGGTGCTCGGCCAGGCGGGCGACGCGGACCTCGTCGGCGGCGTCCACGACGATCACCACGTCGTACATCGGAGCCAGCTTGTTCTCCGCCAGCAGCGGCACGTCGTAGACCACGATCGCGTCCTCGGCCGCCTGCCCCTGCAGCTCCGCGACCCGCTCCCCCACGAGGGGATGCACGATCGCGTTGAGCGCGGCGAGCCGGTCGGGGTCGTGGAAGACGATCGAGCCCAGCTTGTCCCGGTCGAGCGAGCCGTCGGGCCGCAGCACCTCCTCGCCGAACGCCGCCACCACCCGCGCCAGCCCCGGCGTGCCCGGCTCGACGACCTCACGGGCGATCTTGTCGGCGTCGATCACCACGGCGCCCCTGGCGGCCAGCCGCCGCGACACCTCGCTCTTGCCCGACCCGATGCCGCCGGTCAGTCCGATCTTCAGCACCCGCAAAGCCTACCCACCCTCCTCCGCGCTCACCGCCGCAGATGGACCAGCGTCAGATGGTCGTCCATGCGCTCGCGGCGGGTCTCCCGGTAGCCGAGGCGGCGGTAGAGCCGCAGGTTGCCGTCGGACAGGTGGCCGGTGAACAGGTCGAACGCCGACGCCTCCGGCACCTGCTCGTGCAGCGCACGTAACAGGGCGGTGCCCAGCCCCTCGCCCTGCCGGTCGGGGGCCACGACGAGCCGCCCGACCCGGCAGGTCGCGCCGGACAGGCGGCCGCGCACGGACCCGACGACCCGCCCCGCGTCGACGGCCTTGAGCACGACGCCGTCGCGGATGGCCTCACGGACCTGCTGGAGGGACTCGACGAGGGGCGGGATGAACGGATCGCCGTAGAGCTGGGCCTCGGTGACGTACGCCGCCCGCTGCAGCGTGAGAATCTCACCCGCGTCGGCCTCCTCGGCCCGCTGGATCTCCACGCCCAGCACCCTAGCCGAGGCCCCTGGCTCCGTGCACGGTCCCGAGAACGCTCCCGGGCCCACCCGCCCCGACGGCCCGGCTGTCCGCGGTCCTGCCCGTCAGGCGAGCATGCCGAAGAACGTCCGCAGGCTCTCCACCAGCGACTCCGGTGCCGCCATGGCCACCATGTGGCTGGGGCTCCGGTGACCGCCCCAGTGGATGATCTTGTTCTTGCGTTCGGCGACGCGCCGCATCAGCGGGAGGGTCGTGTGGGACACGCCGGTCGGCACGGCCGTCTGGTCGATCGGCATCCCGGCCGCCCCGTCGTAGTAGGTCCACGACGACGACCCGCCGGTGCCGGTCAGCCAGTAGAGGGCGGCGTTGACGAGCAGCAGGTCGCGTCCGATCGGCTCGGCCACCTCGCCGGTGGGCCAGCCGTCGAACTCCTTGAACCTCTCCACCAGGTACGCGAGCTGCGCCACCGGCGAGTCGGCGAACCCGTGGGCGAGGGTCTGCGGCCGGGCCGCCAGGTACGGGCCGTAGCCGCTCTGGCCCGCGATCGCCCGTCCCAGCTCCGCCAGCTCCGCCAGCTCCTCGGCGCCGGCCCCCTCCAGCTCGGCCGGGTCGCCGGTGGGGATGCCGAGACCGGCCGTGATGTGCGAGCCGATCACGTGCTCGGCGTCCAGGAGGGCCAGCCGGGGCGTCACCAGGGCCCCGGCGTCGTTGCCGTGCGCGCCGTAGCGCCGGTAACCCAGCCGGCTCATCAGCTCGGCCCAGGTACGGGCCACGCGCTCGATGCTCCACATCCGCTCGTCGGCGGGCTCGGGGAACGGCGAGAAGCCGAAGCCGGGCAGGGACGGCGCCACCACGTGGAAGGCGACGGCGGGGTCGAGCCCATGGGCGCGGGGGTCGGTGAGCGGGCCCATGACGTCCAGGAACTCGGCGACGGAGCTGGGCCAGCTGTGGGTGAGGAGCAGCGGCAGCGCGCCGGGCTCGGGCGAGCGTACGTGCGCGAAGTGGATCGTCTGCCCGTCGATGTCGGTGGTGAACTGCGGCCACTCGTTGAGCCGCGCCTCCTGCGCCCGCCAGTCGAAGCCGTCGGCCCAGTACGCGGCCAGGTCGCGCAGGTAGTCCACCGGGACGCCCCTGCTCCAGCCGCCGGGCAACTGCGCGGCCCAGCGGGTGCGGCGCAGACGGTCGCGCAGGTCGTCGAGGTCGGCTTGGGGAATGTCGATCAGGAATGGCTTCATGGCTCCCACACTAGGAACCAATGCGGAACATTCCGTTCCGCGATCTCCTCGCCCGGGTCGCGAATCTCTCCGTCATTCCACGCTCGCGCCCGCGTCCCGATCCGCCGGCACCGGGGTGTGACCGTCTCCTGGCTCCGCCGGTCGGCCCCGCGGACCATCGTGCTCGGCGCCGACGCTCCGCGAGCCGTGCCAGGACCTCCACAGCTCCTCGTACACCCCGCCCGCCGCGACCAGCTCGTCGTGGGCTCCGACCTCCACCACCCGGCCGTTGTCCATGACCACCGCCCGGTCGGCGTCGCGGGCCGTGTGCAGGCGGTGGGCGATCGCGATGACGGTCCGCCCCTCCAGGACGGCGGCGAGCGAGCGTTCGGCGCGCCTGGCCGTCCGGGGGTCGAGCATGGCGGTGGCCTCGTCGAGGATGACGGTGTGCGGGTCGGCCAGGATGACCCTGGCCAGGGCGAGCTGCTGGACCCGGTCCGGGCCGAGGGCGGCGCCGGACGACCGGGACCCCAGCTCGTCGTCGAGCGAGGCGACCCAGTCGGCGCCGACCGCCGCCAGCGCCTGGCGCAGGCGGTCGTCGCCGGCCGTCGGATCCGCCAGCAGCAGGTTGTCGCGGACCGTGCCGAGGAACAGGTGCTGTTCCTGGGTGACCAGGACGACGTGCTCGCGGAGCCGGTCGGGCGAGAGGTCGGCGACGGGCACCGAGCCGACGGTGACCGAGCCCAGGCGGGGGCGGTCGATGCCGGCCAGCAGCTTGCCCAGGGTGGACTTGCCGGCCCCCGAGGGGCCGACGACGGCCAGGCGCTCGCCGGGCCGCACGGTCAGATCGACGCCGGTCACCACGTCGTCGCCGCCTTCGTAGGCGAAGTGCACGCCGCGCGCCTCGATGCGGTCGCCCTGCGGCGCCGCGGCGCCGGCCTCCTCTCGCGCCGGTGTCGCGAGGCCCTCGATCCTGGCGAAGGAGGCGCCGCTGCTCTGCAGCTGCTCCAGCCAGATCAGGATCGTCTCGATCGGCTGGCCGAGCTGGCGCAGGTAGAGCACGCAGGTGACGACCGCGCCCAGCGTGACCTGGCCGCGGTCCAGGAGCACCCCGCCGAGCAGCAGCACCAGCACGGGCGGCAGGAGCGAGGCGACCTCCACCGAGGGCCAGAGCACGCCGCGCAGGAAGAGGGTCCGCAGCTGGGCGGCCCGGCTGCGCTCGATCACCCGTTCCGCCGCCCGCGTGCGCTTGGCCTGCAGGCCCAGGGCCTCGATGGTGCGGGCGCCCGCGGCGTCGGCGGCCAGGTGCTCGGCCAGCTCCGAGCGGGCGGCGCCCTCCTCCAGGTAGGCGGCGCGGGCGCGGCGAAGGTACCAGCGGGAGGCGGCCACGATGCCGGCCGGCGCGAGCAGGCCGCAGGCGCCCAGGACCGGGTCGACGAGGAAGACGGCGACGATCAGGAAGAGCGCCTGCAGGCTCGAGACGAGGATCGCGGGGGCGGCGTCGCGCAGGGTGCGGCCGACGACGGCCACGTCGGTGGTCCCGCGGGCGGTCAGGTCGCCGGTGCGGATGTGCTGGACCGTGGCGGCGGGCAGGGCCAGCACGCGGTCCAGCAGTTCGGCGCGGATGCGTTCCTGGACCCGCTCGCTGAAGCGGGTGCCGATCTTCTCGGCGTACCTGGACAGGACCAGCTGGGCCAGCGCCGCGCCCACGGCGATCGCGGCGAGCAGGTCGACCGTGCCTCCGGCGCTGATGGAGTCGATGATACGGCCCAGCAACCACGGGCTGACCAGCGCGGCGGCCGCCGCGAGGCTGTTGAGCAGCAGCGTCGCGGTGAAGCCCGGCACATCGCGCCTGACCAGGCGCAGGGCGGCCCGCCGTACCTGCCGGCGGTCGGCGACGGGCAGGTCGCGGTTCATGCGAGCACCGACCGGTAGCCGGGGGTGGACTCCATCAGCTCGCGGTGGGTGCCGGAGGCGGCCACCCGCCCGTCCTCGATGAACAGCACCTGGTCGGCCTGGGCGAGCAGCAACGGCGAGGTGGTGGCCACGACCGTCGTACGGCCGGCGCGTGCCGTACGGAGCCGCCCCGCGAGGAGGGACTCGGTGTGCGCGTCCAGCGCGGAGGTGGGCTCCACCGCCAGCAGCACCTCGGGCTCGGCCAGCAGCGCCCGGGCCAGGCGCACGCGCTGGCGCTGGCCGCCCGACAGGTTGCGGCCGCCGGGTTCGATCAACGAGTCGAGCCCGTGACGCAGCCCCGCGACCACGTCCTGCGCCGCGGCGACGTGCACGGCCCGGTGGATGGCCTCGTCGCCGGCCTCGCCGCTGCCCTGAAGGACCTCGCGCAGCGTGCCCGCGAACAGGGCGGCGTCGTGGTCGGCGATCAGCGAGGTGCCGTCGAACCCGCCCAGCCCTTCGAGCAGCGCCACGCTCTCCTCGGGCCGGGCGCTGACCAGCCCCACCAGGCTCCCCGGCGCGAAGTCCGGCCCGGCGGGCGGGGGACGCTCCTCGGCGCGCAGCGCGAGGAAGCGGGTGACCTGGCGGGCGGCGACCAGGCCGTGGCTGATCTGGAAGCTGCCTTCGATGAAGAAGGAGACCGGCACCACCAGCACGGCGATGTAGCCGTACACCCCGACCAGCTCGCCCACCGTGATCGCCCCCTCGGCGGCCAGCCGGGCGCCCAGCCAGGTGACGGCGGCCAGGAACAGGGCGGGCAATCCGGCGCCCAGCGCGCCGATCCAGCTCGTCAGCGACGCCACCCGGTAGCCCTGCTCACGCAGGCTCGCCGAGTCGGCGCGGTACCGCTCGGCGTAGGTGCCCTTGCCGCCGAAGGCGTTGAGCACCTGGAGCCCCTCGATCAGGTCGACCAGGCGGGTGGCCAGCCTGCCCTGGTTCTCGCGGTAGCCGTTCTGCACCTTCATCAGCCGCCCGAGCAGCGGGCCGAGCAGGATCGCCAGCAGCGGCACGCCCAGCAGCACCACCACGGCCAGCACCACGGAGACCTGCAGCAGCAGCGCCGCCACCACGCCGTAGCTGATCACCGAGCCCACGCCGGGGCCGGTCACCGTCAGCGAGGCGGCGATGGTGATGACGTCGCCGATGCCGATCGTCACCACGTCGCCCGTCGAAGCGCGCTTGGGCAGGTCGGCGCCCAGCTTGTTGATCTGCTCGACCAGGGCGCGCACGGTGCGGAAGTGGGCGTCCATCCGGATCTTGGTCATCGTGCGGTGCCGCAGCATCGCCAGCCAGGCGTTGACCAGGCCCGAGCCGAGCAGCACCAGCACCCAGCCGGGCGCCAGATCGTCGTCGATCGCCCTGGACAGCAGGTACGGCGGGAGCGTCAGGCTCACCATCCAGAGGGTTCCCAGCGTCGCGCCCAGCGTGACCCGGCCCTTCTGCGCCCAGGCCAGCCGGCACAGATACCGAGCCGCCTTCATGGCGATCACGCTAGAGCATGGCTTTGCCGACTCTTTGCCCGCCCTGCGCCGGCCGTTTGCGGCGGCTGTTTGCGGCGGCTGTTTGCGGCGGCCGACCCGGGTGATCGGTCCCTCCGTGCCGCACTGCCCGGGTGCGCCTGTGACGGCGACGTCGCCACGGTGCGCGAAGCCCCGCTCGCGGTGGTCGGCGCGCAGCCGGTCCCGGGAGTGCACGCGGCTCTCGTCGATCACTCCTGCTCTCGCCGCGTACGCGCCCTGGCGGGCGATCCGGAGCCGGTGGTGGTGCCGCGGATCGATGAGAGGGCGAGGGCAGGCTCTCAAGGCCAGGGCCGCGGGCGAAAGCGGGCCGGAACGCGGGAAGCCCCGCACGGATGATCCGTGCGGGGCTTCCCCCAGAACGTGCCTGCGTCAGGACCTGCCTGCGCGCGGGCTGCTACCTCAGCTCTGACCGCCGGCGAGCTTCTCGCGCAGAGCCGCGAGCGCCTCGTCGGAGGCGAGGGCGCCACCGGCCGGAGCGGAAGAGGAGGAGGAGCTGCTCGACGGAGCCGCGGACTCGCCGGTGTAGGTCGAGGGAGCGGCCTCGCCGGCCTCCGCCTCGGCCTTGCGGGCCTCCTCGATCTGCTTCTTGTGGGCCTCGAAGCGAGTCTGGGCCTCGGCGTACTGCCGCTCCCACTCCTCGCGCTGCTTGTCGAAGCCCTCGAGCCACTCACCGGTCTCCGAGTCGAAGCCCTCGGGGTAGATGTAGTTGCCCTGGTCGTCGTAGGTCGCCGCCATGCCGTAGAGCGTCGGGTCGAACTCGACCTCGGCGCCGCTGACACCCTCGTTGGCCTGCTTCAGCGAGAGGCTGATGCGACGGCGGTCGAGGTCGATGTCGATGATCTTCACGAAGATCTCGTCGCCGACCTGGACGACCTGCTCCGGGATCTCCACGTGGCGCTCGGCCAGCTCGGAGATGTGGACCAGGCCCTCGATGCCCTCCTCGACCCGGACGAACGCGCCGAACGGCACCAGCTTGGTGACGCGGCCCGGCACGACCTGGCCGATCTGGTGGGTGCGGGCGAACTGCTGCCACGGGTCTTCCTGGGTGGCCTTGAGCGACAGGGAGACGCGCTCGCGCTCCATGTCGACGTCGAGGACCTCGACCGTGACCTCCTGGCCGACCTCGACGACCTCGGAGGGGTGGTCGATGTGCTTCCAGGACAGCTCGGACACGTGGACCAGGCCGTCGACGCCGCCGAGGTCCACGAACGCGCCGAAGTTGACGATCGAGGAGACGACGCCCTTGCGGACCTGACCCTTCTGGAGGGTGTTGAGGAACGTCTGGCGAACCTCGGACTGCGTCTGCTCAAGCCAGGCACGGCGCGACAGAACCACGTTGTTGCGGTTCTTGTCGAGCTCGATGATCTTCGCCTCGAGCTCACGGCCGACGTACGGCTGCAGATCGCGGACACGGCGCATCTCGACCAGGGACGCCGGGAGGAAGCCACGGAGGCCGATGTCGAGGATGAGACCACCCTTGACGACCTCGATGACGGTGCCGGTGACGATGCCGTCCTCGTCCTTGATCTTCTCGATCGTGCCCCAGGCCCGCTCGTACTGAGCGCGCTTCTTGGACAGGATCAGACGGCCCTCCTTGTCCTCCTTCTGGAGAACCAGGGCTTCGACGTGCTCGCCCACCTCCACGACGTCAGCAGGGTCGACATCGTGCTTGATGGAAAGCTCGCGCGAGGGAATGACACCCTCGGTCTTGTAGCCGATATCGAGAAGGACCTCGTCTCGATCGACCTTGACGACGGTGCCCTCGACGATGTCGCCGTCGTTGAAGTACTTGATGGTCTCATCGATCGCGGCGAGGAAGGCTTCCTCGGACCCGATGTCGTTGACCGCTACCTGCGGGGTGCTCGAGGTGGCCTCAGTGCTGGACGTCATGTGTGGAATTGCTCCGAACGCGGACAGGATGTCGATGTGGCGGACGCGCGGCAGGCCCTCTTCCGCATCAAGCCGAGGAGTTACGACATCGACGTGACCGAGCGCGAGCCCGCTCCGTCTGAGGCGCGCGCGAGCCCACAGCGCAGCGATCAGCATATGAGACCAGGAGCATCGGGTCAATCCAAGGGACGCGCGCGGCCTGATCAATAGGCGTTGACACGGTCGTTCCACTTGGCGCCGATATTACCTCTAAGTCGCGACGGGATGGAGATCCGACCCGGGTCGCCGTCGGAGACGTAACGCTCACCGGGGTGCTTGTCCAGCCATTCCAGCCAGTACTGCGAGCACCACTTCCGGCACTCGCCCTTCTTGCCGTTGCTCTGGATGCGCTGGATCGCGCCACGCGGGAAATTTTTCGCGTAGGGCGAACGCGACGGCTCCGCCCCGGCCAGGAAGACCCCCGCGAAGTCGTAACGCGTGCCGTCCCACTTCCCGGTGCGGGCCAGCTCGCGCGGGTGCGGCGCCACCCCGAAGGGCAGGGCGAGCGTCCGCGGCGTGCCCGCGCCGAGCTTCTCCAGCATCCGCTGGACCTTGCCGATCTGCTTCTGGACCTTCTTCTTCGACAGCACGCCGAGGTTGGGGTGGGACCAGGTGTGGTTGGCCACCTCGAACCCGTGGCCGACCAGCCAGCGCACGGCCGCCGCCTGGGCCGCCTCGTCACGCAGCCCGAACGGCTCCCGGTTGACCCAGAACGTGGCCGTGGGCCGGAACGACGGGTACCGCCGGGCCACGTCGAGGATGACCCCCACGGCGGTGTCGGGCACGGGATTGCCGGAGGCGTCCAGCCGGAAGTGGCTCTCGTGGCCGTCGTCGAAGGTCAGCACGACGGGGAAGCGCCCGGCGGGCACCCGGACGTCGCCGGTGGCGAACTCGGCGGCCGTGATCGGCACGTAGCCCCGCTTGGCCAGCGTCTCCAGCTCCTGCCGGAGCTGCTCGGGGGTGCGGTCGATGGAGGCGTGGCGCTTGGCGATGATGCGGTGGTACATCAGCACCGGGACCACGCCGGCCTCGTTGGCCTTCACCTGGCGGGCGAACTCGGGTGTGGCCGCCACCCCGGGCGGCTGCCCGGCCGTCGAGGACGGCGAGGGGGCCTGTGAGGGCGTTCCGGCGGGGGCGGAGGGGTCCTGGGGCGGCTTCTCGGTCGGCGGCGCCGCCAGAGCCGCCTGAGGGCTCGGGACGGGCTCACCGGAGGAGGGGACCACCGTCAGCCCGACGACGGCCACGGCCATCACCACGACGTTCGCGACGCCGAGGAGGGGGCCGACGATCGGGGGGAAGGACGAGACTGACCGCACAGAACTCCCGTGCACTCGGGGGACCTGAATTTCAGGGTAGTGCAGAGCCGCCCGGAGAACGGCCCTCCGTACAGAGACCCCACTTCCCGGCGATATCACGGTGAAACAGCCGTGAAGGGAAGCGGCGCCCGTTATCTCAGACAACCGGACAGCCGCTTTGGTTCGGACCTCTTCCGGACGCCGACCGCGGACTCCCCCGACGCCGACCACCCCGGACGCAGACCACCCGGACACCGACCCCGAACGCCGGCTCCCCCGAACGCCGGCTCCCCCGAACGCCGACCACCCCGAACGCGGGCTCCCCCGAACGCCGACCACCGCGGACAACGACCACCCCGGACGCCGACCGCCCGGACACCCACTGCCCCCCAGACCCGGGGACGCGGGCACCGGGCACCGGCGCCGGGCGCCGCCCGCAGGCCACCGAGCACCCGGGGCCAGAGACCTTCCCGGCCGCGCGCATGACGCGTACATGCGCGCTCGCCGCGGCTCGGACAGCGGGCCCGGCGCTTCGAGATCTCCCGGCATGGCCGCCCTGACATCACCGACGATCCGGCCGAGCGCAGGGGAGCTCAGGGAGCTCAAGGAGCGCAGGGAGCTGAAGGAGCGCAGGGAGCTGAAGGAGCGCAAGCAGCTCAAGGCGCACGGAGCTCAACGAGCTCAAGGAGCACACACGGAGCGCACAAAGCACACAGGGCGTGCACGGCGCGCACGCAGCGCTCACGGAGCGGACGGCGTCCGGGGAGCCCAGAGGTGGGTCAGTGGCCCGCGTCCTCCCAGGTGCGGCCCACGCCGACCGAGACCTCCAGCGGCAGCCGCAGGTGGTAGGCGGCGTTCATCTGGTCGCAGACGAGCTGCCTGAGCGCCTCCAGCTCGCCGGGCGCCACCTCGAACACTAGCTCGTCGTGGACCTGGAGCAGCATCCGCGAGGCCAGGCCCTCCTCGGCGATGGCCTGGCGGACGTGCAGCATGGCGACCTTGATGATGTCGGCCGCCGAGCCCTGGATGGGGGCGTTGAGCGCCATCCGCTCGGCCATCTCCCGGCGCTGGCGGTTGTCGCTGGTCAGGTCGGGGAGGTAGCGGCGGCGGCCCATGATGGTCTCGGTGTAGCCGTCGGTGCGCGCCTGGCGGACGATGTCCTGCAGGAAGTCGCGTACGCCGCCGAACTCCTGGAAGTACTCCTCCTTGAGCGCCCGTGCCTCGGCCACCGGGATGTTGAGCTGGGTGGACAGCCCGAAGTCGGACAGCCCGTAGGCCAGGCCGTAGTTCATCGCCTTGATGCGCGCCCGCAGCTCGCCGTCGACCTGCTCCGGCGGCAGCCCGAAGACGCGCGCCGCGGTGGCCTGGTGGAAGTCGTGGCCCGACTGGAAGGCCGCGATCAGTGACTCGTCGCCGGACAGGTGCGCCATGATGCGCAGCTCGATCTGGCTGTAGTCGGCGGTGAGCAGCGTCTCGTAGCCCTCCCCCACCACGAAGCCCTGCCGGATGCGGCGGCCCTCGGCGGTGCGGATCGGGATGTTCTGGAGGTTGGGCTTCTCCGACGACAGCCGGCCGGTGGCGGCGATGATCTGGTTGAAGGTGGTGTGGATGCGCCCGTCGTCGGCGATCTCCTTGATGAGCCCCTCGACGGTGGTGCGCAGCTTCTGCTGGTCGCGGTGGCGCAGCATGATCGTGGGCAGCTCGTGCTCGGTCTGCGTGACGAGCCAGGCGAGCTGGTCGGCGTCCGTGCTGTAGCCGGTCTTGATCTTCTTGGTCTTGGGAAGGTTGAGCCGGACGAAGAGGATCTCCTGGAGCTGCTTGGGCGAGCCGAGGTTGAACTGCTCGCCGACGACCCGGTGGGCCTCCTCGGTGGCGTGCTTGACCGCGGCGCCGAACTCGGCCTCCAGGCCGGTGAAGTACGCGCTGTCGACGGCGATGCCGGCCCGCTCCATCTCGGCCAGCACGGTCACCAGCGGCAGCTCCACGTCGGCCAGCAGCTGGGTGCCGCCGCGCCCGGCCAGGAAGCCCTCCAGGGCCTCGGCCAGCTCGCGCACGGCGTGGGCGCGCAGCGCGAGGTCCTTGGCCGGGGCGTCCTCGTCGTCGCCGAACAGCGCGGCCTGCCCGCCGGGCTCCTCCTCGGCCCGCAGGTCGCGGTTGAGGTAGCGGCGGGCGAGGTCCTCCAGGGTGAACGTGCGCTGCCCCGGCATGGCGAGATAGGCGGCCAGGGCGGTGTCGCAGGAGAGCCCCCGCAGGGCCATGCCCTGCGCCCACAGGGCGAGGATCGGCCCCTTGGCGTCGTGGACGGCCTTGGGCCGGCTCTCGTCCTCCAGCCAGGCGCGCAGCGCGCTCTCGTCGGCCTCGGTGAGCTTGACCGGGTCGATGTGGGCGGCCGTGCCGTCGGGCGAGGCCACCGCGATGGCGTCGATGCGGCCGGTGCCGCGGCCGTAGGCGCCGCGGAAGGCGAGGCCGGCGCGGCCCGCGGGCATCGCGGCCAGCCAGCCGGCCACCCGGTCGGGGCCGAGGATGACGGTCTCGACCTCGAAGCCCTGGTCGGGCTCGCGCTCGCCGGTGCCGAGCGTCTTGAAGACGCGCTCGCGCAGCTCGCCGCGGATCTGCAGGGTGTCGAAGAGCTTGTTGACCTCCTCGCGCTCCCAGACGCCCTGCTTGAGGTCGGTCAGCTCGACCTCCAGGGGCACGTCGCGCAGCAGCTCGGTGAGCCGGCGGTTCATGAGGACCTGGGCGACGTGCTCGCGCAGCTTGTCGCCCACCTTGCCCTTGACCTCGTCGACCCGGTCGACCAGCGCCGTCAGGGAGCCGAACTCGCGCACCCACTTGGCCGCGGTCTTCTCCCCCACGCTCGGGATGCTGAGCAGGTTGTCGCTGGGGTCGCCGCGCAGCGCCGCGAAGTCGGGGTACTGGACGGGCGTCAGGCCGTACTTCTCCTCGACGGCCTCCGGCGTGAAGCGGGTCATGTCGCTGATGCCGCGCCGGGTCATGAGGACGGTGACGCGCTCGTCGACGAGCTGGAGGGCGTCGCGGTCGCCGGTGACGACGAGGACGTTCATGCCCTCGGCGGAGGCGCGCGTGGCCAGCGTGGCGATCAGGTCGTCGGCCTCGAAGCCGGCCTTGGACAGGTGCGGGATGCGCAGCGTGTCGAGCAGCTCGTAGATGAGCTGCATCTGACCGCGGAAGTCCTCCGGGGTCTCGCTCCGGTTGGCCTTGTACGCGGAGTACTCCTCGTGCCGGAACGTGGGCTCGGACCGGTCGAAGGCCACGGCCACGTGCGAGGGCTGCTCGTCGCGCAAAATGTTGGTCAGCATCGACGTGAACCCGTAGACCGCCTCGGTGTGCTGACCATCGGTGGTCATCAGGTTGGCGTCCTTCAGCGCGTAGAAGGCGCGGTAGGCCAAGGAGTGCCCGTCGAGCAGCAGCAGGCACGGTCGGCTGGGGGTCACTTCAACTTTCGCCACACCCGCAGCCTAGTCTGCGACTGCGACAGAAAACCCGAGCTCTGAAGACAGCCGGAAAGACTGGAGGCCTCCTCTTGACGCAGACGGACCCCGCCGAGTCGGCGCAGGCGGCCCCCGCCGGGCCCGCGCAGGCGGACCCCGCCGGGATCGGCATGTTCACCGCGGTCCACGAAGGGACGCTCCCCCACCGCATGGGCATCGAGTTCGTCGAGGCCGCCCCGGAGCGGGTCGTGGGCCGCATGCCGGTGGAGGGCAACACGCAGCCGTACGGGCTGCTGCACGGCGGCGCGTCCGCGGTGCTGGCCGAGACGCTCGGCTCGGTGGGCGCGGCGCTCCACGCGGGCCCGGAGCGCATCGCGGTCGGCATCGAGATCAACGCCACCCACCACCGCTCCGCCACCTCCGGCCACGTGACGGGCGTGGCGACGCGGCTGCACGGCGGCCGGACGCTGGCGACGTACCACATCGAGATCACCGACGACCAGGGACGACTCGTCTGCACGTCTCGTTTGACCTGCATGTTGCGCGATCGTTGAACGCCACGCGCTCACGTCTCCCTTTGCGCAGGGGGCCCGTGGGTCGCTACCGTTGTGCCAGAGCAGAGCCCGCAGGGGTGACCGAGTAGATAACGTGTGAGGCCGGGGAAGCCCCGCACGGTCCCAAAGGTCACCCCTCGGGCTCGTTCTCGTCACGGGCCCGGAGGCCCGGTCCGCGGCCCCGCCCCACGCGGCGATGTGTCACCGTCCCGTCGCACGGCGCGCGTCACGTTAACGGCTATTCACCACTTGACCTGCTACGTTGTTTGCTCACGCCTGCGACACGCACATGTCACTAATTGGTGACGGACGATAGTAAGGCACTCCTTCCCGCAATAAGCTCCCGCAACAGCATCCAGTTGTGCCTGCGATGCGCGCGTGTCGAGATGGAGGGGCACCCACCCCACCTTGACCTATAGAGGGAGCACCATTGCGCAGAGCCGTGATCGCGTTCACGGCCTTTCTGAGTGGACTCGTCCTCCTGCTCACCGCCCCGGCCCACGCGGCCACGGCGGACCAGGGCCTGAGAGGGACACTCACATTCCAAGGCCAGCCAGTGAACGGCGTGAAGATCGTCGTGACCACCGAGAGCGGACAACCCGTGGCGGCGGTCACCAGTAACGCGCAAGGTACGTGGCAGGTGCCGGTGGACAAGCCCGGCAGATACAAGGTCACGCTGGATGTCGCCACGCTGCCCAAGAACGCGGCGGTCCGGGGCGGGAGCAACGTCCGCACCCTGAGCGTGTACGAGGGCAACATGTCCACCGCCCTGTTCGCGCTGCAGGCCAAGGGAGCTCCCGGGCAGCCCGCGGAGGACGAGGCCGGCGAGAGCGGCTTCTGGACGCAGGCGGCGCAGCTCGCCTTCGAGGGCCTCAACCTGGGCCTCATCATCGCGCTCGCGGCGCTCGGCCTCTCGCTCATCTACGGCACCACCGGCCTGACCAACTTCGCGCACGGCGAGCTGGTCACGCTCGGCGCCATCCTGGCCTACGCCGTCAACGTCGGCATGGGCCTGCACCTCATCCCCGCCGCGGTGATCGCGGTGATCCTCGCGGGCGGTCTCGGCTACGCGCAGGACAGGTTCTTCTGGGGACAGCTGCGCAAGCGGGGCACCGGCACCATCGCCATGATGATCATCTCGATCGGCGTGGCGCTCTTCCTGCGGTACGTCTTCCTCATCTTCTTCGGCGGCCAGAGCGAGGCGTACGCCCAGTACACCGCCCAGCCCGGCATCGAGATCGGGCCGATCTCGGCGGCGCCCAAGAACTTCGTCGCCATGGGCATCGAGCTGCTCGTCCTCGTCGTGGTCGGCTTCGCGCTGCTGCGCACCCGCACCGGCAAGGCGGCGCGCGCCGTCGCCGACAACCCGGCGCTGGCCTCCTCCTCGGGCATCAACGTCGACCGGGTCATCCGCATCATCTGGACCATGGGCGGCGCCATCGCCGCGCTGGCCGGCGTCATGCTCGGCCTGTCGCAGAACCTGAAGTACACGATGGGCCAGGACATCCTGCTGCTCATCTTCGCCGGCGTCACGCTCGGCGGTCTCGGCACCGCGTTCGGCGCGCTCGTCGGCTCGCTCATCGTCGGCCTGTTCATCCAGCTGTCCACCCTGTGGGTGCCGCCGGAACTCAAGAGCGTCGGCGCGCTGGCCGTGCTCATCATCGTGCTCCTCTTCCGGCCGCAGGGCATCCTGGGCCGCCGAGAGCGGATCGGCTGACGGGGGGAACCATGGACTGGGTAACGATCATCTCCACCACCGTCAAGGCCGCCGTAGGCGTCGAGACGGTGCTCTACGCGCTCGCCGCCATCGGCATCAACGTCCACTTCGGGTACACGGGCCTGCTGAACTTCGGGCAGTCGGCGTTCATGGCCGTGGCCGGCTACGGCCTGGCGGTCACCGTCACCGTGCTCGGCCTGCCCTTCTGGATCGGCATCGGCGTCGGCCTGCTGGCCGCGGTCCTGCTCGCCGTCGTCCTCGGCATCCCGACACTGCGCCTGCGCGCCGACTACCTGGCCATCGTCACCATCGCCGCGGCCGAGATCATCCGGCTCGTCTTCCGGTCGGTGGCGTTCAAGGACGTCTTCGGCGGCTCCGACGGCCAGCGCGGCTTCTCCGAGGGCTTCTACGCGCTCAACCCGCTCCCCGAGGGGGACTACGGCTTCGGCTGGTTCACCTTCAACCACCGGGTGACCTGGGTGCTGCTGGTCGGCTGGGTGCTCATCGGCCTGTCCTGCCTCATCGTGTACCTGCTGATGAAGAGCCCGTGGGGCCGGGTGCTCAAGGCCATCCGCGAGGACGAGGACGCGGTGCGCAGCCTCGGCAAGAACATCTTCTCGTACAAGATGCAGTCGCTGATCCTGGGCGGCGTCATCGGCTCGCTGGGCGGCTTCATCTACGGCCTGGCGTTCGCCTCGGTGCAGCCCGACATCTTCGGCACCGAGACCACCTTCTTCGCCTACACGATCGTCATCCTCGGCGGCGCGGCGCGCGTCCTCGGCCCCGTCGTCGGCTCGATGATCTTCTGGGTGCTGCTGGTCCTGGTCAACGGCTTGCTCAGCGGCGCGGTCGAGGCGGGTTACCTGCCCTTCATGGAGCCCACCCAGGTGGGCCCCGTCCGCTTCCTCCTGGTCGGCGTGGGACTCGTCCTCTTGCTCGTCTACCGGCCACAGGGCATCTTCGGGGACAAGAGGGAGATTGCAATCGATGCACGCTGAAACCCATGCCGACGGCGGCGCCGGCACCGTGACGGCGGCGACCGCCCGCAAGTCCGAGGCCCAGGCCGCGTTCAAGGACCTCGCCCGCGACCCGGGCGTCCCCAAGCCCGACCCGATCCTCGTGATCGACAAGGTGGTGCGCCGCTTCGGCGGCCTGACCGCCGTCGAGGTGGAGCACGTCGAGATCCAGCGCGGCTCCATCACCGCGCTGATCGGCCCCAACGGCGCGGGCAAGACGACCTTCTTCAACCAGCTCACCGGCTTCGACACCGCGGACTCCGGCCAGTGGACGTTCAACGGCCGCGCGATGAACGGCGTGCCCGCCCACAAGGTGGCGCGCGCCGGCATGGTCCGCACCTTCCAGCTCACCAAGGCCCTGTCGCGGCTCACGGTGATGGAGAACATGCGCCTGGGCGCCCAGCAGCAGAAGGGCGAGGGCTTCTTCCGCGCGCTCGTGCCGAGCCTCTGGCGCGCGCAGGAGGACGAGATCACCGAGCGGGCCGAGGAGCTGCTCGCCAGGTTCAAGCTCGACGCCAAGCGCGACGACTTCGCCGGCTCGCTGTCGGGCGGCCAGCGCAAGCTGCTGGAGATGGCCCGCGCGCTCATGGTCCAGCCGGAGCTGGTCATGCTCGACGAGCCGATGGCCGGCGTCAACCCGGCGCTCACCCAGTCGCTGCTCGGCCACGTGAAGAACCTGCGCGAGCAGGGCATGACCGTGCTGTTCGTCGAGCACGACATGGACATGGTGCGCGACATCAGCGACTGGGTCATCGTCATGGCCCAGGGCTCGGTGATCGCCGAGGGGCCGCCGGACACCATCATGTCCGACCCGCGCGTCATCGACGCCTACCTGGGCGCGCACCACGACGCGCCGCTCTCGGAGACGGAGCTGGAGGAGCAGCTCCAGCAGGCTGAGGCGGCGCTCGAGGCCGAGATCGAGGAGGAGACTCAGAAGTGAACACCGTCCCCGAGTCCCCCGAGCCCGAGCAGACCGCTCAGGAGGCCCCCCACAGCGCCGCCACGTCCACCGTGACGGCATCGGAGCCCGAGGCGTCCCAGCAGGCGGTCACCGACCGCAGCGCCCATCTGAGGGGCGCGGAGAGCGCCGTGCTGCGCTGCGACGAGCTGATCGCCGGCTACCTGCCGGGCGTCAACATCCTCAACGGCTCCGACCTGTACGTCGGCGACGGCGAGCTGATCGGCATCATCGGCCCGAACGGCGCCGGCAAGTCGACGCTGCTCAAGGCCATGTTCGGGCTCGTCAACATCCGCAGCGGCACGGTGCTGCTGAAGGGTGAGGACATCACCAACATGAAGGCGCACCAGCTGGTCTCGCGCGGCGTGGGCTACGTCCCGCAGACCAACAACGTCTTCCCCAGCCTCACCATCGAGGAGAACCTGGAGATGGGCGCCTTCCAGGTGCCCGGCAAGTTCAAGGAGCGCTTCGAGTTCGTCGCCGAGCTGTTCCCGGCCCTCAAGGAGCGGCGCAAGCAGCGCGCCGGCTCCCTGTCGGGCGGCGAGCGGCAGATGGTGGCCATGGCGCGGGCGCTCATGACCGAGCCGTCGGTGCTGCTGCTCGACGAGCCGTCGGCCGGCCTGTCGCCCAAGCTGCAGGACCTGGTGTTCATCCAGGCCCAGCAGATCAACAAGGCGGGCGTCACGGTCGTCATGGTCGAGCAGAACGCCCGGCGCTGCCTGCAGATCTGCCACCGCGGCTACGTCCTCGACCAGGGCCGCAACGCCTACACCGGCACCGGCCGGCAGCTCGCCAACGACCCCAAGGTGATCGAGCTCTACCTCGGCACCCTGGCCAAGGCGTAACGCACGTAACGGTTTCTCACGTACGACGGCGGAGGGGCTCCCCTGGGGGCCCCTCCGCCGTTTTAATGACTTTGTGCCGAATGACGTCGTGTTCAAGGACGCAGTGTTCAAGGACGCCGTGCGACGAGTCGCCGCGACCGCGCTGCTCGTGCCGCTCCTGTCGATCGTCGCCGCCTGCCAGCACACGCCCGCCGCCTCGGCCGGCAGGTACAGCACGGGCGGCGACCCCACCGACGACCCGTGCGCGCGGGTCGTGTCCGCCATCGGCTACGCCGACCTCCTGCTGAAGCCCCGGGGCCAGGAGGACGACCAGTACTTCGAGGACGCCGTGCTGGGCCGCCTGGCCGAGGCCCGGGGCATCACCCTGCAGTACGGCCCCGCCCTGCCCGACTCGCTGGCGCCCGCCGTACGGGACGTCGAGACGGCGACGGCGGGCCTGTCCAGGGCGGACGTGCCCCGCCCGCGGAAGGTGACGCTGCTGAAGCAGTACCGGGCCGCCGCCGACCGGATCAAGACCGGCTGCGCGTAGTCCCTCACCGGGGGCCGGGCGCCGAAGAGGGCCCGGTCCGAGCGGACCGGGCCCTCTTCGTGGCTCACGCGTATCGTCAGCCGGCGATGTTGCCGGTGCGGTACTCGAGCGCCTTGGTGGCGTACTTGTTGTTGTCGCCGTACTGGTAGATGCCGATCGTGGCGACCGCGGGGTCACCGGCGTCGTTGAACTCGACCGGGCCGCTGACACCCTCGTAGTCGATGTCCTTGCCGGCCTTCAGCAGCTCGACGCACGACTTGAAGTCGTTGCACTTCTCGCCGCCCTTGCTGACCTCGGCCAGCTTCTTGGCGATGTCGCCGCCCGCGTCGCTCTTGGCGGCCTCGGCGGCCAGCGCGAGCAGGTTGGTCGCGTCGTACGACTCGGGGCCGTAGCTGAAGTCCTGGAGCTTGGGGTTGATGGTCGTGAGCTTCTTCTGGAACTCCTCCGGAGCCGCGGCTCCCGGGATCGTCCCCTTCACGCCGGTCAGGGTGCCCTTGGGCATCTTCGCGTAGTTGGTGTTGGAGGTGTTGCCGTCGACCATGTACCACTTGTGCTTGCTGGCCGGCATGCCCTGCTTGATCAGCTCCTGCACGACCTTGGCGGTCTCCTCGAAGCCGATGAGCACGATGGCCTTCGGGTTCTTGGCCTTGATCTTCGCCACGTCGGCGGAGAAGTCGGCGGCCTTGGGGTCGTAGTCGACGCGCTCGACGACCTGGCCACCCGAGTCGGTGACGGTCTTGGAGACCTGGTCGGCCAGGCCCGTGCCGTACGAGTCCTGCATCGCGAGGATGCCGACCGTGTCGTTGCCGTCCGCCACCACGAGGTCGCCCAACACGCGGCCCTGCAGCTTGTCCGGCGGGGACGTCCGGAAGTAGAGGCCCTTGTCCTCGATGGTGGTGAACTTGTCAGAGGTGTTGGCGGGCGAGAACTGGATCACGCCGGCACCCGTGATCTTGTCGATCACCGACTCCGACACCGACGAGGACGCCGCGCCGATGATGGCGTCGGCCTTCTGCGCCAGCAGCTTGTCCACGGACTGCGAGGCGATGTTGGTGGTCGTGTCGCCCGAGTCGGTGTCGTACTTGACCACCGGCTTGCCCAGCACGCCGCCGGCCTCGTTGATCTCCTTGATCGCCGCGTCCACGCCCGCGATCTCAGGCGGGCCGAGGAAGGCCAGCGAGCCCGTCTGCGGCAGTAGCGTGCCAAGCGTGAGCGTGCCGTCACCCTTAGCCGCGGGGGCCGCGGAGGACGGCGCCGCCGCGGACTCGGACGGCTGAGTGGCGGTGTCGCTGCCACCACCGCAAGCCGTAAGAGCGAGGCTGGCGGCAGCAGCAACAGCCAGCGCCCGCCCCACGGGAGCAATGCGGACCATGAAGTGTCTCCTTCATCTGCAGGCCGGGATCGGTCAGCACCGCCGACGTTCCCGATCGAATGACGGAAACGTACAAAACCACCATGGCCTGGAACCAGATGCCGCCCTGAACTGTCGGCACTTGGATGCGGAGTCGTAATCAGTCCTCAACTTACGAGAGCCGCTCAAGGTTGCCTAATGTGCGAGAAGTGAAGCACATTAGGGTCCCCCTGGTCATGGTGGTCATGCTGTCGGGTTGCGGTGGCCCCGGCGAGCCGGCCGAACCCTCGTCGCGACCACCCTATGGGGTCTCCGTCTCCCTGGCCCAATGGCGCTCCGACGAGCCCGCCCACGCCCTGGAGGTCGCTGTCCGCAATACCACGGACACACCGGTGTATTTCGCAGATGTCCAGCTGATCTCGCCGTCATTCAAAATCCTTCCCCCGGAAAGCAAGGACGCCACCATCGGTCACACGGAGCGCACCGACCTCCGCATTCCCTACGGTGAGGCGAACTGCTCGCCCAAGGGGCTGCCCGAGGTGCGGCCCGCCACGGTCCTGGCGCGCGTCCGCACCGGCTCGGAGCCGCTGCGCAGGGTGGTCTTCCCGGTGCCGCACCCGGACCCGCTGCTGGCCAGGCTGCTGCACGACGAGTGCTCGGCGTTCCTGGTCAGGCAGGCGGCCGACATCGCGTTCGGGCCGGTGTGGAAGCGGGACGGCGACCTCATGCGCGGCACCCTCGTGCTGACCAGGCGGGGCGCCGGCAAGGTGGCGGTCGGCTCGGTCGACGGCACGACGCACTACATGGTCACGCCGGCGCGGGGGTCCAAGCCGCTGGTGGTGCTGGAGGCGGGCGCCACGAGGGCCGAGGCGCCCGTCGCGCTGTCGCCCGGCCGGTGCGACCCGCACGCGTTCGCCGAGGCCAAGAAGGCGTTCCTGTTCCCCGTACGGGCCTCGGTGGACGGCGGCGAGGAGCGCGTGGTCATCGTGCAGCCGCCGGCGGACCGCCAGAAGCAGCTGATCGACTACGCGCTCCAGGTGTGCGGCCTGAAGAAGTGACCCGGGGCCGGCTCAGGACCGGGTGGCGGCGTCGTCGATGACGATCTGCGCGACCTCGCGCATGCTCAGCCTGCGGTCCATGGACGCCTTCTGGATCCAGCGGAACGCCTGCGGCTCGCTCCACCCGTGGGCCGCCATGAGCAGCCCCTTGGCCCGCTCGACCAGCTTGCGGGTCTCCAGCCGCTCGGAGAGGCTGGAGACCTCCGCGCTCAGCGCCACCATCTCCTCGTGCCGGCTGACGGCCATCTCGATGGCGGGCACGAGGTCGGCCTTGGTGAACGGCTTGACGAGGTAGGCCATGGCCCCGGCGTCCCTGGCCCGCTCGACCAGGTCTCGCTGGGAGAAGGCGGTCAGGATGAGGCAGGGCGCGATCCGGTCGGCCGCGATCCGCTCGGCGGCGGAGATGCCGTCCAGGACGGGCATCTTGACGTCGAGGATGACCAGGTCGGGCTTGAGCTCGGCGGCCAGCCTGATGGCCTGCTCACCGTCGCCGGCCTCCCCGACGACGACGTAGCCGTCCTCCTCGAGCATCTCCTTGAGATCGAGGCGGATCAGTGCCTCGTCTTCCGCGATCACCACTCGCCGCTGCGTACTCACGAGCAGAAGAGTACAGATGTCCGCTAGATTAGAGCCACGTCGGTGCTGGCCGGCCGCCGAGTTGGGCTACGCTTTGGCCGTGCGAGACGAATGATCTGGACTTGTCCGGATTCTTGCCTCGGTATCCCAATTGGCAGAGGAAGCGGATTCAAAACCCGCGCAGTGTGGGTTCGAGTCCCACCCGAGGCACCCTGACGAACCGCTCGGCCGATCATGCCGGGCGGTTCCGTCGTTCCGGGCGGGGCTCCCCCGAGCTGTGACCGCCCGCGTTGTCGACTTCCACAGTGGCGGGCTCCGTGCCGGGCTGGTGTCCACGGCTGCCCATGTCCCGGTAAAACCTTGCGGAGACGTACCCGTATGGGCCTTTTGTGGCTTGCGGGGCATGCGTAGGGATTGGGGCGAGCGGTGATGTAGCAGGCAGGAGGTGGGGCCGATGGCGCTCAGCGAGGCGGAGCGGCAGGCTTTCCTGGCCGGAGCGCACATCGCCGCGCTGTCGGTGGAGGCCGGGACCGAGCGGGCGCCGCTGACCGTGCCCGTCTGGTACGCCTACAGCCCCGGCGGCGAGGTGTGGTTCCTCACCGGCGGCGACTCGGCCAAGGCGAGGCTGATCGGCAAGGCCGGCCGTTTCTCGCTGCTGGTCCAGCGCGCCAGCCCGACCTACCGGTACGTCTCGGTCGAGGGGCCCGTCGTCGGCTCCGGCCCCACGACCCTGGACGATCTCACCCTGATCGCCGCCCGGTACCTGCCGGCCGAGGCGCTGCCCGGCTACGTGGGCGGCTCGGACACGCGGGCGCTGGTGACGTTCCGGATGCGGCCCGAACGATGGCTGTCCGCCGATCTCGGCGCCGTGTGAGCCCCCTCGGCCGTCACCGGGGCCCGCCGGTGTCCCCCGAGTCCGCCGCGCCCCTCCGGGTGACGGTATTTTGAGGCGCGTGACTGCTATCGACCCCACCGTGACCGGCGCGTACGGCATCGGCCTGGCCACTCTCGCCGCCGACGGCACCGTTCTCGACACCTGGTTCCCGGCTCCGGAGCTGGGCGAGCCGCCCGCCGCCGGCACCGAGCGGCTCGACGCCGCCGAGGCGGGCGAGCTCGCCTCCCTCGTCGGGCCCGACCCGTTGCGGGGCGTGGAGGTGGTGGCGGTGCGGACCGGCATCGCCAAGCTCTCCGAGCCGCCCGCGGACGCGCACGACGCCTACCTCAGGCTGCACCTGCTGTCGGCCCGCCTGGTCAGGCCGCACGGGCTCAACCTCGACGGGCTGTTCGGCGTGCTGGCGAACGTCGCCTGGACCAACCACGGGCCGTGCGCCGTGGAGGGCTTCGAGCAGACGCGGCTGCGGCTGCGGGCCAGGGGGCCGGTCACGGTGTACGGGGTGGACAAGTTCCCGCGGATGGTCGACTACGTGCTGCCGGCGGGGGTCCGCATCGCCGACGCCGACCGGGTGCGGCTCGGCGCGCACCTGGCCGCCGGCACGACGGTGATGCACGAGGGCTTCGTGAACTTCAACGCCGGCACGCTGGGCGCCTCCATGGTGGAGGGCCGCATCTCGGCCGGCGTGGTCGTCGGCGACGGCTCGGACGTGGGCGGCGGCGCGTCGATCATGGGCACCCTGTCGGGCGGCGGCAAGGAGGTCATCTCCATCGGCGAGCGCTGCCTGCTGGGCGCCAACGCCGGGGTCGGGATCTCGCTGGGCGACGACTGCGTGGTGGAGGCGGGCCTGTACGTGACGGCCGGCACCAAGGTGGGCCTGCCGGACGGTCGCGTGGTCAAGGCCAGGGAGCTGTCGGGCGGCGCCGGGCTGCTGCTGCGCAGGAACTCGCAGACGGGCGCGGTCGAGGCCGTGCCGCGCACGGGCCGGGGCATCGAGCTGAACGCCGCCCTGCACGCGAACTGACGCTCGCCGGCGGCCGGGCCCGCGTGGCCCGGCCCC